>NZ_JBPJWR010000003.1:0-11853 GCF_054108085.1 Flintibacter sp. SJQ-8
CCCTCCGCTCACCCCCCTTTCCCCTCCGACTTTCTCCCTTTCAGAGAGAAAAAATATAGGTTGGGAGTACCCTTACAGGGGGCTTAGATTATCAATACAGCAATTCCCTATTTTCAGTTGTTATTATAGCCTGTCCGAAAGAGATTTTCAAGCCCTCCGGACAGGCTTCTTTTACAGCTCCATGCCGCCCATTCCTCGCTGGTGCTGCTGTTGCTCCTGCTGCTGTCCAATCTCCGGATCGGGCAGCAGCTCCCTCGCCTTTTCAAGCAGAGGACGCAGACGCTCCGGCAAGTGTTCTTCCAAGAAGTCCAGCATCCGACCGATGCCGTCCGTCAGACGCTCGGTGAAGCTGCGTTCCTCCTGCAGCTCGGATTGCAGATAATAGTTTTCATCGCGCAGCCTCCGGTTTTCCTGTTCAAGCCTCTGCTGCCGCTGCGCTTCTTCCAGCCGCTTCTTCATGGACGGCACCTGTGACCGCAGACGGGTGTTTTCCTCCGTCAGCTCCTGTACCTTGTGCCGATCCGTCACGCTGCGCAGTGCCATTTTCTTTAGCTGCTCGACCTGATCCACCGTCACGCCCTTTACTGCCCCTGTGAGCGTCTTTTCCGGCTGAATATCATGCAGGGGTGCATTTACCCTGTCAGCCTCCTTTAAGAGCCGCACAGTGCCTTTCAGAGCGTCCCGCTGCCGTTCCAGCTCAGCAACCTCCCGCTCTACTGCCGCTGTCTGCTGCTGCACCGCTTCCAGCCTCGCAGCCGCTTCCTTGAACTGCGGCAAGTCCATGTGCGGTCTGTTCGTGCCGAGAGAGATAATTTCAAAATCGTGCCGCTGGGCGATCTCCGTCAGAGCTTCTTTCTCCCGTTCCATCCACGCCGCCCATTCGGTCTGCTTTCTGCCGACACCGACAAACCCCTGCTGCTTCAATGCCTGTTTCATAGATACCCTTGTAGAAAGTCCTCTTGACTGCTCCGTTGCCACAGGGATAAAATCGACATGGAGATGGGGCGTTGCCTCGTCCATGTGCAGCACCATATTGAACACCCGCAGATGGGGGTTGCGTTCTGCAAAAGACTCCGCAAAATCTTTCAGAGCTGCCGCCGCCCGTTCTCCGTCCGGCGTACCGCACCCACAGTCGCTCATGTTGCCGATCTGGAAGATCGCTTCATGGAACAGCTTTTCCTGTTTACTCTGCCGGATATGCTCATAGTAGTCCGGTATCTTATCTCTCGTTTTGGTTTTCTTTGCGTTGTAGGCTGCGAGAGCTTCATCAAAGACCATATGATAGACCTGCTTCAGATCCTCGTTGCAGAAAACAATGTTCTGCTCCGTCCGGCTCCGGTCTACATTCGCCGCTGAGAAGCTGCGGTTGTTGTGCCGGATGCTCCCTGCACCTGTCATACCCGAAATCGTAACTCCCATAAAATCGCCCCCTTTCCGCTTATTCTTCCGTCCTCTATTTTATCATAAATTTCCGCTAAAAACAACCTCTTTGTTACTTTCTGGTGAGAAAGTAACGCAAAAGCACTTTCACACCGCCACCCCATCGGTGCAGCGGTGTGAAAGTGCTTTGCGCCCCTAAAGGGGAGGGGTTGCCGGAGCTGCTTCACTGCCGGCTCGTGCCTGCTGCTCTGCCAGCTCCGGAGGGGCGCTGCCCCTGCCGTCTGCGGACGGCTCCCCGACCTTCATCCCACCGATAAACTGGAATTGGTCATAAAAAAGCCGATAACACATAGGTTTTTTGACCTAATGCGTTATCGGCTCTGCGTCTATGCGTCTGGCACTTTTAATCATTTTTTTTTGAATTTATTATATGTGTTAGCTAACTGTCCACAAGCCGCGTTAATCTCTCTGCCATGAGAAACTCTCATAGTAACTTCAAGTCCTGCTTGCTCTAATTGATGTTTGAATGCAACTATTTCCCGTTTCTGTGGTGCTTTAATTCTTGAATTGCTTGTTGGGTTGTATTGTAACACGTTAATCATAACTTTTTTGCCCCGAAACCATTTTGCAAGTTGTCTTACATCTGAGGGCCGGTCATTTATACCCGGTAAAAGCAAATACGCAAAGACAATTTTGCGATTATGCCTTTCAGAATAGGATAAGGCTTGCTTAACAACATCTTCAATAGCATATATGCGCATGTGAGGAATAATACGATTTCTTGCAGATTGTGTTGCTGCGTGTAAAGATATTGTCAACTGAATTTTAAGATGTTCCTCGCGCAATTTTTTTAATTGATCGACCGGACCAACTGTTGATATGGTAATGCCGTCGGTTGGAAAGTTGAGCCCATATCTATCTCGGAGAATATGGATTGCTTTTATCAAGTTGTCATAATTGAATAAAGGCTCTCCCATACCCATAAAAACGATACGGTTTACTTTTCGACGCAACAATATAATCTGTTGTACGATTTCTGACGATGTTAGATTACGAACAAAGCCATTTCGCCCGGACTCACAAAAAATACAACCAACAGGACAACCGACTTGTGTGCTCACGCAAACAGTTCCACCATCTCGCCGCTTGATAAAAACCGTTTCAATGTATTTGTTGTCTTTCAGTTCGTAAACATACTTTTCAGTATCACTGCTTTTGCAAATATTTTTTACCAACATTGATAGATTTTTTTTGCGTGGTAATTGCTTATATAATTCTTCATATAAGGCTTTTGCTTCATTCTCGCCAATAACTTCCGACATTTCTTTGTAAGTAAATCCGTATGGATCATTCCGTACTTCCGCAGGCGTATATTTAGGTAAACGTTTCATTTTTATATCCTTTCTTCTAAATAATAAAAGTTTGTTTTTCTGTATTTTTGATTACAATCTCTAATTTTTCTACATCAATGATATGCGTCAATTTGCATTTAGGGCAGAAAAGAGGAAAATCTTTTAATACAGTATCAATTCCCGATTTGTCGTTCTGTTTAGTCCCCAAAGAACCTACTAAACCAGCTACGCTTTTGAACCGGTTCTGTCTCACGCTCCGGCTGATCGGCTCCGGACTTGCCGGAAAGAAGCTGCTGATGCATTGTCCCAGCATGGAGAGCCTGGGCCGCTGCCGCAGTCTGCTGTGCCGTCACCAACGCCGAGCTGACCTCCGCCAACCTTGCGTTCAGTTCCTCGATCTGCTTGTCCTTTACAGCAAGTTGCTCGCTTTTCCGGTCTAATTCTCCCTGCAGCATAGCGATCAAAGTGGTTTCGCAAGTTTCGCAACTTGCTTTCGCCTGTTGCGAAACTTGCTTTCGTTCAACACCTAAATAATGCTGATATATGGCGGTTTTTTGACTTTCGCTGATTGCGAAACTTCCTTTCGCATCTTTCGCAACATGGTTTCGCCTACACCATGCACGAACTGCCTGTTCCGACACGCCACATTCTATTGCAATTTCCGTTATTACACCCGCCAAATATCATCACCACTCTTTCATCCGGAGTTAATCTCAAAACAAATCGCTATGAGATCCCGTCCTTATCAATTTCAAAATCAAAGTCTGCCGAACAACTTTATAGACCAACAGCCAGTCCGGCTCGATGTGACATTCTCTCATGTCCTTATAATTTCTGGAATTAGTGAGAGCATGATCTCGATACGCCTCCGGCAACGGCTGCTCGTTACACAACAGCGTGATCACTTCCTCCAACTTCTTCGGATCGCAGCCTCTCTTGATCGCAAGCTTGTAATCTCGTTTGAACTGCCCCGAAAACTCCGGCTTAAGCATTCAGCGCCTCCATCAGATCTACAACGCTATCAAACGGACCATACATATCCTCTCCCTTTTCTGCCGCCTCCATCGCCGCATAGGTAACAGCATTCGGCTCGTCAACCTTGACTTCAAAGGGAAGTCCATGACACCTAAGTGCCTGTCGATAAAAAATACCCGTTGCCGTACTCAAATCCATTCCGAGGGACTTAAAGAGAGCTGCCGCCTGTGCTTTCAGCTCCGGCTCCATTCTTATCGTCATATTTCCTTTAGCCATAATAGCACTCCTTTCCTCGTCATTTTTAGCTTGCACTAATATTATATTCAATATTCGTGACATTTGCAAGTGCATTGCAAATGTTTTTTTGCAACTTTTCTATGAACAGTGCTTTCTATATGCTAACACCGCAGCGTGTACATTTAGGGGGTGAAAAAGCCTTATTTCGCGCGGTTTTCAAGCCTCGTTTTCGGTGGGGTAATATAAAAACCCTTACCCGCCCCGAAAACGCCTTGTAGGGCGTTTCTGGGGCGTTTACAGCCCTTTCTTAAATTCCTCCACCAACAGATCGCTCAAAGCCTGTGATGGGCGTATTTTGACCGTTATATGCCCCTCCGGTACGGTGTCCCACCATTTGCGGATCGTTTTCGGATCAAGTCCGGTGTCCCTATGACAATCGGCCTTGCGTCCCTCTGGATGCTCCTGCCGCCACGCATAGACTTGCGCTTTCTTTTCTTCTGCCCCTTTTCTTCTCCATGTGCCGCCAGGATAATCCACTTCCTGCACCGCCCTTGCTCTTTTCAAATGCTCTTTCTGTGATCTACCATTCCTCTTGTTGCGCTCGATGCGAACATCGGTCAGAGCTTCAATATCGGAAATCGTGAAATTGTAATACTCCTTGTCGTAGGCTTCCAGCGCACTCCGTATATCTTCCTCGGTCAATGCGTTCTCATGCTTCACCATCTGCAGATCATCAAAAGCCTCTTTCATATCCTGCCGGAGCTGCTGCTTCGACACACCGCATTTGTAAGCATAGATAGCAAGGCACATCAAAAAGAAATACCGATGCCCGCCCTTTATCTCTCCGATCTGCCGCAGCCACCAATGGTAGAGCGCATACGGATCATCACCATGCACCTTTCCGGCAATATCCCACTTCTTGCGTCCTTTCTCGCCTCTCACAACAACACGCTCATACCACTCCGGATATGCCTCCCTCGCCTCAGCTCGTGTCATTTTGGATGGGCTGAAAGGCTTATTGACATCCACCCTGTTTTCTGGCTTTGCGTAGGCGTTCAGATAATCCAGCGTTACCCGTTCTCCGGTACGGAAAGCGACCAGCTCCGTCCCATGCTTGTCATTGATGCTGCCCACCATGCGGAAGCTCTGATTGATGGATTGATACTGGATCGCCTTGACCTGCGAAGTGCTGCCATACTCCCATAGCCGGAAAGTGAGGTCATATTTCAGACTTTTAAGCTGAATTTTTATATTCGGGTATAGGTCAATCGGCTGCTGGAAAACATAGTAGATATGCAGCCCTGTCCCCGACAGAACAAGGAAAGTCGGCATCGGCAACCGGCGCACTCGCTCCGGATCGCCGCCAAAGCGCAGAAAGAGGTTGCGCAGCTCGGCAAGACCTACGCCATCCAGATCGAAGATCAGAGCATACATCCGCTGGGCGTTCTCCAGCCTGTTCTCCTTTCTGCGATATGCAAGACCGCTGCACAAAGTAAGGCTGTTCCCCTCGACAAACTCCATGTAATCCTGTTCCCATGTGTCGTTATACATCTTCCTGCGCCGGAGCTTCTTATCCTCGCTCTGTTCGTCCCGATACAGATACACAGCGTTCGGATGGGAAAAATCCGTGTGCCGTTCTCCGGAGTTCTCATTGTCCGGAAACAGCTCTTTATAAAACTCATAGCCTCCGACCTCCGGATATTGTGCGCTCAAATACTCGTAGCAGCCTCGATAATTCTCGGTCATATTACCACCTCACAAAAGAAAAAGTACCAAAAGAAAATCCGCTGCGGCGGGGATCGCCTGCGGGCGGGAAGGGGGAAAAGGGGGAGCAAAAGAGCGGCGGCTACGCCGCCTTAAAGAGAAAGTCACCTCCCCCTTTTCCCCCTCGCTGCGGGGCATTGAAAGTGCCGCCACTATGGAAAACCCGATGGGTTTACCACAGTGGCTTGGAAAACCTCTAACGAGGTTTACCACACTTCCAACACCCCTCCGCTCACCCCCCTTTTCCCCTCCGACTTTCTCCCTTTCAGAGAGAAAAAATATAGGTTGGGAGTACCCTTACAGGGGGCTTAGATTATCAATACAGCAATTCCCTATTTTCAGTTGTTATTATAGCCTGTCCGAAAGAGATTTTCAAGCCCTCCGGACAGGCTTCTTTTACAGCTCCATGCCGCCCATTCCTCGCTGGTGCTGCTGTTGCTCCTGCTGCTGTCCAATCTCCGGATCGGGCAGCAGCTCCCTCGCCTTTTCAAGCAGAGGACGCAGACGCTCCGGCAAGTGTTCTTCCAAGAAGTCCAGCATCCGACCGATGCCGTCCGTCAGACGCTCGGTGAAGCTGCGTTCCTCCTGCAGCTCGGATTGCAGATAATAGTTTTCATCGCGCAGCCTCCGGTTTTCCTGTTCAAGCCTCTGCTGCCGCTGCGCTTCTTCCAGCCGCTTCTTCATGGACGGCACCTGTGACCGCAGACGGGTGTTTTCCTCCGTCAGCTCCTGTACCTTGTGCCGATCCGTCACGCTGCGCAGTGCCATTTTCTTTAGCTGCTCGACCTGATCCACCGTCACGCCCTTTACTGCCCCTGTGAGCGTCTTTTCCGGCTGAATATCATGCAGGGGTGCATTTACCCTGTCAGCCTCCTTTAAGAGCCGCACAGTGCCTTTCAGAGCGTCCCGCTGCCGTTCCAGCTCAGCAACCTCCCGCTCTACTGCCGCTGTCTGCTGCTGCACCGCTTCCAGCCTCGCAGCCGCTTCCTTGAACTGCGGCAAGTCCATGTGCGGTCTGTTCGTGCCGAGAGAGATAATTTCAAAATCGTGCCGCTGGGCGATCTCCGTCAGAGCTTCTTTCTCCCGTTCCATCCACGCCGCCCATTCGGTCTGCTTTCTGCCGACACCGACAAACCCCTGCTGCTTCAATGCCTGTTTCATAGATACCCTTGTAGAAAGTCCTCTTGACTGCTCCGTTGCCACAGGGATAAAATCGACATGGAGATGGGGCGTTGCCTCGTCCATGTGCAGCACCATATTGAACACCCGCAGATGGGGGTTGCGTTCTGCAAAAGACTCCGCAAAATCTTTCAGAGCTGCCGCCGCCCGTTCTCCGTCCGGCGTACCGCACCCACAGTCGCTCATGTTGCCGATCTGGAAGATCGCTTCATGGAACAGCTTTTCCTGTTTACTCTGCCGGATATGCTCATAGTAGTCCGGTATCTTATCTCTCGTTTTGGTTTTCTTTGCGTTGTAGGCTGCGAGAGCTTCATCAAAGACCATATGATAGACCTGCTTCAGATCCTCGTTGCAGAAAACAATGTTCTGCTCCGTCCGGCTCCGGTCTACATTCGCCGCTGAGAAGCTGCGGTTGTTGTGCCGGATGCTCCCTGCACCTGTCATACCCGAAATCGTAACTCCCATAAAATCGCCCCCTTTCCGCTTATTCTTCCGTCCTCTATTTTATCATAAATTTCCGCTAAAAACAACCTCTTTGTTACTTTCTGGTGAGAAAGTAACGCAAAAGCACTTTCACACCGCCACCCCATCGGTGCAGCGGTGTGAAAGTGCTTTGCGCCCCTAAAGGGGAGGGGTTGCCGGAGCTGCTTCACTGCCGGCTCGTGCCTGCTGCTCTGCCAGCTCCGGAGGGGCGCTGCCCCTGCCGTCTGCGGACGGCTCCCCGACCTTCATCCCACCGATAAACTGGAATTGGTCATAAAAAAGCCGATAACACATAGGTTTTTTGACCTAATGCGTTATCGGCTCTGCGTCTATGCGTCTGGCACTTTTAATCATTTTTTTTTGAATTTATTATATGTGTTAGCTAACTGTCCACAAGCCGCGTTAATCTCTCTGCCATGAGAAACTCTCATAGTAACTTCAAGTCCTGCTTGCTCTAATTGATGTTTGAATGCAACTATTTCCCGTTTCTGTGGTGCTTTAATTCTTGAATTGCTTGTTGGGTTGTATTGTAACACGTTAATCATAACTTTTTTGCCCCGAAACCATTTTGCAAGTTGTCTTACATCTGAGGGCCGGTCATTTATACCCGGTAAAAGCAAATACGCAAAGACAATTTTGCGATTATGCCTTTCAGAATAGGATAAGGCTTGCTTAACAACATCTTCAATAGCATATATGCGCATGTGAGGAATAATACGATTTCTTGCAGATTGTGTTGCTGCGTGTAAAGATATTGTCAACTGAATTTTAAGATGTTCCTCGCGCAATTTTTTTAATTGATCGACCGGACCAACTGTTGATATGGTAATGCCGTCGGTTGGAAAGTTGAGCCCATATCTATCTCGGAGAATATGGATTGCTTTTATCAAGTTGTCATAATTGAATAAAGGCTCTCCCATACCCATAAAAACGATACGGTTTACTTTTCGACGCAACAATATAATCTGTTGTACGATTTCTGACGATGTTAGATTACGAACAAAGCCATTTCGCCCGGACTCACAAAAAATACAACCAACAGGACAACCGACTTGTGTGCTCACGCAAACAGTTCCACCATCTCGCCGCTTGATAAAAACCGTTTCAATGTATTTGTTGTCTTTCAGTTCGTAAACATACTTTTCAGTATCACTGCTTTTGCAAATATTTTTTACCAACATTGATAGATTTTTTTTGCGTGGTAATTGCTTATATAATTCTTCATATAAGGCTTTTGCTTCATTCTCGCCAATAACTTCCGACATTTCTTTGTAAGTAAATCCGTATGGATCATTCCGTACTTCCGCAGGCGTATATTTAGGTAAACGTTTCATTTTTATATCCTTTCTTCTAAATAATAAAAGTTTGTTTTTCTGTATTTTTGATTACAATCTCTAATTTTTCTACATCAATGATATGCGTCAATTTGCATTTAGGGCAGAAAAGAGGAAAATCTTTTAATACAGTATCAATTCCCGATTTGTCGTTCTGTTTAGTCCCCAAAGAACCTACTAAACCAGCTACGCTTTTGAACCGGTTCTGTCTCACGCTCCGGCTGATCGGCTCCGGACTTGCCGGAAAGAAGCTGCTGATGCATTGTCCCAGCATGGAGAGCCTGGGCCGCTGCCGCAGTCTGCTGTGCCGTCACCAACGCCGAGCTGACCTCCGCCAACCTTGCGTTCAGTTCCTCGATCTGCTTGTCCTTTACAGCAAGTTGCTCGCTTTTCCGGTCTAATTCTCCCTGCAGCATAGCGATCAAAGTGGTTTCGCAAGTTTCGCAACTTGCTTTCGCCTGTTGCGAAACTTGCTTTCGTTCAACACCTAAATAATGCTGATATATGGCGGTTTTTTGACTTTCGCTGATTGCGAAACTTCCTTTCGCATCTTTCGCAACATGGTTTCGCCTACACCATGCACGAACTGCCTGTTCCGACACGCCACATTCTATTGCAATTTCCGTTATTACACCCGCCAAATATCATCACCACTCTTTCATCCGGAGTTAATCTCAAAACAAATCGCTATGAGATCCCGTCCTTATCAATTTCAAAATCAAAGTCTGCCGAACAACTTTATAGACCAACAGCCAGTCCGGCTCGATGTGACATTCTCTCATGTCCTTATAATTTCTGGAATTAGTGAGAGCATGATCTCGATACGCCTCCGGCAACGGCTGCTCGTTACACAACAGCGTGATCACTTCCTCCAACTTCTTCGGATCGCAGCCTCTCTTGATCGCAAGCTTGTAATCTCGTTTGAACTGCCCCGAAAACTCCGGCTTAAGCATTCAGCGCCTCCATCAGATCTACAACGCTATCAAACGGACCATACATATCCTCTCCCTTTTCTGCCGCCTCCATCGCCGCATAGGTAACAGCATTCGGCTCGTCAACCTTGACTTCAAAGGGAAGTCCATGACACCTAAGTGCCTGTCGATAAAAAATACCCGTTGCCGTACTCAAATCCATTCCGAGGGACTTAAAGAGAGCTGCCGCCTGTGCTTTCAGCTCCGGCTCCATTCTTATCGTCATATTTCCTTTAGCCATAATAGCACTCCTTTCCTCGTCATTTTTAGCTTGCACTAATATTATATTCAATATTCGTGACATTTGCAAGTGCATTGCAAATGTTTTTTTGCAACTTTTCTATGAACAGTGCTTTCTATATGCTAACACCGCAGCGTGTACATTTAGGGGGTGAAAAAGCCTTATTTCGCGCGGTTTTCAAGCCTCGTTTTCGGTGGGGTAATATAAAAACCCTTACCCGCCCCGAAAACGCCTTGTAGGGCGTTTCTGGGGCGTTTACAGCCCTTTCTTAAATTCCTCCACCAACAGATCGCTCAAAGCCTGTGATGGGCGTATTTTGACCGTTATATGCCCCTCCGGTACGGTGTCCCACCATTTGCGGATCGTTTTCGGATCAAGTCCGGTGTCCCTATGACAATCGGCCTTGCGTCCCTCTGGATGCTCCTGCCGCCACGCATAGACTTGCGCTTTCTTTTCTTCTGCCCCTTTTCTTCTCCATGTGCCGCCAGGATAATCCACTTCCTGCACCGCCCTTGCTCTTTTCAAATGCTCTTTCTGTGATCTACCATTCCTCTTGTTGCGCTCGATGCGAACATCGGTCAGAGCTTCAATATCGGAAATCGTGAAATTGTAATACTCCTTGTCGTAGGCTTCCAGCGCACTCCGTATATCTTCCTCGGTCAATGCGTTCTCATGCTTCACCATCTGCAGATCATCAAAAGCCTCTTTCATATCCTGCCGGAGCTGCTGCTTCGACACACCGCATTTGTAAGCATAGATAGCAAGGCACATCAAAAAGAAATACCGATGCCCGCCCTTTATCTCTCCGATCTGCCGCAGCCACCAATGGTAGAGCGCATACGGATCATCACCATGCACCTTTCCGGCAATATCCCACTTCTTGCGTCCTTTCTCGCCTCTCACAACAACACGCTCATACCACTCCGGATATGCCTCCCTCGCCTCAGCTCGTGTCATTTTGGATGGGCTGAAAGGCTTATTGACATCCACCCTGTTTTCTGGCTTTGCGTAGGCGTTCAGATAATCCAGCGTTACCCGTTCTCCGGTACGGAAAGCGACCAGCTCCGTCCCATGCTTGTCATTGATGCTGCCCACCATGCGGAAGCTCTGATTGATGGATTGATACTGGATCGCCTTGACCTGCGAAGTGCTGCCATACTCCCATAGCCGGAAAGTGAGGTCATATTTCAGACTTTTAAGCTGAATTTTTATATTCGGGTATAGGTCAATCGGCTGCTGGAAAACATAGTAGATATGCAGCCCTGTCCCCGACAGAACAAGGAAAGTCGGCATCGGCAACCGGCGCACTCGCTCCGGATCGCCGCCAAAGCGCAGAAAGAGGTTGCGCAGCTCGGCAAGACCTACGCCATCCAGATCGAAGATCAGAGCATACATCCGCTGGGCGTTCTCCAGCCTGTTCTCCTTTCTGCGATATGCAAGACCGCTGCACAAAGTAAGGCTGTTCCCCTCGACAAACTCCATGTAATCCTGTTCCCATGTGTCGTTATACATCTTCCTGCGCCGGAGCTTCTTATCCTCGCTCTGTTCGTCCCGATACAGATACACAGCGTTCGGATGGGAAAAATCCGTGTGCCGTTCTCCGGAGTTCTCATTGTCCGGAAACAGCTCTTTATAAAACTCATAGCCTCCGACCTCCGGATATTGTGCGCTCAAATACTCGTAGCAGCCTCGATAATTCTCGGTCATATTACCACCTCACAAAAGAAAAAGTACCAAAAGAAAATCCGCTGCGGCGGGGATCGCCTGCGGGCGGGAAGGGGGAAAAGGGGGAGCAAAAGAGCGGCGGCTACGCCGCCTTAAAGAGAAAGTCACCTCCCCCTTTTCCCCCTCGCTGCGGGGCATTGAAAGTGCCGCCACTATGGAAAACCCGATGGGTTTACCACAGTGGCTTGGAAAACCTCTAACGAGGTTTACCA
>NZ_JBPJWR010000005.1:0-13845 GCF_054108085.1 Flintibacter sp. SJQ-8
GGTTGTTGCTCTCTGCAATTTGGCGAAATACTATCGTGAGAGAGGTTATGACAAGATAAGCCGGTCTTTTACTACATTGTACGATACTATGTGGGAGAAAGCTGGAACGAATTCCAGTGGAACTACGTCGAATGGCAATGAAGCTCCTGCTGCGAAAGCGTTTATGGAAGATTTAGGGTACAGTTGTTCCTACGACAGCTATCTGTTTGATAGCTATAGCGATTTTACGAGAGACCTGGGCAATAATAAACCCTGCATTTTTACATACGGTGCAAAGTTCGGTTCCAAGAGTGGGGGACACGCTGTTTTGGCTGTTGGCTATGTAGAAACGACGAAGTACCAGTATCTGCGAATAGCTGATGGATGGAATGACTATTTGAGATACATTAACTTTAACGGATATGATTATACCAGAAAAGACGGCTGGTCTTTTAGTGTGTCAAAATGATGAAGGAGAGGAAAAGTTTTTGGTTAATTGGAGTGGTACTTCTCTGTGCTGTTGTTTTTATGATAGCCATGATTAGTACAAAAAGATCGTTATCTGACTGGGGAAAAATAAGCAGCATTGAGTATTGTGAAAACATATTAGACGAAAAAATTTCTGAAATCAGAATAAGAAAAGGCATTGATTCGGCTAAATGGGCTGTATTCTCAGATGAAGATTTGGTGAACAAATGGATGGAATTTTTGAGTACCATAGAAGTACGGCGAGTGGATAATGCCGGCAGAGGTCAGCAAGAACAAAATGGCGGAAATTTTGTAGTTGAAATTGATACGGAAACTGAAGAATATTGTTTGGTATTCAAAAGCACAGATGCGATTATGCAGCTTGAAGTAAATGATGCCGATTACGATGTAAAAATGCCGGAGGATTTTCCATTCGAAGAGACCTATAATAAGGCGATTGAACGATATGGAGTTAAAGGCCCGTGGGATTAAAGAAGTTAGCTTGATTTGCGGGTGAGCGACTGTTCTAATTGCCTCGCGGGAGCGCGCAAAAGCACTTTCATACTGCCAGCCCACAAAGGGCGGCGGTGTGAAAGTGCTTTTGCGTTACTTTCTCACCAGAAAGTAACAAAGAGGTTGCCTTATCGGTAGCTGTATGGTAAAATGGGAGCAGGATAAAACACGGAAAAACAGCGCAAAGGAAAGGAAGGGCGAGAGGTATCGGCACAACTATTTCCGGCATGATGGGACATGGCAGCATCCGGCATAACAACCGGGAGTTCACAGCAGCCAATGTAGACCGTGAGCGGTCGGGGCAGAATATCGTTTTTGTCAACGAGGATCTGAAGCAGACCTATAATAACCTGTTCGGCGAGGCTCTGGAGGCATACAACGCCGGGAAGAAAAAGACAAGAGACAAGATCCCGGACTACTACGAGCATATCCGGCAGAGCAAGCAGGAGAAGCTGTTCCATGAGACCATCTTCCAGATCGGCAACCTAAATGACTGTGGCTGCGGCATGGAGGGCGGCCAGCGGGCAGCGGAGGCACTGACGGAGTTCGCAAAGACCTTTCAGGAGCGCAATCCCCATCTCCATGTGTTCAACATGGTGCTGCACATGGACGAGGCCACGCCGCACCTTCATGTAGACTATATCCCGGTGGCCACGGGGCAGACGAGAGGCCTTTCAACGAGAGTGTCCATGAAGCAGGCGCTCAAGCAGCAGGGCTTTACAGGCGTTGGCCGGAAACAGACCGAGTGGAAGGCTTGGATGGACCGGGAGAAGGAAGTGCTGACGGAGATCGCTCAGCAGCACGAATTTGAAATTATCTCTCTCGGCAGCAATCGGCGGCACATGGAGCTGCCGGAGTACCGTGCAGCGATCCAGGAGGCCGAGGCCGTGCAGGAGCAGACAGCGGCAGCTTTGCAGGAGCTGGCAGATATGCAGGAGAAGAAAACGGAGTTGAAGGGAGAGATTAAGTCGCTCTCCGGCACTGTGGCGGCGCTGAAGGCCGCAGAACGGGTACGGGTGGACTTCGATACCATCCGGCCGGAAAAAACGCTTACAGGGGCTGTCAAGGGCGTTACCGTGGAGCAGATCCAGCAGCTCAAGGAGGTAGCCATGACCGGAGCCGCTGCGAAGCAGACGGTCGTGGCGTTGAATAAGAAAAACGCTTCGCTGGAAAAAGAAAAAGCCGAGATGAGAGAGAAGATTCCTTCCGTCCACGAGAAGATGGAGGCGGCAGCGCAGCGCAGTCGCCTTGAAAATCAAAACCGGCAGCTTTGGAGTGAGAATAAGGAATTGAAGGCGGAGCTGGAGGAAGAACGCAGCTTTTCAGACCGGCTGCTGGAGGGTATTGACCGTGTGCTGGATATGCTGGAGCGTCATCTGCCGAAGCAGCTGCTTCACCTCGTCGATAAGGCGAGGGAGCTGCTGCCGGATCACCAGACTTATAGTCAGGAAAAACCGCACGAGAGAGGGCATTCCTGGGGCGATATGAGCCTGTAAAAATAGCCTGTCCGAAGGGCTTGCAACCGGCACTCGGACAGGCTATAATAACAGGTGAAAATAGGGAAAAACCTATTGATAATATATGCCCCCCTAAGAGCCTATGGCTCAAAACAAAAAGAAAATTTTTCTCTCAGAAAGGGAGAAAGTCGGAGGGGAAAAGGGGGTGTGCGGAGGGGTGTGGGAATGTGGTAAACCTGAAAGGTTTTCCATCATTTCCATGCCCCGGAGCAAGGGGGAAAAGGGGAGGTGACTTTCTCTTTAAGCCGCCGTAGGCGGCGCTCTTTGGCTCCCCTTTTCCCCCTTCCCGCCCGCAGGCGTTCCCCGCCGCAGCGGATTTTCTTTTTTGCTTCTTTTTTCTTTTCTGGATTGGAGGTGTTTTCGTGGCTATGGATCAGCAGACTGCTTTGGAGCGGCAGCAGGCGCTTTATCGGGAGAAGAATGCCCATCTTCGGCAATATTTAGAGCCGGTGGAGCCGTATGAGTTCTATCGGGAGATCTTCCCGGAGGGATCGTTTGAGCGCAAAGGGCATTTTGAGGATTCCAAGGGAAACGGTATCGCTCTGGTAGTCCCTCCGAAGTCAAAAGTGGTGCAGGAGAACGGCGTTGCACTGGAGATTAAGGGCGATGGTAAAGCCAACCGTCATGTGATCACGGACGAGCTGAGGGAACTGGAGGACATCAAAGGTACGGACTTTACAATCATGTCTCCTATCTCATATTTTGGCCGGCAGCGCCGGGGACAGAATGCCAGGTTTCTCTATGCGATGGTCTTTGACCTTGATGGTGTAGGGATGCCGCAGCTCCGGGACACGCTGCATCAGATGAACAAGGACATTATTCCCAAGGCCACCTTCGTGGTAAACAGCGGAACCGGCCTGCATCTGTATTATGTGCTGACCGAGCCGATCCCTATGTACCCGCAGAATCAGAAGGTTTTGAAGGAACTGAAATACGCTCTCACCCGGCAGATCTGGAACAGGTTTACCTCGTCCATCAAGGAGCCGCAGATGCAGGGCATTTTGCAGGGTTTCCGTGTGGTCGGAACCAGCTCCAAGCTGGGGAAGGACTATCCTGTGGTAGCCTATCGGTATGGCGGTGCGGTGGAGCTGGAGAAGCTGCTGGACTATATCCCAGACAGCAATGGGGAACAGCAGCGCATACAGGCGCTCATGCGAAAGAGCCGCCTGTCGCTGGCCGAGGCCAAAGAGAAGTACCCGGACTGGTATGAGCGCCGGGTGGTGAAGAAGGAGCGCCGGGGGCGCTGGACGGTGAAGCGGGATCTCTATGACTGGTGGCTGCATCGGATCGCTGACGAGATCCGGGTGGGGCATCGGTTCTACGGAATTATGACGCTGGCCATCTACGCCAAGAAGTGCGGCATAGACGAAGCGGAGCTGCGCAGGGATGCTTTCGCTCTGCTCAAGCCCTACGATGATATGAGCGAAGAGGACATCAACCGTTTCACGAAGGACGATATTGTATGTGCTCTGGAGATGTTCAATGAGGACTATGTGACCTTTCCGAGAGATGATATTGCCAAGCTATCCGGCATGACGATGCCGGTCAATAAGAGAAACTGGTTAAAACAAAATCAGCATTTGTATTTAGCTCGAAGAAGAAAAGAGGACATGAAAGCGGTAGGCATTTCAATGAAATCTGCGGAAGGTAGACCAACGGTAGAGAAAATAGTTCATGTGTGGAGGCAGCAGCACCCGGACGGACGTAAGGCGGACTGTCATCGGGACACTGGTCTTGATCCCAAGACGATCCGAAAATGGTGGGACAGCGAGCCGTCTGCGGTGTGGCAGGAGGATGGACACATGGTGGCACGGGTGCGACCGTCACAGGCGTTGAGTGATCTGCTGGTGGATGCCTTGAAAAAGAGTGAGGATTAGGGTTGATTTTCGGGCGTTTATTGCCGCAGGACGGCGCTTCCAGCCCTCCGAGGGTAACTATACCACCCCCTCTGAAACGAGGCTAAAAAACGGTATAAAATCATGTTTTTTTGACCTCTATATGTCCACGGTACGCCGTGGGCAGCGAGAGAGAAAAATCACGGAACAAGAATAAATTCGTTGACAATCGTGCAACACTATGGGTATAATATAAGCGAAAGGAGTGATCGTATGAACTTCTATACTGTACGAGATTTGAGAACCACGCCCAAGAGCATCTGGGAAAATCTTTCCGCAGATGGAGAGGTTATCATCACCAACAACGGCAGACCGACGGCGATTCTCTTTGATATTGCGGACGGCAGCTTTGAGGAAACGGTGAAGGCAGTCCGGCAGGCAAAGGCCATGATCGCCTTTAACTCTATGAGGGCAAAGGCAGCAGCCAACGGCTACATGAGCGACGAAGATATTGAAGCTGAGATTGCCGCAGTTCGCCGGGGGGAATGATCGCTTATGCTGGTGGTGATAGACACAAACATTTTGGTGTCGGCGCTCTGGTCGAGAAACGGGGCGCCCGCCAGAGTAGTCAGTATGGTGCTGACAGGAGATATTGTTCCCTGCTATGATTACCGTATCCTGTGCGAGTATCGGGAAGTGCTGCAACGGCCAAAGTTCGGATTTTCAAAGAGCGAGATCAATTCCCTGCTGGACTGGTTTGAAGCCTGTGGCCGGTCTGTACTGGCGGAGCCGCTTGAAGATGTGTTTGTCGATGAGGCAGACAAGAAGTTTTACGAAGTGGCGAAGTTCTGCGGAGCGGTGCTGGTTACTGGCAATCTGAAACACTTCCCGGAAGATCCTTTGGTCATGAGCGTTGCGGATTTTTTGGAAAAAAGAAGAAGCTGAGTAGGGGCAAAACCGCATGAAAACGATCCGAGAGATAGCCAACGAGCTTGGCGTTGACAAGCAAAAGGTCTATCGTTTCATCAAACAAAACCACATCAATGAAGCACATCATGAAGCACTTCAACGAAGCGGTGTGAAGTACTATGATGAAGCAGCTGAAACCCTTATAAAACAAGGCTTTTCGGACGAAACCGCATCAAGTGAAGCACATCATGAAGCACATCAAAATCGCATCAATGAAGCGGTTTTTGATGCGGTTATTGAGATGCTACAAAAGGAACTTGAGATAAAAAATGAGCAGATCAAAGAGCTGAATGAGCGCCTGTCAGAGTGCAGCGCAGCTTTGCTGGCAGCACAGCAGACGACACAGGCAGCACAGGTACTCCATGCAGGGACAATTCAGAAGGAGATTGCCAGTGGGGAGAGTGGCGTAGATAAGCAGAAATCTGCTTCGGAGAAGAAAAACAGATGGTTCAAGAGACTGTTTCGAGGATGATGGAGATACGATGAAATCTTAAGAATAAGAAAGAGTGATTTTCTCGACAAAATAATGTATTATACAAATAAGCTGAAGGGTAAACCACTACAAATGATGGGATACAAAGTCACAGGGTCTAAACGGTGTAAACCGCAAGATAGCCTGACTGCGAGGCTGAATCGAATATGATACAGCGCACGATGAAGCCGAAGCAACTCAGCTTGGTGGATTTGTGCGCTGCTTTTGTAGAAAGGAGATGACCATGAAAATGAAAAGGCTGTTCACACTGGTACTTTCGCTGATGATGATTTTGTCACTTTCAGCTCCGGCCTCCGCTATTGATGGAGAGAATGTTTACACCAAGGAAGAAATTAGTTCTATCAACGAGGTTAATGTTGCAAAGTATGCAAAGAGTTTTGTGGAAACAATTGATAGCACCGCAGATGTTACAGCAGGAAATGTTCTAACTATGTATAGCGAAAATGAGAATATTTCTGGTTATTGCGTAGACATTCTTGAAGATGGTTATCCCAATGGGTATGTGGTAGTCAAGTTCTCAGATAACGATCCTGTTGTTTCCGAATTTTCGCTTGGTGAGAATATAAGAAATCCGTATGCGAAGATTATGGAGAGAGCAAATATTGAAACAGATGCTGCAATCTTTTACAGCGTGGGTTCTAATGACTACCAAGTTCTCGATACAAGCAGAAATGTAATTGCACTCGACAACTCTACAGAGCTTGTTTCGGAAAAAGAGTTCGCAGTCTATAAATCGGCTGAAAAAGCTATGAAGCAAGCTGCGGTGCAAACCAGATCGGGGGCAGATGATGGACTTAATTATTCGGATTTGGATGGATGGTCTGTCGTATCGGATAGTTATGAAGGTTCTGTAAAGGACGGAAAGGAACATACCATTACAGGGGCAGGTAATGTGAGTCTTTGGTATTGTCAGGATCATGTAGAAAACAATAACAGGACTTATGCTTGCTCGGTTGTTGCTCTCTGCAATTTGGCGAAATACTATCGTGAGAGAGGTTATGACAAGATAAGCCGGTCTTTTACTACATTGTACGATACTATGTGGGAGAAAGCTGGAACGAATTCCAGTGGAACTACGTCGAATGGCAATGAAGCTCCTGCTGCGAAAGCGTTTATGGAAGATTTAGGGTACAGTTGTTCCTACGACAGCTATCTGTTTGATAGCTATAGCGATTTTACGAGAGACCTGGGCAATAATAAACCCTGCATTTTTACATACGGTGCAAAGTTCGGTTCCAAGAGTGGGGGACACGCTGTTTTGGCTGTTGGCTATGTAGAAACGACGAAGTACCAGTATCTGCGAATAGCTGATGGATGGAATGACTATTTGAGATACATTAACTTTAACGGATATGATTATACCAGAAAAGACGGCTGGTCTTTTAGTGTGTCAAAATGATGAAGGAGAGGAAAAGTTTTTGGTTAATTGGAGTGGTACTTCTCTGTGCTGTTGTTTTTATGATAGCCATGATTAGTACAAAAAGATCGTTATCTGACTGGGGAAAAATAAGCAGCATTGAGTATTGTGAAAACATATTAGACGAAAAAATTTCTGAAATCAGAATAAGAAAAGGCATTGATTCGGCTAAATGGGCTGTATTCTCAGATGAAGATTTGGTGAACAAATGGATGGAATTTTTGAGTACCATAGAAGTACGGCGAGTGGATAATGCCGGCAGAGGTCAGCAAGAACAAAATGGCGGAAATTTTGTAGTTGAAATTGATACGGAAACTGAAGAATATTGTTTGGTATTCAAAAGCACAGATGCGATTATGCAGCTTGAAGTAAATGATGCCGATTACGATGTAAAAATGCCGGAGGATTTTCCATTCGAAGAGACCTATAATAAGGCGATTGAACGATATGGAGTTAAAGGCCCGTGGGATTAAAGAAGTTAGCTTGATTTGCGGGTGAGCGACTGTTCTAATTGCCTCGCGGGAGCGCGCAAAAGCACTTTCATACTGCCAGCCCACAAAGGGCGGCGGTGTGAAAGTGCTTTTGCGTTACTTTCTCACCAGAAAGTAACAAAGAGGTTGCCTTATCGGTAGCTGTATGGTAAAATGGGAGCAGGATAAAACACGGAAAAACAGCGCAAAGGAAAGGAAGGGCGAGAGGTATCGGCACAACTATTTCCGGCATGATGGGACATGGCAGCATCCGGCATAACAACCGGGAGTTCACAGCAGCCAATGTAGACCGTGAGCGGTCGGGGCAGAATATCGTTTTTGTCAACGAGGATCTGAAGCAGACCTATAATAACCTGTTCGGCGAGGCTCTGGAGGCATACAACGCCGGGAAGAAAAAGACAAGAGACAAGATCCCGGACTACTACGAGCATATCCGGCAGAGCAAGCAGGAGAAGCTGTTCCATGAGACCATCTTCCAGATCGGCAACCTAAATGACTGTGGCTGCGGCATGGAGGGCGGCCAGCGGGCAGCGGAGGCACTGACGGAGTTCGCAAAGACCTTTCAGGAGCGCAATCCCCATCTCCATGTGTTCAACATGGTGCTGCACATGGACGAGGCCACGCCGCACCTTCATGTAGACTATATCCCGGTGGCCACGGGGCAGACGAGAGGCCTTTCAACGAGAGTGTCCATGAAGCAGGCGCTCAAGCAGCAGGGCTTTACAGGCGTTGGCCGGAAACAGACCGAGTGGAAGGCTTGGATGGACCGGGAGAAGGAAGTGCTGACGGAGATCGCTCAGCAGCACGAATTTGAAATTATCTCTCTCGGCAGCAATCGGCGGCACATGGAGCTGCCGGAGTACCGTGCAGCGATCCAGGAGGCCGAGGCCGTGCAGGAGCAGACAGCGGCAGCTTTGCAGGAGCTGGCAGATATGCAGGAGAAGAAAACGGAGTTGAAGGGAGAGATTAAGTCGCTCTCCGGCACTGTGGCGGCGCTGAAGGCCGCAGAACGGGTACGGGTGGACTTCGATACCATCCGGCCGGAAAAAACGCTTACAGGGGCTGTCAAGGGCGTTACCGTGGAGCAGATCCAGCAGCTCAAGGAGGTAGCCATGACCGGAGCCGCTGCGAAGCAGACGGTCGTGGCGTTGAATAAGAAAAACGCTTCGCTGGAAAAAGAAAAAGCCGAGATGAGAGAGAAGATTCCTTCCGTCCACGAGAAGATGGAGGCGGCAGCGCAGCGCAGTCGCCTTGAAAATCAAAACCGGCAGCTTTGGAGTGAGAATAAGGAATTGAAGGCGGAGCTGGAGGAAGAACGCAGCTTTTCAGACCGGCTGCTGGAGGGTATTGACCGTGTGCTGGATATGCTGGAGCGTCATCTGCCGAAGCAGCTGCTTCACCTCGTCGATAAGGCGAGGGAGCTGCTGCCGGATCACCAGACTTATAGTCAGGAAAAACCGCACGAGAGAGGGCATTCCTGGGGCGATATGAGCCTGTAAAAATAGCCTGTCCGAAGGGCTTGCAACCGGCACTCGGACAGGCTATAATAACAGGTGAAAATAGGGAAAAACCTATTGATAATATATGCCCCCCTAAGAGCCTATGGCTCAAAACAAAAAGAAAATTTTTCTCTCAGAAAGGGAGAAAGTCGGAGGGGAAAAGGGGGTGTGCGGAGGGGTGTGGGAATGTGGTAAACCTGAAAGGTTTTCCATCATTTCCATGCCCCGGAGCAAGGGGGAAAAGGGGAGGTGACTTTCTCTTTAAGCCGCCGTAGGCGGCGCTCTTTGGCTCCCCTTTTCCCCCTTCCCGCCCGCAGGCGTTCCCCGCCGCAGCGGATTTTCTTTTTTGCTTCTTTTTTCTTTTCTGGATTGGAGGTGTTTTCGTGGCTATGGATCAGCAGACTGCTTTGGAGCGGCAGCAGGCGCTTTATCGGGAGAAGAATGCCCATCTTCGGCAATATTTAGAGCCGGTGGAGCCGTATGAGTTCTATCGGGAGATCTTCCCGGAGGGATCGTTTGAGCGCAAAGGGCATTTTGAGGATTCCAAGGGAAACGGTATCGCTCTGGTAGTCCCTCCGAAGTCAAAAGTGGTGCAGGAGAACGGCGTTGCACTGGAGATTAAGGGCGATGGTAAAGCCAACCGTCATGTGATCACGGACGAGCTGAGGGAACTGGAGGACATCAAAGGTACGGACTTTACAATCATGTCTCCTATCTCATATTTTGGCCGGCAGCGCCGGGGACAGAATGCCAGGTTTCTCTATGCGATGGTCTTTGACCTTGATGGTGTAGGGATGCCGCAGCTCCGGGACACGCTGCATCAGATGAACAAGGACATTATTCCCAAGGCCACCTTCGTGGTAAACAGCGGAACCGGCCTGCATCTGTATTATGTGCTGACCGAGCCGATCCCTATGTACCCGCAGAATCAGAAGGTTTTGAAGGAACTGAAATACGCTCTCACCCGGCAGATCTGGAACAGGTTTACCTCGTCCATCAAGGAGCCGCAGATGCAGGGCATTTTGCAGGGTTTCCGTGTGGTCGGAACCAGCTCCAAGCTGGGGAAGGACTATCCTGTGGTAGCCTATCGGTATGGCGGTGCGGTGGAGCTGGAGAAGCTGCTGGACTATATCCCAGACAGCAATGGGGAACAGCAGCGCATACAGGCGCTCATGCGAAAGAGCCGCCTGTCGCTGGCCGAGGCCAAAGAGAAGTACCCGGACTGGTATGAGCGCCGGGTGGTGAAGAAGGAGCGCCGGGGGCGCTGGACGGTGAAGCGGGATCTCTATGACTGGTGGCTGCATCGGATCGCTGACGAGATCCGGGTGGGGCATCGGTTCTACGGAATTATGACGCTGGCCATCTACGCCAAGAAGTGCGGCATAGACGAAGCGGAGCTGCGCAGGGATGCTTTCGCTCTGCTCAAGCCCTACGATGATATGAGCGAAGAGGACATCAACCGTTTCACGAAGGACGATATTGTATGTGCTCTGGAGATGTTCAATGAGGACTATGTGACCTTTCCGAGAGATGATATTGCCAAGCTATCCGGCATGACGATGCCGGTCAATAAGAGAAACTGGTTAAAACAAAATCAGCATTTGTATTTAGCTCGAAGAAGAAAAGAGGACATGAAAGCGGTAGGCATTTCAATGAAATCTGCGGAAGGTAGACCAACGGTAGAGAAAATAGTTCATGTGTGGAGGCAGCAGCACCCGGACGGACGTAAGGCGGACTGTCATCGGGACACTGGTCTTGATCCCAAGACGATCCGAAAATGGTGGGACAGCGAGCCGTCTGCGGTGTGGCAGGAGGATGGACACATGGTGGCACGGGTGCGACCGTCACAGGCGTTGAGTGATCTGCTGGTGGATGCCTTGAAAAAGAGTGAGGATTAGGGTTGATTTTCGGGCGTTTATTGCCGCAGGACGGCGCTTCCAGCCCTCCGAGGGTAACTATACCACCCCCTCTGAAACGAGGCTAAAAAACGGTATAAAATCATGTTTTTTTGACCTCTATATGTCCACGGTACGCCGTGGGCAGCGAGAGAGAAAAATCACGGAACAAGAATAAATTCGTTGACAATCGTGCAACACTATGGGTATAATATAAGCGAAAGGAGTGATCGTATGAACTTCTATACTGTACGAGATTTGAGAACCACGCCCAAGAGCATCTGGGAAAATCTTTCCGCAGATGGAGAGGTTATCATCACCAACAACGGCAGACCGACGGCGATTCTCTTTGATATTGCGGACGGCAGCTTTGAGGAAACGGTGAAGGCAGTCCGGCAGGCAAAGGCCATGATCGCCTTTAACTCTATGAGGGCAAAGGCAGCAGCCAACGGCTACATGAGCGACGAAGATATTGAAGCTGAGATTGCCGCAGTTCGCCGGGGGGAATGATCGCTTATGCTGGTGGTGATAGACACAAACATTTTGGTGTCGGCGCTCTGGTCGAGAAACGGGGCGCCCGCCAGAGTAGTCAGTATGGTGCTGACAGGAGATATTGTTCCCTGCTATGATTACCGTATCCTGTGCGAGTATCGGGAAGTGCTGCAACGGCCAAAGTTCGGATTTTCAAAGAGCGAGATCAATTCCCTGCTGGACTGGTTTGAAGCCTGTGGCCGGTCTGTACTGGCGGAGCCGCTTGAAGATGTGTTTGTCGATGAGGCAGACAAGAAGTTTTACGAAGTGGCGAAGTTCTGCGGAGCGGTGCTGGTTACTGGCAATCTGAAACACTTCCCGGAAGATCCTTTGGTCATGAGCGTTGCGGATTTTTTGGAAAAAAGAAGAAGCTGAGTAGGGGCAAAACCGCATGAAAACGATCCGAGAGATAGCCAACGAGCTTGGCGTTGACAAGCAAAAGGTCTATCGTTTCATCAAACAAAACCACATCAATGAAGCACATCATGAAGCACTTCAACGAAGCGGTGTGAAGTACTATGATGAAGCAGCTGAAACCCTTATAAAACAAGGCTTTTCGGACGAAACCGCATCAAGTGAAGCACATCATGAAGCACATCAAAATCGCATCAATGAAGCGGTTTTTGATGCGGTTATTGAGATGCTACAAAAGGAACTTGAGATAAAAAATGAGCAGATCAAAGAGCTGAATGAGCGCCTGTCAGAGTGCAGCGCAGCTTTGCTGGCAGCACAGCAGACGACACAGGCAGCACAGGTACTCCATGCAGGGACAATTCAGAAGGAGATTGCCAGTGGGGAGAGTGGCGTAGATAAGCAGAAATCTGCTTCGGAGAAGAAAAACAGATGGTTCAAGAGACTGTTTCGAGGATGATGGAGATACGATGAAATCTTAAGAATAAGAAAGAGTGATTTTCTCGACAAAATAATGTATTATACAAATAAGCTGAAGGGTAAACCACTACAAATGATGGGATACAAAGTCACAGGGTCTAAACGGTGTAAACCGCAAGATAGCCTGACTGCGAGGCTGAATCGAATATGATACAGCGCACGATGAAGCCGAAGCAACTCAGCTTGGTGGATTTGTGCGCTGCTTTTGTAGAAAGGAGATGACCATGAAAATGAAAAGGCTGTTCACACTGGTACTTTCGCTGATGATGATTTTGTCACTTTCAGCTCCGGCCTCCGCTATTGATGGAGAGAATGTTTACACCAAGGAAGAAATTAGTTCTATCAACGAGGTTAATGTTGCAAAGTATGCAAAGAGTTTTGTGGAAACAATTGATAGCACCGCAGATGTTACAGCAGGAAATGTTCTAACTATGTATAGCGAAAATGAGAATATTTCTGGTTATTGCGTAGACATTCTTGAAGATGGTTATCCCAATGGGTATGTGGTAGTCAAGTTCTCAGATAACGATCCTGTTGTTTCCGAATTTTCGCTTGGTGAGAATATAAGAAATCCGTATGCGAAGATTATGGAGAGAGCAAATATTGAAACAGATGCTGCAATCTTTTACAGCGTGGGTTCTAATGACTACCAAGTTCTCGATACAAGCAGAAATGTAATTGCACTCGACAACTCTACAGAGCTTGTTTCGGAAAAAGAGTTCGCAGTCTATAAATCGGCTGAAAAAGCTATGAAGCAAGCTGCGGTGCAAACCAGATCGGGGGCAGATGATGGACTTAATTATTCGGATTTGGATGGATGGTCTGTCGTATCGGATAGTTATGAAGGTTCTGTAAAGGACGGAAAGGAACATACCATTACAGGGGCAGGTAATGTGAGTCTTTGGTATTGTCAGGATCATGTAGAAAACAATAACAGGACTTATGCTTGCTCGGTTGTTGCTCTCTGCAATTTGGCGAAATACTATCGTGAGAGAGGTTATGACAAGATAAGCCGGTCTTTTACTACATTGTACGATACTATGTGGGAGAAAGCTGGAACGAATTCCAGTGGAACTACGTCGAATGGCAATGAAGCTCCTGCTGCGAAAGCGTTTATGGAAGATTTAGGGTACAGTTGTTCCTACGACAGCTATCTGTTTGATAGCTATAGCGATTTTACGAGAGACCTGGGCAATAATAAACCCTGCATTTTTACATACGGTGCAAAGTTCGGTTCCAAGAGTGGGGGACACGCTGTTTTGGCTGTTGGCTATGTAGAAACGACGAAGTACCAGTATCTGCGAATAGCTGATGGATGGAATGACTATTTGAGATACATTAACTTTA
>NZ_JBPJWR010000012.1:0-16832 GCF_054108085.1 Flintibacter sp. SJQ-8
GAAACCTCAAAAGGGCCTGCTCATTTTTTACCGGGTCAGAGCTATGTTTCATTCCGTACTCCAACTCAGCCAGCGTAATAGAGGAAATACAAAGTCCTCCGTCCAACTCCTCCCGGAACCTATGCAGCACCTTTTCCGGCTTTTTCTTCATAGCATAGATACAGATATTTGTGTCCAACATATAGGTCATAGGCTCTCTCGCTCCTCCTGGACACCCTGATCTCGTCCACCCTCAAAAATATCGCTGGTGAAGCCGTTCAAGCCGTCCATAAATGTCTGCCATAAGGACTCTTTGGGAACCAGGAGAACCGCATCCCCGAGCTGCTGCACAATAACCTCATCTACCTTGAAGCGAAATTTCTTTGGCAGACGCACCGCTTGGCTCCGTCCGTTTTCAAAAACCTTTGCCATCTCCATAACAGTCACCTCCTAAATAATATATATCACGATATATATTATTTGTCAATCGGCACTCTGGCTATTCCACCACTTGCGGATCGTCTTAGGGTCAAGGCCCGTGTCCCGGTGGCAGTCAGCCTTGCGGCCCTCCGGGTGTTGCTCCCGCCATTCAGACACTCGTTCCTTGGCTATCCCACTACCAACAGGGCGTCCATTCCCTTCTCTCCAGTCTTTTTTTCCTTTTTGCCGAACCCCAATATCTCGAATCGCCCTTGCTATCTCCAAATGGTCTGACTGCTTTCTCCAGTTCCGCTTATTGACAGGCATAGATAGGCCAGAGAGCTTTGCTATATCGTCCCTGGGAAATGTCACATAGTCCTCATTAAACATCTCCAGGGCGCACACCACATCATCCTTCGTAAAGCGATTGATGTCCTCCACGCTCATATCGTCATAGGGTTTTAGCAGGGAGAAAGCATCCTGGCGCAGTTCGTCCTCGTCTATCCCACATTTCTTCGCATAGATGGCCAGCGTCATAATGCCATAAAACCGATGGCCCACCCGGATCTCGTCCCCGATCCGGTGCAGCCACCAGTCGTACAAGTCACGCTTGACCGTCCAGCGCCCCCGCCGCTCTTTCTTGACGATCCGCCTCTCATACCAGTCCGGATACTTCTCCTTTGCCTCAGCCAGCGACAGGCGGCTCTTTCTCATAAGACCTTCAAGCCGCTGCTGCTCCCCGTTGCTGTCCGGAATAAACTCCAACAGCCTCTCCAGCGTCACTCTCCCGCCGAGCCG
Organism: Flintibacter sp. SJQ-8; assembly: GCF_054108085.1. Lineage (NCBI taxonomy): Bacteria > Bacillati > Bacillota > Clostridia > Eubacteriales > Flintibacter > Flintibacter sp. SJQ-8. Next base: position 1,198 of record NZ_JBPJWR010000012.1, read on the forward strand.
GTAGGCCGTCACAGGATACTCCCGGCCCAGCTTGGAGCCGGAGCCGACCACCCGGAAGCCCTGCAATATGCCCTGCATCTGCGGCTCCTTGATGGTGGAGGTGTACCTGTTCCAGATCTGCCGGGTGAGAGAATATTTCAGCTCCTTCAAGCATTTCTGGTTATGTGGGTACATAGGGATCGGCTCATCCAGGACATAATACAGGTGAAGCCCCGTCCCGCTGTTTACGACAAAGGTTGCCTGGGGCAAAATATCCTTGTTCATCTGGTGCAGCGTGTCCCGGAGCTGGAGCATCCCTACCCCATCCAGGTCAAAGACCAGGGCATAGAGATACCGGGCATTCTTGCCGCACCGACGCCGCCCAAAGTAGGACAGAGGGGACATGATGGTAAAGTCCGTATTGTAGACCTCCGACAGCTCCGACAGCTCATCGGTGATGGTGTAGCGTTTGGCCTTGCCTTCCTCCTTGATCTCCAGGGCGATCCCCGCAGCCTTCGGCGGCACCGTCACCGCAATTCCGTTGCCCTTTTCGTCCTCAAAATGACCCTTCCGCTCAAAACTGCCCACCGGGAAGATCTCCCGGTAAAACTCAAAGGGCGTGACCGCCTCCAGGAACGTCTCCAAATGCTCATTCTTTTCCTGATACAATTCCCGCAGCCGCTCCATAGCGGCCTGCTGATCCATAGCCATGTGCACACCTCCAAAAGAAAAAGTAGCAAAAAGAAAATCCGCTGCGGCGGGGAACGCCTGCGGGCGGGAAAGGGGGGAAAGGGGGAGCCAAAGAGCGGCCCCTTCGGGGCCTTAAAGAGAAAGTCACCTCCCCCTTTCCCCCCTGGCTCCGGCCATGGAAATGATGGAAAACCCGTTGGGTTTACCACATTCCCACAGCCTCCGCCCACCCCCCTTTCCCCCTCCGACTTTCTCCCCGTCCGAGAGAGAAATTTAAGAGATTTTTTTGAGGGCCAAAGGCCCTTTCCTCGGCATATATTATCAATATATTTTTTTCCCTATTTTGAGGCAGGCCAAATTTCGGTCTATTTTCACTCTCCCACTGCCCCCTCTATACGGCATATATTATCAATATATTTTTTTCCCTATTTTTGCTTGTTATTATAGCCTGTCCAGGCGGCTCTTTCAAGGCCCCTGGACAGGCTTATTTTAGGCGTCGATTTTCCGGACACTGACCGGCGCTACATCGGTACGTTTCAGGCTCCAACCAGTCTCCAGATCCCGCCAGCTCCAGCCGCCGTCAGGATCTCGCTCCAGCTCGACCTCAATCCAGTGACCGGCCACCTGGATCTCCAGCTGCTCTCCTTCCTTCAGCTCCCCGGCGTCCAGGCCAGTCCATACCACAGTCAGGTTATGCGTTACCGCATCCTCCGCACATAGTCCCAGCTTCATCATCTCTACCTCCTTCAGCTCACCCGCATATCCTTTGGGACAATCCCCAAGGGCTTTGTATGGAAAAAAACAGCTTCCCAATATCCCGCCCGAAAATTCTCTCGGAACTTGGGCTTCAGCATGATATTGAATTTCTCCGGCTCCTTGCAAAATTCCTGGTCATAGAGCAGACTCCCGTAGCCTTTTCTGTAAAGGCCATCAATGCCGATCTGATCTATCATCCTTAACCCATTTTCATCTTTTCGCAGCAGCTCTTCTGTAATTTGTTTCCGGGCCTGTTGTTCTGTGAAGTCTACCGAATAAGGACTCTGGATCACCGTCTCCCACAGGACCTTCCTTCTCAGATTTCCATTTCCGTCCTTGTAGCTCATCTCTTTCTCTCCAGAGGACACCACCAAATACCCGGTATGCTCCTTCTTGGGCTTCAGCTTCCTATCCGCATTAGCCCTTTCCCTGGCAATACGCAGCAGGTTTTCATTCATCCCCTTTTGATAGGCAATTTCGGTCTGTGCTTCATTAAGTGCCTCTCTCCATTTTTCTATCGCTTGCTTATATTGCTGAATCGTACTGTTCAGCCTTTTCTCACTTTCTTTTTGGTCGTCAGCTGCTTTGCTTCTTTCCTCCCTGGCTTTCTGTTTCGCCTGGGAGATCTCCCGCAAAAGGTCGTCATACTCCTCCACGGTCAGGATCACATGGGTGCACTCCGGGTCAGAGTGGCCACCAGCCAAGTCTTTATATCCTATCATCGTTCTTTTTACGAACTCGCTCACGGCTCCCCCTCCTTACAGCCCCCGGATGTAGTTGTCAGCCACGACGCTGATCCGGTTATGGCCCAGGGCCTTACTGCACACCAGCATGGCCGCCTTGTCCAACTTCCGTCCAGCTTCGTCCTTCCGGCAGATATAGACCTCGCTCTGATATTTCCGCCCACTCCCTTTGTTCACCCGGTCATAGGGGATCTCCTCGATGGGCCGAGCATGAGCCTTATACATGGCCGTGGCATACTCCGCCCGATAGCCGTGAATGTCGGCGCTCTTGTGGACGTGCTGCCACACCTTTTCCTCTCCGGGGGTGTTCTGCATCCGCTCTATGATCTGCGCCGAATCCAGGCCGATAATGGGGCTTAGACGCTCCCTGCCGCCCTTTCCGCTACGGACGTGGGTAAAGTAGTCCCCCTCAAATAAACGGGTGTCCTGGAGCATTCCCAGGCGCTTTGTGTCGCCCGGCGTTAGCTCCGCCGCCGGCCGGCTCTCCAGCCGGGAGATCTCCGCCTCGATCTGCTCCCTGGTGACCAGGTCTTTCCCCCGCAGCTCCGACAGCTCCCTCCGGCGCAGCCCCGTTCCCTTGCAGAATCGAATCAGCTCATCATTGTTTGTCTTGGAAAAATGCTTGTCCCGCACACGGACGCCGCGGCTCCGTTTGATGTCCTCCCGGTTCCGCTTGGGGGGCTTGAAGTAGTTTTCATCATCGGGAGAAATGCCGTACAGCTTCCCCATGGCCTTGGCCTCCAGCTGGATCGTCCAGGCGGAAAGGCCCTGGTCAGTCCTGGCTTGCAGCCACTCATTGACATACTTCTTTGCGCTTTTCAGCGTGGTGCATTCCGGGTGCTTCTCCTGGATGTACTTGATGAAATACTTCACGTGTTTCCAGTACGCCTTGTAGGTGCTGAAAGAAAAAATCTTGTCCTTCTCCGTCCCATCGGCCACCGCCTGCTTTTTGCTCTCGCCAAAAGCCTGCATCCCGGTCAGGCGGTCATAGGCTTGCTGGTGGAGATCCTTGTGGTATGCCTTGTTGCGCCGCCCCATAGAGCCTCCCCCTCTCGCCGCTATTTTTCTGCAAATCTATTTATCTATTTTTATAGATACCTATTTTTCTACTTTTATAGATTTCTTGTTATTTCATGTAAATAACTTATATACGTTATATACTGTAAATAAGTTATATAAATTATGCTGTTTATATACGTTCAAGCTAAGCCGCCTCATGTCAGCTCCCCTCGGAGACTCGGCAATCGGCAAATACACTTTTTAACGTCTTATGTGTGACGGTTTTGGGATCGCTCCCTACACTTTTTTGAGCTGCTTATGTGTGCAGCCCCGATTTATTGATATCTACGGCAGTTCGGGATCTGTCGGCACTTTTGTAGAGGGTGCGGCTCTCCAGGAGATTTACAGTATCCTGGCTACTATCAGAGGGTGGATAGGGACACGATACATTTCACTTACCCATCACGTTCAAAAGGATTACTTGTGGTGGGGTCCATGGTGTGCTTTTCCAATTCACAAAGGTTACTACGGCAAGCCTGCACACCACACAGGAGTATCAACCCTGTCATGGCTTCTTATGGGTATTTGCTGAACCCCCAGCAGACCGATCCGGCCAACCAGGACGCTCTGGGCCTAATCACTTTTTACCCTCGCCCAGACGAGCATTCAAATCCGCTGCAGCTCCCAGCCAGCGCCAGCCGCAGCCACTCTATCCAACCTCCTTCCCATCGGAGCCGCTAATCAGCATCCCTAAAAACCATCTTCTATCCCAGCCTCATCTTACCATAGACCGTCGAAGAAGTCAACAGCATACGCAGGAAGTTAACCGTATAACGGTTTACCCGTTCATGTATAGCGTAACGGGTAAACCGTTATCATCAAAAAAGTGTGGAGGGTTACCCTCCACACTTTTTTGATGAGTTCTTAGAAAGAGTTCGCACACACATTGCTGTTGTCAACAGTAAAAGAACCAATCACCGTTTCTCCATCCGCTGCATAAAGAGGAATACTTCTTTTAATTGCTCTCGTTTCCTGGTACGTTATAACATCTTGCAACGTTTCGACAGGATCATAATTAAGATCCTCTGCACGAACAAACCCTTCCACTCCATTTTCACCGCATGTTAAAATCAGATCCGGCTCGACCCCTATTTGATTTAAAAAATATTCTGAACCATATATTTCGCCGTTCTCATTTTTTTGAATCGTCATCATATTATTCGCATTTGACGCAATATCCGGCGTTGCGTTGCAATCGTAGTAATTGTAACCATTGCCGTTATAAAGTTTTACTCGTCCTTTACTGTAGTAATAGCTATACTGTGGCGTATTCGCAGGATCATAATAGTCATTCCATTCACATCCAGCGACATCGCCTGGGAATGCATCTGCATAAGACCAATCTCCGCTCATCACCAGAACGCCAGAAGAAGAGTAGATTCGAACAAGCCCACCTATGTATGTTCCGGGCACCTCCTTATAGTTTCCAACGCTGATATACACCGAACCTCGGATCTTCGGCGGATCTGATTCCCAATGAGAAATTCTTGATTCGAACGTATAGCTGTACCCATTTGCTGTTTTTGTTGTTGTTGCCGATGAAAGTGCCGCTACCGGCAAGGTGATAAACATCGCAATGACCAGAATACACGCCACACTTCTCATTGTTCTCGTAATTTTCATTATTCTCTCCTCCTTTTTGTGTTGACTTCACCCAATTTTAAATTGCCCAATTATTGTAAGCCCATCTTGCAAATACATATTTACGCTATACTCTCTCGGCTCCCAATTTGCGGCTTCTTCCAGCGTTGATGCACCTGCGTCACAATCAGTCGATCTTATATATCCTTCTTCTCCAAATTCATTGCAAACTAAAATTAAATCCGGTGCTTCTTCTATATTTGTATTCTCCCTTATATCCGGACCATAAGTCTGTCCCTGTTCGTTTACTGGATAACCATTAGCTCTAACCTCTTCTACAGAAGGAATCATTAATGTTGTAGGCGTTGTAGGCTTTATTTCTTTTTCTTCAACTTCCAAACCCGCTGCTGTCGTAAGAAGGATTATCGCAAGTAAGCCGATTAAACAAAAGGGCACCGTGCACATTAATTTTTTGGGGAGCATTTTTTCCCTCCTTCCAAAATAGAGGTCACACAAACCACCAATATGAACTTTTCTATTATATATTATACTATATTTTTTAATTTTAGCAAGATATTTATTGCGATTTAACCAATTTTTTAATGCTTTAGATAATCTGATAATCCTTTACGCAAAATATCATTGATTGTCTCAGTAAGATTTTTCTCTGTATCCAGCGCCATCCTTCTCAATGCTTTATCAATATCTCGATCCAGAAAATACGACCGCTGTACCCGATCCTTATTTTTTCCTTTCACCACAGGCGTATCCTGACTTTCATGCTCCGACTCCCGACCGGTCCCAATGATAGACTTAAACGCAGCCTCCTGGTCAAACTTCGCTTTCCCTGCCATCACGAATTAACTCCTTTCAAAAACTCCTCAATAAAGGCTCTGTAATCTTCTGCTACGGTAGACTTCCCCGCATAGTCAAATATATCGGCCCGGTTTGCCTGGGCCTCCTCCACGGCCACTGCAGACCGGATATAGGTCTTGTAGATCGGCGCCGAGATATACTCGCTCAACTGCTCCGCCAGCTCCTTGATCTGCCGACTGATATTGGCCCTGGGATTGAACCTGGTAAAGAGAATACCCCGGATCTTTACGCCAGGATTGCAATACTTCTGGACGCTGGTGACCGTCTCATTGAGCTGGGAGATCCCGGCCGTAGCGAAGATCCCGGCCGTGGTGGGGATCAGTATGTCGGTGGCACAAGTAAAGGCATTCACCGTCAGCACTCCCAGGGAAGGCGGTGTGTCGATCACGATGAAATCATAGTCACCGGCAACCGGAGCCACAGCTTCCTTCAGCCTATGCTCCTTGCCAGTCTGGGACAGCTCCTGCTCGGCCCCGGCAAGCATAATGTTCGCTGGCACCAGGTCATAGCCGCCCTTTGCGTGCTGCATAGCCTCCTGGATGGTGGCCGTCCGCTTCATCACCTCGTAGACCGTTGGAACATTGTAACTCTCTACGCCGCAAGCTGATGAAAAGTTCCCCTGGGGGTCAAGATCAATCCCCAGCACCTTGTACCCTTTTCCGGCCAGACCTGCAGCAAGGGCCTGGGCTGTGGTGGTCTTACCAACGCCGCCTTTCTGATTGGCTACAGCTATTATCATTGGTCATCACTCCTTTGTAGAATTGTAGTTATCTATAAATATATATTTCTATTTTACTATATATCTGTTTTTATAGCAATATAGAAATACAGAAAACAAGAAAAAGCCGGCCAAACCAGGCCGGCTTTTTCCATCTTTACTCCCATTGCCAGGGCGACTCAACCAAATGCACCGTGTCATCCGAATCGGCACGATAATAATAGAAGTCCGTACCAAAGGCCCGGAAGCGAATATGCCACAGGCCGCAGAACTGAATTTTATCAATATCCCTCGCTCTGATCCCGATGGAACGCTCCACATCTTCCTTCAGCTGCTCATCAGTATAGTGGCAATTCATATCAGCCCTCCACGCTCTCTCGAGCCCACAGGCCCACCGGCGACACACCGGGATGCCCAGGCATATACCATCCCTTGTCATTGTACTCAAAGGAGACGGCCTGCCATGTACCGCCACCGAGCCGATCCGGGAGCAGCACATCCAGGCCCTGGCCACAGTGAATGTCCCAACCATCCCAGGTCAGTCGATCACGCTCTGGCTCGTAGCCAATTTGCAAAACCTTTCTCTGCACTATCTACACCACCCTTTACTCCGCCCAGTTTTCGATTTCCAGATCCGGTACACGCTCAAACTCCCGTACATTATTCGTTACCAGGATCATTCCCTCTGCTCGTGTATGGGCAGCAATCAGCATATCCAAAGGGCCAATTGGTGTTCCCTGGCTCTGCAAATAGGCCCGAATCTCCCCATACTCCGATGCTGCTCCCGCCCCAAAAGGCAAAATGCTCAACGGAGCCAGAAACCTCAAAAGGGCCTGCTCATTTTTTACCGGGTCAGAGCTATGTTTCATTCCGTACTCCAACTCAGCCAGCGTAATAGAGGAAATACAAAGTCCTCCGTCCAACTCCTCCCGGAACCTATGCAGCACCTTTTCCGGCTTTTTCTTCATAGCATAGATACAGATATTTGTGTCCAACATATAGGTCATAGGCTCTCTCGCTCCTCCTGGACACCCTGATCTCGTCCACCCTCAAAAATATCGCTGGTGAAGCCGTTCAAGCCGTCCATAAATGTCTGCCATAAGGACTCTTTGGGAACCAGGAGAACCGCATCCCCGAGCTGCTGCACAATAACCTCATCTACCTTGAAGCGAAATTTCTTTGGCAGACGCACCGCTTGGCTCCGTCCGTTTTCAAAAACCTTTGCCATCTCCATAACAGTCACCTCCTAAATAATATATATCACGATATATATTATTTGTCAATCGGCACTCTGGCTATTCCACCACTTGCGGATCGTCTTAGGGTCAAGGCCCGTGTCCCGGTGGCAGTCAGCCTTGCGGCCCTCCGGGTGTTGCTCCCGCCATTCAGACACTCGTTCCTTGGCTATCCCACTACCAACAGGGCGTCCATTCCCTTCTCTCCAGTCTTTTTTTCCTTTTTGCCGAACCCCAATATCTCGAATCGCCCTTGCTATCTCCAAATGGTCTGACTGCTTTCTCCAGTTCCGCTTATTGACAGGCATAGATAGGCCAGAGAGCTTTGCTATATCGTCCCTGGGAAATGTCACATAGTCCTCATTAAACATCTCCAGGGCGCACACCACATCATCCTTCGTAAAGCGATTGATGTCCTCCACGCTCATATCGTCATAGGGTTTTAGCAGGGAGAAAGCATCCTGGCGCAGTTCGTCCTCGTCTATCCCACATTTCTTCGCATAGATGGCCAGCGTCATAATGCCATAAAACCGATGGCCCACCCGGATCTCGTCCCCGATCCGGTGCAGCCACCAGTCGTACAAGTCACGCTTGACCGTCCAGCGCCCCCGCCGCTCTTTCTTGACGATCCGCCTCTCATACCAGTCCGGATACTTCTCCTTTGCCTCAGCCAGCGACAGGCGGCTCTTTCTCATAAGACCTTCAAGCCGCTGCTGCTCCCCGTTGCTGTCCGGAATAAACTCCAACAGCCTCTCCAGCGTCACTCTCCCGCCGAGCCGGTAGGCCGTCACAGGATACTCCCGGCCCAGCTTGGAGCCGGAGCCGACCACCCGGAAGCCCTGCAATATGCCCTGCATCTGCGGCTCCTTGATGGTGGAGGTGTACCTGTTCCAGATCTGCCGGGTGAGAGAATATTTCAGCTCCTTCAAGCATTTCTGGTTATGTGGGTACATAGGGATCGGCTCATCCAGGACATAATACAGGTGAAGCCCCGTCCCGCTGTTTACGACAAAGGTTGCCTGGGGCAAAATATCCTTGTTCATCTGGTGCAGCGTGTCCCGGAGCTGGAGCATCCCTACCCCATCCAGGTCAAAGACCAGGGCATAGAGATACCGGGCATTCTTGCCGCACCGACGCCGCCCAAAGTAGGACAGAGGGGACATGATGGTAAAGTCCGTATTGTAGACCTCCGACAGCTCCGACAGCTCATCGGTGATGGTGTAGCGTTTGGCCTTGCCTTCCTCCTTGATCTCCAGGGCGATCCCCGCAGCCTTCGGCGGCACCGTCACCGCAATTCCGTTGCCCTTTTCGTCCTCAAAATGACCCTTCCGCTCAAAACTGCCCACCGGGAAGATCTCCCGGTAAAACTCAAAGGGCGTGACCGCCTCCAGGAACGTCTCCAAATGCTCATTCTTTTCCTGATACAATTCCCGCAGCCGCTCCATAGCGGCCTGCTGATCCATAGCCATGTGCACACCTCCAAAAGAAAAAGTAGCAAAAAGAAAATCCGCTGCGGCGGGGAACGCCTGCGGGCGGGAAAGGGGGGAAAGGGGGAGCCAAAGAGCGGCCCCTTCGGGGCCTTAAAGAGAAAGTCACCTCCCCCTTTCCCCCCTGGCTCCGGCCATGGAAATGATGGAAAACCCGTTGGGTTTACCACATTCCCACAGCCTCCGCCCACCCCCCTTTCCCCCTCCGACTTTCTCCCCGTCCGAGAGAGAAATTTAAGAGATTTTTTTGAGGGCCAAAGGCCCTTTCCTCGGCATATATTATCAATATATTTTTTTCCCTATTTTGAGGCAGGCCAAATTTCGGTCTATTTTCACTCTCCCACTGCCCCCTCTATACGGCATATATTATCAATATATTTTTTTCCCTATTTTTGCTTGTTATTATAGCCTGTCCAGGCGGCTCTTTCAAGGCCCCTGGACAGGCTTATTTTAGGCGTCGATTTTCCGGACACTGACCGGCGCTACATCGGTACGTTTCAGGCTCCAACCAGTCTCCAGATCCCGCCAGCTCCAGCCGCCGTCAGGATCTCGCTCCAGCTCGACCTCAATCCAGTGACCGGCCACCTGGATCTCCAGCTGCTCTCCTTCCTTCAGCTCCCCGGCGTCCAGGCCAGTCCATACCACAGTCAGGTTATGCGTTACCGCATCCTCCGCACATAGTCCCAGCTTCATCATCTCTACCTCCTTCAGCTCACCCGCATATCCTTTGGGACAATCCCCAAGGGCTTTGTATGGAAAAAAACAGCTTCCCAATATCCCGCCCGAAAATTCTCTCGGAACTTGGGCTTCAGCATGATATTGAATTTCTCCGGCTCCTTGCAAAATTCCTGGTCATAGAGCAGACTCCCGTAGCCTTTTCTGTAAAGGCCATCAATGCCGATCTGATCTATCATCCTTAACCCATTTTCATCTTTTCGCAGCAGCTCTTCTGTAATTTGTTTCCGGGCCTGTTGTTCTGTGAAGTCTACCGAATAAGGACTCTGGATCACCGTCTCCCACAGGACCTTCCTTCTCAGATTTCCATTTCCGTCCTTGTAGCTCATCTCTTTCTCTCCAGAGGACACCACCAAATACCCGGTATGCTCCTTCTTGGGCTTCAGCTTCCTATCCGCATTAGCCCTTTCCCTGGCAATACGCAGCAGGTTTTCATTCATCCCCTTTTGATAGGCAATTTCGGTCTGTGCTTCATTAAGTGCCTCTCTCCATTTTTCTATCGCTTGCTTATATTGCTGAATCGTACTGTTCAGCCTTTTCTCACTTTCTTTTTGGTCGTCAGCTGCTTTGCTTCTTTCCTCCCTGGCTTTCTGTTTCGCCTGGGAGATCTCCCGCAAAAGGTCGTCATACTCCTCCACGGTCAGGATCACATGGGTGCACTCCGGGTCAGAGTGGCCACCAGCCAAGTCTTTATATCCTATCATCGTTCTTTTTACGAACTCGCTCACGGCTCCCCCTCCTTACAGCCCCCGGATGTAGTTGTCAGCCACGACGCTGATCCGGTTATGGCCCAGGGCCTTACTGCACACCAGCATGGCCGCCTTGTCCAACTTCCGTCCAGCTTCGTCCTTCCGGCAGATATAGACCTCGCTCTGATATTTCCGCCCACTCCCTTTGTTCACCCGGTCATAGGGGATCTCCTCGATGGGCCGAGCATGAGCCTTATACATGGCCGTGGCATACTCCGCCCGATAGCCGTGAATGTCGGCGCTCTTGTGGACGTGCTGCCACACCTTTTCCTCTCCGGGGGTGTTCTGCATCCGCTCTATGATCTGCGCCGAATCCAGGCCGATAATGGGGCTTAGACGCTCCCTGCCGCCCTTTCCGCTACGGACGTGGGTAAAGTAGTCCCCCTCAAATAAACGGGTGTCCTGGAGCATTCCCAGGCGCTTTGTGTCGCCCGGCGTTAGCTCCGCCGCCGGCCGGCTCTCCAGCCGGGAGATCTCCGCCTCGATCTGCTCCCTGGTGACCAGGTCTTTCCCCCGCAGCTCCGACAGCTCCCTCCGGCGCAGCCCCGTTCCCTTGCAGAATCGAATCAGCTCATCATTGTTTGTCTTGGAAAAATGCTTGTCCCGCACACGGACGCCGCGGCTCCGTTTGATGTCCTCCCGGTTCCGCTTGGGGGGCTTGAAGTAGTTTTCATCATCGGGAGAAATGCCGTACAGCTTCCCCATGGCCTTGGCCTCCAGCTGGATCGTCCAGGCGGAAAGGCCCTGGTCAGTCCTGGCTTGCAGCCACTCATTGACATACTTCTTTGCGCTTTTCAGCGTGGTGCATTCCGGGTGCTTCTCCTGGATGTACTTGATGAAATACTTCACGTGTTTCCAGTACGCCTTGTAGGTGCTGAAAGAAAAAATCTTGTCCTTCTCCGTCCCATCGGCCACCGCCTGCTTTTTGCTCTCGCCAAAAGCCTGCATCCCGGTCAGGCGGTCATAGGCTTGCTGGTGGAGATCCTTGTGGTATGCCTTGTTGCGCCGCCCCATAGAGCCTCCCCCTCTCGCCGCTATTTTTCTGCAAATCTATTTATCTATTTTTATAGATACCTATTTTTCTACTTTTATAGATTTCTTGTTATTTCATGTAAATAACTTATATACGTTATATACTGTAAATAAGTTATATAAATTATGCTGTTTATATACGTTCAAGCTAAGCCGCCTCATGTCAGCTCCCCTCGGAGACTCGGCAATCGGCAAATACACTTTTTAACGTCTTATGTGTGACGGTTTTGGGATCGCTCCCTACACTTTTTTGAGCTGCTTATGTGTGCAGCCCCGATTTATTGATATCTACGGCAGTTCGGGATCTGTCGGCACTTTTGTAGAGGGTGCGGCTCTCCAGGAGATTTACAGTATCCTGGCTACTATCAGAGGGTGGATAGGGACACGATACATTTCACTTACCCATCACGTTCAAAAGGATTACTTGTGGTGGGGTCCATGGTGTGCTTTTCCAATTCACAAAGGTTACTACGGCAAGCCTGCACACCACACAGGAGTATCAACCCTGTCATGGCTTCTTATGGGTATTTGCTGAACCCCCAGCAGACCGATCCGGCCAACCAGGACGCTCTGGGCCTAATCACTTTTTACCCTCGCCCAGACGAGCATTCAAATCCGCTGCAGCTCCCAGCCAGCGCCAGCCGCAGCCACTCTATCCAACCTCCTTCCCATCGGAGCCGCTAATCAGCATCCCTAAAAACCATCTTCTATCCCAGCCTCATCTTACCATAGACCGTCGAAGAAGTCAACAGCATACGCAGGAAGTTAACCGTATAACGGTTTACCCGTTCATGTATAGCGTAACGGGTAAACCGTTATCATCAAAAAAGTGTGGAGGGTTACCCTCCACACTTTTTTGATGAGTTCTTAGAAAGAGTTCGCACACACATTGCTGTTGTCAACAGTAAAAGAACCAATCACCGTTTCTCCATCCGCTGCATAAAGAGGAATACTTCTTTTAATTGCTCTCGTTTCCTGGTACGTTATAACATCTTGCAACGTTTCGACAGGATCATAATTAAGATCCTCTGCACGAACAAACCCTTCCACTCCATTTTCACCGCATGTTAAAATCAGATCCGGCTCGACCCCTATTTGATTTAAAAAATATTCTGAACCATATATTTCGCCGTTCTCATTTTTTTGAATCGTCATCATATTATTCGCATTTGACGCAATATCCGGCGTTGCGTTGCAATCGTAGTAATTGTAACCATTGCCGTTATAAAGTTTTACTCGTCCTTTACTGTAGTAATAGCTATACTGTGGCGTATTCGCAGGATCATAATAGTCATTCCATTCACATCCAGCGACATCGCCTGGGAATGCATCTGCATAAGACCAATCTCCGCTCATCACCAGAACGCCAGAAGAAGAGTAGATTCGAACAAGCCCACCTATGTATGTTCCGGGCACCTCCTTATAGTTTCCAACGCTGATATACACCGAACCTCGGATCTTCGGCGGATCTGATTCCCAATGAGAAATTCTTGATTCGAACGTATAGCTGTACCCATTTGCTGTTTTTGTTGTTGTTGCCGATGAAAGTGCCGCTACCGGCAAGGTGATAAACATCGCAATGACCAGAATACACGCCACACTTCTCATTGTTCTCGTAATTTTCATTATTCTCTCCTCCTTTTTGTGTTGACTTCACCCAATTTTAAATTGCCCAATTATTGTAAGCCCATCTTGCAAATACATATTTACGCTATACTCTCTCGGCTCCCAATTTGCGGCTTCTTCCAGCGTTGATGCACCTGCGTCACAATCAGTCGATCTTATATATCCTTCTTCTCCAAATTCATTGCAAACTAAAATTAAATCCGGTGCTTCTTCTATATTTGTATTCTCCCTTATATCCGGACCATAAGTCTGTCCCTGTTCGTTTACTGGATAACCATTAGCTCTAACCTCTTCTACAGAAGGAATCATTAATGTTGTAGGCGTTGTAGGCTTTATTTCTTTTTCTTCAACTTCCAAACCCGCTGCTGTCGTAAGAAGGATTATCGCAAGTAAGCCGATTAAACAAAAGGGCACCGTGCACATTAATTTTTTGGGGAGCATTTTTTCCCTCCTTCCAAAATAGAGGTCACACAAACCACCAATATGAACTTTTCTATTATATATTATACTATATTTTTTAATTTTAGCAAGATATTTATTGCGATTTAACCAATTTTTTAATGCTTTAGATAATCTGATAATCCTTTACGCAAAATATCATTGATTGTCTCAGTAAGATTTTTCTCTGTATCCAGCGCCATCCTTCTCAATGCTTTATCAATATCTCGATCCAGAAAATACGACCGCTGTACCCGATCCTTATTTTTTCCTTTCACCACAGGCGTATCCTGACTTTCATGCTCCGACTCCCGACCGGTCCCAATGATAGACTTAAACGCAGCCTCCTGGTCAAACTTCGCTTTCCCTGCCATCACGAATTAACTCCTTTCAAAAACTCCTCAATAAAGGCTCTGTAATCTTCTGCTACGGTAGACTTCCCCGCATAGTCAAATATATCGGCCCGGTTTGCCTGGGCCTCCTCCACGGCCACTGCAGACCGGATATAGGTCTTGTAGATCGGCGCCGAGATATACTCGCTCAACTGCTCCGCCAGCTCCTTGATCTGCCGACTGATATTGGCCCTGGGATTGAACCTGGTAAAGAGAATACCCCGGATCTTTACGCCAGGATTGCAATACTTCTGGACGCTGGTGACCGTCTCATTGAGCTGGGAGATCCCGGCCGTAGCGAAGATCCCGGCCGTGGTGGGGATCAGTATGTCGGTGGCACAAGTAAAGGCATTCACCGTCAGCACTCCCAGGGAAGGCGGTGTGTCGATCACGATGAAATCATAGTCACCGGCAACCGGAGCCACAGCTTCCTTCAGCCTATGCTCCTTGCCAGTCTGGGACAGCTCCTGCTCGGCCCCGGCAAGCATAATGTTCGCTGGCACCAGGTCATAGCCGCCCTTTGCGTGCTGCATAGCCTCCTGGATGGTGGCCGTCCGCTTCATCACCTCGTAGACCGTTGGAACATTGTAACTCTCTACGCCGCAAGCTGATGAAAAGTTCCCCTGGGGGTCAAGATCAATCCCCAGCACCTTGTACCCTTTTCCGGCCAGACCTGCAGCAAGGGCCTGGGCTGTGGTGGTCTTACCAACGCCGCCTTTCTGATTGGCTACAGCTATTATCATTGGTCATCACTCCTTTGTAGAATTGTAGTTATCTATAAATATATATTTCTATTTTACTATATATCTGTTTTTATAGCAATATAGAAATACAGAAAACAAGAAAAAGCCGGCCAAACCAGGCCGGCTTTTTCCATCTTTACTCCCATTGCCAGGGCGACTCAACCAAATGCACCGTGTCATCCGAATCGGCACGATAATAATAGAAGTCCGTACCAAAGGCCCGGAAGCGAATATGCCACAGGCCGCAGAACTGAATTTTATCAATATCCCTCGCTCTGATCCCGATGGAACGCTCCACATCTTCCTTCAGCTGCTCATCAGTATAGTGGCAATTCATATCAGCCCTCCACGCTCTCTCGAGCCCACAGGCCCACCGGCGACACACCGGGATGCCCAGGCATATACCATCCCTTGTCATTGTACTCAAAGGAGACGGCCTGCCATGTACCGCCACCGAGCCGATCCGGGAGCAGCACATCCAGGCCCTGGCCACAGTGAATGTCCCAACCATCCCAGGTCAGTCGATCACGCTCTGGCTCGTAGCCAATTTGCAAAACCTTTCTCTGCACTATCTACACCACCCTTTACTCCGCCCAGTTTTCGATTTCCAGATCCGGTACACGCTCAAACTCCCGTACATTATTCGTTACCAGGATCATTCCCTCTGCTCGTGTATGGGCAGCAATCAGCATATCCAAAGGGCCAATTGGTGTTCCCTGGCTCTGCAAATAGGCCCGAATCTCCCCATACTCCGATGCTGCTCCCGCCCCAAAAGGCAAAATGCTCAACGGAGCCA
>NZ_JBPJWR010000001.1:0-173609 GCF_054108085.1 Flintibacter sp. SJQ-8
GTCACGTCCTTCACTCCTCCCCACTTAGGCTCCACTTCGCGGGCATTTACTCCACTTTGCCCCACTCTTGTTTTTTAGTATAAAAGCTGTTGACATAAAAATCAAGAGTTTTTTCCCAATTCCACGCAGAAAAAAACCGCCGATTTTCCACAAAATCGGCGGTTTTTTCATTGGAACAGGTGTTTTATTTCACTTTATAACGTGACGTTTTTCCTGCATTCACATAGTTTTCCACTGGTTTTTCCACATTTTTGGGTCAAATGTTGCTTTCATGGATTTGACACAGGGCTTTTTCCACACAGGCCTTCACCCCGGCGGGGTCGGCCTTGCCTTTTAATTGCCGCATGGCCTGGCCCACCAGGAAGCCGGCGACTTTCTGATTGCCCCCCTGATAGTCGGCCACCGCGGCGGGGTTGTCCCTCAGCACCTGGGCCACCGTCTGCTCCACCAGGGCGGCGTCGTTCACCTGCTCCAGGCCGTGGTCCCGGACATAGCCCTCCACGTCCCCGTTGTCGGGGAACACTGCCCGGAACACTTTCGCCGCCGTGTTCCGGTTCAGCCGTCCCGCGTCCACCATGGCGATGAGCCGGGCCAGGTTGTCCGGGGTCAGCTTCATCTGCTTTGGCTCGATGGCCTCCTCCTTCAGGCGGCGCATCATCTCCCCCAGCATCCAGTGGCACACCTCTTTGGCCGGAGCGCCGCAGGCCACCGCCGCCTCGAAAAAGTCCACCAGGGCCTTCTGGCCGGTGATGAGCCGGGCGTCCTGCTCGGTCAGGCCATAGTCCCGCTGATACCGGGCCTGGCGCTCCGGGGCCATCTCGGGCTGCTGGGCCCGCAGGGTCTGCAAAAATTCCTCGGACAGCTCCAGAGGCGGGATGTCCGGCTCGGGGAAATAGCGATAGTCCTGGGCGCTCTCCTTGCTGCGCATGGAAAAGGTGGCGTCCTTGTTGTCGTCCCAGCGCCGGGTCTCCTGAACGATCCGCTTGCCCTCCTCGATGCGCTCGATCTGCCGCCGGGTCTCATAAGCGATGGCCCGGGTGATGGCCTTGAAGGAGTTTAGGTTCTTCATCTCTGTGCGGGTGCCCAGTTCCTCGGTCCCGGCGGGGCGGACGGACAGGTTCACGTCGCACCGGAGGGAGCCCTCCTGCATCTTGCAGTCGGACACGCCCATATATTCTAAGGTAGAGCGCAGCTTTTCCAGATAGGCCACCACCTCCTCCGCCGTGCGGAAGTCCGGCTCTGTGACGATCTCCACCAGGGGCACGCCGCAGCGGTTATAGTCGCACCGGGTCTGGTCGATCCAGGGGTCGTGGACCAGCTTGCCCGCGTCCTCCTCCATGTGCAGTTCGTGGATGCGGATGTCCTTCTCCCCCGCCGCCGTGGTGATGGCCACCCGGCCGTTCACCCCGATGGGCACATACAGCTGGGACACCTGATAGGCCTTGGGCAAGTCGGGGTAGAAATAGTTCTTCCGGTCAAACCGGTGGCGGCGGTTCACCGTGCAGTTCAGGGCCAGGGCGGTCTTGGCGGCAAACTCCACCACCTTTTTGTTCACCACCGGCAGGGTGCCCGGCATACCGGTACACACGGGGCAGCAGTGGGTGTTGGGCGCGCCGCCGAACTGGGTGGTGCAGGAGCAGAATATCTTGGTCTTGGTGGCCAGTTCCACGTGGGTCTCCAGACCGATCACCGTCTCCCATGTCATGTCAGACCGCCTCCTTTTTTTCAGCCTGTCCCCGTCCGGGGCGGCGCTTGTGATAGTCCGTGTCCAGCTGGAAGGCGTGGGCCGCCCCCAGCACCTTGCTCTCCCCCAGGGGCGGGCCGATGAGCTGGCAGCCGATGGGCAGGCCCTTTTCGTCAAAGCCGCAGGGCATAGACAGCCCGGGCAGCCCCGCCAGGTTCACCGACACGGTGTAAATGTCGCTGAGATACATCTGCAGGGGGTCGGACAGGCTCTCCCCCAGCCTGGGGGCGGTGGTGGGGGCCACGGGGGTGAGCATCACGTCGCACTGAGTAAACGCCTGGTCAAAGGCTTTTTTAATCAATCCCTTCACCTGGAGGGCCTTTTTATAATAGGCGTCGTAATAGCCCGCCGACAGCACGAAGGAGCCCAGCAGGATGCGCCGCTTCACCTCCGCCCCAAAGCCCTGGGTGCGGGTGCGGCAGTACAGGTCGGTCAGGTCCTCATAGCCCTCCGCCCGCCAGCCGTATTTCACCCCGTCGAACCGGGACAGGTTAGAGCTGGCCTCGGCGGCGGCGATAATATAATAGGTAGGGATGACGTATTTCATCACCGGGAAGTCGAACTCCACCAGCTCCGCCCCACGGGCCTTCAGCACCTGGGCCGCCTGGAGGACGCCTGCTCGCACCTCGGGGTCCAGGCCGTCGCCGAAGCAGTCGGCGGGGATGCCGATCTTCATGCCCCGCACGTCCCCGGTGAGCCCGGCCAGCAGGCCCCCGGCGGGCACGTCCAGGCTGGTGCCGTCCCTGGGGTCCTTGCCCATCACGGCGTCCAGCACGGCGGCGCAGTCGGCGGCGTCCCGGGCCAGGGGGCCCATCTGGTCCAGGGAGGAGGCGTAGGCGATGAGGCCATAGCGGGACACCGCCCCATAGGTGGGCTTGATCCCCGTCACGCCGCAATAGGCGGCGGGCTGGCGGATGGACCCGCCGGTGTCCGAGCCCACGGCATACCAGCAGTCCCGCTCCGCCACAGCGGCGGCGGCCCCGCCGGAGGAGCCGCCGGGCACCCGCGCCCGGTCCCAGGGGTTGCGGGTGGGACCGTAGCAGGAGGTCTCGGTGGTGGAGCCCATGGCGAACTCGTCCATGTTCACCTTGCCCAGGCACACCGCCCCCTGGGCCCCCAGCCGCTCCACCAGGGTGGCGTCATAGGGGGGTACAAAGCCGGTCAAGATCTTGCTGGCGCAGGTGGTGGACACGCCTTTCGTACAGATGTTATCTTTCAATGCCATGGGCACTCCAGCCAGGGGGCCGGTGAGCGCCCCCGCCGCCATCTGCTTTTCGATCTCCCGTGCCCGATCCAGGGCACGGTCCGCAGTGACGGCCACAAAGGCCCCGTTCTCTTTTGTCTCCTCCATCCGCTTTAAAGCCGCCTGGGCGGCCTGGGTGGGGGAAACCTCTCCCTTGCGGATGGCCGCGCCCAGCTCCAGGGCGGTCAAGTCAAAGATATCGCGCATAACGTTCTCCCTCCCTTATTCCACCGTCTTGGGCACCAGAAATGCCTCGTCATCCGCCGCCGGGGCGTTCTTCAGCAGCTCCCCCCGGTCCATGGAGGGCCGCACCTCGTCCTCCCGCAGCACGTTCTTCACGGGGAACACGTGGCTCAGGGGTTCTACCCCGGAGGTGTCCAGGGTGTTCAGGGTGTCCATATAGGCTAGGATGCCCTCCAGGTCTCCGGCCATTTTGGCCTTCTCCTCCTCCGGCAGGCGCAGCCGGGACAGCTGGGAGATGTGGTCGATCAGTTCTGTGGTGATCTTCATGTGGCTTCTCCTCTCTTCCGCTCTTCTCAAGGCTCCAGGCGGCTCAGGTCACGGGGGAACAGGCTGGCCCGGCGCACGTTGTCCAGTCCGCACAGCTGGGCGGTGAGCCGCTCCAGGCCGATGCCCAGCCCGCCGTGGGGGGGCATCCCGTGCTTGTGGATCATTAGATAGCTGTCAAACTCCGCCGGGTCCATGCCCTTGGCCTCCATCTTGGCCACCTGCTGGGCATAGTCGTGGATGCGCTGGCCGCCGGTGGTCACCTCCATGCCCCGGAACAGCAGGTCGAAGGACAGGGTATATTTGCTATCCTCCGGGTCATCCATGGCATAGAAGGGGCGCTTTTTGGCGGGGTAGTGGGTGACGAAGACAAAGTCCGCGCCGTACTCCTCTTTGAAATAGCGGCCAATGTTGTGCTCCTCCTCCGGCTCCAGGTCATAGGGGTCCCGGATGGGGCGGCCATATTTCTCCGCCGCCAGCCGCTTGGCCTCGTCAAAGCGCACGGCGGGAATTTTGTCTGTCTCAGGCAGCGTCACCCCCAGCAGGGCCAGGTCGTCAGCGTAGTCCCGCGCCAGCAGGGCCATGGCGTACTGAAGAAAGCCCGCCTCCATGTCCATCACGTCCTGGAAGGAGCGGATAAAGCCCATCTCAAAGTCCAGGGAGGTGTACTCGTTCAGGTGCCGGGGGGTGGAGTGCTTCTCCGCCCGGAACACGGGGGCCACCTCAAACACCCGCTGGAACACCCCCACCATGGTCTGCTTATAGAACTGGGGGGACTGGGCCAAAAACGCCTTGCGGCCGAAATAGTCCAGGCGGAAGATGTTGCTGCCCCCCTCCGCCCCGGCGTGGACGATCTTGGGGGTGTGGATCTCGGTAAAGCCCTGGCCGGTGAGATACTCCCGGAAGGCCCGGGACAGGCCCTCCTGTATTTTGAACACCGCCCGCTCCTTCAACGCCCGCAGGACCACCGGGCGCAGGCCCAGCTCGGTGTCCAGGTTCAGCTTCAGCCGCCCCTTGGACACGGGCACCGGCATGGGCTGGGCGGGGCGGGATAAAATCTCCAGCCCGGTCAGCCGCACCTCCAGCCCGCCGGGGGCCCGGCTCTCGGCGGCCACCTGGCCGGTGAGGGTGACGGCGCACTCCTCGCTCAGCTCCTGGGGCAGCAGCTCCGGGTCAGCCACGCACTGCACCGCCCCGTCGGGCAGCCGCAGGGTGAGGAAGGTCACGCCCCCCAGGGGGCGCAGGGCGTGGACCATGCCGTCCAGGGTGACGGTCTGCCCCACCAAAGCGGCCAGGTCCCCCTTGCTCATGCTCTTCTTTGGCGTTCCCGTGACAAATTCCATAACACTTTTCCTTTCTCAAGTCCGGCGATACGCCCGGGAACGAAAAAATCCCGGGGCGTATCTGATTACGATACACCCCGGGACGAAATCATCCGTGTCAATGATTCCGCGGTACCACCCGCGTTGTCTCTCCAACAAGAGACCTCTTTCGAGCCCCGATAACGTGGGGAATCCGTACAGCCCTCAACGGCGCTTGCCCTTTGAACTGTAAGCTCAGGAGTGTTGCACCACCTTGTCTTTCCTGGCCGGGCTTTCAGCACAGTGGCCCGGTCTCTCTGTTGGATGCCGTCAGGTGTGGTCTCCGTCCGCGCTTTTTTCTTATGGCCGCATTATACGCCTGCACATCCCTACTTGTCAACTATGTTTTTCACAACATCATTTTAGTTGGATGAAGAATTTTCGTCACTCCGACTTAAACTTATTTTCTGCCTTCCCGCCACTTCTCCGCCAGACGGAACACAATCTCCAGCGCCAGCCACACCACAAAGGCCGACAGGGCGGCAGAGAAACACACCGCCGCCGGATCATTCATGGCCCCGGATGGGATATCTCCGGGCGCTGCACTGGGGACAAGCCCCCGGACGAGCTGGACGAGGAATGCGATTCCTGCCCCAAGGCAGAGGACAATGGTTTTCCTGCGCTTCATGTGGTCAGCCTCCTTTTTGATTTTCTGTTTTCAGCTTATCATAGACGGGCGGCGGGTTCAACTATATTTCTATCTTCTCGCCGGGGCTTTTCTCCCCTTCCCCGATGTGGTATACTGGAACAAAAGCAAGACAGAAAGGGGCCTGGAAAATGGCTTGGATGGACTGGAACGCCCTGGAGCAGACCTGCATGGGCTGTCAGCGGTGCGCCCTGGCGGATGGGCGGCATAACGTGGTGTTCGGCGTAGGCAGCCGGGACGCGGAGGTCATGTTCGTGGGCGAGGGCCCCGGGGAGAACGAGGACCTGCAGGGCGAGCCCTTTGTGGGCCGGGCGGGCAAGCTGCTGGACGACATGCTGGAGCTCATCGACCTGGACCGGAAGAAAAACGTGTACATCGCCAACATCGTCAAGTGCCGTCCCCCCCACAACCGTGACCCCCTGAACACCGAGCAGGACGCCTGCATCGGCTATCTCCGCAACCAGGTGGCCCTCATCCGGCCCAAGATCATCGTCTGCCTGGGCCGCATCGCCGCCATGCGCCTCATCCGGGAGGACTATCGCATCACCCGGGAGCACGGCCAGTGGGTGGAAAAGGCCGGCGTAGCCATGACCGCCCTCTATCACCCCGCCGCCATCCTCCGGGACCCCGGCAAGCGGCCAGAGACCTTTGACGACCTGAAAAGCCTACAGGCCAAGATCCGCCAGGTGTGCAGCAGGACTTATGGATTGACTTAACTGTCATTGCGAGGAGGGCGCAGCACCCGCAAGGGGTACGCCGCATCCGTAAGGCAGCAAAGCTGCCAACGGCTGCGCAGCGACGCGGGAATCCGAATCCCCGTCCAGCAGCCTCCCTTGTCAAAGGGAGGTGGCACGGCGAAGCCGTGACGGAAGGATTCCGACCCCCGGAAAGCTATCCTAAAAACGGAATCCCTCAGTCAGCTTCGCTGACAGCCCCCTTTAACAAGGGGGCCAAGGGACGGGGGTTACGGATTGCCACGTCGGGCTTTGCCCTCCTCGCAATGACAATGACAAAGAACGCCCTCGCTCCATTCTAAAACCACGGAGCAGGGGCGTTCTTTTCCCTTGCTACTTCGTATGCTCTTTTACATACTTCTCCAAAAACTGATACACCTCTTCTGTCGTATCTCCATTGTATATCCGTGGGGAATCTTCCTGATCTATCTCATATACCATCTCTGCATAATGGCTCTCTTCCACAGCCCGCTCAACAACAGTCCCGTCTACCTTGCCGTCGATGATGGGGATCAAGCTCCACATGTATATGTCGTTGATATAAAGGCTGGGCGGGAAAACCATTTGGTCCTCCACAACGCGGCAGTTGAACCCGTCCTGCTCTAATGTCCGGGCCATCTCTTCATCCAAGCCGTAGCGTCCGAACCACGATGGTTCGTCCTCCGCATACACGATAAAAGAATCCGCCCGCTGCAAGAGTTCCTGTAATTCCGGGTAATATTCCTCTTGAAGCCCATTTACCTTGAGCCACGACAGAAAACTGCTCCCT
This sequence comes from Flintibacter sp. SJQ-8, assembly GCF_054108085.1. Lineage (NCBI taxonomy): Bacteria > Bacillati > Bacillota > Clostridia > Eubacteriales > Flintibacter > Flintibacter sp. SJQ-8. The sequence goes on from NZ_JBPJWR010000001.1 coordinate 7,005, forward strand.
GGCGTGGACAAAATCGCCCGGTTTGGGCATTGCGTGGAAACAAAGAACGCTTTTTGAATGCTGCACTTTGCGATCAGATATGCTTCGTCACCGTATTCATCCGCAAAAACCTGCGGATAAACCTTTTGGACCGCAACATCAGCCAATACAACGGGGCGGTCCTCAGACAGCGTAAATATTTCATCAAAATACGGTATCCTGGACGAATCCGGGGCATCCGAGTTTTTCCCCTGACAGCCGCAGCACAGGGACAGGAGCATGAGCAGGCTCAGTACCGATGCCATTACGTTTCGTTTCATCGTTGCCACTCCCTTCTTGTTCGATCTTTGTTGCTTTTTCGCCGCTCTTCTACTCTCACTATAACTGATTTTCGCGGAAAAGCAAGTTTTTCTACAGAAATGCTCCCCCCAAGGGCTTTACTTTTTTCGTTTTTTCAGGCATACTTTTGAATTGACTGAAAAAAGGAGAGATTGAAACGACATGAAAAAGAAGTCATCTGGTTTCAGCGGCTCGCTGGGCTTTGTGCTGGCCGCCGCTGGCAGCGCTGTTGGCGTGGGCAACATCTGGCGCTTTCCCTATCTGTGCGCCAAGGACGGGGGCGGCCTGTTCCTGGTGGTCTATCTGGTGCTGGTGCTCACCTTCGGCTTTGTCCTGCTGACCACCGACGTGGCCATTGGCCGCCGCACCAAGCTCAACGCCCTGAACGCCTATGCCGCTCTGGGGGAGAAGTGGCGCTTTCTGGGCTTTCTCACCTTCCTGGTGCCCGCCCTCATCATGACCTATTACTCCGTCATCGGCGGCTGGATCTTAAAGTATCTCACCGCCTATCTCACCACCGACGGCTCCGCACCCGCCCAGGACGGCTATTTCACCGGCTTCATCACCGCCCCGGTGGCCCCCATCGTGTTCACCCTGGTCTTTTTGGCCTTCACCGCCTTCGTGGTCTACTGCGGCGTGGAGAAGGGCATCGAGCGCTATTCCCGCATCCTCATGCCCGGCCTGCTGCTGCTCATCGTGGGCATCGCCATTTTCTCCCTCACCCTGTCCTATCAGGGGGAGGACGGCATCACCCGCACCGGCCTGCAGGGTCTGGGGGTCTATCTTCTGCCCAATCTGGAGGGGCTGACGGTACAGCGCTTTCTCCAGGTTCTGCTGGACGCTATGAGCCAGCTGTTCTTCTCTCTCAGCGTGTCCATGGGCATTATGATCACCTATGGTTCCTATGTGAAGGACGATGTGGACCTGGGCAAGGCCACAAACCAGATTGAAATTTTCGACACCGCCGCCGCCTTTTTGTCCGGCATGATGATTATCCCCGCCGTCTATGTCTTTTTGGGCACCGAAGGTATGACCTTCGGCCCCAGCCTGACCTTTGTCTCCCTGCCCAAGGTGTTCCAGTCCATGGGCCTGGTGGGCCGCCTGGTGGGTGCAGCCTTCTTCCTGATGCTGGGTTTTGCCGCTTTGACCTCCTGTGTGTCCGTGATGGAGACCCTGGTGGCCAACTGCATGGAGCTGTTCCACAAGAGCCGGAAGCAGATGTGCACCGTCATCGGCCTGTACTCCCTGGTCACCGCCGTGCTCATCTGCCTGGGCTATAACGCCCTGTACTTCGAGCTGCCCCTGCCCAACGGCTCGGTGGGCCAGCTGCTAGACGTGATGGACTATATCAGCAACAGCTTCCTGATGCCCTTCATCTCCCTGCTCACCAGCATCCTCATCGGCTGGATCGTGGGTCCCAAGTGGATCTGCGACGAGGTGCAGAAAAACGGCGAGCCCTTCCCCCGGGCCGGTCTTTACAGCGTCCTCGTCCGCTATGTGGTCCCCGTGGTCATGCTGATCCTGTTTTTGGTGTCCACCGGCCTGTGGAAGCTGAACTTCTGAGTGCATCCATAAGAATCAGCGCATGAAAATCGCCCCGCCGTTTGGCGGGGCGATTTGCGTCTCTATGGGGATTATCGGGCGGTCTCCCGCTGGAATTTCTCCAGATAGGCGTTTTGTAGCAGCTTCAGACGCTGGGGGTCCTTGCCGCCCACGGGGATGCCGTCGATGGACTCGGCCTTCATGCACAGGGCGCTGGAGCTGGTGACGATGACCTCATCGGCGTTCATCAGCTCCACCATGGAGAAGGGCTTCTCCACCACGGGGATGCCGTGCTCCCGGGCCAGCTGCAGCAGGTGCTTGCGGGTGATGCCGGGCAGGATCAGCTCGTCGGTGGGAGCGGTGTGCAGCACGCCGTCCTTCAGCATGGAGATGTTGCTGTGGGCGCACTCGGTCACCCGGCTGCCCCGGTGGAGCACCGCCTCGTCACAGCCCCGCTCCACGGCCCGCTGGTTGGCCATCACGCTGGGAATCAGGTTCAGCGTTTTGATGTTGCACATTTTAAAGCGGATGTCCTCCATGGAAATGAGCTTATAGGGCTTGTCCATGGACTTCATGGTGTGGGGCTTTACATAGATCATCAGGCTGGGCTTCACCTTCTCCGGGTCGGGGAAGGGGTGATTGCGCATACAGGCGCCCCGGGAGATCTGCCAGTACAAAAACTGCACCGGGCTCTCCTCCGCCGCGTCGATGACCTTTTGCAGCTCGGCCTTCACCTGGTCCCGCTCCATGTGGAAGGGGATCTCCAGCAGCCGCAGGCTGTTGTACATCCGGTCCAGGTGGTCGTCCAGGGCAAAGGGCACCCGGTTGGCCACGCAGGTGGCCTCGTAAATGCCGTCGCCAAAGTACAGCGCCCGGTCCTCCATGGGCACGGTCATCTCCTCCAGCGGCCCGATTTTTCCGTTATAATATCCGACTTCTTTCATTTTGATCTCTCCCCTAAATATATTGATGTTGCGAATGCCCTTTATTTGCGTAGGGGCCGATGTCCCCATCGGCCCGCTTTTGCTTACATCGAATGCCTCAGCTGATACATCTGCCAGAAATACCACACCGTCCAGGCGCACAAGGAACCCACCAGCGCCCCGGCCAGCACATCGCTGGGGTAGTGGACGCCCACATACAGCCTGGACAGGCCCATGCACACGGCCATGACCACCAGCAGACACCGCACCCCCAGCCACTGGCTGGGCAGGGCCCGCCAGAAGATCATGGCGGCGGCAAAGGCGGCGCAGGTGTGGCCGGAGGGGAAGGAGTTGGGGTCCGCCTCGTTGATGAGGGGGATCAGTCCCACCACATCCAGCCAGGGCCGGGGCCGCATGATCAGCGGCTTTAAGATCAGGTTGGTACACACCAGGCCCAGCAGCATGGCGCACAGGGCCAGCATCCCCGCCGGGCGGGTGTTCCGGTGACACAGCATGGCCAGGGAGACGGCGATCCAGATCATCCCCCCGTTGCCCAGGGAGGTGTAGCCCGCCGCCAGCGGGTCCAGCCAGGCCGTTCGGGCGTCCTGGAGCATCAGGAGGAATCCGGCGTCCATCCCTTGCAGCGCACTTAACATTCTTTTCCGCCTTTCTGTCCTTGACGGGGGTCCGGCCCCCGTCTATAATAAATTTGAAAGCAAAATCGCCTTTTTTCGCCCTGTTTTTTTACAGGTCCACTATCATTATAGCGGTTATCCGTTCCGGGCGCAAGGCACTTTCTTATTAAGCTATCTTTAATCTTTTGTGAACAGAATGTTTCTTTCCCACCCAAACACAAAAATCACACGGAAAAGGAGGTCCTGGGTATGAAGCAGATCATCTGTCTGGCCGGGCAGCCCTGGTCCTCCTCCCCCGGGCGGACCCAGCAGCTGCTCTCCCGCCTGCGGGACACGCAGGTGCTGTATTTCTCCCCCGCCGCCGGGCGGCTGGACCGCTCCTATTTAAAAAAGGGCAAAAAGGTCCGGCCCAACATCACCGCCTATACCCTGCCCCCCACCTGGGTCCCGGTGGAGGAGGCCTATGGCCGCCTGCTCCGCCCCGGGCAGCGGAAGGTGAGCCGGTTCATCCAGGGGGTGGCCGCCCGCCACCGCTTTCGGGAGCCTCTGCTGTGGACCACCGACCCCCGGCAGGTCCATCTGCTGGACCTGCTGGACTACGGCGGCCTGGTCTACGACTGTGACCGGGAGTGGGACGACCTGCCCCCGGACTGGGAGGGCTGTCTGGCCGGGGCCGCCGACGTGGTCTTTGCCGCCTCCTCCCTGCTGGCGGACCGGCTGGCCCCGTGCAGCCCCAACGTGGCCCTGCTGCCCAACGGGGTGAATTTCCCTCTGTTCTCCCAGCCCTCCGACCTGGCCTTTGACCCCCTGCCCAAAGCTGCGGGGCCGGTGCTGGGCTGGGTCGGGACCATCCGGCCCGAGCTGGATTTAGAACCCCTGCTCTACGCCGCCCGGACCATGCCCCGGTGGACCTTTGTCCTGCTGGGGCCCCAGGGGGAGGGCAATCCCCTCCTGCCCCGGCTGCGGCGGCTGCCCAACGTCATCCTGCCCGGGGGCTGCCCCATGGCCCAGGTACCCGACTGGCTCTATCGGTGCAATATCCTCATGGACTTTCTTCGGGATGACCGCACCTGTGACGACCTGGTCTCCTGCCGGATGCTGGAGTATCTGGCCACCGGGCGGCCCGTGGTGTCTATGCTGTGGCCCGACCAGATCGAGCCCCTGCCCGACGTGGTATACGGGGCCCACTCCGATCAGGAGTTCCTCACCCTCTGCCGCCACGCCCTGGACGAGCCGCCCAACTTCGCCGCCCAGCGCCGCCGCAGTCACGCCGCTGCGGCCTCCTGGCCCCTGCGCTGTACCCAGGTGGTGAACATCCTCACCACGGCGGGACTACTATAGCCTGGACAAAGCCGCTCCTATCACCCTTTTGGTATAGCCGCGGACCACTTTCCATGTTGAACTACAACAATCTCCCATCATGGCTCTTTCTTCTTGTGCAAGGCGACAAAATCGCCGATATCCCTTGCAAAGTTCGTCAATTTTCGTTAAAATAAGAACCTAAGTTGCCGTTTCTGTGAAGGAGGTATGCGCAATGGCCCACCGTTTCCGCTCTTTCGTGTTTCTGTGTCACCACTGCGCCCACCGGCAGGGACGCAACATGCCCAAAACTCATTGAACACGCTCCGTCAGGCTGTCTGTGCCCAGGCAGCCTGACGCTTTTTCTCCCGTTTCAAACCGGGGGAGCCAGTTGAAAGGAGAGATCACAATGAAAAAAGTCGCCGTCATTATGGGTTCTGACTCTGATTGGCCCGTGGTCAAGGGGGCCTGCGCCCAATTAAAGGAGTTCGGCATCCCCTATGAGGCCCACATTCTCAGTGCCCACCGCACCCCCGCCCAGGCGGCGGAGTTTGCCCGCTCCGCCCGCGCCAATGGCTTTGGTGTCATGATCTGTGCGGCGGGTATGGCCGCCCACCTGGCCGGGGCCTTTGCCGGCAATTCCACCCTGCCCGTCATCGGCATTCCCATGAAGGGGGGCGCTATGGACGGACTGGATGCCCTGCTGGCCACCGTGCAGATGCCCAGCGGCATTCCCGTTGCCACTGTGGCCCTGAACGGAGCCAAGAACGCCGCCGTGCTGGCCGCCCAGATCCTGGCCGTGGCCGATGATGACCTGGCCGCCAAGCTGGATGCTGCCCGGGAAAAGATGGCCCGGCAGATCGCCGAGAAAGAGGCCAAGCTCCAGGCGGAGCTGGACTAAAGATGATCCCAGCGGGCGGATGATATCCGCCCCTACCGAATAGACATCAATGCGATATCAAGAGATATAAATAGGGAAAGGATGTTTCACATGAAGAAAGTCGAGCAGCTGTACGAGGGCAAGGCCAAGAAGGTCTATTCCACCGAGGACCCCAACGTGGTCATCGTCTCCTATAAGGACGATGCCACCGCCTTTGACGGCCTGAAGAAGGGCACCATCACCGGCAAGGGTGCCATCAACAACCAGATGACCAACTTCCTGATGCAGCAGCTGGAGAAGGCCGGCGTACCCACCCACTTTGTCCAGGAGCTCAGCGAGCGGGAGACCGCTGTGAAGAAGGTCTCCATCGTCCCCCTGGAGGTCATCGTGCGCAACATCTCCGCCGGTCACTTCGCCAGCAACTATGGCGTGAAGGAGGGCATCGTGTTCGACGAGCCCACCATCGAATTCTCCTATAAGAACGACGACCTGCACGACCCCCTGATCAACAGCTATCACGCCGTGGCCCTGAAGCTGGCCACCTGGGATGAGATCGCCCTGATCAAGAAGTACGCCTTCCAGGTCAACGACTTCCTGAAAAAGACCCTGCTGGAGTGCGGTGTCACCCTGGTGGACTTTAAGCTGGAGTTCGGCAAGACCGCCGACGGCACCATTGTCCTGGCCGATGAGATCAGCCCCGACACCTGCCGCTTCTGGGATGCCAAGACCGGCGAGAAGCTGGACAAGGACCGCTTCCGCCGGGACCTGGGCAACGTGGAGGGCGCTTATCAGGAGATGGCCCGCCGTCTGATGGGCAAGTAAGCCGCAGCAGGGAGGTAACACATGGGAGGTTTTTTTGGGGCCGTCTCTCAGCGGGATGTCACCCTTGATATTTTCTTCGGAGTGGACTACCACTCCCACCTGGGCACCCGCCGGGGCGGCATGATCATGTTCGATGAGAAGGACGGCTTTCAGCGCCAGATCCACAACATCGAAAACACCCCCTTCCGCACCAAGTTCGAGCGGGACCTGGCCGACTTTCACGGCTGCAGCGGCATCGGCTGCATCAGCGACACCGATCCCCAGCCCCTGCTGGTGCGGTCCCACCTTGGCCTGTATGCCATCTCCACGGTGGGCATCATCAACAACGCCGATGAGCTGATCCAGACCTATTTCTCCGACCACGGTCACCAGTTCATGGCCATGAGCTCCGGCCGGGTGAACGCCACCGAGCTGGCCGCCGCCCTCATCAACCAGAAGGACGACCTGGTCTCCGGCATTCTCCACGCCCAGGAGATGATCCAGGGCTCCCTCACCCTGCTCATCCTCACCGAGCGGGGCGAGATCATCGCCGCCCGCGACCGGCTGGGCCGTCTGCCCGTACTCATCGGCAAAAACGACGAGGGCTGCTGCGTCTCCTTCGAGTCCTTTGCCTATCACAAGCTGGGCTATCAGGATTCCCACGAGCTGGGCCCCCGTGAGATCGTAAAGGTCACTGCCGACGGCTGGCAGACCCTGTCCCAGCCGGGGAAGGACATGAAGATCTGTGCCTTCCTCTGGTCCTACTACGGCTACCCCAACTCCAACTACGAGGGCGTGAACGTAGAGGTCATGCGCTATCGCAACGGCGAGCGCATGGCTCAGGACGACAAGGAGCGGGGCGTGGCCCAGGACCTGGACTATGTGGCCGGCGTGCCCGACTCCGGCCTGCCCCACGCCATCGGCTATGCCAACGCCAGCCATGTGCCCTTTGCCCGCCCCTTCGTGAAATACACCCCCACCTGGCCCCGGTCCTTTATGCCCACCAATCAGAATGTGCGCAACCAGGTGGCCAAGATGAAGCAGATCCCCGTGCCCGAGCTCATCCAGGGCAAAAAGCTGCTGTTCGTGGACGACTCCATCGTCCGTGGCACCCAGCTGCGGGAGACGGTGGAATTTCTGTATGAGAGCGGCGCAAAAGAGGTCCACATGCGCTCGGCCTGCCCGCCCATCATGTATGGCTGTAAATATCTGAACTTCTCCAGCAGCAACTCTGAAATGGAGCTGCTGGCCCGCCGCACCGTGCAGGAGCTGGAGGGGGACGAGGGCCAGAAGCACCTGGACGAGTATGCCGATGCCAGCACCCAGCGGGGCCAGTGCATGCTCAAGACCATCTGCGAGAAGTTCGGCTTCGACTCTCTGGGCTTCCAGTCCCTGGACGGCCTGCTGGATGCCATCGGCATTGACCGGGACAAGGTCTGTACCTACTGCTGGAGCGGCAAAGAGTGATTCACGGTCCGCGTCGTGGTTCCTCCCTGTCATTGCGAGGAGGGCAGCGCCCGACGTGGCAATCCGTCCTAATATCCAAACTATAAATTTTGGAGGTTTCCACATGAAGAACTCCCATTCCGAGTCCTACGCCGCCGCCGGCGTGGACGTCACCGCCGGCTACGAGTCGGTGGAGCGCATCAAGCCCATGGTAGAGTCCACCTATATCCCCGGTGTCATGGGCACCCTGGGCGGCTTCGGCGGCATGTTCGCCCCCGACGTGGCCGGGATGAAAAAGCCCGTGCTGGTCTCCGGCACCGACGGTGTGGGCACCAAGCTCCGCCTGGCCCAGCTGATGGACAAGCACGACACCATTGGCATCGACTGCGTGGCCATGTGCGTCAACGACATCATCTGCGGCGGTGCGGCCCCCCTGTTCTTCCTGGACTACATCGCCTGCGGCAAGAATGACCCCGCCCGCATCGCCGAGATCGTCACCGGCATCACCGAGGGCTGCCGCCAGTCCGAGTGCGCCCTGGTGGGCGGCGAGACCGCCGAGCACCCCGGTCTGATGCCCGACGACGACTATGACGTGGCCGGCTTCTCCGTGGGCATCGTGGACGAGGAGAAGATCATCGACGGCAAGCGCCTGGCCCAAGGGGACGTCCTCATCGGCCTGGCCTCCACCGGTGTCCACTCCAACGGCTTCTCCCTGGTGCGCAAGGTGCTGGACGTGGAGCACGCCGACCTCACCTCCCCCGTGGAGCAGCTGGGGGGCAAGAGCCTGGGCGAGGCCCTGCTCACCCCCACCCGCATCTATGTCAAGGCCATCAAGGCCCTGCTGAAGGCCGGCATTGACATCCACGCCGTCAGCCACATCACCGGCGGCGGTTTCTACGAGAACGTCCCCCGCATGATGACCGACGGCCTCACCGCCCGCATCCGTCTGGATTCCTTCCCCAAGCTGCCCATCTTCCAGCTGATCCAGGACAAGGGGAACATCCCCCAGCGGGACATGTACAACACCTTTAACATGGGCATCGGCATGATCCTGGCCCTGCCCGCCGGACAGGCCCAGCAGGCCCTGTCCGTCCTGGCCGATGCCGGTGAGAGCGCCTATGCCATCGGCGAGGTGGTCGCCGGGGCCGACGGCGTGGAGCTGGTGTGATGAAGCGCATCGCCGTGCTGGTCTCCGGCGGCGGGACCAATCTCCAGGCCCTCATCGATGCCCAGGGCCGGGGCGAGATCGTAAACGGCTCCATCGCCGCCGTGATCTCCTCCTCCCCCGACGCTTACGCCCTGGAGCGGGCCGAAAAGGCGGGCATCCCCGGCTATGTGATAGACCGGCGGGACTATCCCTCCAACCGGGCCATGACCGTGGCCCTGGTGGACAAGCTGCGTCAGCTGGACATCCAGCTGGTGGTGCTGGCCGGATTTATGACCATCCTCACCGAGGAGATGGTCCGGGCCTTCCCCAACGCCATTTTGAACATCCACCCCGCCCTGATCCCCTCCTTCGCCGGACCGGGGTGCTATGGACTTCATGTCCACGAGAAGGCCCTGGCCTATGGGGTCAAGCTGTCCGGGGCCACCGTCCATTTTGTCAGCCCGGAGTGCGACGGAGGGCCCATCGTGCTGCAAAAGGCGGTGGAGGTCCTGCCCGACGATACGCCGGAGGTGCTGCAGCGGCGGATCATGGAGCAGTGCGAGTGGAAGTTGCTGCCCAAGGCCGTGTCCCTGTTCTGCCAGGACCGCCTGGCGGTGGAGGGCCGTATCGTCCGCATCCTGGACAAGTGATGTAAGGCCCTCTCCGCCCTAAAACCCCGGGCGGCCAAAGGCCGCCCCTACAGGGGCATAACGTAGGGGCGGCCTTTGGCCGCCCGCGTGACCCCCTATCAAAACCCAAACACGCGGTGTAACTGACGGAAGTGGAACAGACCACGGGGAGCATCGCCTGTGCTTTTCTGCCGACCGTCTGGGCGCACCGAATCTCGCTTTGCGGGGTTGGTGCGCCCTGTTTTCACATCAGACAGGAGGAATGAAACATGAAGCTGCTGGATCTGGAGCAGTATCTCGCCCAGCATACCTACCCCGGCCGGGGCATCGTCCTGGGCCGCACCCCCGACAACGACAAAGTCGCCGTGGCCTATTTCATCATGGGCCGCAGCGAAAACAGCCGCAACCGCATCTTCGAGGAGACTGAGGACGGCATCCGCACCCGGGCCTTTGACGAGAGCAAGATGACCGACCCCTCCCTCATCATCTATCACCCCGTGCGCATTCTGCCCAACGGCATGACCGTGGTCACCAACGGCGACCAGACGGACACCATCCGGGACCACATCCAGCAGGGCCACTGCTATCGCCACGCCCTGAACACCCGGGCCTTCGAGCCGGACGGCCCCAACTTCACCCCCCGCATCTCCGGCGTGGTGAAGCCCGACTGCACCTATAACCTGTCCATTCTGAAGAGCCTGGACGGGGACCCGGACTGCTGCTGCCGCTACTTCTTCGAGTATGACCACGCCGCCCCCGGCGTGGGCCACTTCATCCACACCTATCAGGAGGACGTGAACCCCCTGCCCTCCTTTGAGGGGGAGCCCCGCCGGGTGGCCATTCCCCAGGCCTCCGCCCATGAGTGGGCCCAGCAGCTGTGGGCCAGCCTGAACGGGGACAATAAAGTCTCTCTCTATGTGAGCATGATCGACGTTCACACCGGCAGCCGGGACAGCGTCATCATCAACAAGCACGGCTGATCGGAGGGACAGATCATGAAGGAACTGGAACTGAAATATGGCTGCAACCCCAACCAAAAGCCCGCCCGCCTGTCCATGGACCAGGGGGAGCTGCCCCTGGAGGTACTCAATGGCCGCCCGGGATACATCAACTTTATGGACGCCCTGAACTCCTGGCAGCTGGTGCGCGCCCTGAAAAAGGCCACCGGCCTGCCCGCCGCCGCCTCCTTCAAGCACGTCTCCCCCGCCGGGGCCGCCCTGAGCCAGCCCCTGACCGAAGTGGAGCGGAAAATTTACTTCGCCCCGGAGGGGGATCTGTCCCCCATCGCCTGCGCCTATGTCCGGGCCCGGGGAGCTGACCGGCGGCGCTCCTTCGGCGACTGGGCCGCCCTGTCCGACGTGTGTGACGAGGACGCTGCCCGGGTGCTGGCCGAGGAGGTGTCTGACGGCGTCATCGCCCCCGGCTACACCGACCAGGCCCTGGCCATCCTCCGCACCAAGAAGAAGGGCAACTATAACGTGGTCCAGATCGACCCGGACTATACCCCCGCCCCGGTGGAGCGCCGGACCATCTTCGGCGTGACCTTCGAGCAGCGGTATAACGACCTGGCCATCACCGAGGAGCTGCTGCAGAACATCGTCACAGAGCACAAGGAGCTGTCCCAGCAGGCCAAAAACGACATGCTGCTGGCCCAGATCGTGCTGAAATACACCCAGTCCAACTCGGTGTGCTACGTGAAAAACGGCCAGACCCTGGGCGTGGGGGCCGGCCAGCAGAGCCGCATCCACTGCACCCGTCTGGCCGGGGACAAGGCGGACATCTGGTGGCTGCGCCAGCACCCCAAGGTCCTCGCCCTGCCCTTCCTGCCTGACATCCGCCGCCCCGCCCGGGACAACGCCATCGACCTGTATATCTCTCAGGAGCACGACGACGTGCTTGCCGACGGGGTGTGGCAGACCATCTTCACGGAAAAGCCCCCCGTCCTCACCCAGGAAGAGAAGACCGCCTGGATCGCACAGCAGTCCGGCGTCACTGTGGGCTCCGATGCCTTCTTCCCCTTCGGCGACAATGTGGAGCGGGCCCACAAGTCGGGCGTGCAGTACATCGTCCAGCCCGGCGGCTCCATCCGGGATGACCAGGTCATCGCCACCGCCGACAAATACGGCATGGTCATGGCATTTACGGGCGTAAGACTGTTCCACCACTGAAAAGAGTGATGAGATAGGAGTTAGGAGGTAGGAGTCTATGAACGACAACAGCCCCAGCAGGACAAAAAGTCTGTTGTTTGCCAAGCGGATCGTTCATCTATACCAATACCTCTGCGACGAAAAGAAGGAATATGTCCTGTCAAAACAGCTGCTCCGCAGTGGGACCAGCATCGGAGCTAATCTGGCAGAAGCCCAGTATGGAAGCAGCCGAAAGGACTTTCTGAATAAAACCTACATCGCCTTAAAAGAATGTGCTGAAACACTATATTGGTTGGAATTGTTGTATTCCTGTGATTACTTGACACAGGCAGAATACGCCTCTATGTTCCACGACTGTGAAGAATTGCGGAAAATTCTCGCATCAATCACACGCACCATGCGAAATTCTGATTAACTCATCTCTCATCACTCATCACTCCTAACTAAAAAGAAAGGTGAATGAAACCATGAAAGTATTAGTAGTCGGCGGCGGCGGCCGCGAGCACGCCATCTGCTGGAAGCTGGCCCAGTCCCCTAAGGTGACCGAGCTTTATTGCGCCCCGGGCAATGCGGGCATCGCCCAGGTGGCCACCTGTGTGCCCGTCAGCGCCACGGACGTGGAGGGCATGGTGAAGTGGGCCAAGGACAACGCCATGGACTTTGTCATGGTGGCCCCGGACGATCCCCTGGCTCTGGGCATGGTAGACGCCATGGAGGCCGCCGGCATCCCCGCCTTCGGCCCCCACGCCAACGCCGCCGTCATCGAGGCCAGCAAGGCCTTCTCCAAGTCCCTGATGAAGAAGTATCACATCCCCACCGCCAAGTACGAGACCTTCACCGACCTGGACGCCGCCCTGGCCTATATCCGCCGGGAGGGCGCCCCCATCGTGGTCAAGGCCGACGGCCTGGCCCTGGGCAAGGGCGTTGTGGTCGCCGCCACCGTGGAGGAGGCGGAAAAGGCCGTGCGGGAGATGATGGAGGACCACAAGTTCGGCGCCTCCGGCTCCACCGTGGTCATTGAGGAGTGCATGGTTGGCCCCGAGGTCACCGTGCTGGCCTTCTGTGACGGCGAGCACCTGGTGCCCATGCTGTCCAGCCAGGACCACAAGCGGGCCTACGACGGCAACCAGGGCCCCAACACCGGCGGCATGGGCGCTTTCTGCCCCTCCCCCAACTATACCCCCGACATCGCCGCCCGGTGCGAGAAAGAGATCTTCCAGCCCACCGTGGCCGCCCTTCAGGCGGAGGGCCGTCCCTTTAAGGGCGTCATCTACTTCGGCCTGATGCTCACCGCCGACGGCCCCAAGGTGGTGGAGTACAACGCCCGCTTCGGTGACCCGGAGACCCAGCCCATCCTGTCCATGCTGGACACCGACCTGATGGACATCTTCCAGGCCTGTGTAGACGGCACCCTGGACCAGGTGGACGTGAAGTGGAAGCCAGGCGCGGCCTGCTGCATCGTGCTGGCCTCCGGCGGCTACCCCGTGGAGTATAAGAAGGGCTATCCCATCTCCGGTCTGGAGGAGGCGGGCAAGTCCGCCGTGGTCTTCCACGCCGGGACCAAAAAGGCCGACAATGGCGACATCCTCACCAACGGGGGCCGTGTTCTGGGCGTCACCGCCACCGGCGACACCCTCCCCCAGGCCATCGCCAACGCCTATGCCGCTGCCAAGCCCATCTCCTTCCAGGATATGCACTTCCGCACCGACATCGGCAAGGTGTAACGCCCCGCAACTCCCCCTTGTGCAACCCCGGTCCTTTGTGGTAAAATACGTTAGAATACGACAAAGTTGCCGCTCAGGCAGTGTTTTAACGAGGTGTCACCATGGATCATCCCTTCCGCAGCGCCATGTTCGGCGGCTTTAACCGCCAGGACGTATTAGAATATCTGGAGAACTCCGCCCAGCAGGCGGCCCAGCAGCAGCAGGAGCTTCAGGCCCAGCTGGACCAGGCCCGGCAAGAACTGACTGACCGCCAGAGCCAGGAGAGCGACGGCCAGGAGCAGCTGGAGAAAGCCCAGCAGGAGGCCGAAGCCCTCCAGAGCCAGCTGGACCAGGCCAACGCCGACCTCACCATCAGCCGGGAGACCGTCTCCCGCCTGTCTGAGGAGCTGGAGCAGGCCCGGCAGGAGCTTCAGACCTGGAAGGACAAGGCCGCCGCCTTAGAGCCGGACGCCCAGGCCTATGCCGCCCTGAAGGAGCGGGCCGCCGGGCTGGAGCTGGACGCCCACCGCCGGGCCCAGCTGGTCCAGGACCAGGCCGAGGGCCAGGTGCGCCAGCTCCACGAGCAGATGGCCCAGTGGTCCAACCAGGTCCGCCTGGAGTACGAGGCCCTGCGGGCCGAGGTGGAGTCCACCGTGACCCACGCCGCCCGCCAGCTGGAGCAGGCGGGCAAGGCCCTGGACCAGGTGAACGCCCTGATGGAGCGCCAGGAGGCCGTGATGACCACCATCGCCGCCGAAAGCCAGAAGCAGCCGGAGGAATAAACCGCCAGGGGGCGGACAGAGCCATTTTCTGTCCGCCCTCTGTTTTTTTGCATATTCCACCGGTTTTTCGGGTATATTTCCCCGGACGCCTTGCGCTTTTCTCTCTGGGCGCTTATAATAAGACCACAAATTGACTTATCAATTCTCTTGAACGATGATCGAGGTGCCTTGTTATGGATTTGAAGATACAGGACTATATCTGTCCCGGAAAGCGGGCCCATCTGGTGGGCGTGGGCGGGGTGTCCATGTCCCCCCTGGCTCAGGTGCTCCACGGCGCGGGGGTGGTGGTCACCGGCTCTGACATGCACGAGAGCGCAGAGGTGGCCCATCTGCGCGCCCTGGGCATCCCCGTGACCATCGGCCACCTGCCCCAGAGCGTGGCCGGGGCCGACTGCGTCATCCGCACCGCCGCCGTCCACGACGACAACCCGGAGATCGCCGCCGCCCGCGCCGCCGGTATCCCCGTGTTCGAGCGGGCCCAGGCCTGGGGCGCCCTGATGCGCCACTATGAAAACGCCCTGTGCGTGGCTGGGACCCACGGAAAGACCACCACCACCTCTATGTGCGCCCACATCTTCCTGGCCGCCCAGCGGGACCCCTCCATTATGATTGGCGGGGTGCTGCCCGCCCTGGGGGCCGGCCACCGGGTGGGCCACGGGGACACCATTATTCTGGAGTCCTGCGAATACTGCAACTCCTTCCTGTCCTTCTTCCCCACCGTGGCTGTCATCCTCAACGTGGACGCCGACCACCTGGACTTCTTCAAGGACCTGGAGGACGTGAAGCACTCCTTCCGCCGCTTTGCCGAGCTGGTGCCCGAAACCGGCTTTGTGGTGGCGGACCGGGATGACGCCAACACCATGGACGCCCTGGCGGGCCTGGACCGGTCCACCATCACCTTCGGCCTGGAGGATGGGGACGTCCACGCCGCTGATCTCACCTGGCACGGGGGCTTTGCCGACTTTGACGCCATGGTCAACGGCCAGTGTTATGCCCACGTGAGCCTGTCCGTCCCCGGCGTCCACAACGTGCGCAACGCCCTGGCCGCCTGCGCCGCTGCCCACTGTCTGGGCATTCCCGCCGCCGCCGTGGAGGAGGGCCTGCGGGCTTTCCACGGGGCGGGCCGCCGGTTCGAGAAGAAGGGGGAGTTCCACGGGGCCATGGTCTATGATGACTATGCCCACCACCCCCACGAGCTGCAGGCGCTGCTGACCACCGCCAAGGGCCTGGGCTATCAGCGGATCATCTGCGCCTTCCAGCCCCACACCTATTCCCGCACCCACGAGCTGTTCCACGACTTTGTAGAGGTGCTCAAGCTGCCCGACATCACCCTGCTGGCGGAGATCTATGCCGCCCGTGAGACCAACACCCTGGGCATCTCCTCCAACGACCTGGCCCGGGAGATTCCCGGCTCCATCTACTGCCCCACCCTGGCCGACGTGACAGAGCAGCTCCGCCGCCTGGCCCAGCCCGGCGACCTGATCCTGACTGTAGGCGCGGGAGACATCTACCAGGCGGGCGAGGCCCTGCTGAAAACGGACAACTAAATTTTGACCACAAAAATCACAACCCCGCAGCACAAGGCTGCGGGGTTGTTCTGTTCTCCTGGAGCTTATGCGTTTTCATCCAGCACCTGGGTGAAGACCTGGGGGGGCATGACGCCCACCTTGCGGTCGATCTCCTGGCCGTCCTTGAAGAAGATGACGGTGGGGATGGACATGACGCCATAGCGGATGGCCAGCTCCTGCTCGTCGTCCACGTTCACCTTGCCCACAGTGACCCGGCCCTCATATTCCTTGTCCAGGCTCTCGATGAGGGGGGCAAGCATCTTACAGGGGCCGCACCAGTCGGCCCAAAAGTCCACCATCAGCAGGCCCTTCTGCGCCAGGGCCTTGTCCAGTCCGTCCTTGGTAAAATGGATCATGATATGATCTCCTTTCTGTTTCTGTCGTTGTATCTCTTACTTCTGCTCCTCCAGCCAGGCGCAGGCGGACAGGGCGGCCACGTGGCCCTCCCCCACCGCCTTGGCCACTTGCAGAGGTCCGCCGGTGCAGTCTCCGGCGGCGAACACCCCGGGCAGATTGGTCGCCATGGTCCGGTCCACCCGGATGGTACCCCCGTCCGTCTCCAGCTGGGGCAGCAGGTCGGTGGGGGCCACCGCCTGGCGCAGGATGAACACCCCGGCACAGGGCAGCTTGGCTCCGTCCACCTCCAGGGCCGTTACTGCCTGCTCGCCAATGACGGCAAGGCGGCTGCCCTGGACAAAGGGGACGTCCCCGTCCAGGCCCTCCGGCCGCTGACCAGCCACATAGGTCACCTGACAGCCCAAGCTCTTCAGATAGTTGGCCTCTAAGGGCGCGTCCGGGCTGCGGCCCACGACGATCACCGGCTTACCCCGGTAGAGCATCCCGTCGCAGGTGGCGCAATAGCTCACGCCCCGGCCCAGATAGGTCTCCTCCCCGGGATATTTGGCCTGGCGCTGCACCCCGGGGGCCAGGATCAGGGCCTTTCCGTCGTATACCTGACTGCCCACGGTGGCGAACACGCCGCCATAGACCATCATGGACACGGCCCGCCCGGTGACAAAGTCCACCCCGGCCTTGGCCGCGTGGTCATAGAACTGCTCCAGCAGCGCTTTCCCGCTGCTGGCGGGCAGGCCAAGATAGTTGTCCACCCGCTCGGCCCGGGCCAGGGGGCTGTCCTGCCAGCGGTTGCCGATGACCAGGACGGACTTGCCCCGGCCCCGGGCCGCCACGGCGGCGGCCAGTCCCGCCGGACCGCTGCCCAGCACCAGAATATCGTGGCTCATGGTCTCGCCTCCGTTTCATGTTCCCTCTTCACACCGCTATTATACCCGATTTTTCGTCTTTGACAAGGACTGCTTTTTCCATTTCTCCACACTTTCGCCTGGCGTGGGGAAAATGCCCCGGAAATCCTTGCATACCACTCGATGAGTGGTGTATAATGGTCCGGTTAAGATATCGCGGTTCTTCATCGCCGCGCACCCAGAAAAACAGGAGGCTTCATCTATGTCGGAAGAGACGAAAACCACCGTCGCCGGAGCAGAGGGCGAGGCTGTGGAGAGCCAGAACTTTATCCACCAGTTCATCAAAGAGGACATCGCTCCCGGCGGACAGTTCGCCGGGATGCAGGTCCACACCCGTTTTCCGCCTGAGCCCAACGGCTATCTGCACATCGGCCACTGCAAGGCCCTGATCATCGACTTCGGCTCCGCCGAGAAGTTCGGCGGCATCTGCAACCTGCGCATGGACGACACCAACCCCGCCAAGGAGGACACCGAGTTTGTGGACGCCATCAAAGAGGACATCCACTGGCTGGGCTTTGACTGGGGGGACCGCTTCTTCTATGGCTCCGACTACTTCGAGGAGGACTATCGCCAGGCAGTGGGTCTCATCAAAAAGGGCCTGGCCTATGTGTGCGAGCTGACCCCCGAGCAGTTCAAGGAGTATCGCGGCGACGTGAACACCCCCGCCCGCTCCCCCTTCCGGGACCGCCCCATCGAGGAGTCTCTGGATCTGTTCCAGCGGATGCGCAATGGCGAGTTCCCCGAGGGCAAGTATACCCTGCGGGCCAAGATCGACCTGACCTCCGGCAACTTCAACATGCGTGACCCGGTGCTCTACCGCATCCGCTATATCCACCACCACCGCCAGGGGGACAAGTGGTGCATCTATCCCATGTACGACTTTGCCCACCCCATCCAGGACGCCCTGGAGGGCATCACCCACTCCCTGTGCTCCCTGGAGTATGAGGACCACCGCCCCCTGTACAACTGGGTGGTGGAGAACTGCGACCTGCCCTCTCACCCCCGGCAGATCGAGTTCGCCCGCCTGGGCATCGACCACACTGTCATGTCCAAGCGCAAGCTGCGCCAGCTGGTGGAGGAGGGCCGGGTGTCCGGCTGGGACGACCCCCGTATGCCCACCCTGTGCGGCCTGCGCCGCCGGGGCTATACCCCCACCTCCATCCGCAACTTCTGTGACCGCATCGGCGTGGCCAAGAACCCCTCCACCGTGGAGTATTCCTTCCTGGAGCACTGCCTGCGGGAGGACCTGAACGACCACGCCCAGCGGGCCATGGCCGTGCTGCGCCCGGTGAAGCTGGTCATCACCAATTACCCTGCGGGGCAGAGCGAGACCCTGACCATCGAAAATAACCCCCTGGACCCCGCCGCCGGGACCCGGGAGGTCACCTTCTCCCGGGAGCTGTGGGTGGAGGCCGACGACTTCCTCCCCGAGCCCGTGCCCAAGTATAAGCGCCTGTACCCCGGCGGGCCCGAGTGCCGCCTGAAGGGGGCCTATCTCATCAAGTGCGTGGGCTATGAGACGGACGAGAACGGCAACGTCACCGAGATCGCCGCCGAGTATGACCCCGACAGCCGTGGCGGCGACCCCGCCGATGGCCGCAAGGTGAAGGGGGCCACCATCCACTGGGTGGACGCCGCCACCGCCGTGAATGCCGAGGTGCGGCTGTATGACAACCTGTTCTCCGACGCCGACCCCGACGGCGGCGACAAGAACTTTTTGGACTGCCTGAACCCCGCCTCTCTGGAGGTGCTCACCGGCTGCAAGCTGGAGGCCTCTCTGGCCAACGCCCAGCCCTCTGACCGGTTCCAGTTCATGCGGGTGGGCTATTTCTGCGCCGACTCCAGAGACTCCAAGCCCGGCGCCCTGGTCTTTAACCGCGCCGTGTCCCTGAAGGACAGCTTCAAGCCCAAAAAGTAACTTCGTCTCACACGCGCTGCGGGTCTCTGCATTCCCGCAGCGCGCTTTTTTATCAACAGACAGGAGGAATTTGCTATGATCTCTCTGCAAGACGTGAAGGACGCCCAGGCCCGCATCGCCCCCTATGTGGTGCGCACCCCCCTGCTGCGCATCCCCGCTCTGGACGCCCCCCTGGGCTACCAGGTCTATCTGAAGTTCGAGGGGTTCCAGGTCATGGGCGCGTTCAAAATTCGCGGCGCCATGAACAAGGCCCTCGCTCTCACCCCCCAGCAGCGCTCCCACGGCCTGGTGTGCGCCTCCTCGGGCAACCACGCCCAAGGGGTGGCCTGCGCCGCCCAGCGGCTGGGCGTCCGCTCCGTCATCGTCATGCCCACCAACGCCAACCCGGTGAAGCTGGCCGGGGTCAAGTCCTTCGGCGGCGAAGTGGAGCTGGTGGGCACCCTGTCCTCCCAGCGGGAGGCCCGGGCGGAGGAGCTGTCCCGGGAGGAGGGCATGGTGAACATCCACCCCTATGCCGACCCCTATGTGGCCGCGGGCCAGGGGACCATCGGCCTGGAGATCGTGGCCGACCTGCCTGACGCGGCGGCGGTGGCCGTGCCCATCGGCGGCGGCGGACTGATCTCCGGCGTGGCCACGGCGGTGAAGGGCCTCTCCCCCAGCATCCGCACCATCGGCGTGGAGCCTGCCGGGGCCCCCCGCTATGGCAAGAGCCGGGCCGCCGGGGAGCCTGTGGCCCTGGAAAAAGTAGAGACCATCGCCGACGGCACCCGCACCGACCACGCCAACCCGGACAACTTCCAGATGATCCAGGCCCGGGTGGACGACCTGTGCGCCGTGGACGACACCTATATCCGCCAGGCCATCCGCCTGCTCATGGACAAGGCCAAGCTGACGGTGGAGCCCTCCGGCACCCTGCCCGTGGCCGCCGCCCTGGCGGGGGCCCTGCCCGTCAAGCCGGAGGATAAGGTGGTCTTCGTCCTCTCCGGCGGCAACCTGGACCCCGCCCTGGCCGCCCAGCTGCTCCAGGAGTGACCTTTTCACAGATGACATAAAATCGTCCGCACCTGACGCTGTTGTTCAGGCGCGGACGATTTTTCATATGAAGATCAGTTCATATTGATCCAGGTCATAAGCGTTGGCGAAGAAGGAGCGCAGGATGGTCTCTCCGTTGGTCCGGGCGCTGTCCAGGATGCCGTTGGCGATGGCGTCGGCCCGGGCCTGCTCCTTCAGCTCGGTCATGGCCTGGTTGTTCTCCGCCAGGGAGAAGCGCTGGAAGATGCTCTCTGCCTCATAATAGACCTTGAAGGAGTCCAGCTTCAGCTCGGTGCTGAGCACCTGGACCTGGGGCAGCTTCACCCGGATGGTCTTCCGGTCCCGGTCCACGCTCCAGGTGATGGCCCCGAAGTCAAAGCCCGCCTTCACCTCCACGTCATAGCTGTAGATATACTTGCTCTGGGTGAAGGGGATGGTCAGGCCCCACAGCTCCGCCGACTTCTCCGCCACCTTCACCTCGGTGCAATAGGCCGCCTGGGTGGCCAGCTGGCCGATGTCCTCAAAGCCCAGGCGGGTGGTCTTGCCGTCGGTGCTGAACAGGCTCTTCAGCCCAAAGGCCCCGGCGGACAGCACCGCCGCCGCGATGAGCACCAGCGCCGCCACGCGCACCGCGTGCCGGGACCAAAAGCCAAGGGCTCGTCTCTTTTTCTCGCTCATGGTGTTTTCTCCTTTGTCTTTTTCGCCTTAAGTATCCTCCCCCGCCAGCCGGGCCCTCAGGCCGGAATAGCGGCGGGTCTGGCGGTCATTGGCGACCATATAGGCCACCGTCTGGTCGTCGCCCACGATGATAAATAACTCTTTGGCCCGGGTGATGGCGGTGTACAGCACGCTGCGGGACAGGAGCATAGGCGCCCCGTCCAGGACGGCCAAGATCACCGCCCGATACTCCGCCCCCTGGGCCTTGTGGACGGTGACGGCAAAGGCGGGTTCCAGCTCCCCCAGCATGTCCGGGGTGTACTCCACCACCCGCCCGTCAAAGTCCACCGTGACGATCTCCCGGTCGATCATGCGGACCACGCCGATGTCCCCGTTGAACATGCCCATGCCGGAGGCGGTACCCCCGTCCTCCCGCCAGAGCACGTCGTAGTTGTTCTTCACCTGCATCACCCGGTCCCCGGTGCGGAAGACCCAGTCGCCAAAGCGCCGCTCCCCCTTCCCGTCCAGAGGCGGGTTCAGGGCGGCCTGGAGGGCCTGGTTCAGGGCCTTGGTCCCTGTTGAGCGCCGCCGTGTGGGGGAGAGCACCTGGATCTGGTCCGCCGGGATGCCCATCCGCTCGGGCAGACGGCGGCGGCACAGGTCCACGATGGTGTCCACCGCGCTCTGTCCGTCCCGCCGGGTGAGGAAAAAGAAGTCGTTGTCGTTGCGCTTTAAGTCGGGCAGCTGGCCGCAGTCCACCATGTGGGCGTTGCGGATGATGGCGCTTTGGGCCGCCTGGCGGAAGATCTCCGTCAGCCGGACGGTGGGCACCGTCCCGCTGCGGATGAGATCAGAGAACAGGTTTCCAGGCCCAACAGACGGCAGCTGGTCCGGGTCGCCCACCAGCACCAGGCGGCAGTCCCCCCGCAGGGCCTGGAGCAGGGCGGCCATCAGGGTCACGTCTACCATAGAGGTCTCGTCCACGATGACCGCGTCGGCGCTTAACGGCTCGTCGGCGTCGTGGGTGAAGACCAGCTTGCCCGTGTGAGGGTCAAAGGCGGTCTCCAGCAGGCGGTGGATGGTGGATGCCTCCGTCCCGCACAGCTCCCCCAGGCGCTTGGCCGCCCGGCCTGTGGGGGCGGCCAGGGCGGTGTCCAGACCCATGGCCTCGAACAGGGCCAGCACCCCTCGGAGACAGGTGGTCTTGCCCGTGCCCGGGCCGCCGGTGAGCAGCATCACCTGGCGCTGGGCGGCCAGCTCCACCGCCTGGCGCTGCTGGGGGGCATAGGTGATGCCCTGGTCCCGCTGGATGCGCCGCAGCAGGCCCTCCATGTCGCTGGGGGGCAGCAGCTCGTTCTCGCTCATCTCCCGGATGCGCCAGGCGATGAGGGTCTCCGCCTCGTACAAGCTGGGGAGATAGACCCCGTCCTGTCCGGCCACCCGCTCCCGCTCCACGCAGCCCCGGGCGGCCAGGTCATCCAGGCAGTCCTCCAGCTCCTCCCCGGGCACGCTGAGCAACTGGGCGGTGGCCCCCACCAGCTTGCCCTGGGGCAGAAAGGTGTGGCCGTTATTCAGATTGTGGGCCAGTTCGAACAAAAGGCCCGCCTCCAGCCGCTGGGGGTCCTCCGTCTCCACCCCCAGGGACAGGGCCAGGGCGTCGGCCTGGGCAAAGTCTACGCCGAACTCCTCCCCCACCAGCAGATAGGGGTTGGCCTTCAGGGCCTCCAACGCCACGTCGCCATAGCACCGGCGCAGCTGGGGCACCAGCTCCAGGGGCAGGCCGTGCTCCCCCAAGAACTCCGCCAGACGCTGCATACCCATCTGCTGACGGAACACGTCCCCGATCTGCCGGGCCCGCTTGGGGGAGATGCCCCGGATGCGGGTGAGCTGCTCCGGGTCGTCCTCGATGACCTGGAACACGTCCTCTCCGAACTCCTCCACCAGCAGCCGGGCGGTGGCCTTGCCCACCCCCTTCACAGCCCCGGAGGCCAGGTAGTGATAGATCTCCTTCAGGCCCTGGGGCAGGCGGCGCTCCACCACCTCCGCCTTGAACTGGGGACCATAGGTGGGGTGCCGGGTCCAGCGGCCCCGCACGGACAGATACTCCCCCGGGGAGATGCCGGGCATGGAGCCCACCACCGTGGTCTCCTCCTCCCCGCAGTCCAGGCGCAGAATCGTATAGCCGTTCTCCTCGTTCTGATAGATCACGGCGGAGACCGTCCCCTCCAGCACCTGTGCCTGTGTTGTAACTTCCTCCAAGGGACAAGCCCCCTTCTCTCTGGTAATTGCTTCGCATGTAGGGGCCGATGTCCTCATCGGCCCGCACAACAGACCCTTCCGGTCACCACGGGCCGCTGAGGACAGCGGCCCCTACTCCTAACTTCTAACTCCTAATTCCTAACTTGACAAATGTACTCCTCCAGCGCCGACGCCGGCCACAGGGCCAGGTCGGGCCAGCGGGTGGTGAGACGCAGGGCCAGTTCCCAGCCCTGGGGGGTCAGGTCCACGTCGGCGATGACCACCGGGCAGGACAGCAGCCCCAGGCCCCGCAGCCACATCAGCCCCCGCACCGTCTGCTCCAGGTCCTCCCCCTCCCCCCGTCCGGCGATGACCAGCCGGACGTTCCGGGCGGGGATGGGCCGCAGCAGCCGCCCCAGCAGCACCCAGGCCAAAGCGCACAGGCCCAGCACACACAGGACGCACAGCGTTCCCTCCATCCAAAGCTCCATTGGGCAGCACCTCCGGGCCATTCTATGCCCGGGGCCGCCGCCCCCGTTACACCGCGCCGGAGAACAGGTTCACGCCCACGTGGGTCAGCCCCAGCATGATGCACCCGGCGGTGAGTACCCCCAGCACCACGGCGGGCAGGGCGTTCTTCAGCCGCATGTCCAGAAAGGCCGCCGCCAGCGAACCCGTCCAGGCCCCCGTCCCCGGCAGGGGGATGGCCACGAACAGCCACAGCCCCAGGGACTGATAGCGCCGGACCTTCTCCCCCTTCAGGTGGGCCTTCTTCTCCAGGCGGTCAATAAACCCGTTCATCCGGGGGAAGTACCGCCGCAGGATGAGAAACACCCGGCGTATGTACACGATGATGAAGGGGGTGGGGATCAGGTTGCCGATAACGGCTGCGGGGAAGGCCAGATAATAGGGCAGGCCCATGGCCACCCCAAAGGGCAGCCCGCCCCGCAGCTCCACAATGGGGATCATGGACACCAGCATGGTAAACACGCATTTGCCCGGAGTCGTTGCCGTGAGCCAATTCAAAAGTTCCATTTGTTGACCTCGTTTGTTGATGGTTAGCCGGTCACCCCAGCATCTTCTTCAAATACTGTCCCGTATAGGAGGCGGGGCAGGCCGCCACCTCCTCCGGGGTGCCGGTGCAGACGATGGTGCCGCCGCCGTCGCCCCCCTCGGGGCCCAGGTCGATGAGGTGGTCGGCGGTTTTGATCACATCCAGGTTGTGCTCAATGACCACCACGGTGTTGCCCGTGTCCACCAGCTTTTGCAGCACCTCGATGAGCTTGTGGACGTCGGCGGTGTGCAGGCCGGTGGTGGGCTCGTCCAGGATATAGATGGTCTTGCCCGTGGATCGCTTGGACAGCTCCGTGGCCAGCTTGATGCGCTGGGCCTCGCCGCCGGACAGCTCGGTGGAGGGCTGGCCCAGCTTCACATAGCCCAGGCCCACCTCCTCCAGGGTTTTCAGGCGGTTATAGATGCGGGGCAGGTTCTCGAAGAAGGGCAGAGCCTCGTCCACCGTCATCTCCAGCACGTCATAGATGCTCTTGCCCTTATAGCGCACCTCCAGGGTCTCCCGGTTATACCGGCGGCCCTTACACACCTCGCAGGGCACATAGATGTCGGGCAAAAAGTGCATCTCGATCTTGATGAGGCCGTCGCCGGTGCAGGCCTCGCACCGGCCACCCCGGGTGTTGAAGGAGAACCGGCCAGGGCCATAGCCCCGGCTCTTGGCGTCGGGGGTGGAGGCAAACAGGTCCCGGATGTCGTTGAACAGCCCGGTATAGGTGGCGGGGTTGGAGCGGGGGGTGCGGCCAATGGGGCTCTGGTCGATGTTGATGACCTTGTCCAGATACTCCTCCCCCTCGATGCGGTCGTGCTTGCCCGGGCGGACCTTCACCCGGTTCAGGTCGGCCCCCAGCTTCTTATACAGGATCTCGTTGACCAGGGAGGACTTGCCGCTGCCCGACACGCCGGTGACGCAGGTGAAGGTGCCCAGGGGGATGGCCACGTCCACGTGGCGCAGGTTGTTTTCCGCCGCGCCGAATATCTTCAAATAGTGCCCGTTCCCGCTCCGCCGCTGGGTGGGGACGGGGATCTTCTTTCTGCCGGACAGATAGTCCCCGGTGACAGAGCCGGGGGTGTTCATCACCTCTTCCGGCGTTCCGGCGGCCACCACCCGGCCCCCGTTCACCCCGGCGCCGGGGCCGATGTCCACGATATAGTCGGCCTCCCGCATGGTGTCCTCGTCGTGCTCCACCACCAGCAGGGTGTTGCCCAGGTCCCGCAGCTTTTTCAGCGTGGCCAGCAGCTTGTCGTTGTCCCGCTGGTGCAGGCCGATAGACGGCTCGTCCAGAATATACAGCACCCCCATGAGGGAGGAGCCGATCTGGGTGGCCAGGCGGATACGCTGGCTCTCGCCGCCGGACAGGGTGCCCGCCTCCCGGGACAGGGTGAGGTATTGCAGCCCCACGGAGCGCAGAAAGCCCAGGCGATTTTTGATCTCTTTCAAGATCTGGGCGGCGATCATGGTCTGGGTGGGGTTCAGCTCCAGATGGTCCATAAAGTCCAGGGCATCGCTGACGCTCTTGCGGCAATAGCTGTCGATGTCCAGCCCGCCCACGGTGACGGCCAGGGACTCCCGCTTCAGGCGGCGGCCCCGGCAGGTGGGACAGGGGCACTCGCTCATGCACTCCTCCAGCTCCCGCTTCACGCTGTCCGACTGGGTCTCCCGATAGCGGCGCTCCAGATTGTTCACGATGCCCTCAAAGGGCTGATACAGGGTCCCCTGGCCCCGGGGCTGGTCATAGTGCAATGTCAGCTTCTCTCCCCCGGTGCCGTACAGGATCACGTCCATGATCTCCTTCGGCAGGTCCTTTACCGGGGTGTTCAGCTTGAACTTATATTTCTTGGACAGGGCGTCGAAGTACATGCGGGAGATACCGTCCCCCTTCACGTTGTTCCAGCCCGAGGCGGTGATGGCCCCCTCCACAATGGACAGGTCCTTGTTGGGGATAATGAGCTCCGGGTCGATCTTCATCTGAGAACCTAAGCCCATGCAGGTGGGGCAGGCCCCGAAGGGGTTGTTGAAGGAGAACATCCGGGGGGTCAACTCCTCCATGGACACGCCGCAGTCCTCGCAGGCGTAGTTCTGGGAGAACAGGATGTCCCGGTCCTCCCCCACCACGTTCACCACCACCAGGCCCCCGGCCAGGTTGGCGGCGATCTCCACGCTGTCGGTGAGGCGGCGGGTGATGTCGGGCCGGATGACCAGCCGGTCCACCACCACGTCGATCTCGTGCTTTTTGTTCTTCTCCAGCTTGATCTCTTCCGACAGATCATAGGCGATGCCGTCCACCCGGCAGCGGACATAGCCCGACTTGCGGGCGTCCTCGAACACTTTGGTGTGCTCGCCCTTCTTCCCCCGGATCACCGGGGCCATGACCTGGATGCGGGCGCCCTCGGGCAGGGCAAGCACCTGGTCGATGATCTGGTCCACCGTCTGCTGTTTGATCTCTTTGCCGCAGATGGGGCAGTGGGGCGTGCCCACCCTGGCCCACAGCAGACGGAGATAGTCATAGATCTCCGTCACGGTGCCCACGGTGGACCGGGGGTTCTTGCTGGTGGTCTTCTGGTCGATGGAGATGGCGGGGGACAGGCCGTCGATATAGTCCACGTCCGGCTTCTCCATCTGGCCCAGGAACATGCGGGCATAGGAGCTGAGGGACTCCACATACCGCCGCTGTCCCTCGGCATAGATGGTGTCAAAGGCCAGGGAGGACTTACCCGAACCGGACAGCCCCGTGAGCACCACCAGCTTGTCCCGGGGGATGCTCACGTCGATGTTCTTCAGGTTGTTCACCCGCGCGCCTTTGACTGTGATATGAGTGTGCATTGGTCTTCTCCTTTCCCCGTCAGGGGAGTCGTTTCAACATATTAAACCGGGGTCAGCTTGGTCAGGGGGAGCAGATAGCAGAGCAGCACGGCCCCGGTCAGCAGCAGCATGGCCACCAGGGCGGCCGCCACCGAGACGTCTGAGGGCTGGGCCTGCTCCCTGTCCTTCACCAGCCAGTTCATCCTGGCCTGGAGCAGCTGCTTGTAAAGCAGCACATACAGCACGGTGAAGACGGCCAGGGCCGTGGTCTTGATATAGTCGGTCCAGCTCCCCCGCTGGGACAGCCGGGGGCCCATGGCCACCTGAATGACGGTGTACAGCTGGGGCTGGTGGACGGTTCGATTCGCCGCCGAACCGGTGAGCCCGATGATCTCCCCGGTGGAGGTGGTGGCATAGATGCCCGGGGTCCAGTCGTCATAGTCGGTACCGTCCTCCCACACCAGATTTCTGGCCCAATAGTCGTTCAGCATCCGGCCTGGGGAGGCATAGCCGCCCCGAAAGACCACCGTGCCCTCCCGGCGCACCTCCACCCCGATCTGGCCGCTGGGCCAGGAATTCTCCGGGTCGTAAGGGGGCCGGGCCGTGGGGTCCCGCTTCACCTGATAGGGGCCATAGGTCTCCTCCCCCCAGCGGTAGTTGACGGTGTCTCCGGTGACGGAGAACTCCGCGCTCTGTCCGTCCAGCTTGCCGGAGTAGCGGACGGTCTCCCCCGCCTGTGACCGGACCAGCAGGGCCTTTTTGCCCTCCAGGCCGGATGCAGACCAGCCCCGGGTGGCTCTGAAACCAGAACGCCAGACCGGTAAAGGCCGCGATCATCACGAGCAGCAAAAGCAGAAGGATGCGCTGATAGACGCTCAGGGCCGAAAACGTGCTCTTCTTTTCCCACGGTTCTCTCTTTTCCATGGTACACCCTCCTGTTCTGTTGTTGATACGCCCCGGTCACCCGGTTTGATTTACACGGTCAGGTCCGCCGTCCTGCCCCCCACCAGGGCGATGAGGTCGGCGGGGGCCAGCTCCACCTGATAGCCGATCTTCCCAGCGGAGACGGTGATGGTGTCGATGATCTCCGCCGTCTCGTGGAAGACGGTGGGGAACTGCTTCTTCATGCCCACTGGGGAGCAGCCCCCGTGGACGTAGCCGGTGAGGGGCAGCAGCTCCTTCTGATGGATCATGGCGATGGACTTCTCCCCCACCGCCTTGGCCGCCTTTTTCAGGTCCAGGGTGTCCCCCACGGGGATGTCGAACACATAATATCCCCCGGAGGCCCCACGGGCCACCAGCGTCTTGAACACGCACTCCGGGTCCTGGCCCATAGACCGGGCCACGGTGACGCCGTCCACCGCCACCCCCTCCTCGTGGGGATAGGTGTGGGCGGTATAGGCCACCTTCTTCTGCTCCAAAACCCGCATCACATTGGTCTTCTCGTCTTTTTGCTTTGCCATGGTATTCCCTCGGTTTCTGAAATCTTATTTCCCCCGCAGTTCGATGATCTGGTCGCGCAGGGCGGCGGCAAGCTCGAATTCCAGCATTTTGGCGGCCTCTTTCATCTGCTTTTCCAGCGCGGCGATCTTGGCGGTCTTTTGCTGCTTGGTCAGGGCGGGGGCGCTGCCCTTGCGGGCCTGGGAGTCGGTCTCGTCGGACTGGGCGGAGATGTCCAGCAGGTCCCGCACCGACTTGATGACCGTTTTGGGCACGATGCCGTGCTCCCGGTTATAGGCCGCCTGCTTCTCCCGGCGGCGCTGGGTCTCGTCCATGGCCCGCTGCATGGACGGGGTGATGGAATCGGCGTACATGATGACCTGGCCCCCGGCGTTTCGGGCGGCCCGGCCAATGGTCTGGATGAGGGCGGTCTCACTGCGCAAAAAGCCCTCTTTGTCCGCGTCCAGGATGGCGACTAACGACACCTCCGGCAGGTCCAGGCCCTCCCGCAGCAGGTTGATGCCGATGAGCACGTGGAAGGTGCCCAGGCGCAGGTCCCGGATGATCTCCATGCGCTCCATGGCGTCGATGTCGTGGTGCATATACCGAACTTTAATGCCTGCCCCCTGGAGATAGGCGGTCAGGTCCTCAGCCATGCGCTTGGTCAGGGTGGTCACCAGCACCCGCTCATTTCTGGCGGTGCGGGCGTTGATCTCCCCGATCAGGTCATCGATCTGGCCCTCCACCGGGCGGACCTGGATCTCCGGGTCCAGCAGGCCGGTGGGCCGGATGACCTGCTCCACGATCTGGCCGGACCGGGTGCGCTCATACTCCCCGGGGGTGGCGGAGACATAGACCACCTGGTTCACCCGCTGCTCAAACTCCTCAAATTTCAGGGGCCGGTTGTCATAGGCGCAGGGCAGGCGGAAGCCATAGTCCACCAGGGTGGTCTTTCTGGCCCGGTCCCCGTTGTACATGGCCCGGACCTGGGGCAGGGTCACGTGGCTCTCGTCGATGAACAGCACAAAGTCCTTGGGGAAGTAGTCCAGCAGGGTGTGGGGGGGCGAACCCACAGGGCGGCCCTCGATGACCCGGGAATAGTTCTCGATGCCGGAGCAATAGCCCAGCTCCTGCATCATCTCCACGTCGTACATGGTGCGCTGCTTGATGCGCTGGGCCTCGATGAGCTTGTTCTGGCTCTCGAAAAAGGCCACCCGCTCCTCCAGCTCCTTATAGATCTCCTGAATGGCCGCGTCCATCTTGTCCTTGGGGGTGACATAGTGGGTGGCGGGCCAGATGGGGATGTTGGTCAGCCGCCGGATGGGGGAGCCGGTGACCACGTTGATCTCGCTGATGCGGTCGATCTCGTCCCCGAAGAACTCCACCCGGATGGCGGTGTCCTTCCAATAGGCGGGCCACACCTCCACCGTGTCCCCCCGGACCCGGAACATGTTCCGCTCGAAGGCGATGTCGTTGCGCTCATACCGGATGGCCACCAGGCGCTTGAGCAGCTCGTCCCGCTCCAGGGTGGCCCCCACCCGCAGGGAGACCATCATGGACGCGAAGTCCTCCGGCTCGCCCAGGCCATAGATGCAGGAGACGGAGGACACCACGATCACGTCCCGCCGCTCCAGCAGGGAGGCGGTGGCGGACAGACGCAGGCGGTCGATCTCCTCGTTGATGGCCGAGTCCTTTTCGATGAACGTGTCCGTGTGGGGGATATAGGCCTCCGGCTGGTAATAGTCATAGTAGCTGACGAAATACTCCACCGCGTTGTTGGGGAAGAACTCCCGAAACTCGGCGCACAGCTGGGCGGCCAGGGTCTTGTTGTGGGCCAGGACCAGGGTGGGACGCTGGACCTGCTCGATGATCTTGGCCATGGTGAAGGTCTTGCCCGATCCGGTGACGCCCAGCAGCGTCTGCTCGTCCAGCCCCATCTCGATACCCCTGGACAGGGCCTCAATAGCCTGGGGCTGGTCCCCGCTGGGCTTGTATTCCGAAACCACCTGGAATTTTGCCATGTTCTCCTCCGTTTTCCCGCCGCGGCGGCGATGCTGCTGCTATTGTAGTATGTCCATCATATCAGAACCAATGTTCTAATGCAAGAACAACTTCGCTCCCCCTCCCGCCCGGGAAGGAGAGCGAAATCAGGAATGCTTCTATCGCGGCTCATCTATAACAGTTCATAGACCGGCCTGTGGCCGCCCGACTCCGACTGGTTCAGGGACAGCACGTCCCCGTCCACAAAGATCAGGTGGTCGATCAGCTCCAGCCCCACCCCGGCCAGGGCGGAGCGGATGACGTCGGTGGTCTGCCAGTCGGCGGCGGAGGGAAAGGCCAGGTTGCTGATGTGGTTGTGGGCCAGATACAGCCCGGCGGAGCGCAGGCTCATGGCCGCCTCGGCAATGCGGCGGATGTTGATGTCGGAGGCATAGATGCTGCCCTCCGACACCTTGCGCACCCCCAGCACCTTGCCCTTGCCGTCCAGGCACAGGATATAGACCATCTCGTTGGCCGCCCCAAAGAAATAGGGGGACAGCACGGCGGCGGCCTCCTCCGGGCTGTGGATGATCTGCCCCGGCGCGCCCCGCTGCTCCTGATACCGTCCGCCGATGGCGGGCACCAGCTTCAGCAGCACCGCCGTGTGCTCCCCCACCCCGGGGACTTTTTTCAGTTCCTCTGCCGAGGCGTCCAGCACCCCGGCCAGACTGCCGAAGTGGTCCACCAGCCGGTGGGCCAGCTCGTTCACGTCCCCCTGAGGGATGGCGTAGAACAGCAGCAGCTCCAGAATGCGGTGGTCGGACCAGCCCTCCACGCCCCGGGCCAGGAATTCTGTTTTGACCCGCTGCCTGTGCCCGCTGTGTCCTGGCATGGTGGACCGACTCCCTTTCTGATGGATTTCTTTCCCGCTTTTTTACTGCTTTGCGCCGTACTGCTCCAGATAGGCCTCCATCTTGGCCTTCATGTCATCGTCGATATAGACCTTGCCGTCCACAGGGCGGTTGTGGAGGAAGTCGATGACCTCCCGCACGGTGACGATGGGGAACACCTTGATGCCATAGTCCTGGCGCAGCTCGTCCAGGGTAGAGCAGTCCCGAGTGCCCCGCTCCATCCGGTCCACCGAGACGAACAGGGCCTTCATGTTCACGTCAGCCACATGCTTGAACAGCTCGATGGACTCCCGCACGGCGGTGCCGGCGGTAACCACGTCCTCTACGATGGCCACGTCATCCCCGTCCTGGGGCTTATAGCCCACCATCGTGCCGCCCTCGCCGTGGTCCTTGGCCTCCTTGCGGTTAAAGCAATAGGGCAGGTCCCGGTCATAGCTGCGGTAGAGAGAGGCGGCGGCGGACACAGCCAGGGGGATGCCCTTATAGGCGGGCCCGAACAGGCAGGTGATGCCGTCAGGCATGTTCTCCTGGATGCAGGCGGCATAGTAGTCCCCCAGCTTAGCGGCCTGGGCCCCGGTCTTATAGTTGCCGGTGTTCACGAAATAGGGGGTCTTGCGCCCGCTCTTGGTGGTAAAATCCCCAAAGGTCAGCACGCCGGAGCGCACCATGAAAGTGATAAATTCCTCTTTATATGTCATGTTCTTAACCTCATTTCGTTTTTTCCCGGCAGCACCCGGGGAAGTTGGTATCATTATACCATTCTTTTCGCCGGGATACAACAAATAATCGGGGGACGATTTTTCCCATTGCATTTGCAGGGAACTTGTGCTACAATGCCATTCCAAGGAAAGGAGTGGTGAATATCCACCAAGAAAATGCAACTTTTTTCGGACTTTTGATCCCATTTTTGGGTACATCCCTAGGAGCGGCTTGCGTATTTTTCATGCGCCGCTCTCTCAGCGACATGGTCCAGCGCTCCCTCACCGGCTTTGCCGCCGGGGTGATGGTGGCCGCATCGGTGTGGAGCCTGCTCATCCCCGCCATTGACCAGGCCTCGGCCATGGGCCATCTGGCCTTTCTCCCGGCCTTCATCGGCTTTGGGATCGGCGTGCTGTTTCTGCTGCTGCTGGACCATGTGGTCCCCCACCTCCACCAGAACAGCGGCCAGGCGGAGGGTCCGGCCAGTCAGCTTCAGCGCACCACCATGATGGTGCTGGCCGTCACCCTGCACAACATCCCCGAGGGGATGGCCGTGGGCGTGGTCTACGCCGGATATCTGTCCGGCAGTGCCCAGATCACCGCCGCCGGGGCCATGGCCCTGTCCCTGGGCATCGCCATTCAGAACTTTCCCGAGGGGGCCATCATCTCCATGCCCCTGCGGGCGGAGGGGCTGAAAAAGTCCCGGGCCTTTGCCGGGGGCGTGCTGTCCGGGGCGGTGGAGCCTGTGGGCGCGCTGCTGACCATTCTGGCAGCGGAGCGCATCGTCCCCGCCATGCCCTATTTCCTCAGCTTTGCCGCGGGCGCCATGCTCTATGTGGTGGTGGAGGAGCTCATCCCCGAGATGTCTCAGGGCAAGCACTCCAACATCGGCACCGTGTTCTTCGCCCTGGGCTTCAGCGTCATGATGATGCTGGACGTGGCCCTGGGGTGACGTCTCCCGACGCCACACCGTATTTTCAGAAAGTAGGTATGATTTATGTACATGAATTTGCATCGCAGTGTTCTCCGCCGTCTGGCCGCCGCCGCCCTGGCCGGGACCATGATGCTCTCCCTGGCCGCCTGCGGCAGCAAGGGGGGCAGCTCCTCCAGCACTTCCTCCAGCACCAGTTCTTCCACCTCTTCCAGCACCTCCAGCTCCTCCGCCCAGAACGACGGTAAACAGCAGCAGGCCGACGTTCTGTCCGCCCTGTTGGTGGACATCAAGGGCAACGTGGAGGTGGGCAGCGCCGGAAGCTCCCTGAAGGCCGTGCCCTATGCCGCCGCCCTGCTGAACTGGGCCTCCTCCAGCACCCTGAGCCAGGAGGAGATCGACGTCATCGTCAGCGAGATGCTGAACACCGTCTCCGGTGACGAGAGCGCCGCCGCCGAGTATGCCGCCCAGCTGGGCCTGGTGAATGCCGACTGCCAGGTCCTGCTCAGCGACGACGCTGAGGAACTGCTGAACGAGGCTGGGTGCGCCGACGTGAACACCGACTGGTCCGAGCAGACCGCCGGGGTGCTGGGCCTGGTCATGGCCGCCGCCGGGGTTGAGAACTAAACACACGCTTTGAAGTGACAGAAGGCCGCCCGCTGGGGCGGCCTTTTCTTTTAGGACTTTTCACAAAAATACAGAGTTTCTTTCAAATTTTCCAGAAACGCTGTTCAAATGACCGAAGTTATGCTATACTATGTCTGTCACATGTCCGGGAGGACATTTTTTAAGAGGAAGGCCCCACGCCTGCCTCTTTTTTTCCGCCCGGACACACTTTAGGAGAGAAGAAGAGAGAAAGCGAGGAAAATTATCATGTTTGATGCGTTGTACGCAGGCTTTGCCGGGCTCATCGCCAACATCAGCAACTTTATGTACAGCTATCTGCTGATCATCCTGCTGCTGGCCGCCGGAATTTACTTCACCTGCCGCAGCAAGTTCGTCCAGCTGCGGTTGCTGGGGGAGTCGATCCGGGTGGTCAGCGAGAAGTCGGACGACAAGCACGCCGTTTCCGCCTTCGAGGCGCTGATGGTCTCCACCGCCAGCCGGGTGGGCACGGGCAATATCGTGGGCGTGGCCAACGCCATCGCCATCGGCGGCTATGGCTCCGTGTTCTGGATGTGGCTCATCGCCCTGGTGGGCGGGGCCACCGCCTTTGTGGAGAGCACCCTGGCCCAGATCTATAAAAAGCGGGACGAGCAGGGCGGCAGCTATGGCGGCCCCTCCTATTATATCCAGGCCGCTTTAAAAAGCCGTTTTCTGGGCGTGGTCTTTGCCGTGGCCCTGGTCGCTACCTATGCCGGCGGCTTTAACATGCTGGCCTCCTTCAACCTCATCGACAGCATGTCCAGCTACAGCTTTTATGCCCACACCGTCACCCTGATGGGCCGCCAGTTCGCTCTGGTCCCCGTCCTCGGCGGGGCTCTGCTGGCCATTCTGGTGGGCATCTGCATCATGGGCAGCGGCAAGCGCATCGTCAAGGTCACCGGCGTACTGGTGCCCGTGATGGGCGTGCTGTACATCATCATGGCCCTGATCGTAATGATCCTGAACATCGGTATGCTGCCCCAGGTGCTCCAGCGCATCTTCTCCGCCGCCTTCGACGTGAAGGCCATCTTCGGCGGGGCTGCGGGCTTCGGCTCCTCCGCCGTGATGCAGGGCATCAAGCGCGGCCTCTACTCCAACGAGGCCGGTGTGGGTTCCGCCCCCAACGCCGCCGCCGCCGCCAACGTGTCCCACCCCGTCAAGCAGGGCCTGGTGCAGATGCTGTCCGTGTTCATCGACACCATTCTGGTCTGCACCGCCACCGCGATGATGTGCCTGTGCACCGGTATCATCCCCTCTGAGGAGCTGAAGGGCGCGCCCTTTGTCCAGTCCAGCCTGTCCACCACCTTCGGCCCCGTGGGCCCCTATTTTATCACCTTCGCCCTGCTGCTGTTCGCCTTTACCACCCTGCTGGGCAACCTGTTCTACTGCGAGGGCTGCCTGAACTACATCGCCGGGCACACCCTGGGCAAGGCCCCCATGAACCTGTTCCGGGTGGTCGCCTGTCTGGTGGTCTTTATGGGCGCGCAGATGAAGTTCGGCCTGGTGTGGGACCTGGCCGACGTGCTGATGGGTGTGATGGCCCTCATCAACCTGCCCGTGATCCTGATCCTGGGCGGCACCGCCATGCGGGCCCTGAACGACTATCTGGCCCAGAAGAAGGCTGGCAAGGACCCGGCGTTCAAGGCCGCCTCCATCGGCCTGAAAGAAAAAACCGACTTTTGGAACTAACTGCTCCCCCTATTTTTGCGCATTTTCTGCCCGCAGACCGGTGTTTTCCGGCCTGCGGGCGTTTTTTTGCCACTTTGCACAAAAACCCGGTTCTTTTTAGGACATATCTACAAAATTCTGGATTTTTATCGATTTCGGGGAATTTTGCGGGTAAAACCACAAGATGTAACCAGTTTTGTAACCCCCGCGTGCTATACTTTTCTCAGAAAGCGGGGGACAATATTTCCCGGTCCCCGGAAATAACTGAAACGGCAAACCGGCGGAAACGCCGGGGCGCAAAGCCATGGGGGCTAAAGCGGCACCGCCGCCATGCCAGCCCGGCCACCACATATTTCGATTTTCCTGAAAATAAGAAAGGAGAAACGAAAGATGGAACGTAAACTGAGAAAGCTATTAGCCCTGGTCACAGCCTTCAGCCTGTCTATGAGCCTGCTGGGCGTGACCGCATTCGCTGACGAGGACAATAGTCCCCCCCCCCGCGGACACCGACACCTCCACGGTGGAGCATTCGCATAACCCCGTCGCCTGCTCCACTTGCAATGGAACTCACAAGATCACCGAGACCCAGGACTGCCCCGACTGTGAAGGCCCGGCGGAGGTGGATATGGTCGAATGCCCCAAGTGTGAAGGCGAGGGGCAGGTACTCACCTGGGATTTTGACCACGTCTGCCCCATCTGCAACGAGAAAGGCTGCACAGATAATCCCATGTGCTTCATGGGATATGAACTTTATCCTATAGACTGTTCTAATTGCTCCGGCTCCGGTGAGATTCCCGACCCTGATGCCGTGGTCTGTCCTACTTGTAAGGGCTCCGGCGAAATTGAGGTCCCCGTGGACTGCCCCGACTGCGACGAAAACGGCAAGGTGGCCTGCACCGGCAGCTTTGACTCCGGCGTGCTCACTGACGTGAACAGCGACAGCGGCGAGGGCACCATGACCTACACCTGCGCCGCCTGCGGGGCCAGCTATACCGAGTCCCTGCCCGCCGAGGAGACCCTCCAGCTGGTATGCTCCAACATAAAGGTGACCTTCACCGCCCCCGCTTTTGTTCAGGCCGGCAAATCGCTGACCTACACTGTTAAGGTCACCAACAACAACAAGGTTGCCGCAAAGGGCCTGGCTATCTTCCTGAAATTCAGCAAAAACGTGACTGATGTTTCTGTTAAAAACGTGGTGTCGCCTGATTTTGACGCGGATACCCACACCCTGAAGATGAACCTGGACCTATTTGGTCCTGCCCAGACCAGTAAGGGCCCCAACAGCAAAACCATCACCGTCACTGCCAAAACTGTCTCTGGCGAGGGCGAGGATCAGACCGTCACCGTTGAACCCGGCGACGAGGTGACCGTCGACTGGACCGTCGACTATCAGACCCAGACCGTGGACAGCGGCTCCGCCGTCACCACCATCTCCAAGTACCCTGTCGTTGAAAAAGTGACTTTGGCCGGCCTGAACCTGG
This sequence comes from Flintibacter sp. SJQ-8, assembly GCF_054108085.1. Lineage (NCBI taxonomy): Bacteria > Bacillati > Bacillota > Clostridia > Eubacteriales > Flintibacter > Flintibacter sp. SJQ-8. Next base: position 43,555 of record NZ_JBPJWR010000001.1, read on the forward strand.
GCTATCGCTACTATGCCAACGCCAAGGGACCTGATGCAACGAACATGACGGGCACCCTCAACAGCTCCGTCTGTACCTTCGATTCCCTGGAAACTCAGGCGCTCTCTTTCGACGATGCGCTGGGCGCTGACAATGGCTTTCTTATCGACTTCCCCTTCTCCAACAGCGGCTCTGTGCAGAACTGCAAGACCGACCGCACCTGGGTCTGCGTGGGCTTTGTCCCCTACCGTGGCTACGGCTACACCGACATGAGCGTTCTGAAGAACTATATGTTCAGCAAGACCGGCGAGGACGGCTTTAAAACCGGCTCTCTGGACGATGCCAAAAACTTTGTGACGCAAAACGGCGGTGTGTGCTATGGTGAGGTCGCTTCCGCCGAACAGATCGAAGGCTTTGTAAAAGTCACCGGCAAGTCCGACTCCTTTGTTCTGATGACCGTGTGGTATCTGCCCGGAACCGCCGGTTTCGAGCTGCGGGACGGCTATGACCTCACCATTCCCGCCGTTCCCTCCGCCGGTTATCAGCCCACCAGCAAGGGCGTGACCGTCACGCCCGACCTGGACAGCGTCCACGCGGTGGACGGCAAGCCCCACACCTTTGAGGGCGAGCTGACCGTCACCATCGGCAGCAGTGCCCCCAACACCATCCACATCAACCTGAGCGATGCCCTGACCGCGCTGATGGGACGGGCCTCCCACCTGGGCAACAACGCCATCCAGCCCGGCGACGTGATGAACTATCACGTGAAGCTGGTGAACAACAGCGGCAAGGATTTTCAGTATGTAGCCAACTCCGCCTTTGCGGCCACGGTGGACCGCTATGTGGATGGCCAGCAGTCCCTGGGCACCGGCTTTGACGGCTATCAGATCGCCGCCTCCATCCCCGACGGCGGCACCGAGTTCTGCGCCATCCCCCGCCGTGTTGCGAATGATGCGCTGAAGTTTCTGGGTGTTGACAAGGACCTCAGCGACGAGGCCATCGGTGCTCTGCTCCTTGCCAAGGGCTACGGCGAGGGCGAGGACCTGACCCCCGCCCAGATTACCCAGAAGTACCTGGCCCCCTTCTATCTGGACTTTTTGAACAGCCAGCGGGCCGAGGATGCCCAGTTGGCCCACAGCTTCCTGGACCTGACCGGCTCCGAGTTTGCCCGCCTGACCAACTATGACAATCAGAACGGCGATCAGCCCGGCGTGCCGGAGACCTGCGAGACCGTGGCCCAGGCCTTCTACTACTTCTACTATGGCGTGAACTTCACCGTCAACGGCACCAGCATCTATGACCAGATGAAGGACCACGCCGCTATGAACAAGCTGGTCTCCGACGCCCTGTCCGGCGACGGGACCTATACCCTCGCCAGCCAGATCGCCGGCGAGACCACCAACAACGCCTTCCAGGACACCGCCTTCCGCTTTGGCATGCAGTTCAGCATGGCGTACACCCCCACCTCCGCCCCCGACGGACCTAGCGGCGGCGGCGGCGGTGGCCGGGATGACGATCCCACGCCCCCCGCTCCCCCTGTGGATATCCCCGAGGAGCCCACTCCTCTGGCCCCCCTCCCCGGCGAGGATGTGACCCCTGAGCAGCCCGCCCCCGATGCGGACGTTCCCCTCACCGACCTGCCCGATGAGGAGGTCCCCAAGGCCGATGTGCCCAAGACGGGAGATGCCTCCCTGCTGTGGCTGGCTCTGTCCGGTCTGTCCGGCTCCGGTCTGGCCGTTCTGACCCTGTCAGACCGCAGGAAAAAGAACAAGGACTGAGTTCTCTTCCACCAGCCGCTCCCCTAACTGGGGCGGCTGGTTTTTTATTCCTAAATCAGAAAAGCGCCTGTTCTCGGATGCAAATCTTGACATTTTTTACAAAATGGGCTATTCTAGTGTGTAATATATAACCACGTTTCAGAAGGGAGCCGGTTTTTATGCCAGAGCCGCGTCCATCCCGCAGTTCATTTCAGACCTATCTCTTCATCGCCCTGGTCGCGGTGGAGCTTTTGATGTCCTTCACCTTCCTGGGCTATCTCCATGTGCAGCCCATCTCCATCACCTTCGCCTATATCCCGCCCATTCTGGCCGGGTGTCTGCTGGGGCCTGTACAGGCCACGGTATTGGGGGCGGTGTTCGGCCTGGCCAGCTTGTTCAAGGCGTCCTCCTCCTATGTGATGCCCATGGACCAGCTGTTCTCCCCCTTCCGCAGCGGGGCGCCGATGGCCAGCCTGATCCTCAGCGTGGGCACCCGCACCCTGTTCGCCCTGCTCATCGGCCTGGCCCTTCTCTGGTGCCGCAAGCGCCGCCACCCCCGGCTGTGGATGATCCTGCCCGCCGCCCTGGCCTCCAAGCTCCACGCCGGTCTGGTCTATCTGGCCATGGGGACCTTTTTCCCCTAGACGGGCTACCGCTGGACCCGGGTGATCTGCCTGGATCTGAACGACGTGACCATCTCGTTGGTGTGCGTGGTCCTGTCTCAGCTGGCCTGGCACGTCTATCATCTGCCCGCAGTGGAGAATTTCCGCCTGTATGTGGACCAGTCGGTCCACGACTCCCAGTGGGACCGGCGGCTCTATCGGGCCTGGACCATCTTCGTCCTGATGCTGGTGGCCGCTGCCGCCGCGTCGGTCATCTATTTCGCCCAGCGCATCGGCTATATGCTGGGGCAGCACGGCCTGGTCCTCACCGACGAGATGAACTATGACCTGGTCCATCTCCAGATCCAGTTTTTGGCCTCTGCCCTGTCCCTGAATCTGATCATGGCCCTGTCTTTGATGGCGGTGTACAAATACCTGTCCTATCGGGAGTATCTGGGCGCGCTGGACGGCCTCACCGGGGTGATGGGCCGCAGGATGTTCCTGAACCACTGCCAGCGGCTCCAGCAAAAGGGCGGCCTGACCCAGGGCTGGTTTCTCTTTGCCGACGTGGACTATTTCAAGTCCATCAACGACGCCTATGGCCACCCCGCCGGGGACCAGGTCCTGATCCAAGTGGCCCGGCAGCTGGAGATGCGCTTTGCCCCCTATGGCCGAGTGGGCCGCATGGGCGGGGACGAGTTTGCCGTGATGGTGGAGCAGCCCCTGGCGTTAGACCAGCTCACCGCCCTGCTGGACGGCTTTCTGGCCGAGATCAACGGGGTCCTGCCCCGGCAGAAGCCGGTGTCGTGCAGCATCGGCGTGTGCCGCTTCTCCTTCCCTCAGGACGTGCAGGCGCTGTACACCCAGACGGACGACGTGCTCTATGCCGCCAAGCACAGCGGGCGGGGCCGCTACGCCATCTCTGACCTCACTGACCAGGGGCTGGTCCCCCTGTTTCCCGCAACCTAAACCAAACAAGAAACAAAACGCTCACGGCGCGCTTTTCCAGCTACACCGTGAGCGTTTTCTGTTTTATCTTGCCGTCCGGCCCAGGCGATAGCCCACACCCCACACCGTCTGAAGCAGCTTGGGGTGGGCGGCGTCTCCCCGGTAAAACGGGTCGAACAGCCGGGGCAGCTGCTCCGGCGGCACCCCGGGGCCGTTGTCGGTGAAGGCCAGCTCCGCCTGCTCCCCCGCCGCCCGGGCGGAAATAGCCACGCGGACGTTCTCCCGCCCGCCGTATTTCCGGCTGTTGTCCAGCAGATTGGCCGTTACTCGGGCCAGCAGCGCCCGGTCCAGCAGCACCAGCGTCAGCCCCAGTCCCAGCACCAGCAGCGCCCCCGCCGCCAGCACGGGGATCAGGACCATGGCGATGTGAGAGCGGGCCAGCTGTTTTTTGATGGTCATGGCCAGACCTCCTTCGACGATCTAAATCACGGCCATTATAACACATCCGGTCCGCCGGGTTTAAACAAAACTTAAACGCCGCCTTACTTCTTCTCGTCCAGCAGCATGACCCCCTGGGGCGGGTTGTGGTCGATGGCCCCCACGATGGGGTGGGGCCGATAGAGTTCCTCCAGGTAAGAGAGTTCCTCCTCCGTCAGGCGCACCGCCAAGGCCCCCGCCGCGTCATCCAGATAGCGGGCCTTGGTGGCCCCCACGATGGGGGACGCCACCCCTCTGGCCACTGCCAGGCCAGGGCGATCTGCTGCATCTTCGCCCCGTGCTTGTCCGCCAGCTCCGCCACCCGGGCCACGATGGGCATGTCCTGCTCCTCCGTCCGGTCATACTTCCCCATGGCCACCCGGTCCGTCCGGCTGCGCAGGGTGTCCGCCGTCCAGGTCCTCCGGGTGAGGTGTCCCGCCGCCAGGGGGCTGTAGGGCATCAGGCTCACGCCCATCTGTTTGCAGATGGGGATCAGCTCCCGCTCGTCCTCCCGGTAGAGCAGGTTATAGTGGTTCTCCATGGCCTGGAACCGGGCCCAGCCGTGGTCCCGGGCGATGAGCTGCATGTTGTAAAACTGATAGCCATACATGGCCGAGGCTCCCAAGGCCCGGACCTTGCCCGCCTTCACCAGGTCGTTCAGGGCCTCCATGGTCTCCTCCATGGGGGTGTCATAGTCAAAGCGGTGGATGATGTACAGGTCCAGATAGTCGGTGCCCAGGCGCTTTAAACTGCCGTCGATTTCCCGGTGGATGGCCTGGCGGGACAGCCTGCCGGGGTTAAAGTAAACTTTGGACGCGATGACCACCTTGTCCCGGCTGACGTTCTTCTTTAAAGCCCGGCCCAGATATTCCTCGCTGGTCCCGGCAGAATAGCCGTTGGCCGTGTCGAAGAAGTTGATGCCCCACGTCCAGGGCGTGCTTGACCACTTCCTCCGTGGCCCCCTCGTCCAGGGTCCAGTCGTGCATGGTGCCCGCTTTGTCAAAGCTCATGCAGCCCACGCATACTTTGGAAATTTCAATGTCGGTGCGGCCCAGCTTGGTGTACTCCATGGCGCGCGCCCCTCTCAGCCCTCGGCCTCGGGCAGGACGGCGTTGATGCAGCCCAGGGCGTTCAGGGTGCGGGGGAAGCCGATATAGGGCATGCACAGGGTCAGGGCCGCCAGCAGAGTCTCCTTTCCGTTGCCCACGGCGGCGTTGCCCCCCACGTGGGCCTTCACCTGGGGCTCGCAGCCCCCCTGGGCGGAGAGCACCGCGAAGGTGAGCAGCTCCCGCTCCGGGATGGTCAGGAACTTGCGGGTGTAGAAGTCCCCGAAGCAATAGGCGGACAGATAGTCCTGGATGTTCTTCTGGTTGGCCGGGGCGGCGGAGCGCATGGCGTCGATGTGGTCGCCGAAGATGGACTTCTGGGCGGCGATGCCGTCGGCCAGGCGGCTCTCCTCGGTGACGGTCTGGCCGCTCTCCAGGGGCAGGGCCACCCCATGCTCCGCAAACGCCTGGTCCATGGCCTTCACGGCGTTCTCCACCTTGCCCAGGCCGATGTAGGGGGCGCAGTGGTACACGGCCTCCCGCACCTCCTCCGGCCTGACCCCGGCGGCCAGGGCGGCGGCGGTGTGGCGCTTCACTTCGTCCATGGTCTGGTTGGTGGTGGCCACCACTAAGATGACCAGCTCCCGCAGCTTGGCGCTCAGCTTCTCCTCGGCGTAAACTTCACCGTAGATGAGCCGCGTCTTGATGGCGGCAAACTCCGGGTCGGTCCCCGCCAGGGGGCTGTCGCTCCGGCCATAAAGCTGCGTTAACGTCTGCTTGGTCTGTTCCGCTCTGTCCATGATCAAAACCTCCTGTGTTTTGTCGTCGTTTGATCTGTCACACCAAAAGCATAGCAAAAAGCCGTGCCGTTGACAAGATGACAAGATAGCACAAGACCGCGAAGCAGGCCCCTCGCCCGCTCCGCGGTCTTTTCTTGAAAATCACTCAGCGCTGAGAAAACTTGTCCCAGAAGGTCAGCAGCCCGGCCTTGAAGCACAGCAGCATGGACACCACAGCGCCGAAGGTGGCCTGGAACACCTGGAAGGGGAACTTCAGCATGGCGGCCTCGGGGGTGGCATACATCAGGGCCCGGCCCACGGAGTAGCCCGCCACATTGATGATGACGCCCAAAATCACGCCCACCAGGGCGGCACGGCCACGGTGCTCCTTGGACAGCTTGTGGGCACACAGGGAGACCACCACTGCCTGAAGCCCGTGGGTCACCAGAGAGACGAACATGGGCGCGGGATAGAAGAAAAAGTCACCCAAGAACGCGCCCACGCCGCCCACAAAGAAGGCCCCCAGGGGGTCCAGCAGAATGGCGGCGGTGCAGATGACGGCGTCGTTCAGATACAGGTGCCCGCCGGGCACGGGGACGCCGAAGGAACTCATGGCGATATTCAAAGCCATCAGCATGGCGGTAACGGTCAGCCATTTCACCGGCTGGTTCTTGCGCAGATCAGATACACTGGACATAGAAATCACTCATCTCTCTCAATTTTTCCTCTATTCTACGCCTGAAGTGATACTGTTTTAAGGACCAATTTAAGAAAATTCTATAGGGTCAGTTTGGCATGCAGAGAAAAACACGGACCCGCCCAAAAACCGGCAGGTCCGTGTCTTGTACTGCTTACCGTTTCAGCCCGCTGAAATCCAGGTTCCAGTCCACGGGGGTCTGGATGCCGTCCACCCGGCCCTCGTGGGTGTATTGCCACATGGTGAAGCCATAGTAGAAGCTGGGGTAGCTGTCGTACTCGGCCAGCCAGAACTGGAAGGGGCTGAGTTCCTTCAGGTCAAAGCTGAAATAGCCCATCTCCTGGTTGAAGTACACCGCCGGGGTATAGCCCGCCTGGGCGATCTGCTGGCAGAAGGCGGCGGCGCACTGGGTGAGCACCTCGTTCTCCAGCTGGTCGGTGCGGGCCCCCTCGGCAAAGGTGATGGGCTCCCAGTCATAGACCACGGGGCAGGTGATAGGATAGCTCTCCAGCAGAGAGAGCACATAGTCGGCCTCCTGCCGGGCCTCCTCCGGGGTGATGGCCTGGGAGAAGAAATATACTCCCACGTCCAGCCCCGCATCCAGAGCCCCCTGGATGTTCTGATAGAAGCAGCTATCCGTCTGGATGGCCCCCTGGGTATAGCCCCGGTAGCCCAGGCGGATGATGGCAAAGTCCACCCCATCCGCCGCCACGGCAGCCCAGTCGATGTCCCCCTGGGAATAGGACACGTCGATGCCCGCCCGGGCGGAGGCTCCCTTGCTGGTATACTGCACCCGGCCCTTCTCGTCGGTATAGAACCCGTCGGGGTCATAGCGGTTCACCGCCACACCGGGGACGGCCTCCATGGTCATGCCCCGATAGGTGAAGGTGACGGGCTGGAGCAGATAGTACAGAAACCCGGCAAAGGCCGCCAGAATAAGGGCCACGGCGATGAGCCAGGGGACGGGCGCGCCCCGTCTCCCCTTTTTGACTCTCTCAGGTCTCTCCTGGCGGCGGCCCGGGGCGGAGTTTACGCTCACAGCAGGGTCACGCCCGCCTTCTTACAGGCCTCGATGTTGGCCTCGTCCCACATGGAGCACTGCACCTCGCCGATGTGGGCCTTGCCCAGCAGGAACATGGACACCCGGGACTGGCCGATGCCGCCGCCCATGGTATAGGGCAGCTCGCCGGCCAGCAGCTGCTTGTGGAAGGGCAGTTCCCGGCGGTTGTCGCAGCCGGCCAGAGTCAGCTGGCGGTCCAGGCTCTCGGGGCTGACGCGGATGCCCATGGAGGACAGCTCCAGGGCCTGGCCGTTCACGCTGTCCCAGACCAGCAGGTCGCCGTTCAGGTCCCAGTCGTCATAGTCGGGGGCGCGGCCGTCGTGGGGCTTGCCGGAGTGCAGCTTGCCGCCGATGCCCATGAGGAAGGTGACAGGGTGGTCCTTCACAAAGGCGTTCTCCCGCTCCTTGGGGGTCTTGTCGGGGTACAGGTCCTCCAGCTCCTGGGTGCTGATGAAGGTGATGTCGGTGGTCATGCGGGGCAGCACAGACAGCTGGGGGAAAACGGAGTGGAGGAAATACTGGGTGTCGGCCAGGGCCTGGACGATGGACTTCACCGTCTGCTGGAGATAGGCCACGTTCCGGTCCTCCCGGGTGATGATCTTCTCCCAGTCCCACTGGTCCACATAGGCGGAGTGGAGGGCGTCCAGCTCCTCGTCCCGGCGGATGGCGTTCATGTCGGTGTACAGACCCTCGCCGGGCTGGAAGTCATAGCGCTTGAGGGCCATGCGCTTCCACTTGGCCAGGGAGTGGACCACCTGGGCGGTCTCTTTCACGCCGTTGATATCAAAGGAGACAGGGCGCTCCACGCCGTTCAGGTCGTCGTTCAGGCCGGTCTCGGCGGAGACGAACAGGGGGGCGGACACCCGGTGCAGCCGGAGAGCACCGGACAGCTTGTCCGCGAACAGCCGCTTCAGCAGGCCGATGGCCTTCTGCGTCTCATAGACGGACAGCAGGGAGCTGTAACCCTGAGGAAGAGAAATTTCACGCATGATGAACACTCCTTTATCGGACTAAAATCCCCTTTATTATACCGAATCGGACGAAAGATTGCAATTGCTTCTTGACCCCGCGGGGCCGGGATACGTATAATAATGTGGACAAAATTTTTTTGCAACAAGAGGATATTTTCTATGAAGCTGATTTCCTGGAATGTGAACGGCCTGCGGGCCTGTCTGAACAAGGGCTTTTTGGACTTTTTCCGCCGGGAGTCCCCCGACTTTCTCTGCCTTCAGGAGACCAAGATGGTCCAGGGCCAGGCCCAATTGGACCTGGGCGAGGGCTGGCTGGAGTTCTGGAACTCCGCGGAGAAAAAGGGCTACTCCGGCACGGCGGTGTTCACCACCCACGCACCGCTGAACGTGGCCTATGGCATGGACAAGGATATCCACGACCACGAGGGGCGGCTCATCACTTTGGAGTATGACCAGTTCTATCTGGTCTGCTGCTACACCCCAAATGCTCAAGACGGCCTGAAGCGCCTGGACTATCGCATGGCGTGGGAGGACGACCTGCGGGACTATCTGATGAGTCTGGACAAGACCAAGCCGGTCATCTACTGCGGGGATCTGAACGTCGCCCATGAAGAGATCGACCTGAAGAATCCCAAGACCAACCGGAAGAACGCCGGTTTCTCTGACCAGGAGCGGGAGAAGATGACCACCCTCCTCTCCTCCGGTTTCACCGACAGCTTTCGATATCTCTATCCCGACGTCACCGGGGCCTACTCCTGGTGGTCCTATCGCTTCCACGCCCGCCAGAACAACGCCGGATGGCGCATCGATTACTTCATCGTCTCTGACCGCCTGCGGGACAAGATCCGCCGGGCCGAGATCCTAAGCGACGTAGAAGGCAGCGATCATTGCCCGGTGCTGCTGGATATTGAGCTGGACTAAAAGAATAGGGCGTATGATGAAACAAAAAAAGAAATGGGCCGTTCTGGCTCTTACGGTGCTCCTGCTGGGGGCGGGCGGGCTGTTTTTATCTCGCAGCGGATTTTTTGCCGCCTGCACTTCTATCCCGGCCCTGCGGGCCTATATTGACCGCAGCGCCCCCTATTCCCACCTGACCTTTTTTGTGGTGCAGCTGCTGTCGGTGGTGCTGGCCCCCATCCCCAGCAACCTGACGGCGGCGGCGGGAGGTCTGCTCTTCGGCACCTGGCCCGCCTTTTTCCTCACCTATGGGGCGGTGATGGCTGGCTCTCTGCTGGTGTTCTGGCTGGCCCGGACCCTGGGGCGGGACTTTGTGGACCGGGTGGTCAGCCGCAAGCTGGCGGAGAAGTATCAAAAGGTCATCCGGGAGAAGACCACCGTCTTCCTGGCCCTGGCCTTTCTTCTCCCCTACTTCCCCGACGACATGCTGTGCATCCTGGCAGGGCTGACCCCCATCACCTTTGGCCGCTTTGCCCTGCTGGCCCTGTTCACCCGGCCCTGGGGCCTGCTGTTCGCCAGCGCCCTGGGCGGTGCCTCCCTGTCCATCCCCCTGTGGGCCATGGTCCTGATCGGCCTTGCCGGGGTGATGATATTCGTGCTGGGGATGCTCTATGGCGACAGGCTGGAGCGGGCCGTGTTAAAGCGGCTGGGAAAAGAATGATCGCTGTCATTGCGAGGAGGCCCAACGGGCCGACGTGGCAATCCGTAATGCTCGATGAAAGAGCGGATTCCCACGTCGCTTCGCTCCTCGGAATGGCAAGTTTATATTTTATGCGGGACCGGATATCCGGACTCGAAATTTTTTTGCTTTTTTTGAAAAAACCTCTTTACAAACCCGAGCCGATATGCTATTATCAAAACACAAACAAGAGTTATTACTGATAAGGAGGAGCCGATGATCCGATACAGCAAAAAACGGGAGGCCATTTTAAACGCCATCCGCAGTACCACCTGTCATCCCTCCGCCGAGTGGATCTATCAAACCTTAAAGCCCACCCACCCCGACCTAAGCCTGGGCACCGTCTATCGCAATCTGGTCTTTTTCCAGCAGCAGGGACAGGTGCAGAGCGTAGGCGTGGTGAACGGGCAGGAGCGGTTCGACGGAAACACCGCTCCCCACAGTCACTTTGTTTGCACCAACTGCGGCGCGGTGATCGACCTGCACAGCATCAAGCTGGACAGCTCCCTCACCCGCGACGTCAGCGAGCAATATGGTCTGGCCGTGGAGCGCCACGAGCTGACCTTCTATGGAAGATGCCAAACATGTATGAAACAGGAAGAAAGCAACCAAAATATTCAACAATGAGGAGGAAATTATTATGAAGAAGTTTGTCTGCACCGTCTGCGGTTACGTGTTCGAGGGCGAGGCCGCCCCTGAGTTCTGCCCCATCTGCAAGGCCCCCGCTGAGAAGTTCAAGGAGCAGTCCGCTGAGAAGACCTGGGCTGCCGAGCACGTGGTGGGCGTGGCCCAGGGCGTGGACGAGGAGATCCTGGCCGGCCTGCGTGAGAACTTCCAGGGCGAGTGCACCGAGGTCGGTATGTACCTGGCCATGGCCCGTGTGGCCCACCGCGAGGGCTATCCCGAAATTGGCCTGTACTGGGAGAAGGCCGCCTATGAGGAGGCCGAGCACGCCGCCAAGTTCGCCGAGCTGCTGGGCGAGGTGGTCACCGACTCCACCGAGAAGAACCTGCAGATGCGGGTGGACGCCGAGAACGGCGCTACCGCCGGTAAGTTCGAGCTGGCTAAGAAGGCCAAGGCCCTGAACCTGGACGCCATCCACGACACCGTCCACGAGATGGCCCGGGACGAGGCCCGTCACGGCAAGGCTTTCGAGGGCCTGCTGAAGCGTTATTTCAACAAGTAAAATCTACTGCACAGAATGCGGCTCACAGTTTTTGTGGGCCGCATTTTTGTGTCCATGTGGAAGAACGACATAAGTTGACTCCTGCCGCCCCAGCACGATCCATCTAAAATTTTATAAATTGTGAAAGAATGGCCGTTGCTTTATAGCGTTATTTCATTATAATATAGTTATCAGACGACTATATGGAGGCGCAGTTATGAATATTAAGCCGAGTGCAAGTATCCGCCAGAACTACAACGCCATTGCCCAACTGTGCAAGTCCACCGGAGAACCGGTCTATCTAACCAAGAACGGCGAAGGCGATCTTGTTGTCATGGATATCGATTCGTTCACAAGACGGGAAAAAATGCTGAAGCTGCGCGAAGAGCTGCTCGCTGTCGAGGAGGACCGTCTCCATGGCGCACCAGATCACTCCGTGGATGAGGTTGCATCTATGATGGAGCAGGCAATTCAGGAGGTCTGCCATATAGAAATCGAAAAAGAACTCAAGAAAAACGAGTAAAGGGCAAGTATGATCTGACATTCAGATGTACTTGTCCTTTTTGTTGTCTCTAAGCAGTCTGAAAGTTTTTAAGGTTAGACCAGAAAAACTTGTTGTATGTCGAGATTGTTTTGGTTATAATAATAACTATGAAGGAGGCGATACTATGATCAACAGACCTGGCTACATTGCGGCTATCGCGCCGTTTATCGACCAGCCCCTTGTCAAGATACTGGCTGGCGTTCGCCGCTGCGGCAAGTCTACCATTTTTGAAATGCTGAAAGAGGAATTCCTGCGCCGGGGCATACCCCAGGATCATATCATCTCCAAGCGGTACACAGAGATGGACATTTCCGAAAATATTACCGCCAGGCAGATGTATGACGAGTTGGTCGAGGCCATGAAGGGAAAGGGCCATTGCTACCTTCTGCTGGATGAGATTCAGGAAATCGACGGCTGGGAAAGGGCAGTCAACAGTTTGCTGGAGGGCGCAGACGCCGACATCTACGTGACCGGCTCTAATTCCAAGCTCATGTCCAGCGAGATATCCACCTATCTCACGGGACGCTATGTCTCCATTCCCGTCTATACGCTTTCCTTCAAAGAGTATCTGGACTTTAAGGCAGACAGCGCCTTGTCCCGCCGGGAACTGCTGGAGGAATACATTCGCTTTGGCGGTTTTCCAATCATTGCGCTTAGTGAGTATGACGAGCAGAGTGCCTATCAAATTGTCAACGGCATTTATCATACCGTAGTCTCCCGGGATATTGTGAAGCGCCACCGCATCAACAAGCAAGACCTTTTTGACCGCGTGGTGAAGTATATCATTGAGAACATGGGCAAGACCTTTTCCGCGAACTCCATCTCTACTTTCCTGAAAAGTGAGCACCGCAAAGTTTCGGTGGAGAGCATCTATAATTATCTGCGCTGGCTGGAGCAGGCGTTCATTATCTATCCATGTGAGCGCTATGATCTGCAAGGCAAGAGCATCTTGAAAACACAGGAGAAGTATTATCTCTCCGATGTGTCGCTGAAGTATGCTCTGCTGGGCTATAACCGAAAGATGCTGGACGGCGCGATGGAAAACATCGTGTTTCTGGAACTAAAGCGCCGTGGCTATGATGTTTTCATCGGCAAGAATGACACAAAGGAAATCGACTTTGTGGCAACCCGTCGGGATGAAAAGGTCTATGTACAGGTCTGTGTCCAAATTCCAATGACTTCAGACCGAGAGGTCGGAAACCTGATGGATATCCGTGACCACTATCCCAAATACGTCGTCACGCTCAACGAAATGGACACCGGCATCGAAAATGGCATCAAAATCGTTCATCTTGCAGATTTTCTGCTTGCCGAGGCGTGGTGAGCTGATATTCCGCTTCAACAAGTGGTTGAAAAAAGTTCAAAAAACGCAGCTTGAACCGCTGGTATTTCCATGTTATAGTATAGGCAAGATATGTCATCTTCATCACGGAGCATGATGTGCTGGGCGATGGCCACCCGATCTATCACATTGATCGAACGGTCAGAGAAACCGGCGCATTGTTTGGGGACGAATCGCATATCCTGTATGTAAACGCCCAAATTAAAGACGATACGGCGCTCGGGCAGCTGATGCACGACTTTTCCTGCACCAGCGCCGAAGAGATGCACTATCAAATTCTGGCGGACAGAGTTCGCTATTTCAAAGAAGATACGGAAGGAGTTGCGACTATGTGCAAGGCGATGGAAGATATGAGAAATCAGGCGGCGCGTGAAGCTGCCAAACTCAATTCGGTTGAGACCGCCCGTATGCTGCTCACATTGGGCAAACTGTCCTATGAAGAGATCGCCAAGTCTGTTCGACTGCTGACCGTGGACGAAGTCAAGGCTCTGGACGAGGGCCGGTCTGCTTGATATGTAAAAGAGCCAAGACCACGGGGGAACGCAGAAGCGTTTCCTCCCACAAAACCACAGAGAAAAACCCGGGGCACACGCTCTTAACGAACGTGTGCCCCGGGTTTTGTTGTTTGGAAACGATCACTGATAGACCGTGGTGGTAATCTCGCCGTTTTGGCACTGGAAGGTGACGGCGTCGGAATAGGCCTCGTTTCCGGCGGCGTCCTGCATGGTGATGACCATGGCGTAGTTTCCGTCGGGCAGGGCCGTCTCGCTGAAGGCGGTCTGGTCGGTGACGGTAAACTCCTCGGCGGCGTACATTTCAAAGTCGTCGTCGCCGCTGTAGGTGGACATCTGCCAGATGGTGGTAATCTGGTCCCCGGCCTCTAACAGGCGCAGCTCTTTACTGGCCATGCCCGTGTCGTCCAGGCCCTGGCTGGCACCCAGAATGCTCCACTCCTCCTTGCTGAAGTCATAGGCCACCTGAAGGTTATAGGCCTCGCCGTTGAGCAGGATGGGCACGGAGTACAGGTTATAGTCCTCGCCGTCGTAGGCAAGCTCCATATAGACCATGTGGCCGTCGATGGCCCCCCACACGCCCCGGAAGTTGTCGTAGAACACGCCGTTGTCCCAGTCGGCATTCATGTCGTTGTCGGTGCCCAGCAGCATCATCTGGTCGTTTTCCTCGTCCACATAGAACAGGGAGAAACCGATGCCGGACAGGATGTCCTGGGCATCCGGGCCCAGGGTGAGGAAAGCGGTGCCGTTCTCGTCCACGTCCAGGGGCGCACCGTCCCAATCCGTGTCGGCCAGGGTGCGCAGCTGAGGCAGGGAGTCGATGTCCAGAGAGGACACATAGTCCTGATCCTCCGGCTGTCCGGTGAGGGCATAGGTGTAGAGATTCTTAAAGGCCGTGCTCTCCCCCATGGCCAGATAGCCGCTCAGGTCATCCAGGTCGCCGCTGTAGGAGTAGTAGCAGCTCAGGCCCGTGGCCTCGCTGCGGTACTGGCCGCCCACCTGATAGATCACGCAGTCGGCCAGGGCGTCGCACACGTCCTGGGCAGAGGGCAGCATCCAGGCGGTCTGCCGGGCCAGGTGGCCCAGGTCCACCATGTTGGTGTAGCCCTGCTCCCGGGTGTTGCCGCCATAGTTCTCGCTCTGGGCGGCGGCCCGGCCCAGCTGGGCAAAGAAGCCCGGGTCCTCCGCCGCGGCGGTCAGGGCCTCCTGGCCGAAGGTCTCATAGGCCGCCAGCAGGGGGGACAGACGGGTCAGGTCGGTGACGGACAGGGTGACCCGGTCCTGGGTCTCCACCGCCTCGCACCCCTGATAGAAGCTGTCGCAGATGGCCCGGCCCAGGGCGGCCCCGTCCATGCCGGGGTCCTTGGCCAGCTCACCCAGCCAGCCGGAGTAGAGCCAGCCGTTGCCCGGCTCCACCTCCTCCGAGGCCACCAGATACTTGGCAAAGTTCTGGAACACCGACGCCACGTCCACCGTGGCCATCAGGCAGGTGTCAAAGCCCACCAGCTCCAGGGCGGGGTCCTCCGGGTCGGCGGGCCACACGGCGTCGAAGGCCTGATACATCTCGTCCAGGGTCAGGGAGTCATAGTCGAACTTCTCGTCAAAGGCCGCGCCGCTGACGCTGCCGCCGCCGTGGTTCCAGAAGGTGACGGCCACGTGGTCGGCGGGATAGTTGTCGTTGGCATAGTCCAAAAACTCGTAGAGGGTCTGGCTGTCGCCCATGTCGGCGGCGTCCTCCTCCTCCAGCAGCTGCAAACCATCGCTGTTATACAGCCAGCGCTGGAGCTTGCTGGGGTCCATCTCCTCGTTCTGCCAGGCGGTGGCGCCGCCGGTCTCGATGACCACGTTCACATTTTCCGGCAGCTGGACCTCCAGCATTTCAGACAGGTCGGCGGTGGCGCAGCCGTTCTGGGACTCCAGGTCGCTGCCGCACAGATACCAGTATACCGCCCAGCTGCCGTCCCCCGTATCGTCGGCGGAGACGTCCTCGGAACCGCAGGCGGCCAGATTGGGCAGCAGGGCCAGAGCCAGAAGCAGAGACAGATATTTCTTCATGGTCTCCCTCCTCAGATGCCCAGCAGCTGCCGCTTCTTGGCGGTGAACTCCTCTTCGGTGAGGACGCCGGCGTCCAGCAGGGTCTTATACTTCTGGATCTCGGCCACGGCGTCGGCGGGCACGGTGGGCACGGCCTGGGCCGCAGACTGTGCGGTGGCCGCAGCGGCGGCAGCGCCGCCCACCTGGGTCTCACCGGCCTTGGGGTCCATCATGTGCATCAGCTTTTTGGCCAGCTGGTGCAGCTCCTCCGTCTGCTCCCGATAGCTCTTCATGTAATCTGCCGCCCGGGGATAGTCCCGGTCAAACTCCGGGCCGGAGATCTTCTCGTCAAAGGACTTCCAATAGGGGTGGTTCAGCTTGATCTCGATGCGGAACTTCTCCACGGGGGCGGGCACGTCGAACTTGGGGCGATACAGGTCGTTGTCCCGCTGCCGGTCCCGGCGCTCCTCCGGGGTCTCCTGTCCGGCCCGGTGCAGGCCCTCCATGGCCTCCCGGCGCTGGAACATCTGCTTCTCCATGTGGAACTGGGCGATCTGGGGGGCAAGGGCATTCACCTGGGCGGGCACCTGGCTGGCGTAGCACTTCAGGGTGCCGCTGGCGCTCTCATACAGGGGGCTGCTGTCCTCAGAGATTCGGATGGACTTGATGTCCT
Source organism: Flintibacter sp. SJQ-8 (assembly GCF_054108085.1). NCBI lineage: Bacteria > Bacillati > Bacillota > Clostridia > Eubacteriales > Flintibacter > Flintibacter sp. SJQ-8. Next base: position 59,777 of record NZ_JBPJWR010000001.1, read on the forward strand.
TGCCCTGGAAGGCCCAGCCCACGCCGTCCTTCATGCGGAACAGACCGTGCTCCTCGTCCACATAGACGGTGCAGCCCCAAAAGCCGATGTTGAAGCGATAGGTCTCGTGAAACTCCTGCTGGAGGACCTGGTTCTCCTCAAAGGCGGCCAGATACTGCTTGAAATCGGTGAGGGACATGCTGTTGATGGCCCCGGCGGGCAGATCCACTTTGGCGTCGCACTCCTTGCAGATGGCCTCCCCTTCGATCTTGGTGGGCAGCAGCCGGGGGGTGGGGTTGCCGCAGATGGGGCAGAGCTTCTTCTTGTTACTGAATAATCCCATGATCGTTTCCTCCTAAAGTTCCGTTGGTTCGTTGGTTGATTCTCTCTTTTGTCATCGGGTGCCCATGCCGCCCCCGCCGGAAGCGCCGCCGCCTCCGCCCAGGGAGGCGATGCCGCCCCCGCCGCCAAAGCGGGCCGCCTGGCTCTCCTGCCGCTGGCGCTCCACCGCGCCGACCAGATAGGCGTTCCAGTGGGCCGTGCTCTGAAGATAGCGCTGATACTGCTCCACCTGGTCCAGCTGGCCGGGATAGAGCCGCCGCAGCTGCTCCATCACCTGCTTGGCCACCCCCAGCAGAGCGGCATAGACCATATACTCCTGCCACAGGAAGGTCTCCTTCACGTCCCGCTCCGCCAGCAGGGAGAAGTCCAGCAGATAGCGCTTCAGGCCCAGCAGCTCGTCCCGCTGCTGCTGACCCCTGGCCGTCAGGTCCTTGGCCCGGCGGCACTGGTTTCCCTTCAGGCAGCCGCCGCGGGACAGGGTCAGCTCCCCCTGGTGATGACAGCTCTCCAGCATGTCGCTTAAGGTCTTGGCGTGGCGGTCATCATAGCAGAAATCCTCCAGCTCTCTGTCCTGGAGCACCCCGTCCGCCCCCGCCGCCGCCTGTAAAAAGGTGTACAGGGCCTCGTCAAAGGGGTCGCCGTTGTGGGGCTCCCGGAGAAAGCGCATGGATGCCCGGTTCTTCTTCCCGGGCTCCAGCTCCGGCTCCAGGCTGCCCAGGGTGACCAGGCGCAGCACCCGGGCGGCCAGATAGGTCTCGTCGGTGCAGGCATTCAGGCCCAGCCCCAGGGCATAGGACACGTTCAGGTCGCCGCCGTTGGGGGCGTCCCGGAAATAGTCGATCTTGGCCAGCTGCTTTTTGGCCTTGGCCTTCTTCCTGGCCCGGAGCAGGGCGAAAATGCCGAAGATGCCCCCCAGGATCACCGCCAGGGAGACGATCATCCAGACGATGTCCATGGCCGTCAGCGGCTCCTCCTCCGGGTCGGTGTAGTCGCTGCCCTGAAAGGCGGCGTCCTTCACCGTCTGAAAGCTGTCCTCCTCCACCCGCTGGGGCTGGAGCAGACCGGACTGTAGCTGGGTCATCACCGTCAGATACTGGCTGCCCTCTAAGGGACTGTCCGTCCAGGCGTGGATGACGCCATCCTCAAACTGAATTTGCCCCTCAAAGCCGAAGGCCCAGATGCCGCAGTTGTCCTGGGTCAGGGGCGTGCCGTCGGCCATGCGGATGGTCAGGTCGGCGTCGGTGGGGAACACAGCCTGGTCCGGGTCGATGAAGCGATAGAGCAGCCCGTCGGCGTCGGAATAGCCCCCCACCAGGCCCTGGATATCATAGGACACCGTGTAGGTGTGGGAGCCGTAGTCGGTGATGCCCCAGCACAGCTCCACGCCCCCGTCGATGTTCAGCAGGCCGCACTTGCCCGCCTTCTCCTCAAAGGACGCATCGATGTCCCAGCTGTCCGCTTCCTCTGCGGCGTAGGGGCCGTTCTCGTCGGATACGGCGAAGTTGGCATAGGTCAGCCCGCCGGAGGTGAGCCGGTCCATGTAAAACTCCGTGCCCTCGTCCGTCTGTGCGGAGAAGACCTGAGTCACGTGGGCCAAGCCGTCCTGCTCCAGGGCCACGTCGGTGGTCAGGCGCTCCACCTGGTTGGCCGCCCCCGCCGGGACGGCGCACAGCCCCGCCGTCAGCAGCAGGGCCGCGAAAAGTCGGGTCAGGGTCTTCATCACTTCATGCTGGGCATGTCGGCCTTGTCTTCCCGGGCCTCCAGATAGTCCCGCTGGCGGAAGCCCAGCATCCCGGCGATGAGACTGACGGGGAACATACGGATCTCCCGGTTCAGTTTGGTGACAGAGTCGTTATAGATGAGGCGGCTGGTGCGCACCATCTTCTCATAGCTGTCCACCGCGTCCATGCACTTGGCATAGCCCTTGTCCGCCTTCAGCTCGGGGTAGCGCTCGGCCACCATGGAGATGCGGCCCAGGGCCTCGGAGATCACGCCCTCCTGCTGGAGCACGTCCTGGGGGGTGGACTTGGCGGTGATGACGCTGCGGCGGGACTTGATGGTCTCGATCAGGGTCTGGGACTCGTGGGCGGCATAGCCCTTGGCCAGATCCAACAGGGCGGTCAGCGCGTCGAAGCGGGATGAGAGCTGCACGCCGATCTGGCTCATGGCGTTGTTGATGTTCTCGTCCATCACCACCAGCCGCCGCTGGGTGGACATGACCCACCCGGCCACCAGGATCACCAGAAGGACAATGATAATTAGGATCGTCATGAAATGTTACCTCCTGTATTGATGCAAAACGGCTGACTGCCGCGGGATAAGGACCGGACAGTCAGCCGTTTCATTCAGATGGGTCGATCAGCCCTCGTAGGGCACGGAGACGCGGTCCTTCAGCTCAGCCAGAGCGCCGGGCAGCTCGTCGCTCAGGGCGGCGATCAGAGCGTCCACATCCACGCCGTCCAGCATGGAGATGTCCTCGGTCAGGGCGGTGCCAACGGTGCCCAGGGTGCTGTTCATGGCGTTCATCTCGGCGTTGGTCTGCTCGTCGGCCATCCAGCCGTTCTCATTCACCAGGTTGGCGATCTCGTTATAGGGCACGGCCACGTTGTTATAGGCCTCGGTCAGCTCGGCCAGCTTCTCCTCGCTGATGCGGCCCTCGGGGACAGAGGCGTCGCCGCTGCCGTCCTCGGCGGGCTCAGAGACGCTGGTGGACATGTCGTTCACATCGCTGCTGCTGGCGTCGTCATCAGAGCCGCCGCAGGCGGTCAGGGACAGGGACATCACCAGGGCCAGGGTCAGGGTAAGCAGTCTTTTCATGATAAATTCCTCCAAATTTTTCTCTTTTTCCGGTGCCTTGCACTGTGGCTACAGTATAGCCCCCCGGCAAATAAAAAAGGACGCTTCTGCACGAAACGTCCTGAAAATGCCCTGAAATGTCGTTTGGCCCCGAGTCACAGGGAAAGTCGCAATACAAAATGGCCATTTTGAACGGAAAAACTGTACATTCCGCCATACCGCTCCACGATGGCGCAGATGCTGCGCACCCCCACGCCGTGGCCCGGGCGGTCCGTCACCGGCACGCCCCGATTAAACTGCACCGGCCCGGGACAGTCGTTGACCACCTGGAGGAAAAACTTCTCGCTCTGCACATAGGTCTGCACCACAATGCTGCCGTGCTCCAGTCCGGCGCAGGCGTGAAGGGCGTTCTCCAGGGCGTTGGACAGCAGCACGCACAGGTCGCTCTCCGCAATGGGCAGCACATGGGGCAGCTGGGCGTGGATGGACAGGGACACGTCCTGATTTTTTGCCCGGGAAGCAAAGGCGGACAGGATCAGGTTGGCCGCCTCGTTCTCGCAGTAGACGGTCAGACGGCTGGCCTCGATCGCCGCGTCGATGGAGCGGATATACTTCCGGGCCTGGTCGATCTGGCCGTTTTCCAGACAGGCATCCAGATACTGCAGGTGGTGGCGCAGATCATGGCGATAGGCCCGGGTCTTCTGCTGGGACTCCCGCAGGTCCTCGATCTCCCGCACGGCCTGGTTCACCTGAAGATTCAGGCTGCTTTGCAGCTGCTCCAAGTGGGTCCTGGCCCGCTGCTCCGCCGACAGGCGTACCACAAAGATGATATAGGCCACGCAACACACAAAGGGCATAAACTCCACCACCACCGGAGAGCCGCTCTCCAGCAGGTCGGTGTACACCCGGGTGAGATAGTCAAACGCATAATACAGGGCCGGGATGCTGCCGAACTGGCACTGGACGGCGGTGGAATACCGGGACACGGAGCGCACCGCCGGGGCCGCCCGCAGCAGCAGGATCAGCAGGGGGATGGTGAGGGCCATCTCCGCGATGTACTGCATCCGGTCTCCCCCGCTAAAAACGGCCACGATGACCAGGGCCAGCCACCGCCGCAGCTGGCAGCACAGATAGGCCGTGAGGACCGAGATGACCGGCCACAGCCGCTGGCGGCTGAGGATACACAGCACGATGGCCAGGGTCAGGTGGGTGTGGATGGGATAGAGATACTGCCCCTGGGTGGTGTCGATGCCAAAATAGACCACCGCCTGAAGGATATAGATGGCGACGGTGGCGGCGGCCATCCACAGAACGTTTTTCCGGTCCCACCGGATGTTGCAGAAGGCGGCGGACAGGATGATGCCGAACAGGCCCACCGCCACGGTGTTGCATATGTAAAGGATCACAGGAACACCTGCTTTCGGTGGAAGGCATACTCCAGATACCGGTCCTTCAGCTCAGCATACTTCCCCCGGGGCACGGGCAGCTCGGCCAGGCTGGCCATGGTGATGGCCTTGGGGACGATGGCCTTCACATGGTCCATATTGATGAGGAAGGACCGGTGGACCCGCAGGAAATTCGGGTGGTCGGCCAGCTGCTCGCACAGGTGGTCCATCCGCCCCACGCTCTCCAGCACCGTGCCACCCACCAGATGCAGCCACAGGGAGTGGCCCAGCACCTCGCAGTATTCCAGCTTGTCCAGCTCCACCCGGGTGATGCCGCTTTTGCACCGGAGGATCAGACTCATGCCGCTGCTCTTCTCACACTCGGCGATGACCGAGTCCATCAGGCGGAAAAAGCTCTCCTCCCAGATGGGTTTGAGCTGATAGAAATAGGCCCCCACGGTGTAGGACTCCACGGCGAACTCCGCGGAGGAGGTGAGGAAGATGATCTTCACGTTGTTGTCATACCGGCGGATCTCCCGGGCGGCGTCGATGCCGTTCTCCCCGGGCATGATCACGTCCAGCAGCAGGATGTCGAACCGCATCCCCTTCTCGATCTCTGCCAGCAGCTCCAGCGGGCTTTGAAAGGCCGCCGAGGCGATCTCCGCGTTCCGCTCCACCCGATAGCGGTCCAGCAGCACCCGCAGCTGGCCCAAGATCGCCAGGTCATCGTCGCATAAGCCAATTTGAATCATGAAAGCCCACCTTTTCGGGATGTCTCTCTCCCCGCCACGCCTATCTCGTCGCAGAAAACCCCATTTTTTACGTATTGCATTTTAACATTTTTGCGTTTTTCCGTCAATTATAAAGGTGGGGCGGGACCAGCTCACTCCTCCCACTGCGCCCGTTTCATGTCCACGTGGGTGGGGTCCCGGAAGGGGACGCCCTCCTGGGCCAGCAGATGGGCCTGCTCCGGCCAGCCGGGGGCGATGCGTCCGCTGTGGTCCACCACCCGGTGGCAGGGAAAGCTGCCATACTCCTGGGCGTGGGACAGCACCCTTGCCACCAGCCGGGCGTTCCGCTCCCGCCCGATGAGCCGGGCCAGCTGGCCATAGGTCGCCACACGCCCGGCGGGTATCTCCTCCACCACCGACAGCACCAGATAGGCCAGCTCCTCGTCCATGCTCCCGTCTCCCCCTTCGCGTTTTTTCCATTCTCTCAGATCCGGCGGCAAATGTCCATTTCTTTTTCTCCAACGGCCTTCCTAACCTTTGGTTAATGTTCCCCTCCCCCGCCCCGTGATAGAATGGGGACAGAACAGAAAAAGGGAGGAATCGAGTATGGAAGATCTGGTGTTTCTTGTGGTGGGGCTGCTGCTGATCACGGCGGGCGTGTTCCACCGCCGTAATCTCTTCCGGGCCTATGAAGGTGACCGCAAGCGCTACACCGGCACCACCCCCATGAAGATCGTCCACATTGAAAAGTCCACCATGACCACCTGGGAGGAGCAGGAGGACGGCACCCGCCTGGAGGGCTGCACCACCGTCCATCTGCCCACCTATGAGTACACAGTGGACGGCAAGACCTATCGATACGCCAGCCGCCAGGACACCTGCCGCCCCGTGGGGGCCTGCGTCACCGGCTATTACGACCCCAACAACCCCAAGCTCATCCAGGAGGACCCCGTCCGTCCCCCCTATTTCGCCGGCTTTTTCTTCTTCCTGATAGGAGGAGCCATGATCTTCGCAGGGGTATATAGTATCCTTTATATGTTCTAAAATGATAAGACCCGGAGGAGAAGCGTGATGGGCGGCGCTTCTTCTCCGGGTCAGGTTGTTAAACGCAGCTTTTTTCGTTAGACGCAGTTATTCGAAATTTTCGAATAACTGAATTATCCTCTTATCCTCTCCAACCGCACCACCGTCTCGACAGTTGTTTCAGTTTCCAAGGGAAGTTCTTTCACTTCCTCACCATCAACAGGCACAGGAAAGTTGAATACAATCTTCTTTATCCAACTTCCGTCTTTCCTTTTCTCCGGGAACATCTCAATTCGCTCGATAAAGGCCTTCATAAACTCTTTCTGCTCCGCTTCCGTTGCGGAATGGTAGACTTCATCAAATGCCAGCAACAAGCGATAGATATTGTCACCGGAAATCTTCTCCTGCTGAATGCTGCGGATCTGACTTTGCAATTCGCCAATCTGAACTTCAATTTCCTCTATGGTATCATACTGCTCATCATAGCGGCGCTGCAAGTCCAAAATTTTTCTGTCATAGTGGGCATCGTTGATGTCCAAGGTATCCATCTGACGCTCCAAGCGGCTTTTCGTTCCAAAGGCTTGCTTTAGCCGCCCTTGTAGGACAGCTATCTGCTTTTCCATATCTTCTGTATCAACTGCTGTTCCGATTTTCGCCTGAATCGCTTCTACAAACCGTGGATTATTGACCATAGCGGAGATAACCTTCGCCACAAATTTGTTGATCTCTGTCTGCTCGATATTCAGCCGGAAGCTGCACTCATGTCCGGTAGGCGTAACCGTATTTTTGCAGTAGTAATAATACCGTGTTTTCTTGTCCTTGCTGTGTGCCTTGGCGATATTGCCGTACATACTCTTGCCACAGCATGGGCATTTCAAGATACCGGACAGGATGTGGGCGTGATCTGGATTGTTGACCTTTTCCCGCTTAAAGGAATTGATCTTGCGCTTCTCCTGTGCCAGATACCAATCTTCTTCGGAAATAATGGCTTCGTGCTGCCCATCGTAAACAGGGAACTCCGACTGCTCGACCACGTGCATCTCATTTCTTGTACCCTGTTTCTTTTCGGTTCTCCGTCTGCCGTAAGCAATTTTACCCATATAAACGGGATTGTCCAGTACGTCCTGCACAAAGTTCCTTGAAAATCCGGGAATGGTGTTATTCTGCCGCAGCTTCTTGATAAAACCGTTGCGGTTCAGATATTTGGCTACTCCGGCAACGCCCTCGTTGGTATGGATGTAGCGGTCATAAATGACCCGGATCACCTCCACTTCATCCTCCGCAATGACAAGGTTTCCGCTTTCCAATTTGTATCCATATGGAGCGAAACCGCCGTTCCATTTGCCCTCACGAGCCTTTTGCTCCCGTCCTGCCATTGTCTGTGTGCGGATATTTTCTCGCTCAATCTCTGCCACCGCAGACAGCACAGAGATCATCAGCTTTCCTGCATCCTTGGAGCTGTCAATGCCATCCTCCACGCAGATCAGATTGACACCGAAATCCTGCATGAGTTGCAAAGAGTTCAGAACATCCGCCGCATTTCTGCCAAATCGGGACAGCTTAAAGACCAGCACATAAGAAACATCATCTTTGCCGTCCTGGATGTCATTCAGTATCCGTTGAAACTCCTGCCGCCCTTGGATGTTCTTGCCGGAAAATCCTTCGTCAGAATACTCCCCGGCAACGATCATATCCTCGTATGCCGCATACTTCCGCAGCTTGTCACGTTGGGCATCCAAGCTGTACCCGTCAACCTGCATGGAGGTGGACACTCTCGTATATAGATAACATTTAAGTTGTTTCTTTTTCAGAATCGCCACCTCCTTCGTTCATTTCTTTTACCACAAGTCCTTCGTTACGGATATAATACTCCAAAAGCCACAGCACATAATCCGGTGCATGACGGTTGTCCAATTCCCACTCGGTCATCGTCCGGTATGGTATATGAACCAACTTGCAAAAGTCCTTCCGGTTTAATCCCGTGCTTTCCCGCAACTTTATAATTCTGTTTTTACAATCCATCTGCCTATCTCCCTAAAAGCAAAAATACACGTTGCGTACATATTATAGCATATCCGCAACAAGTACGCAACGTGTAAATTGTAAATTTTTACGCAGCCTTATCCGTCAAAGGCTGCGCTTGATTACTTTCCTCGGAATGCTCCACTTCCTGCGGAACGTCCTGTTCCAATTTATCCAAAACCTGATGTCCATATTTCTGGAGCATCTGGCTCATAACATCCACACAGCGGTCAAATGCCGCATTATATTTCGCTTCCTCATAATATTTCTTCAATAGGCGATTCCTCCATCAAAGTTCCATATCCTGTCCACGCTTCCGTGCAGTGTGTTCGTGCTCCTGCGTTTCTTTTCCTTTGCTGAGGACAACATCAAGAAAAGCCCGAACCCTTTCGGATGCGATTTCCAGTGCATCCAAGAAGGGCTGGGCTTTCTTTTTCAGCTCTTGATATTGTTCATGCAGCGCATCGTACCGCTGCTTCCATGTTTTTGCACTTTTCTCCGCTTGCTCGAATTTCTGCTTGTACTTGATCTTCTCTGCCTTTTCCGCAAAGCTACTGACAGCATAATCTTTGAGTGTGCGGCATTCATCCGGTGTCAGAGTGATATTGTTTCCGAATGTGGCCTTCTTGCCCATCGCTTCAATATCCTGCACCGTCAGTGCAAGAGTCTTTGCCGTCTTGGTTTCCTTTTGCAGCGCTTCCAGTTTCCTTTTCTGTTTCTCCGTGGCAGCTTTGGCATTCTCCAAACTCTGCTCCGCCTGTGCCACCTGTCCGGTCACAGCTTCCAAACGCTGCTGTTCTGCCTGCACCTTGAACTGCGTCACCGTCAGATGTTCCTCGGTGCTGCCACGCTCTCCACGCTCCACATCGGTGTAACCGGCAGTTCGCATGAAATTGAAAAAGTCATCCTGCAACACACTGTAGGATGACTTCAAAATCTTTTTCCCTTTTGCATTCAACATGGGATTTCCGTTCTCACCAAGCACCGGCTTGGACTCCCATTTCTTACTGCGGCTGACCTGTGTGATGACCTCCTTGACGGTTCCCCGGAGGGCTTCATCCTTGCATCGCTTCGACCAAAGGATCTGCTTTTTCACCACCGGGATATAAACCACATGAAGATGATAGTGGTACACATCCTCGCCCAGAGCTTCGGACATTGCCCGGTTGCGCTCATCGGCGTGCATCACAGCGGAGAGGATATACTGTTCACCGCCCACGATCTCCACGGCTGCTTTGTAGGCATCGGCATAAAACTGTTTCGCAAATTCATAGCCGCCGTGGTTGTAGAAGTAAGCAGAGTTCACATCGAAGATCAACTCGCCGTATTTGACGGCATCCGGTTTCAGACCTCTGGTGGAGATCACGCCATCCTGTTCCATCTGCTCAAACATTTTTACATAATCGTCCGTGGGTGCTTTGAAATGGACATTCAGAGAAGTGCGTTCCGGCACGATGTCCTGATTGCTGTAGCTGTCCTTTTCACGCTCATTGTGTTCCTGTACCTTCGCCACATCCGCAGGCGTTTCCAAGTCCTGATTTCTGGCTACGGTACGGTCTATTCCATCATTTCTTGCCATTGAATTTTTGTCCTTCCTTTGGGATTTGCAGACAGCGGGGAGCTACGGAGAGGCACTTTTTCAAAGTGTAATAACCCACTATGACACTTTCATCCATACTGGCTGCAAAGTGCCGTGGGCTCTCCGAGGGCTCTCCCGAGGGGGAATGCGGTCACTGCGGTGACCTCTGCTGACCAAGGTGAAAATGTCTGCGCCTTTTCCCATGGTCAGCCCGTCTGCATGAAGCTGTTCTGTGTCAACTTCCTCTTGCAGCCGGTGCCCACAGACACTTTTTCAAAAGCCTGTGGACATAGAAACAGCCCAAATAAAGGAAATGTGCTGTTTCTATAACGAACGTTTTACGCTCTTTTGCTGCGTACATACGTACCAGCAATGGGATTTACTCGACCTGCCTCCATTCCTCCGGAATGTCCTCCGGTACGTACGTACACGGCGAATCTCCGTAAAACCCATTTATATGAGGTCGTGCAATGGCTTCCACGCCCATGAATCCCCACACCCGCCGTCCGGCAGAGTTGGTGATGTTGTTGCAATGCTCCAGATTGAATTTCTTGGCATTGGCAATCATGGCGTCGCTGAAGCTGCGGGCTTTCAGCGGTGCAAGGGAATTTTCTTCGCACCACATCCGATAGATTTCATAGAAATCCTTGGAGCTGATGGACGCATCCGCTTTACGCCGGATATATCCCTCGGAATCCATGAAATCAAAGATATTGTTGTTGTCACGCTTGACCGCTTCCCGGTTTTCCCGGATACGGTCACTCTCCGTAAACTTAAAGTTGTTGGCAACAAGCCGCTGTAAGCCTTCAAATGCCCACAGGAAGATACCCTCGGCTTCAGCTTTCATCTTCTCTGCAAGGTCAGGATCGTCAGCTCTGTCCACCGGCTTTTCCTTGGTAGTCAGCACAAGCTGTCTGCGATAAAATCCGTCACTGCGGTCATACAGGGCTTGCAGATCACCGTTACTGAATGCCAGCAGCCGGGCGAACATCCAGCCCTGATAACTCTGCTTGCCTTTACGTTCCAAATCCATCTTGCCCTGTGCTGTCACGATGGATTTTACATAGTTGGTCTGGCGCAGAGCTTCCATCCGCATATCATCATCCACGCACAGCAGGATGTGTTCCAGATCGGCACGGGCGAAGCGGTTTTCAGAAATCTTGCCGATGCTGCCGTCTTTCATATTCGTGCCAAAGATAGCAGAAAGCGCAGCTCCGATTTGGGATTTGCCCTCGCCGCCGTTCCCCTTAATCACCATCATGCGCTGTCCCTTGTTGGAGGGAATCAGACAGTAGCCAATGAACTCCTGCAAAGTGGGGATGTCCTCCGCATGGAGCAGCCCATCCAGAAAGTTCAGCCAGATCACCGGCGCAGTAGCATCGAGATTGTAAGCAACAGGCAGACGACTTCGCACGATAGCCGGTCTGCCCTCGGTAAATGTTCCGTTCAGCAGCAGCGTACCGTTGGACACATGAATGCGATCCTGCTCCGGCGGAAAGTCCGGCACTTGTGCTTCCAGTTTCAGCACTTCCAGAATGTTGGTGATCTTCCGTGGGATATTGTTCGCAGCACAGAATTTCAGCTTGTCGTAAATCTCCCCACGCAATGGGAGATCGTCCGTCACTCTACCATCGGGCGTGAAAAAAGCTCCGTTTGCAAAGATGATTCTGCGCTCATGCAGAAATTCTTCACAAAACAGAGCTTCGTTGATGTTCTGCCCATCAAACCACATGGGCAAGTTCATATCAGGCGTTTTTCGGTTCTTCGCCATGGTACGCCACCTCCTTCTTCTTTCGTGCGGTGTACTCTTGCAGAAAAGCAATCTTGCCCTCCTTCATCAGCTTGTCCACCAATGCCACCCGTTCTTCCAAATCGCCCACGGTCAGCACGTCTGCCATATATTCGATATGGCAGTGCATCTGGCAGGCTTCCACAAAACGATCATCCAGAGCATTTTCCGGTGTCTTGGGTGCGTATCGTACTTTCCAATCTTCCAGCAGATGCAGATAATCCGTCAGCACCCGGAAGCACAGCATTTCATCCTCCCGGAACTGACGGATATAGGGACGTTTGAGCTTGGCCATAGCTGCGGCAGTGGGCGGTTTCGGGTTAAGCCCGAAGTCCGAAGCCAGCTTTTGCGCTGTCTCATAGCTGCTCATATTGAACAGCCTTGCCATAAGGTCGATCACATCTCCCTTTGCTCCACAGCCGAAACAGAAGAAATAGTCCTTATTCAGCTTCAAGCTCGGATGCCGGTCGTGGTGGAACGGGCAGCAAGTCATTCCGTTGTGGCTTACTTTCAGCCCATAGTGTTCGGCGGCTTGCTTGATGCTGATTGCCGCCTTGATGGTTTCATAGATGGTCATAGAAAAACCTCCGTTCATAATATTCTGGAAAGCACGAAGCACCCGCCGTGATTGGCAGGTGCTTCGCTCCTTCTATTATGGTTATGCCGAATTTTTCAAAAAACAGGCTAATCGGAGGACAACCCCGTTTCAAAAAACAGGACAACTTATTGATAGATGTAGATTTCTTTACATTAGCATGATACAATTAAGAAAGTGAAAAAACAGGACAGGAGGGGCAAGCATGAACCAAGAACTGATGACATTGGACTTTTGGCAGGATACGGTCATATATGAAGGCAAAACATTTCCTGTCGGTACGCTTGCCTGTGATGCGCTGAATGTTTCGGCGGATACTCTTGCCAAAATGAATGAACAATGCCAGAAAATTAATCTACTGCTTGGAATGCTGAACGCCGGACAGGACGCTTCTGCACTCTGTCCTATGGCAAGGGAAGCTACTCTGGCGATGCTGGATACTCTCAGCGAAACCCCGCCGTTCTCTTATATGGACATACCAAAGCACAGAGAACGGATAGAAAGGGTTTTTACTGCCGAAAATGCCTTGAAATATGTGGAGTTTGCCACAAAAGCCGCAACCAATTCTTTGCAATTTGAAGAAATCCAGAACTATGCCGAAGCAATCACGCTCCAGCGCTATACCGCCGTATGCGGGCATCTGGCCTACTCCCTTGGGGAATACCAAACGGCCATGCTTGATTTTGCAGAAAAATCAGACGGCAACGAAGCTGACCGCACCGCAGAGGGCTTTGCCAGAATGTTCGGCAATTATTTCCCGCCGGAGTTTTCCATCACGGAGGGCAATACCTGGATGTCTACCCTGAACAATTCCGTTCAGTATGTATCCGTCATCCGTCCCGGCGAAAAAGTTGCGAAGCTGGTCAAGCGGATGCACTATGTATCCTTTGTGGGGATGTTCCGGTCTGATCTCTTTGAGGGCCTGTGTGTTGGTCATGCACCGAAGAAATGCAAAATCTGCGGAAAGTGGTTTCTGACCACCAACGCAAGGCACACCAAATACTGCGGCGAATATGCACCGGGGGACAAGCTGCACCGCACCTGTCGGCAGATCGGCAACCTAAAAGGCAGAGAACAACGGGAGCTTGCGGACGATCATCCGGTGAAACAGATTTATGAGAAGCGGCTGAATACCATAAACCGCTATGTGAAGCGTGGTACTCTGGACGCTGATCTTGCGGAGGTTATGAAGAAGCTGGCAAAAGATAAGATGCTCCGGGCATTGAGCAATGTAGACTATGCCAAGGGAGATTACGAAAAAGAGATGGGACAGGCGGCTTTGAAGAAAGAAGCATTGAATAAAAATAACTTATAGGTATAAACAATGAAAATTATTGAGGTTACAGAAAACAAAAAGGAATATCTGGATTTGCTGTTATTGGCTGATGAGCAGGAAAACATGGTAGATCGCTATCTTGATAATGGCAGGATGTATATCCTCGATGATAATGGAGTTAAAAGCGAATGTGTCATAACCGGCGAAAGAAATGGTGTGCTTGAAATTAAGAACATTGCAACAGTTCCAGAACATCAAGGCAAAGGCTATGCAAAAGCTTTGATTGACTTTATCATCGAGAAATACAGCGGACAATATGCTGTTCTGCAAGTTGGAACGGGCGATAGTCCACTGACAATACCATTCTATGAAAAATGTGGTTTTGTCCTTTCTCACATAATACCAAATTTCTTTACAGACAATTATGACCACCCAATATATGAAGGTGGTGTACAGTTGGTGGATATGGTGTATTTGCAAAGAAAGTTCTGAATGCTGATATGGTAAACCGGAAGGAGGTGCGCTATGCTGAATGATTTTACATGGAATATGACCGGATACATACCAAAACACCAAGTCAATCCGCACGATGACGGCATCATTCCCTATGTGGCAGAGCGCATCTTCCAACTGGAACCGGAGCCGCCAGCGGTGGGCAATCTGAACGAATATATCCTGTCTGCATTGCACGAAAAGGATTTGATATACTTCTCGTTCTTCCTTCACTATTACGAGCCGCAGCTCAACAAGCGCATCAAAGGCTTTCTCGGTGTGGACGGCGGTGATTTGTACGACACAGACCGTTTTCTGGATATTAAGCTCTCCTGCCGGGAGCAGATGCTCCAAAAGCTGATGGACTATGATCCTGCCAAGGGTGCGGAGTATGCTACATACATTTTTCCGTTCATCCGGGATGCTATGCTCCGTTTTCGCATGGGCGAAGAAAAGTGGTCAGTATCTTCGCTGACCAATTACAAAATGGTGCGATCAATGGCTTGGCTGTACCATAACACCAAGGATGCAGTCAATGAGTTTTCCAAGAAGTACAACTGTGATCTTGCCCTTGCGGAAGAATACCTGAAAGTAGTCCGTGGCATCCGCAATCAGCAGCCTTTCTATGTAACAGACGAGGATGGCGAGGAAACGGGCGAGGATGTTGCCCTTGATGATACTTGGAACTATGCCGACATTCTCTGGAACGGCATACAGGCTGAGAATGTGCAGCGGGCATTTGAGAAACTGAATTACCGAGAGCAGACCTTGCTTGAAAAGCGTCTTGCAATCTGTATGGCCTGTGGGCGAGTCGGCTCGTGGAAGCACCGCCCCACCTTTGAAGAACTGGCAGTTATGTTTGAGGGCAGCACAGCCAGCGGTGCAGAACGGGCTTACCGAAAAGCGGTGGACAAGCTGACAGAACTTCTGGTTGCCGAGGGTGCTATCCATGCCGTCCAACTGAAACAGAAATCCAAGACTCGTCACAAAAAGAAAATCTCCGCCGCAATCTACGAATATCAGGTAGACTGCGACGGAGAATGGGGCAAAATATCATTGGATTTCGAGAACGGTACAGCAGAGATCATCCGACTTGCTGATTGGGATACCATGAAAACAAATCGCTTTGCGAACAAGGTGATAGCGTATCTTCTGAACTGTGAAAACGAGAAACTGCCAACGAAAACAATGCTGGCATTTGAACCATAAAAAGAAAAAACCGCTACAACATTCATCCCCCCCTTTGGAATGAGAATTGCAGCGGTTTATCTGCTTAAAACTAATTATTCGATATTTGTGATTTTCTAATCATCGTTTGCCAGATGGGTAAAGCCTTTGTTTTTCTCAATAACCTTGATACCATAAACATCTGCAATTTGTGCAGGATAGGTTTCAAGGATTTCACCAGCGTATTCAATTTCGATCACATCTCCGATTTCAGGTTCTGGTGATGGATGCACATTTCTGATCGGCACTTCAATTCGGTCTGCACTGCTCAATTCCCAGCTACCTTCAACAGGCTTCACAAGATAATTGCCATCATGAATTTCCAGAATTTCAGCTTGGAACACCTGATGCGCTTCGTTGGAAAAACCTTCAATCTGAATGCAATGATTCTTGAAAACCAGTCGGCCGGTTTCTACCAGTTCATCAGTATGATATTTTGTTTTATCTACATACAAGCGGCCATCTTGATGATCCTGTCTGAGAGTGAAATCAAAATACCCTCTGTCAGACAGCTCATAGCTTACTCCGTTTGCATAGTCATAGATAATGACACGGTTGTCAATCATGCCTGAGCCCCAACTGATTGAAGAACACAACTCAGGCAAACCGTCGCCAGTGAGGTCGCAGAAATAGGCGTTCCAGATTGGCATCCCCGTATAAAGTGAAGTGCTTTTACTACCCTTAACAGCCAGCATCTCTCCGGAAGTCCAACGGAAGCTCGCATCTGGAAACTTGGTGAGGCTGATTTCAAGACTACCGTCCCATTTCATTTCATCAGGGGTTTCAAGGTAATCAAACCATTTGGTTACGGCCGCAGCCGTATTGTCGGATTTGAAAGTTTCACCCGTGGAATGGAACCTTTCGCCATCCTTAACTTTGACATAAACGAAGTTGTTGGAGTCCTGCTCAACAAACACGAGGTCATTACCGTCACATCGGAAATGGTTCACCAGCCCATAGCCGCTGTGCCCATCATCGGTCAGGATAATGCTGTCTCCGTTCTGTTCCCAAGAGCCAATTCCAATATAGCTGCTGGCCATTCCTTCGTAATAGGTGAAAGTACCATCATTATAGAGGGTGATTGTAAAGTTGCCCATGAATCCTTCGCCTTCGTAGAGATAGGTTTTTCCTGCAACCGCATTATCAGCAGAAGAAACATCTCCACCTGCACAGATTCTACTTAAATAATCTTTGAATTCCTCATCGGATACCACATATCGTTCTTCGTTCCACTCGATATCTACCTTATCATTGTCGGAGAGAGAATAACCGTTTATTCTGATATATGTGCCATCTTCTAGGAGTGCGCTGATTTGATATATCGGTGTGAACCCACCATATTCATCGCTCTTATTCGTGTTCTTGACCCCGGCCAGTCGAGAACTCAACTCACTAATCTGTGCGGAATTCATTTCAATAGCCACCGCTTCATCCGCATTTCGCATATCAAAATGATTTGCGGAAACGATGGTATGTGTTGCTTCATCGAATTGGAATCCCATCGGGTTGGTCAAAAAGCAGACCGCAACGATCACACAGGCAATGACTGCCAAAATGATGACCCAGAACGCGGGCTTCTTATAATTCATCACAGACTTCACACGCTCCTTTACGCCGACCTCACCAAAGGCGAGAGGGCAAGCGGCAATCATACGGCGGTTTACGCTGCAGGCCACAAGTGCTTGCGTATAATCGGCTCTCTGCTCATTGCCAAGTTCCTTGATGACTTTTTCATCGCAGGCAAGCTCAATGTCACGACACAGTAGAACATAAGCCAACCACATGAGAGGATTGAACCAATGGATTGTCAGTAAGAGGAAACCAAGGGGTTTCCACCAATGGTCTTTACGATGAATGTGTGTCTGCTCATGGGCAACAACGTGTTCCAGATCCTGACCGTTCATGTTGAACGGGAGATAGATTCTTGGCTTTATGATGCCAAGCACAAACGGAGATTTTACATTCTCGCTCTGGAAAATGTTGTCCTTGTAGCGAACGGCAGTATCAACTTTGCGATGCAGACGCCAATAGCTGATAGCTGTATATAAGGCAAGTGCAATCATGCCGAAAATCCAGATGTATTCAAAGATACCGATGGTGATTTGCAAAGGATTTACACTGGCACCAGCCATCGGAGTATTGGACTGGCTGATGATAGGATTAACAGCATTGTTTATTGCATTTATTCCACTATTGATGGTAGGGGTGGTATTCATTCCAATGTTCGGCGGAATGGTTTCGGCACTTGGAATTAGACTCAATGCGCTCTCGATGGAAAATGGGAAAGCCAGCCGCACTGCTACGATGCCCCAGAGCAGGACATTGACCCACTTGGGGGCTTTCTTCAAAACAAACCGGAGCAACAGCACTGCCAGGACGAGCCAGCTTGCCGATATGCTCATGTTGATGATTTTCAAAAAGAGTTCGTTCATTGTGAACCTCCTTTCCTGATGCGGTCGATCATGCGCTGCATCTCATCAAGCTCATCTTCGGACATAGCCTGATGCTTTGTAAAAGCAGCGATAAAGGCAGGCAGAGAACCCTCGAATTTCTTCTCAACCAGTTCGTCGATCTCACACGCCTGAGCTTCATCTTTGGAAACGAGAGAAGTAATAGTGCCATTGTCGTTTTTCAGCACACCACGATCTCCAAGACGCTTGATAACGGTATAAGTTGTAGTCCTTTTCCATCCGAGCTGATTCTGACACAGCTTTACAAGCTCGACGGCAGTAACCGGCTCATGCTCCCACATAATCAAGCAAAACCTATACTCACTTTCGTGAATCTTCGGAAAATCCATATTCATGCCCTCCATGTCTACACTGTTAGACTCCATGGATAGTCTACCACATTAGACAATCAAAATCAATAGAGTTCACAGAAAAGATACAAAAAATGCCCGCAGAATTTCTCCCACGGGCAAAGTGTTGGTTAGCTATCAAGCGGTTTGTATTCAGTTACAGTTTTCAAATAGGTTTCTGGATCACCGTTCAATATCAAGTCTGCATATCCAATCGGATCATTGTAGATCAGATAGTCCAGTTCTGACCGCTGATACATATTGTCGGCAATCTCGTTTTCCACGGCGATGGTGTTAATCGCAATCATGCTACCATTTGCAAATTTCAGTTCCACACAGGCATTATCCATGTTGAACTCACAAGAAATCAATCTATCCATAAGAAACCTCCATTTTGCTGGATGTTAGATCATCCCAAAATATTTGAATGCTTCTCGGACTGCTTTTTCCTTCTCCGGTGGGCATTGTGGCTGTCTGGAATCCTCGGACTTCGGCAGATTGTAGTTCTTGCCGACTTCCAGTCCGCATTTTCTCTTTATCTGAGAAATATAAAGGTTAGAAACCTTTAACCCGGTATGCTCCAAAACATACTCCTTGATCTGCGGATAGGTTGCTCCATCTTGGAACTCGGACATATCCATATCTTCCAAAGAGAACTCAACCCGAACCTTTTTCGAGTCGATCTCTCCCTTGGAAAGCAAGACAACCGTCTCAACGGTATTCCCTTTGTCCCACAAAAGCTCCGTAACTTCCCCGCCATCCTTGAACACCGGAAAATTCAGACCAATCCGCTTTAGCGGATATTCAGACTCGTCATTCCTGTAAATTTCAATTTCCTTAATCAAGGCTGTGACCACATTTCTCTTTTCTTCGTCATTTATTATATTATAAACGCAGTCGAAATTCACCATGATTTTGTAAATATTCTCAAGAGTAATTGCCTGCTGCTTAATTGCATCTCGCCGAAGTCTGGCATCTTCGATTTTTTCCTCCAGCTCAACAATGACATCATATAGGGAATCTAACCGCAAGGTCATATCATGGAGCTTTCGTTCCCGGTATTTTGCATCAGCAGGGAGACTGTCAATTTCCCGTTCCAATCTTGTTTTATTCAGATCAACTTCCTTCAGCTTTGCCTGATAACCCTCCAGTTCCTTATCCACTGATTTCGTGTCAATCTGAACGCCAATCCGTTTTTTAATGGCCTGGGCATATTCCTCATTCCTTACGATCTCACGAATTGCCTCAATGACCATCGGTTCAATATCGGTCTTTTTCAGCATTGCCTTATATTCACAATGCTTACCCCGGACCATCCTATTCCGACTACATACATAATAGTAAATTTCTTTGTAAGTGCCATCTTTATTTGTCCATGCGTGTTTATTCGTATACATGGGGCTTCCACAAACCGGGCATTTCAGCAGACCGGATAACAAATGAACTCGATCCCGCCCAATTTTTGACGGTTGCTTTACTCCGGTTCTAAGACGCTTGGCATGAGCCTTTTCCCATACCTCCTCACTAACGATTCCTTTATGCTGTCCCTCTGTCAGAATGTAATCGTCATTTCTTTTCATCTGGTAATCGTTTTTTGTGCCTTTGACTTTTTCCTTCGTTCTCCGTCCATAAGCAATTTTACCGCAATAAACCGGGTTATCCAATATCAGTTTAATAAAATGTCCTGTCCAATCCTCTAATGTGCCATTCTGCCTCGGAATTTTCCGTATACCTTGTAAGTTCAACTGATTCGCAATACCACCCAAACCGATTTCCGATGAAGTATATAATTCAAAAATCTTCCGTATTGCCACAGCCTCTGTTTCTTCAATCATCAGCTTGTTATCTTCCAGTGTATATCCGTAGGGAGCAAAGCCACCATTCCATCCACCTTGCCGTGCCTTTTCGCGCCGCCCGTTCATCGTCTGCTCGATAATATTCTCACGCTCAATTTCAGCCACAGCAGATAGTACAGAAATCAAAAGTTTTCCGCTTGTCTGAGAGGAATCAATCCCTTCTTCTATGCAAATCAGATTTACACCATAAGATTGAACCAGCTCCAAAGAGTTAAGTATATCTGCTGCATTACGGCCAAACCGTGACAGCTTATACACTAAAATATAGTCAATGTCCAAGCCATCCTCAATATCTCTGAGCATTTTTTGAAAGGCAGGCCGTCCCTCAATGGATTTACCGGATTTACCGGCATCTTCATAAGTATCAACAACGATCATTTCCTCACGATCCGCAAATCGTGTCAGCATATTTTTTTGACCTTCCAGGCTGTATCCGTCCACTTGCATCTCTGTGCTGACCCTCGGATACAAAACACAGCGTTTTCCATATCGGTTCATAATTCATACCTCCAAAATTTACTTTTGGAAAATATCCTATGTAAAGCTGCGATTCTCACGCAGCTCCGTCAACCTCGCCCAGCACTCTCATACCATATTTCTCGATGATATGTGCCAGCGAAGTGATAAACGCTTCAAATTTTTGTTCCGCCAGAAGTTCTTCTGATCGGATTTCATCTGAAGGAATCAATGCGCTTTTATTCTGGATATTCTCCATTCAGAATCACCTCCGCAATTCCTAACGAAATTATAACTCTACTTGCACAGCCTGAAAATGATACGACCTTTCGGCACTTTTATGTAATCCCCAGACTGCACAAGAGCGTCTTGTTTATGTTTTCCATGTCATCCTTGTTTAGATGACCAATATAGTTTTTTAACCTCGACTTGTCGATTGTTCTGATCTGTTCCAGCATAACAACAGATGGTTTCATCAAACCGCATCTGTCGTTTAAGTGGTAATGCGTGGGGAACTTTCTGCTTTTTTTACTTACACTGGTAATTGCTGCAATAATAATCGTAGGACTGAAACAATTTCCCACATTGTTTTGAAGAATGAGTACAGGACGAGAGCCACTTTGTTCGGAGCCAATACCAGGACTTAAATCAGCCGAATATATGTCACCTCGATGGAATTTTTCAAACATCACTCTCGCCTCCTTAATATCTTAATACTTAAACAGCCGCACCAGTCTGAAAAAAATCTTCGGATAAAAACCTGGTGCGGCTACTGTTATTCTGTTCGGATTACTCGTCATATTTGCCACGCCCCCTGACGCTGGGAACATAGCAGGTCTCCGCTGGCGCGGTTGTCATAACTCCGCAGCGTCGTTTTACTCGTGCGCCGCAGGGTTCCCCCCAAGTCTTTAGGAGGCCGTGAGGAAGTATCTTTAAGCCCCCGTGCAGTCCTCGCGCCGAATCTGCCACCATCCGTTTTGTGGAATCGTAGATCGCTCCAAAGCAGCTTTGTTCATCACCTCCCTGACTGCTCTATCTTCGCGGCGTTCCACACTCGCTCGTACACGGGTTATGTACCTGTTATGCTGTCTATGAAATTGTCAAAGTGCTGTTGAAGAGGGAAAACGTGTCCTTCTTATTAACTCTGACAAAAAGAGCAAAAAACGAGCGCACCAAACGAAACTTTTTCAAAAATACTTTGCCAGCTGCTTCAGACCACGCCGGATGCTGTCACGGACACGGCTTGGGTCTACATCCTCCGCTACTGCTATCTCGCTCACACGCATACCCAGGTAATACCGAGCATAGATCCGCTTGGCCTGCTTCTCCGGCAGAGCCATCACTGCGGCGTAGAGCTGCTCCCGCAGCTGCTTTTCCTCCAGGAGCATTTCCGGCGTCTGGGGCTTCATCAGGATCGCATTTTCAATGCCGTTATCACAGTCCAGGGAGTAATGCGCTTTATAGCGATACATCCTCCGGTCATAAGCAGCTTCTGCACGCTCAGCGGCACGGATCGTCTCCAGCACATCTTCTGTTACTTCTACAAAGTGATCGTTTTTATAAACATCGGGATATAAGTCCCTAAGATTGACTTTCTTCATTATGTACCTCCATTTCGATTCACGGGCGGTTGACGAGTGAATCGAAAGGAGGCGGGGATCGACAGCGACATACTTCGCACGCCTTCCCGAAAAATCGACAGCAAAAAACGCCAACTCCCCATAACGGGAAATCGGCGCAACAAAAATACCTACTATTCTGCTGATTTAGATGGAACGATAATACTGATAGATAGTCATACTCCCCCGGAGGAGGGGCAAGACTTTTTTTAGCTGGTGTAACTCATGGCTATTGTGAATGACAAAAATTGACATGGCGGCATCCTCCTATGTGCCGCCGTACCAGATTGCAGGGTGTAGGGTCGTCGTTCATTTTAGATAGACGAAAGGAAACGGCGGCTCTGATTTTTTCAAAGCCACCGTTGCAAAGTGCATAACAATATAGTCGCTGTACGATGGCTTTTTTTCTTTTGCCATCGTGCGGCAACTTTTTCACTTTTCTTTTATTTTAACAGGCAATCCTCACAGAAATGTCACGGGCATACGCCATTTCGACAAAATAACAAGCTGAAATCTCACCAATCTGTGAGATTTCAAATTTTTTGAGGAAAGCCGAGAGGAAATGCCTCCTCCCGGCTTTCAATAGGTTTATGATTATTTATTGTAGCAATCTCTGCCGTTACTCCGATGTCCTCAGCCGCTCCACCACAGTTCCCTTGTTAAAGAAGTGGAGAACGATTAGCGGAATGACCGCAGCCAGCAGCAGATAAAGCACACCAATGACCAGAACGGGAACCAATGTAATATTCAGAGTAAAGAACCACATGGAAGGGCCATTCAATGCGCTCTTTAGCACTGTGACTGCCAGGATCGCTGCGACTGCTCCGCCGATAATGTCTGCGCCTGCGGCATAATAGATGCCCTCATAGACCATCAGACGGCGAAGCTGCTTGCCGGTCATACCGATGCTCTGCATGGTAGCAAACTCATGGCGGCGGGTGATGATGTTGGTAATAATCATGTTGGTAAAGTTAATCAGACCTGCAAAGGCCATAATGTAGCCGATTAGGCCACCGATAACCAGGATCATGCTGCGGACCGAATCAAGCTGCTCTTTCAACAGCTTGGTGGAAGTATAGGCAACCGAAGTATTTTCACTCACATAGCTGCTCAAAAATTCTTCCATCTGCGGCTGCAAGGCTTCATCCACATTGAATCCATAAGTCAGCAGCGTGGGAGCGTCATAGATTTCCTTAAATACAGTGTCCGGCAGATATACAAAAGGAGCATCAGCGGCGATGTGTGCCTGGGCGGTGGTGCCTGTCGGCGTTTCGGTTTCCGTTCCCACGAGGATCGCTTTTGCAAGGATGGTGCTGGTTTTGACCAGTTCCCCATCCTTGTAGAAGGAAATGCTCTCCCCGACCTGTAACTGATCGGTCAGCGGAGTGTTCTTTGGTTCCTCCGTCAGTTTGTCGATGGGGCAGCCAATAATGACATATTCTCCGGTAGCCATTTTCTGCGTTAAGGTTTCGGCATCTTTTTCGCCTTCAAAAATACGCATATCCGCCCAGAAATTCTCGGAGGCTCCCATCACATTACCAAAATAGCGCCTTTCGGTATCAGAACTTGTGTACAGGCTATATCCCTGATAGCTTTGATTTACGACGCCTTCTTCCTCATGGAATAGCTCTATGCCGCTTAAATCTTCAAACCCATAGTCAACCAACACATTTCTATCGTCTTTTGTATTTCGGTAAAGATAGCGTTCATCCTCAACTCCGGGCTGTCCGGCAATCAGATCCACCGCCTGCTGTGAGAGTGTATCTTCATGGTGCTGAACGCTTTCCATTACATTAAATGCGGCGGAGTTATAGACATTAAAATCTGTTCTGGTAACACGGTTTACCCACTTTTCTTCATCAAGGCTTTGCGTCACAATGATGATAGAGTTAAACAGGACGATGCACAGAAGCAGGGAAATAATGATGAACGCTGAACGCCGACGATTGCGCCCCAGGTTGGAAAAGGCCATGCGGGACAGCTTTACTCCATTGGTACGCTTGGCACTTCTCTTTTTATAGGCGTTCTGCTCGGTGTAGCGGATCGCCTCCAGAGGAGAAATCTTTGCCGCCTTTTTTGCAGGCTTCCGGGTGCTGATAAACACGGTCAAAATTGTAAAGAGAGCGGCGATAACAAAGATCAGAGGCGAGGTCGATACGGATGTACCCACCATAGAGTATTCAAGGTTAATGATCTCTGTCACGATAGGAAGCAGCACCCAACCGGCAAAGAAACCGGCGATTAGACCAATAGGCAGTCCGATCAGCGTGAGCCAGACCGCCTGACGGTTCACAATGCCCTTGATCTGCCGTGTGGAAGTGCCAATCGTCCGCAGCAGGCCGTATTGACGAACATCCTGCATCACAGAAATATCAAAGATATTGTAGATCAGCAGGTATCCGCACACGACAAACATCAGGATAAATACAACAGCAAACACGATGGACTCTGATGAAGTCAATCCCTGGGACATTTGATTTTCTGATGCGAGAATGAAATTGTCTGCGCCCATATCCTCTGGATTGCCGCCAATGGAGTAAACGAACTCATTCAACTGCTGCTGAACATTTGCTTTATTCTTCAGCACGACATCAGAAAAAGTAACGCCGGACATTTCATGGTCTACCGCATAAGTGTTCTGCACCACATCGGGGTTTTCCTTTATAAACTGCTCTGAAACAGTCGCAACGCTCACAGAGTCATTGCTTGCTTCCCACCAGCCGGAAAGCACCATATCATAATGATAAGTTTTCCCCCGCAGTTCAAATTCCAACGGAACCTCTGCGCCGATCTCAGGTTCTACACCCAGCGCCTTCAGCGCCAAATCCGTAGTGGCGATCTCATTCGCTTTCTCCGGTGCAGCTCCGTGGGTAGGCACACAGAAGGTCAGCTCCTGCTGCACACTGTCCGCATAATTGATCTCAATGGAATGGCTGGAAGTATTGCTTGCATAGCCAATGATACGCCGGTGACCTGCCTGCTCCACAAAATCGCTGTTTACAAGCTGCTCGTATTGTTCCTCCGTCATATACCCCAAAGTGCCATCCGCCTTGCTGCCTTTCTGCATTTGCAGGGATAGCTGGATGGAGGACGCCATATTGAACGCCAGGGAAGTGATAGAGGTAAATAGGAAAGCAGTCAGGATAATTGCCAGCAGCGCAGCCAGATTGCGTACCTTATTCTTCTTGAAATAGCGTTTGGATAGCTTGGTAATTACTTTGGAATTATTGTTGCCAAATAAAATATCATTCATAGTCCCACCCCCTTACTGCACGATCTTACCATCCTCGATCCGAATAATGCGGTCGGCAAGCTGAGCGATCTCATTATTATGGGTAATCATTACGAGGGTCTGGTGGAATTTTGTGCTGGTAACTTTCAGCAGGCTCAGCACATCGCTGCTGGTCATACTATCCAGATTGCCGGTAGGCTCGTCAGCCAGAACGATAGCAGGCTTCGATACCAGAGCGCGGGCGATGGCTACACGCTGCTGCTGGCCGCCGGAGAGATTGCTGGGCATATTGTTCAGCTTATCCTCCAGCCCCAGCATCCGCACCACTTCTTTCATAAACTTCTTGTCTACCTTGTTTCCGTCCAGTTCTACGGGCAACACGATGTTTTCGTAGACATTTAGCACTGGTACCAGATTGTAGTTCTGGAAGATGAAGCCGATTTTTCTCCTGCGGAAAATGGTAAGCTGCTCATCTTTCAATGTAGAGAGGTCGCGCCCATCCACAATGACCTTGCCGGAGGTAGGCACATCCAGCCCGCCGATCATGTTCAGCAGAGTGGATTTGCCGCTGCCGGAGGTTCCAACAATCGCTACAAATTCCCCCTGCTCAACAGAGAGGTTCACACCATCCAGGGCCTTTGTGATATTCGGCTTTGTGCCGTAGTATTTTTTCAGTTCAGTCGTTTGCAAAATGCTCATAGAGAACACCATCCTTTCTTTAACTTAGACCCATTGTAACGAACAAACCTCACAGAAATGTCACGAGCCACAAAAAATTTCCGCTAAATTCGGCCCCAAATGTCACAAGTTCGTGACATTTGAAAAACCGGGAGAAAAATCCCCCGGTTTTCCGCGTCCCACAGCCGCATACGACGGCGCAGGAAGTATTCACTTGATATGGCTGCGCCTGTTATTCATTTACCCGAAGCCGCTCTACGACACTCCGATTGTTAAGGAGTCGGAGTGCAACAACCGGAACGATAAACGCCAGTACCAGAAAGAGAACCAGCATAATCAGCGCAGGCAGCAAGGTTATCTGGAATGTCATCATCATACTGGTAGGACCGTTTTCTACAAATGCTCTTAGCAATGTCATGCCAAGTGTCGCCGCAACTAATGTGCCGACAATCCCTGCCAGAAGCACATAGGAGAAACTTTCCGAAATCATCATTTTTCGGAGCTGCCGGTTCGTCATACCAATGCTCTGCATAGTGGCAAACTCATGACGGCGGGTAACGATATTGGTCATAACCAGATTGATGAAGTTGATCAGCCCCACCAGGGCAAATATAGCGCCGATCACTCCGCCAATCAGCAGGACAACATTTTTTACACTGGAAACAGTAGCCTTCATCGTCAAGATAGAGGTATAGGAAACATCTGTATCCTGCGCCAAATGGTTTTCCATCTCCTGCTGGTACTGTTCCTCTACATCAAAGAGAAAACCGTACAAGGTAGGAGTTTCATAAATCTCTTTGAACTTCTTTTCTGACATATAGATCAATGGACTGTCTATTATTTGTGAGATATTTGAACCGCCCCCAGTCAAAGTCGTTTCGCCTTTAGTAGCTGCGACTTTAGCGATAATGGTAAATTCCTCGGTGGGAGTTCCATTTTCATAAAATTGAATAGTATCTCCAACTGATAAACCCCGATAAAAGGAACTGTCTGCCCCGCCAGCCAACTTGCCCTTATCACCATATTGGGCCATTAAAATTACATTGTTTCCATTCCAAAGTTTCTCTTTCAGGACAGACAAATCGGTTTCTCCCTCGATAATATCCATCTTGTTCAAAATATTTTCAGAGAAGCCGTACACATTTCCAAGAGGGTGGTTATCCGCAGTCAGGACAGCAGAGTCCCTTTCTGTTCCTGTTTGGTAGACACCTAAGTTAAGGTGTTCCGGCACCATTCGTTGCTCCTTATTTGTATTATCAACCACATAGGGCGTTCCCCAGTCGCAGGAGACATGGTCATCTTCAAAAGTGTTCCGGTACAGGTAGGCTTCGTTTGTAACTCCAGGCTGTGCCTTGATTTCCTCTACCGCTTTCTCTGGAACAGCACTATTATGCCCAAAGTCATTTCCAAACGCCGCTTGAATGCCGGGGCTATATACCATAAAATCACTTCGGGTATGTTTTTCGATATAGGCATCTTCATCAAAGCTGCCGCTGAAAATAAACACCGAGTTCAGGAGAACAATGCTCAAAGTCAGAGAAATCACAATAAAGACCGTCCGGCGCTTATTGCGCTGAAGATTTGCCTTCGCCATACGGGGAATAACTGCTCCGGCATCTATCTTTTTTCGCTTTATGGAAACGGTATCCTTCTCTACATAGCGGATAGCCTCGATAGGTGACACACGGGAAGCTTTCTTTACCGACTTTCTGGTGCTGATATAAACCGTAAGCCCGGAGAACAGGATCGCACCTGCGATAATGCCCAAATATGGAAGTGTGCTGACCTCAATGTTTTTACCGCTATAATCGGCTGCAAACATCTGGAGTGCCGCAGGAAGAATACTGCGTCCGAGCAGGATGCCAAAAAACAGGCCAAATGGTGTTCCAATCAGGAACAGGTACAGCGCCTGCCGGTTGACCAAACGCTTGATCTGCTGGGAAGTAGTCCCCACCGTCCGTAGCAGGCCATACTGCCGAATATCGTTGGTAACTGCAATCTCGAATACATTG
The DNA here is from genome assembly GCF_054108085.1 of Flintibacter sp. SJQ-8. Taxonomy (NCBI): domain Bacteria; kingdom Bacillati; phylum Bacillota; class Clostridia; order Eubacteriales; genus Flintibacter; species Flintibacter sp. SJQ-8. The sequence continues at coordinate 87,666 of NZ_JBPJWR010000001.1, forward strand.
TAGATCAGCAGATACCCACAGAACATGAATAGGACGCCAAATACACCTGCTACCAGCCACATGATAGAGCCGCCGCTGTTGTTGGAAAGGAAAGTGTTGGGGGCTACACGGACATAATTCTCAGCACTTCTATCGTCTGGATTACCGCCAATGCTACGGACAAACTCCGAGATGCGCTCCTTTACCATGGAGCTATCCCGCATGATCACATCAGCATCATAAATGCCACAACCCTCACGCCCTTGGGCAATTTCGTTCATCATCTCCGGATTTTCTTCCATGAAGGCTTTGGAAACAATGACTGATTCCGATTTTCCGTTTGGTGTGTCGTAAATACCGGATACAATCATATCAAAATGATACATCTGGCCGCTTTGACGATTCTTAAATTCGATAGGAATTTCTGCCCCAATTTTTTCTTCGATGTTCAAATCATTCAGAATGTTGGCAGAAACCAAAACCTCATTTGCTTTTTGGGGCGCAGAACCTGTGCGCGGCGTCTGCATCCGAAGCTCCAACTGGGGCTGATCTGCGTAATCAATTTCCGCAAATATCCGGTTGGTGTTGGTCATAATCTCAATAGGTACCCAACAGCCCACCTTTTCAAACATGGAGTTTTCTTTTAACTGCTGGAATTGTTCTTCGGAAAGACCCTGTACCAGCGCATCCGCACCAGTGCCGATCATCTTTGCCATGTTGTATTCCAGCGTTCCCTTGGCTCCCATGCCAATGGTCAGGACTGCCGTAAAGAGAAAGGTTGTCAGGGCAATCGCAATGACCGCAATCACATTCCGCATTTTGTTGCTGCGGAAGCTGCGGTTTGCCAGCTTTTTGATGACAGCCTTGTTGTTATTGCCAAATAGAATGTCATTCATAGTCCCTCCCCCTTTACTGCACGATCTTACCATCCTCGATCCGAATGATGCGGTCAGCAAGCTGGGCGATCTCACTGTTATGGGTAATCATCACAAGGGTCTGGTGGAATTTCTGGCTGGTTGTTTTCAGAAGCCCCAGCACATCGGCACTGGTCTTGCTGTCCAGATTGCCGGTAGGTTCATCAGCCAAAACAATAGCGGGCTTTGACACCAAGGCGCGGGCAATGGCTACGCGCTGCTGCTGGCCGCCGGAGAGGTTATTGGGCATATTGTTCAGCTTATCCTCAAGCCCCAGCATCTGAACAACTTCTTTCATAAACTGCTTGTCTACCTTGTTTCCGTCCAGTTCCACAGGCAGCACAATGTTTTCAAAGACATTCAGCACTGGCACCAGATTGTAGTTCTGGAAGATAAAGCCGATCTTTCTTCTGCGGAAAACAGTCAGTTCCTCGTCTTTGAGTTTGGACAACTCCTTGCCATCCACGACCACCTGGCCGGAGGTGGGCACATCCAATCCGCCTATCATGTTCAGCAGCGTGGATTTACCGCTACCGGAGGTTCCCACGATGGCTACAAATTCGCCCTTTTCTATGGAGAGGGTCACACCATCCAAGGCTCTGGTAATGTTCGGCTCTGTGCCATAATATTTTTTCAGTTCAGTCGTTTGCAAAATGCTCATAAAGAACACCATCCTTTCTTTTTGATAAACCCATTGTAACGACCAAACCTCACAGAAATGTCACGAGCCACAAAAAATTTCCGTTAAATTCGGCCCCAAATGTCACAAGTCTGTGACATTTCAATTTTGGGGGCGAGTCGGCGCTACTTTCGGAGCAGGAAAACAGAAAAGGTTGAGCCTTTCCCAACTTCCGATGCCACCCGGATATAGCCGCCCTGCAAGGTCACAATCTCACGGGCCAGATACAGGCCAATCCCAATACCGTCCACATCATGCACCGCATCTTCCCGGTAAAACCGTTTGAAAATCGTCCCTTGGTGCTGTTCTGAGATGCCAATGCCGGTATCTGCAATGTCGATCTTCACATACATTTCCCAGCCTTCCACCGACACACGGATCTGCCCGCCTGCCGGGGTGTATTTCACAGCATTATCCAGAATGTTGAACAGGGCTTCGCTTGTCCATTTTCTATCATGGCGCGCATCCAAATGCTCCGGGCATTCCACCTGCACATCTATTTGTTTCTTTTCGGCATTGAGCAAAATCCCGCCCAGGGCAGCGGCAAGGGTATCATAAACCGGCTGCTGTTTTTGCTCCAGCGAAATGACTCCCGTTTCCAGGCGGGAGGTTTTAATCATGGCTTGCATGAGGAAGTCCAGCTTATCAAGCTGGCTGGCCTGGGCTGTCAGAAATTCCTTTTGCTTCTGCGGGGGAACCTCGTTTTCAAGCAGCGTGTTGTTGATCATCTTCAAGTTGGCAATCGGGGTCTTGACCTGATGGGAAATGTCGGAGATCAGCTCTTGCAGGTCAGCCCGTTCCTTTGCGATGCTGTTTCTATTTTCCTGCATGACCTCGTACAGCCGCCCCAGCCGGTAGTTGATTTTATAGAACAGGCTTTCTTCCTCGACCGTCTGCTTGGGCTGCATATCCCCGGAGAGCATATCATCCATCTGACCACAAAAGGCATCGGAGAACCGGACCAGCTTCCGGCGGATCAGGGCCACAAAGAAGATAAGGCAGAGCAGTACAAAGAGACTGAACAGGAACACACACCGGACAGCGGTTATATTCTGGGTCAGCAGATACACAGCGGTGCAGACTGCACCAACTGCCAGCAGCAGAAGCGTTCCCAAAAGGATGCAGGCTTTGTTGATGGAGAGTTTTCGCATATTCATTTCGGTGTCCCTCCAATCCACATATAGCCCATACCGTACACCGTCTTGATGTACTGGCGGCCCTCCGTTTCAATTTTGTTCCGCACCCGGCTGATGGCCGCAGTCAGGGCGTGTTCATCCACAAAGTTCCCATCGGCATCCCACAGTTTTTCAAGCAACACCTGTCTGGTCAAAACATTCTGCGGGTTTTTGGTCAGGATTTTCAGCAACCGGTATTCTAATGGAGTGAACACCAGTGGCTTACCGGACAGGGAAGCAGTCATCTCTGAGAAATTGATGGACAGCGCACCATCCTCATAGCTATCCCCGCCGCCAGACTGTTTTGCCAGCCTCCCCAGCACCACAGACAGCTTCTTTTGAAAGACGCTCATGGGAAATGGCTTGGTCACATAGTCCTCTGCGCCCAGCTCATAGCCTTTGAGCATATCGCTCTCCATATCATTTGCGGTCAGGAAGATCACCGCCGTATCCGGCCGGCGCTCCTTTACCTCACGGCAGAAATCAAAGCCATTCCCATCCGGCAGGTTTACATCCAGTACGATCAGGTCATAGTCCTGCCTGGTCAGAAAGTTGCTGGCTGCTGATTTTGTCAATGCAGAGTCCACGACATAGCCCGCGGTATCCAGGTTATAGCACAAAGTATTATTCAAAAGTCGGTCATCCTCGACTACTAAAATTCGCATTGTATCACACTCCTTCATTTTTAGTGTAGCATCCAAATGTCACAGAAACCTCACGAGAGGATTATTTTTTTGTATTTTTGAAACGACGGTCTGCCGGTTTCTCCGCATCCTTGGGAATCAGCCAAATGGTAGCCATCTTTACAGCGCCGGGGATACGCCCACCGGCATACAAATAATTGATCTGACTTGGGGTAACATCCCATTTTTCACTTGCTTCTTTCAGCGTCATATAATCCATATAGTTTCCCCCCAATATGGTTTATTATATTTCCTTTGCTCGAAGAATACAAGCTTGCAAATGGGGCGCAAGGCCCTGTGCCAGAAGCACTTTGAGACCTTACGCCCATTGCTATTCTATCCTAAAAATACTTTGCCAGTTGCTTCAGACCGCGCCGGATACTGTCACGGACACGGCTTGGGTCTACACCCTCCGCTGCGGCGATCTCACTCACGCGCATACCCAGGTAATACCGGGCATAGATCCGCTTAGCCTGCTTCTCCGGCAGAGCCATCACAGCGGCATAAAGCTGCTCCCGCAGCTGCTTTTCCTCCAGAAGCATTTCCGGTGTCTGGGGCTTCATCAGAATCGCATTTTCAATGCCGTTGTCGCAGTCCAGGGAGTAGTACGCCTTATAGCGATACATCCTCCGGTCATAAGCAGCTTCCGCACGCTCAGCGGTTCGGATCGTCTCCAGCACATCTTCTGTTACTTCTACAAAGTAATCATTTTTATAAATATCGGGATATAAGTCCCTAAGATTGACTTTCTTCATTATGTACCTCCATTTCAATTCACGGGCGATTGACGAGTGAACCGAACGGAGGTGGGGAACGGCAGCGGTATACTTTGGGAGCTTTCCTGAAAAAGCAGCAATAGAAAACGCCAGCTCTCCATAAAGAGAAACTGGCGCAACAAAAAAACTCATTATTCTGCTGATTTAGATAGAATGATAATGCCGATTGGCAATCAGATTTCCCCGGAGGTGGAGCAAGGCTTTTTTTAGTTGGTGCAGATCATGGATATTATGAAAAAAAGCGAAAATAGACAAGGCGGCATCCTCCTTTATGCCGCCCCTGCTAATTGCATGAGGTCATTGTGTTTCTGCTTAGAGCAAAAAGAAACGGCGGCTCTGAATTTTTCAAAGCCACCGAAAGATAATATTAGGCGTGTTAATAGGTCTGCTTTACGACGGCTTTTTTTCTTTTGCCGTCGTCCGGCAGATTAGATAGATTATTTTCCTTTTTTCTTTTTATCATCAAGAGATTTTTTCAAAATATCTTGATTGATACGTTCCAGTAACCTATCGGGGTCAGATAAGGTAATATTCTCAGCAACATTATTCAAAGAACGTTTTATCAACTTATCTAAATCATCATTATTCATGCCCGAACACCTCCTCATGCCACTTGATGTTTACAGTAGGAACGAACTGCAAGAAACAAAAAAATTGGAACTTCAATCGCTGCGGAAATTAAAATTATATGTGGTGTCCAAAAACTCATTCCACCAATATGCAAATAGTTAAAATTGATAAGCTGATACAGGAAATTGTTCTGCATCCCAATTCCAGCAGAGGGGAGAATGGCAGAAATCCAATTTACACCTAATGCTGTGTAAGCAAAAAACGGGACAAGGATTATAACAATGGAGATCAGCAACACCGACAGTGCATCTTTACACTTGGCGGATAGGAAAAGTGTGCAGCAAATGCAACTCACAATAGACAGCAACCCCGCCAGAGCAAGGTAAATTTGCAGTTGTCCCAAATTGATATTAGGCAGGTTGATAATGGAAAACAGCATTTGCATAGATGTTTCCAAACAATTTGTACCAAATGCTAAGTTTGAGATCAGTAGGTGTAGAGTAATCCCAACAGCAAATATCACGACCGAGATCGCACAAGATGCCAGTATTCTGCTAACTGCCAGTTTCAACCGACCATGCTTTGTACAGCGCAAGATGCTATCGGCCCCGCTCTGATACTCACCAGAAAAAGCAGGAGCTGTAATGGCAACACACAAAATCGCCAGAACCATGATATAAAGTTCAATGTAATCAAAAGCATCTCTGGAAAGCCCTGCATAAAGCTGGAATGGCGTATCAACCTCGGCGTACTTGTCTATGCTCTGTTGCTGCGCTTTTGGATGGTTTCGCTGCTCATTTTTCATAACATCTGATAAATGGGTAGCACAACGCTGATAATAGTTTTGTGCGACATCTTCCGGATCAATATCCATAAGGTCAGCTCCAATTCCAGTCAGCGGATCAGCATACAGTTCTGGCAACGCTTTGAGTAATGGGCGAATAGGTACAATCTGTTTAACGCTGACAGAAACCGGGAATGTATCACTCTCCAGAGGGCCGTATTCATTTATTAAATCCTGATAAGTTTTCAATGCCTCACTTACTTTTTCTGGAGTAACTTCTCCATTTATAGCAGAATACAAATCTCGCTTAAATTCGATTGCCTCCATACCATCAAGTTCTGTTTTTGTTCCGTCTGGATTTGGACGATTGATGGACTCAAAAGCAATCGGCAGATATGCCATAGCAATGGACATAACCAGAGCCACAGCAAGTAAGATAAGTGTGCGTCGTGATTTCAGGACACGCTTTACTTCTAAACAAAATAAACGCATATTATTTTCCCTCCCTTTCGACATCTTCTTGTGGAAACAGCCATAAATACAAATCTTCCAAACGTGGTTCCGCAGGAATGGAACCCTTTACCTCGGAATGATCCGCGAGATAACGGATAGATATTTGATTATTGTCCTCGCCTCGCTGATTGATAATCCTCAGACGCATTTCATAGTCCATCATCTTATGGGCAGGAATTACACAACTCCATACTTTACCCTCAATCTGTTTTACCAACTCGTTTGTCGTTCCCACATCAATAATTTTTCCAGCTTTCATAATCGCATTACGAGTTGCGATATATTCAATATCAGAAACAATATGGGTGGAAATCAGAACAATACGGTTATGTGAAAATTCTGAAATGAAGTTTCTAAACCGCACCCTTTCTCCGGGATCAAGTCCTGCCGTTGGCTCATCCATAACAAGGATTTTAGGGTCATTCAGCATAGCCTGTGCAATTCCCACACGACGTTTCATACCGCCAGATAGTTTGGCAATCTTTTTTCCTTTCACATCGGAGAGGGTAAGAATATCAAGTAGCTGGTTGATTTTCTTTGTGGTTTCTCTGGGCGACACATCCTTTAATGCAGCGATATATTCTAGATAATCCTTGACCGTGAAATCGCGGGAATAGCCAAAATCCTGTGGCAAAAAGCCAAAGATATTGCGGTAATTTGCACCCATCTTGCGAATATCTTCTCCGTCAAAAGAAATGCTCCCATTGCTCGGTTCCATAATATCCGCAATCATCCGCATAAGTGTAGTTTTACCAGCTCCGTTTGCTCCCAACAACCCCCATACGCCGGTTGTCAATGTAAGGCTAACATCATCAACAGCCATCTTATCTTTAAACCGCTTGCTTATGTGTTCAATTTTCAGTTCCATAAATTTGCTCCTTTCGCTTAAACAAAAATCTGCCCTTGTTCAGTAACCATTGTACCGAACAAGGGCAGAACAATCTCAAAGATTGTGCAGGAAAATTCCTAAGTAATTCCTAAGATTAGGTTCTAATTTTCCTAAGCTGAAATAGGCAACATAATCATAAAGGAAATAGTTTCATTTTTACTGGAAGCAGTAATCGTACCGCCATGCAGATGTATGATTTCTTCGGCAATCGAAAGCCCTAATCCTGCACCGCCTGTATCAGAAAGCCGTGCTTCATCCAAACGGCTGAATTTTTCAAATATGCTATCAAGCTGCTCCGGTGGAATTGTCTTGCCATGATTTTCAAAAATGATTTGAATATTACGGTCAGATTTCTTTGCTGATATGCTAATTTCTGTTTTGGAGTAGCTATATGCAGCCGCATTTCTCAAAAGATTACTGAACACTCTTGCCAGTTTTTCAGGATCGCCGGTTACAGACAAATCATCATCCGCTTTGAAAACCACCGTATTGCCATTGGCGGACAGCGTTGGGTATATTTCGTCGATCACCTGTGCAATTAGACAGTGTAAATCTACGGTTTCCCTTTTCAGTACAACCGTATGTGCGTTGTATTTTGTTACCTCAAACAGTTCATTGATAAGTTTTTCAAGACGGTCTGCTTTATCAAGTGCCACCTTGATATACTTTTCCTTTTGATTTTCAGGCATATCCGGGGCCTCATGGAGCAAGCTCAAATAACCGATTACCGTTGTCAATGGGGTTCGTATGTCATGGGCCAGATACATGATAATTTCATTCTTTTTATCCTCGGCTTGTTTTGCCGCCTGTTTACTTAATAGAACAGACATTTTGATTTGGTTTAGCTGGTTTTCCAACTCTTTAAGTGGTTCCGATAAAGCCACCGCATGATCATTCTGTTCATAAACAGTTTGTGTTGCGGAAATTACCTCGTCCAAATATCCCCACGGTTTTTTCCAGAAATAATTAAAAATGCAAACAAAACCTATTATCAAGTAGATAATGAGAATCGCATCAATACGCAAATAGAGCCACGATAAGATACTGTTATTGAATTTTGAAAAAATGTAATCTAGCAGGATAACCAGTCCAAATCCCACCACAGTATATAAAACCAATGACAGGTACAAGTGCACACTAAGCCGCTTTTCCGTAGTCGTTCTTTTATTCAATATGGCGCACCTCCTATCAATTCAAAAACAAAATAAATGCCAAAAATCCAACAACAACGACACTTACAATAACAGCCAGAATGAAAAATAGTTTATCTGCTGTTTCTCTGTTTTTAAGCAATCGAGCCATCATACCATATAGAGCAAGTCCTAAAAGGCCACCCATGAAATTTGTAATCAGATCGGTGATGTCAGACCGTCCGATTGCTAAAACATATTGAGCCCCTTCCAACAGCAGGCTTGTTCCAGCAATGATAATCAGTTTACCATGAAACCGACATTTAGGCAGAAGCATTTGCAGATATATACCCATCGGAACGAAAATCAAAAGATTTTCAAGCACTTCTTTTAGGTGAAATGCTGTTCCAATTTCCTTGTCGTAATAAAACGGGATTAGATTTATACTTCTTACCGTGTCTAAATCATTGATATTGAATTGCAACTTGAATAATATTATCCAAACCAAAAGTGCCAGATAAATCAAAAAAAGAACTGGCACAAAAAATTTTTGCTTTTCTTTCATGTGTTCTCCTTTCAAATTTTATAGCCGACTCCCCAAATTGTTTTAATGTATTTTGGAGTATCAGAAGTATCTTTTAACTTTTCACGCAAATGCCGGATATGCACTGTGATAGTGCTACTGTTTTTGGAATAATATTCATCTTTCCATACTGCATGAAATAAATCTTCAATGCTTACAACTGTTCCGGCATTTTTCAACAAAACATTAAGAATTGAAAACTCGGTCGGAGTCAGTGACACATTTTCACCATCCAATAGACATTCATGAGTCTGTGTGTTCAATCGCAATTTATTGTATGAAAGTTCCGGCTGTATTTTTTCTACACTTGTGGCAGGAGAATATTTTTTGTAACGTCGCAGTTGTGCTTTCACTCTGGCAACTACTTCCAAAGGCCGAAACGGTTTTGTCACATAATCATCTGCTCCTAATGTCAGTCCTGTAATCTTATCCGTTTCCTCAATTTTAGCTGTCAGCATAATAATGGGATAAGTATATTTTTCACGAATAAGCTGGCACAGAGAAAAGCCGTCCATATCCGGGAGCATGACATCCAAAATGGCAAGATCAATATCTTCGTTTTCAATACATGGCATTGCGTCCTTAGCACAGTAATATTTATAAACAATGTAGTTTTCATTTTGCAGATAGACTTCTAACAAGTTTGCTATATCCCGTTCATCATCTATCACTAATATCTTTTCAGACATATTTTTTCAACTCCTTTTTGACTTCTTATTTGATTAAGTATAGCAGGAATAAAGTTTTCATTCTCAATGATTTACATGAGAAATTATTAAGATTTTCCTAATACTTTATAGCGCCTATCCATTGGTTGTTCTGCCTCTTTCGGGATCAGCCAAATGGTAGCCATTTTCACAGCGCCGGGGATACGCCCTCCGGCGCATAAATAATTGATCTGACTTGGGGTAACATCCCATTTTTCACTTGCTTCTTTCAGCGTCATATAATCCATATAGTTTCCCCCCAATATGGTTTATTATATTTCCTTTGCTCGAAGAATACAAGCTTGCAAATGGGGCGCAAGGCCCTGTGCCAGAAGCACTTTGAGACCTTACGCCCATTGCTATTCTATCCTAAAAATACTTTGCCAGTTGCTTCAGACCGCGCCGGATACTGTCACGGACACGGCTTGGGTCTACACCCTCCGCTGCGGCGATCTCACTCACGCGCATACCCAGGTAATACCGGGCATAGATCCGCTTAGCCTGCTTCTCCGGCAGAGCCATCACAGCGGCATAAAGCTGCTCCCGCAGCTGCTTTTCCTCCAGAAGCATTTCCGGTGTCTGGGGCTTCATCAGAATCGCATTTTCAATGCCGTTGTCGCAGTCCAGGGAGTAGTACGCCTTATAGCGATACATCCTCCGGTCATAAGCAGCTTCCGCACGCTCAGCGGTTCGGATCGTCTCCAGCACATCTTCTGTTACTTCTACAAAGTAATCATTTTTATAAATATCGGGATATAAGTCCCTAAGATTGACTTTCTTCATTATGTACCTCCATTTCAATTCACGGGCGATTGACGAGTGAATCGAAAGGAGGCGGGGATCGGCAGCGACATACTTCAGGAGCTTTCCTGAAAAATCGACAATAAAAAACGCCAGCTCCCCACAATGAGAAACTGGCACGACAAAAGCACCTACTATTTTGCTGATTTAGATGGAACGATAATGCCGATAGGAAGTCATACCTCTCCGGAGGAGGGGCAAGGCTTTTTTTAATTGGTGCAGCTCATGGGTGCTATGAATGACGAAAATTGACATGGCGGTATCCTCCCATATACCGCCCTCCTGATTGCATGAGAATCAGTCTGAAAATCAAAAAGAAACGGCGGCTCTGATCTTCTCAAAGCCGCCGCTTCATAGGCGCGTGGAAATGTGTCTGCTATACGACGGCTTTTTTTCTTTTGCCGTCGTCCGGCAGAATGTTATTCAATATTCAATTCAATGTTTCCAGTAAAGTCCTCACACTCAATGCCGATATAATTTCCACCATCAGGAAGTGTAATTGTGTCGCTATAAGTTCCGGTTGCTTCAATCAAAGTGACTGCTTCATCAGATCCAGAAATCCAAAATACTTTTGCAGTACCTTCCATAATCTCCAAAGTGCAATCAATAGACAACTCCTTACCGGCTTCTCTCTTTATGGAAGTTCCTCCGAACAAATACTCTGTATCTGAAAAATTCTCATAATCAGCCGTATAAGTTCCCGTATAATCATCAATCCCTTTTTCTTTTGTTCCTTCCAAAGATAACTTTCCTGTAAGTTCTATGGCTCCAGCCGACTGAACGATATTATTATAATGATCGAGAATTTCATCTTTTGAACAGCCAGAAATCATAAAACTTCCCAAAAGAACAAATGCCAATGCTAAAACTATTTTCTTCATAAAATCATCACCAGCCTTTCTTTGGTGCTACCTTTTTGGCCTTTTTCTTTGTTTGGGTTGCTTCTCGCTCTTTCATGCACAAAATCAAGATGGCAGAAATAACAACAGCAAGCACAAGACTGCAAGAACAGGTTCCGATATTCCAGTTGACTGCGGTATCATAGCTACGGTAGCCTACCATTCCGAGACTTGCGGTAATCGGATAAAGGTTTGCTAATGTCATATTTCCTGCGGCAAACATCCCTCCATATCCATAGACAAAAGCAATGATTACACCAACTAAAAAGCTGCCTGCCCTCCGACAAGTAAGGGCGATAATCGGCAGAACCGCAAGATATAAAAAGAAATTAACCGCGGTAATCTGCAAAATCGCTTTTAGAGCTAAGGAAACCTTAAAGCCGGGAAATCCCACAATCATTTCTGCAATGATTGTAAACAGGCTGCATATCAGTCCAAAAATAATAGACAATACGCCGCACACAATCAATTTTCCGGTCAGCAGTTTCTTAAAAGAGATCGGCACAGTTAGAATATTTTTCAATGTGTCATCCGTCTGCTCACGAGAAATCATATATCCAGCAATTAGGCTGATACACATCGGAAAAATCATGGACATATTGTTTTTGATGACCTGTTCTGTAAGATAGGCGAAATCCCAAACAGAACCATCATTCGCCATAGAGGTAAACAAAGTCAGCAGGACGGATAGGAGCATGAGCGCAACACCCGCCCAAAGAATATGATACCTTTTCAATTTATAAAATTCTGTTTTTACAATGCGAACCATGTTTATTCCCCCCTCTGCTTATATAATCTGTCAATCAGTAAGAACGAAACGATTGCCATGATCCCAAGAATGAATACAACTTGAAAGGTTGAAGGAATTAGCCCTGTCATTTGCTCCAAGTCCATTTTTATTCCATGAGCCGCCATATCTCCTGCACTCCAAAATGTAGTCAGTGGCGTGGGCAGAAGCCATAACATAGTTTTAGGAAGTGTGTCAAACAAAGCCGTAGCACTCATGTTCAGGACGCTGTAAAAGACACACAGCAAAATGGAAAATACATAGGTCTTACTGAAAAAGACAACAAGGACAATCAACGGGAGTGTTCCCGCCGTAATGAAAATTCCTGTTTCAACCGCTAAAAACAATTTATAGCCTATTCCATAAACTTCTAATGTTCCAAATCCGCAAAGAATTGTCGCAATGGTGGAAGCCACACAAAAAACAATTCCAAAGAGAAAGAGGACAATAATCTTTGCAAGCACCATTTGCGTGCTGGTTACGGGAATTGTACGCAGATTTTTGAATGTATCGTTGTCGCGTTCCATAAAGAACAGGATAGCGGCAATCACTCCGATAATGCAGGGCAGTAAAAACTGGATACCATATCCCAACACCATGTTAAATAGTCCGTCAAAAGCATCTGCCCGATCTGTATATCGCTCCATCATAGAGGGCGTTGTCATCAGATAAGTCAGCGGGAGTGGAAACAGGAAAGCAGCCAGAATAATCAGCGGAATAAATTTCTTCCGTTTCAATTTCAAAAATTCGCATTTGATTAGTTTAAGCAATTCCTTCGCCCCCTGTCACACGCTTGAAGTAATCTTCAAGACTTTCCTCACAAGTATGCGCCTCCGATACCTCCAATCCGTTTTCTACAAAGGCAGTTACAATTTTCCCCACAGGCAGATCAAGGTTGTGCAGGCGCAGATTGTGGTCGTCCTGTATGGAAAAATGGTTTTCATGGAAATTTCGTTCCAAAATTCTTGCCGCCTGCGCAGTATCAGAGAGTGTAAACCGGATATGCTTACTGCTTTTTTGCTCCAACTCAGCAAGGCTTTCTTCTTCCAGCAATGCGCCGTGGTCGATAATTCCAATATCGTCAGCCAGCAAGGAAATCTCCGAAAGAATGTGACTGGAAATCAAAATGGTTTTTCCTCTTGCGTCGCAAAGCTCCCGAATAAAGGATCGTACTTCTGCAATACCGATGGGATCGAGACCGTTGATCGGCTCATCCAAAATTAAAAGTTCCGGATCGTGCATAACAGCAAGGGCGATAGCAAGCCGCTGCTTCATACCAAGAGAATACTGTGAAAAGAGCTTTTTATCTTTGTAAGGCAATCCTACCAAATCCAGAGCGTCTTTGATGGCATGATTGTTTGGTACGCCCCGCAGAGTAGCAAAGATACGCAGGTTCTCTGTGCCGGTCAGATTGGGATAAAAGCCAGGGGACTCAATCAGACTGCCAATACGGGGCAACAGCTTCTTTTCATTCCCCTGTAAAGACTTTCCCCAGATTTTGACCTCCCCAGAAGTCGGCTTCGTTAAGCCCAACAGCATTTTCATGGTAGTAGTTTTTCCGGCTCCGTTTCTGCCCAGCAGACCATAAATTCTCCCACGCTTCACATGGATATTTAAGTCAGCCACACTCTTTTGCGAGCCGTATTGCTTCGTCAGATTTTTTGTTTCAATGATGTAATTGGTATCCATATTCAAAACCTCCTGTTCTGTAAGGTATTCTATCACGCCAACCTTGCATTAACCTTGCCGCAACCTTGCATTAACCTTGCAATTTGAAATCCGGCAAAAATGACAAAGGTTCCCGCCATAAAGACGGGAACCCGCTTAAATCTCCAAAGGAAAAAGCAACATAAATTCAGTTCCTTCTCCCGGAAAACTTTCAACTGTTATGCTTCCACCCATCTTTTCTACAAGCTGATGGACAATAGAAAGGCCAAGTCCGCTGCCTTTTTCGGAGCGTCCTTTATCACATTTATAAAGCCGTTCAAAAATGTGTTTCAAATCGTCTTTTTCAATCCCCACACCATTATCCGCCAGCAGCAGCTCCATGTGATTTCCCTGCTTTGACAGGGCAATTTTAATTTTGTCCGCATGGCTGTGAGCAATTACATTTTGAATGAGATTATTGATGATCCTCATATAGCTGTCCATATCCAATCTTACCCGGACAGGCTGTTCGGGAATATCAATGTCATAATCAACCTGTTTATCCTCAAAAATCGGTATCCAGTCGATCAGGATATTTCTTGTCAGCTCTGCGGCCTCAATGCTCTGGATCTCCAAAGCAAACTCGTTGGAATTTAACTTGAACCAGTCAAAGAGTACATCAATATATTCTTTCAGATCGTGAGCTTTCCGGTGGGCGGTTTCGATATAATCATCCCGGTCTTTTCCTGTGACCAGTCCTTTGTGTGCAGCGTCAAGATACCCAATCAGAGTGGTAAGGGGCGTCCGAACATCGTGGGAAAGGCTCGTCATAAGCTGGCGGTTGGTTTCTTCTGTCTGCCGTACAATCGAAAGTCTGCCTTCATAGGACACAACGATTTCATTGATTTCATAGGCAAGAGGTGCGGTCAGTTCATTTGTTGCAGACAGAATACGCCGGTTGCCATTTCCGTTTTTCACATCAACCAGTGCATCGGTCATTTCTGCAATTTGCTTTTTTACGCGCCGAACGAGAACGATGGAAGTCAATACAGCCACAACAGCAATCACAATGGACAAGAAAACGATGATTTCCATACCAGCTACACCTCCTTATTAAAGCGGTAGCCAATCCCTTTGACCGTTTGTATATATTTTGGGCTTGAAGGATTGACTTCTATTTTTTTACGAAGCCGGCTGATAATCGCCATAATGTTACTGTCATCATAGAAATATTCTTCGCCCCAAACTTCCTCATAAATCTGCTGTTTTGTCAAAATTTTCCCTTGATGTTTTGCACAGTACAGGAGCAGATCAAATTCCTTTGGCGGAAGTTCAAAAGTGCCATTTTCCGTCGTAACAGAACGATTTTCAAGGTCAATTTGCAATCCATCAAAATCCAGTTTTTGCACAGCTCCGGCTTGATGATTAAAGCGGGTGTAGCGGCGAATGAGGGACGCAATACGGGCAATCAGTTCGTCCATATCAAACGGTTTTGTCAGATAATCGTCCGCCCCGGCCCGTAAGCCCCGCACTTTAGAAATGCTGTCATTTTTGGATGTAAACATCAAAATCGGCAGGCTGTTCTCTTTGCGGATTTCTTCCAGCGTTTCAAAGCCATCCATACCGGGCATCATCACATCCAGCACTACAAGCTGATACTCCTGCTCTTTTAATTTCTGCAAGCCCTCTTTTCCGGTATTACAAAAATCAGCTTCTATGTTTTCTGCTTGTACGCTACGTTTAATCAAAGCGCACAGTTCTCTGTCATCATCTATAATCAAAATTTTATTCATGGCGCAGCTCCTTCCCTTGTTTTGTCCGGCCATCAATCGGCTTCTCCGCAGTTTTAGGAATCAGCCAAACACCAGCCATTTTCACAGCGCCGGGGATGCGCTCACCAGCACAATAATAATTTACTCTACGAGGTGTCACGCCCCACTTCTTGGCGACCTCTTTTAATGTCATATAATCCATCTTGCACCTCCACAAAACACATTATAGTTCTTATACTCGAACAATACAAGTGTATAGAAATATTGCTTTCAAGAAATCGGCATAATCAAGCCTATCGACCGATATAATAAGGTTATTCCTTTGTGCAAATCGGCACGATAGAATATATTTGAGGTGAACGATTATGCCGATTGATGATTTGACCGCTTTGGGGCAAAAAATGCGGGAAGCCCGAAAGAAAAAAGACCTGACACAACAAGAACTTGCGGATCTGAGCCATGTATCTATCAAGCAAATTGCAAAAATAGAAAAAGGAAAAATAAATCCATCCTATTTGATTTTGAAGGCATTGGCAAAGGTGCTTCCGATCTCTCTGGACGATCTGATCAATCCAGATGTTTCTCCAGAAGATGAGGGAGCCAGTCAGATGAAGATGCTTTATTGCAGCTGTCCGTCAGAAATGCGTGAAACCCTCTTGCACCATACGCAGGAGACCGCGAAAGAACTAACAGAACTATCCGAGAAATTTGAAACGAATTGAGCCGGTGAGTGAAATTTGACTGTTTCCTCACTGGCTCCTTTCATTTCCGGGTAAAAAGAGGCAAGCAATGCCGGTGTTAATACACACCGACCCGCAGAGTGCAAAATCCCTCCGTGATTTTCCTCTCCGCTTGCTTGTTGAGGGCAGCGCCCCCAAGCCCCTTTGAACACAGAATTTCATTCTGTGGCTGCGCGTTCTGCGAACGCTTTTGACCAGGACCAGCTTACCGCTGGCCGTGGTCTTTTTCTTTTTCAACATCCTGTTCTACCTCCATTTTCAGGACCCGATCCACATTGGCCTTTGCCGTTAAAAGCTCCCGCATTTCCTCACGGGAACGCCGGTACTCGGCATAGGTCTTTTTCTTTTCTTCCAGCAATTTCGTGTACTCTGTCTGCAACTCTTTGACCTTGGGCAGCTTCTTGACACCCATCTCATCAAAGGCATTCTTTGCCGCCTGGTGGATCAGAATTTCTTCCTCATGTTCTTCCCGGAATTTCTTAGAGTAGCCTGCCTTGCGGTATGCCACATAGACCTCACGGGTCTTGGCATAATTTACAATGTGAGTACGCAGAACAGCAATCTCTGCCATGCGTTTTTCAGCCGCTTTAATCTGCGCCGAAAGCTCATTGTGATGTGCCGTGGCAGCCGCAGCCTTTTCTTCCAAAACCGCATACTCCAGCAGATTGTTCTCTGACAGGTAATTCATGGTCTGTGCCATTTGTTTCAGATTGAAAACCTTAGCCCAACGCGCATAGCCAGCACCTTTTCCTGCCTGCAATTTTGCCTGAATGTCCACCAGCAGATTGACCTTCGGCGGCTCTGCCTGTGTGACTGTTTTCTTTCGTGGGGTATGCGCTTTCTTACCGGAAAGAACTGCCTGCAAATCTTCCAATTCATATCCTTCACCCAGACTGTCCATGCGGGTGGCTTTCTCCCAGCCGGGGAGCTTCAGGCGATACGATTTCCCGCGCTTTGATACTTCACAGCCAGACTCTTGCAGCAGCTTCAGCAGCTCCTCAAAATTAGCAGGACTTTGTGATAATGCGTTGTCAATCGCCACACGCAGCAGCTCTCGGTGAGAGGGCTTTGCCTGATCGCCCAACCATTTGTTATAGCTCTTTCCGTGAGGTTTCGGATTCTCTACAATGGACAGTCCATTTTCAATGCAAATGGTGTCACTTAACCGGCGAACCGCTTTGGTGCTGCCCCAAAAGTTTCGGAATTTCCGGTCATATTCTAAGCTGACCGATGACCAGATAATGTGATTGTGAATGTGCGATTTGTCTATGTGAGTACAAACCACAAAGGCATGATTGCCTTTGGTAAAACGCTTGGCAAATTCCACACCCAGCCGGTTTGCTTCTTCCGGGGTAATCTCACCGGGGCGGAAGGACTGGCGCACATGATAGGCAATCACATCATCCGCACCGCGCACTCGTCCGGTAGCGGCAATGTACTGTCGCTTTGCCAGAAGGAACTCCGCATCCGCAGTCCGGCTGTCACACGCATAGCCGGTAATGAGTCTGCCGTTATCTGTTTTCTTTGGATTGGCCACATAGTCGATGATGTCACTGATCGCCCGACTTTCTGTGCGGCCCTTGCCGACATGAAGTGGCATAATTCTTGTTGTTGCCATAGAAGGGACCTCCTTTCTCATACTCCGAGAAGATATTTTTTGATTTTTCATGGGGATTGACATATTTTCTAAAGTTGCATATAATAATAGTACAAGGTGGGCAACGGCGTGTGTCTGCCAAAGCGTTGAAGCATAATAGCGTACCGGGATGCCTTGTTATGCAGAGCTTTCAGTAGGGGTTGTGCAGTAACCTCAAACCGGAGTAGGCTGCAAAGCCGAAAGAAAATGCTCAAAGCCGCCTTGCATTGCAGGGCGGCTTTCTTTATGGACAGAGAGGTTTTATGGATAAATTACAAAAGTGTGCAAAAGCATTTGAAAAATTATTGGAGATACAGTATCGAATTATTATTGGCCGAAAGGGAAAAACCGTAGAGTTAGTGATTGGCTTTTCCAAATTGGACTTTCATCATCTGATGGGGCTTGGAAAACTAAAAGATTTGCGGATAGCAAAACAAAATCGTGGCTCTGTATTTGATGAAATCATAATCGGAAGCACCACCTATGAGACTTTAGCGAAAAGCCGTTATCTGCCTCAAATTGAAAATCGCTTTGAACCGTTGGCTTTGATTGAACAACTCCTAGACGATAACCGTCTAGTATTCCGTTACAATGCAAAATTGAATCAATTTTCTTTAATTGAAGCGGACTATTTATTATCAACTCCGTTGGAAAACAGCGACATTTACATTTTTATTGCAGAACACAAGGACACCGGAAAATATTTCTGTCGGTCTTTCTTCCCGAAAGAGAAGAAAGATTACACAGAGGGACAGCCGCGCTATACCATGCTCTATAAAGAAAAAAAGAATTTAACTACCGGAGAGACCATCATCCAATATGACCGCCTAACCCCGAAAACACAAGCATAATTTCCCAAATGCTTTAAGGAGGTATAACCCAATAATGCAACCAATTTCTGTTGAAGCGTTTGCCAGTATGGTCATGAAGAATAATAAAGGCTATCGAAAAAAGGAACTGATAAAAACGCTGAATGACACACTTACTGCCAAGAAAAACGGTGCAAAATGTATGATCTGTGGTGCGCCGATTTGGGCGGCGGGAAGTGCCATCACTGGTAGCAACCTATGCTTTACCTGTACAACAGGTGAAGCAAATGACAGCGACGATTATGAGATAGAGTAACAGGGTATCGGGGAAAATCCCGACACCCTGTTGCTCTTATTTATTCTCTGATAGTACATCGTGCCGATCTGCCGTTCTAACTGTCGGACGCTCCACACAGACCTTAAGCATTCTTCCACATAAAAGGTTCGTGTCTGTTCATCTGCTACACGTATCAAAAGATGATAATGTGACCAACTCAATTCAAGACACAGTGTGTCTCGAATTGGGAATGTACAGTAGAACTGCCTCATCTTGCGAATATTTGATTTGTCAAAACCTTTTCCAAACTCATCAGTTAATTTCGCTGAAAGATAGTCCAACAAATAAATCGGCAGTGAGACTGAAAAACTGCCTGGATATTCAGAAACATATAAACCTAAATTTTTCTCGCCAGCAACAGATTGCAGAGCTATAGAGGGTGATGTGTTCCGTACAGTCATTCCGCTCACTCCGGTTGCGGTTGAAAAAGTTGGTCCACAAGAAAAGACCCATGATGCAACCCATGATAGGACCCATGATGCAACCCATGATAAGACCCATGATGCAATTCTTGCATTTTGTGTGGAGCCTCTCTCAAAGGCAGAAATCGCAGAACATTGTGGATATAAAAACACAAAAAATTTCACTCAGAAATACCTACGCCCACTGCTTGATAGCGGAATGCTTAAAATGACTTTACTGGATAAACCCAAAAGCAAAAATCAAAAATATATCGCTATCAAAGGCAAATAAGCAAGAAGCAGGACATCGGAAAAACTTCCTTTGTCCTGCTCCTATTTTCATATATAAGGAAATATTCCTCTCTAACTTTCCCCATTGTTATGCTTGATTTTATCCATAAACCCAATCCTGAATGGCAAATTTCAAACTCTGCACCTTGCCCAGCAGCCAAATCGCAGCCAGCGGCAACCCCATCGGGCTAATCAACAATGCCATAACCAGCAAAATCACACCATTCTGCGGAGAATAGGTAATCAGCACAGTCACACCAAGCAGAGCAACTACCGTGCTGAGCAGACCAAGCACCAGACCAGATATGTAAATCAGCCCCATGCAGAGCCAGACAAAAAGCGTCAGCACCAAAATGACCGGTGCAGTTACGATCATCAGCAGGCACCTCAAAATCTTCATTCCAGTTCCTCCTTCCAACGCTCCAGATGCCGTTTGCACAGGGCATCCGCTTCTCTCTCATCATCTTCCGTCACTTCCCGTTTTCCTTTGGTCAGTTCAATCTCCAGATAAGTCCGGTAATCATCGGCTAAGAGGTCGAACAGTTCCTTGGGAGTATGGCACACCTCTCCGGTGCAATAGTGAAAGTCTTGATCAAATTCAACCCTTACACCTCCATGGCGGCTGATATAAACTTCGGTGGTTTCATCTGCGGTCAGGTAGTCTGCAAAAATCTCTAACACTTTTTCAAAGGTCAGCATCTGTTTTCACTCCTTTGCTTCACTTTTTATTCTACTCATATTATCCGGTACGGATAGGCAAAAGACAAGGATACCGGCAAAAAGAAAAAGCGGAGGGAGGTGCGGCGAAGAAACGCCGTTCCTCCCTCCGCAAATGGAGTATCTATCCCTGTTATGAAAGTTTAGAAAGCTGGGTAAGGATTTCCTTCACACCCTCCCACAACTGTTCCTGTCGCTGGGATATATCCTCCAAGTCAGCATCGTAAACCCGCCCAGTCTCATGCACTTTGCGGGTCAGCTGGTTTAAGTTGTTGCTGCTTCGGCGCATCAGGGAAACAAGCTCCTTCAGCTCCGGCAGATCCAGCTTGACCACATACCCATCCAGCGCCATTTTCCGCAGATAAGCACTCAGATTTTCTGTTCCGTATTGCTGCATCTTTTGATGGATTATCTCCAGTTCCTCTGCGGACACCCAAAACAAAACCGGAACATCCCGCTTACGCTTTGCCATAGTTATCGCTCCGGCTCTCGTTTCTTTGGGGCGGCAGGCTTATGGACAGGCAGCTCCTGTTTGAGCTTTTGCAGGACAGAGCCTTTTTCTTTCTCCTGAACGGTCTTTCGAGCCTGTCTTGTAAACAGATCCACCAGTCCCGGATTGACTCGATCCACTATCAGATCGACACATTGCTGGGAAGTGGCACTATCCTCCGGCATTGGAATGGTCTTTGCCCATGCTTTGTTATCACAAGAGATCCGCCCATCTGCATCCTTATGCTGAATCGTATTGGCGAGAATAAAGTTCATCCGCTCTGCTCCAAATTCCTCCAAAATCTCTTGCACCGCAGAAGCAGTATCCAGCCTGTTATCCCTATAATGGGCACTGATTGCCTGTTCAATGGCAACTTTGCAAGAAAAATTTGCCTGGTCAGAAAGCCAGTATGCGTCTGTTTCTCCATGCTTAGTCGCGTATGAAGCAGAATGAAGATAAACTACCATGGGATTAAGTTCTTCTGGTTCTTTGCATACCTCATTGGCTCGGCTTTCAATACTGTCTCGGATCACATCCATATAGCCGGTCTCCAGCTTTTCAAAATAGTGGTACACATCTGCCAGCGGCGAGGGAGATTCCAAAAGCGCCTGGGCCTGGGCATCGGTCAGCTCCAGTTCCTCCATCGCCATCACGATGTCTTCACGGACCGTATACTCATAGGTGTGGTGCAGGATTTCTTCCGGGGGCTGGCTTTTCAGCCAGTCCCTGTATTTGTCTTGCTCAGCGGCCATCTTTTCATAAAGAGCCGTATTCAGATCGTTGGTATTCATGTTATCGCACCTCCTCATGCTGTTTTGGTTTCTTGTCTGTACTACGGGGCGGCACCGGGCGTTTCAGATGATCCAGCACCGAAGGCCGTTTGCTTTTGGCAACAACAGCTTCAGCGCGTGCCTGTCCCTTTCCGTCGATGTTGAGCAGGGTATCCAGCTCCACCAGACGGGCGTTTTTGCTTCTCAGTTCTTCTTCATAAAGAAATGGCTTTCCGACTTCCTCCTTTGCGGCAGCCTGCTGCTGATAGAGGTTATCCAGCTGTGCCTTTGCTGCCTCCAGACGCTGCGGCATCTGGGCGAGGGCATTGTCGATACGGGTAAGATTTCCGCGAGGGTCTGTACCAAGGGTTGCCCGGTGGGTCATCTGTCCTTTTAGCAGGAGCGTATATTCCTGTTTCCAAGCAGAAAATTCCACAGACATGGCATAGCCCCGGTAGCTGCCGATCTGCACCGGATCGGAGGTTTTGACCTCCTTGCAGGCATCCAAAAGGGCTGCACCGGCATTTTCCTTATCGGTCAGCAGGTCTCCACGGATCTCCATACCGGCAAAGCCGTCCTCCGGGTGCGGGTGAGCTGCCAAAACCTCCAGGTCAGATTCAAAGCCCTTGATAAAGCCCTTGTGCTTTTCAATCTCCTCCGGAAAGTATTTGAGCAGCTGGTCCTCCAGACGATACTGCTTGCTCTGGTGGTCGGCTTTCATCAGCTTCAGTCGGGACACCTCCACATCCAGATCCATACGCTCTTTGATACGGGGATCTCCGGCACACAGAGCCTTGATCTCAGCAAAACTGAGGGCTGTTTCATCCACATCATCGCAGGAGCGCACCGGCGATTTAGAAGTCATGATCTGGCTGATGAATTTCTGCTTATTCTCCACCGTCTGCCACAGATAGGCGTCGAAAGTTCCCTCGGTCACATAGCGGTACACATGAACAAGGGGGTTCTGGTTGCCCTGGCGCTCGATACGGCCCTTTCGCTGGGCAAGGTCTCCAGGTCTCCACGGACAATCCAGATCATGAAGTGCCACCAGACGGTCCTGCACATTAGTGCCTGCGCCCATCTTGGCGGTGCTGCCCATAAGCACACGCACCTGACCGGTACGGACTTTAGAGAACAGCTCCTTTTTCCGCACCTCGGTGTTGGCTTCATGGATAAAAGCGATCTGGTCGGCAGGCATCCCCTGGGCAATGAGTTTCTGACGAATATCGTCATATACCGTAAAGGCCGGTTCCTGCTCTGGCAGAGGCACAGCGCCTTCCAGTGCATGAAGCAGTGGATTATCCAGTGTTTTTGCTGCCTTGCTTGCAGGGGCTTTTGCCTGTGGTGTAGAAATGTCGCAAAACACCAGCTGGGTCAGCTTGTCAGCTTCGCCATCCCGCCAGATCTGCATGATGTTCTCCACACACTGATTGACCTTTGTTCCGGGTTCGTCCGGCAGCATCTGGTTGACGATTCTCTGGTCCAGCCCCAGCTTACGGCCATCCGAGGTAATCTTGAGCATATTGTCCTGGGACGGGTCAACGCTGCCGCTGTGTACCAGCGATGCGCGCTCCGAAAGGACTTTGACCATTTCCTGCTGATGTTCAGTAGGCTGAGCCACGATGTTGTGGTACTCCACTTCCGGGGTAGGGAGATTTAACTGATCGGCAGTCTTAATGTCGGCCACCTCTTTGAACAGGTTCATCAGCTCCGGCAGGTTAAAGAACTTGCTGAATCTCGTTCTTGCCCGGTAGCCGGTGCCTTCCGGTGCCAGCTCCAATGCTGTGACGGTCTCCCCAAATCGGGAAGCCCAGCAGTCGAAGTGGGTCATGTTCAGCTCTTGCAGGCGTTCATACTGAAGGTAACGCTGCATGGTGTAAAGCTCGGTCATGGAGTTGCTGACCGGGGTTCCGGTGGCAAAAATCACGCCACGGTTTCCGGTGATCTCATCCATATAGCGGCACTTGGCAAACATATCGGAGGATTTCTGCGCGTCCGATGTGGATAAGCCTGCCACATTCCGCATTTTTGTGTATAGAAACAGGTTTTTATAGTTGTGGGCCTCGTCCACGAACAGCCGGTCCACACCCAGCTGCTCGAAGGTTACCACATCGTCTTTTCGCCCCTCGGCTTGCAGCTTTTCCAGTCTGGCTTCCAGAGACTTACGGGTACGCTCCAGCTGTTTGACGGTAAAACGCTCGCCGCCGCTGGCCTGCACCTCTGCGATCCCCTCGGTGATCTCGTCGATCTGTTCATAGAGAAGCCGTTCCTGACGCTCCCGGCTGATGGGGATGCGCTCAAACTGGCTGTGTCCCATGATGATGGCGTCATAGTCCCCGGTCGCAATACGGGCGCAGAACTTCTTGCGGTTATGGGTCTCAAAGTCCTTTTTGGTGGTGACTAAGATGTTGGCGGAAGGATAGAGGCGCAGAAACTCCGACGCCCACTGCTCAGTCAAGTGATTTGGCACCACAAAGAGAGATTTCTGACATAAGCCCAGTCGTTTGGCTTCCATCGCTGCGGCCACCATTTCAAATGTTTTTCCCGCTCCCACTTCGTGTGCCAGCAGGGTATTCCCTCCATACAGCACATGGGCAATGGCATTCAGCTGATGTTCCCGCAGGGTAATTTCCGGGTTCATGCCGCCAAAAGTGATATGGCTGCCATCATACTCGCGGGGACGGGTGGAGTTCATTTCCTCGTTGTACTGGCGCACCAGAGTCTGGCGGCGCTCCGGGTCTTTCCAGATCCAGTCTTTGAATGCTTCCCGGATAGCCTGCTGCTTTTGAGCGGCCAGGGTGGTCTCCTTAGCATTAAGAACCCGGCGTTCTTTTCCGTCCGCATCCTCAATGGTGTCATAAATTCGCACATCACGCAGGTTTAAGCTGTCCTCCAAGATCTTGTAGGCATTGGCACGGCTGGTTCCATAGGTGGTATTGGCAGCTACATCGCTATAAGGAACAGAAGTTTTTCCTGTAATCTGCCATTCAGCGGTAAAGGACGAGTAATTGACCTCGATGCTGCGCTGGAGATAGTACGGGGTACGAAAGGTTTCATACATAAACTGCTGAATATATTCCTTGTTGATCCATGTAGCACCCAGACGCACCTCAATCTCCGACGCATCCAGGTCTTTGGGCTGGGCGGCAGTAAGGGCTTCCACATTGACCGCATAGGCCGGGTTCTGTTCTGCCGCCCGCTGTGCCTGACGCAGTTTGCGGCGCACATTGCCGGAAAGGTATTCATCGGCAGTCACATAATGGGGCGATCCGTCCTGCTCCAACTTTCCCGGTACACGAAAGATCACGCCTTGCAGTTCTCCCGCCAGTTCTTCTGTTGTTTTTCCGGTCAGCCGGCTCATATAGCTCATATCCACGCAGGCTTTTTCCGAGATAGACACCGCCAGTGCTTCACTTGCCGTATCCACCACAGCCACCGCCTGATGGGGCTTGATGGTCCGTTTGGTGAACATATCCGCCTTGCGTTCCAGCTTTCCGTCCTCGTCGATGACTTCCAGCGCACAGAGCAGGTAATAGGAAGAATCATCTGCATAGGCCAGACGGTTTGCACGGTCATTGATGAGACCGTATTTGGCAGAAAAGCTGTCATAGAGGCTGTTCAGTTCCGACTGCTTCTCCCGAATGGTGCTGTCCGGAACCGCTGCGTCCATCTGAAGGTCGATCAGTTCCTGCACACAATCCCGCAGTCCCACAAGACCTTTCACACGGGCTTCGGCGGTAGCGTTGAGGTCAGGGCACACCATACGGCTGTTTTCCCGGTAGTACACCTGTCCGTCTACAATGGCATAGGAATAGTTCTTCACATTGGGGTCGGCAGGAATGGAGGTGTCAATGGCTTCGCCTTCGCCCAGCTCCGGCAGCTCTGCTTCCTGATAAGTGCCATGAATATACTTCACAGCATCATGCAGCTGGTCGGAAAGCTCCAATCCCTCAATGGGGTTCACGGTGTAATCCATACCATGAGCAGTGCTTACCGGCTCCTGTCTGCCCAGCACCATTTCCGGGTGGTCGATAAAATACCGGTTGATGGCAAAATCGTTCTCCGTCTGTCCGGTCTGGGTCCATTCCGGCACGATGTCCAGCGGACGGTCCCGCTTTTGGAGAAAGATAATGTCCGATACAACCTCGGCACCGGCATTCTTTTTGAACGCGTCATTAGGCAGACGGATCGCTCCCAGCAGCTCGGCACGCTGGGCAAGATAACGGCGCACGGTGGAATCCTTGGCGTCCATGGTATAGCGGGAGGTCACAAAAGCTACCACACCGCCGGGACGCACCTGATCCAGTGCTTTGGCGAAAAAGTAATTATGAATGTTGAAATTCAGCTTGTTGTAGGCTTTGTCATTGACCTGATACTGACCGAAAGGCACATTGCCGATGGCAAGGTCAAAGAAGTCCCGGCGGTCAGTGGTCTCAAAGCCGCCTACTGTGATGTCCGCCTTGGGATAGAGCTGCTTTGCGATGCGCCCGGAAATCGGGTCCAGCTCCACACCGCATAGACGGCTGTTTCTCATTTCCTCCGGCAGCATACCGAAGAAGTTGCCCACACCCATAGATGGCTCCAAAATATTTCCGGTTTCAAAGCCCATGCGCCCCACCGCTTCATAGATTGCCTGGATAACCGTAGGGCTGGTGTAATGGGCATTGAGGGTAGAGCTTCTGGCGGCGGCATATTCCTCCGGGGTCAGCAACTCTTTCAGCTGGGCATACTCTAAAGCCCATGCCGGTTTCTCCGGGTCAAACGCATCAGAGAGACCGCCCCAGCCCACATATCGAGAAAGAACCTCCTGCTGTTCGGGGCTTGCCTGCTGTCCGGCAGCTTCCAGCTCTTTCAGCAAACGAATCGCATTGACATTTGCCTGGAACTTGGCTTTCGGACCGCCCTCACCCAAATGCTCATCTGTAATGCGGAAGTTTTTTGCATTGCGGCGCAGGTTAGCCTTGTATTCCTCATAGGAGGCTTCCTCGGCAGCTTTGGCATTGGGAAAGGTCTGCCACTGGCCATTGACCTGAATGGAAACCGGGTGTTCGTCCAGCACTTCCTCAAAGGTTTTCTCCGGCTCAGTCACAGGGGCTGGCGGCTCCGGCTCCTCGATATGCAGTCGTTCCACCACCACATCATAAGGCAGATTGTTCTTATCGCCCGGATAGACGGCCATGGTCTCGGAATGGAAGGTCGGGGATTCGGTAGCCGGTTGGGGCTGTTCCTGTCCAAAACCGTCCTGCTGACGGGCATACATCCCGCGCAGCAAAGACGCAACCTCATCCCAGCGGAAATACAGCATAGCCAGACGCTTTTCCTCTGCATCCATGACTTCCAGTTCTATGCCCTGTGCCGTGGTACGGTAATCGACAATATCGCCGGTCTCCAGATTCAGTGTCTCAATCTCACCGGAATAGGCTCTGCTCAGCCAGTAGGCGATCTCGCTGTTGCTCCTGCCGGATTGCAGCAGCGTGGAAATCTGCTTTTTATCCGCTTCATCCATCAGTCCATGAGCCAATACATCCCGCAAGTCTTGTTCTGCCTTGTCCGGGTCAATAGGAAGAAACTCGGTATAGTAAGCATTGCGGCGGTCTGCCCGAAGCAGCTGCTCGAACTGTTCTTTGCGCTCTGCCCGGTAGATGGGATATACCATCCCGGTGGGCAGAAGCTGTACGGTGTCCTCCCGCAGCTCGGTGATCTGATAGGCGTCATCCTCGATATACACGGTATCGCCCACGGCATAGACCGGGGCGGCTGGGTCATAGGAGGTTCTTTGCGGAATTGGGCGGCGAACTGCGTCATATTCCTCATCGGAAATGGAAACTTCGGAAGTCTGCTCTGTCTCGGCATCTGCAATCTGCTCTGCATCTGACCTCACCTGTTGGATAAACGGATCATTGTCCAGTTTTTCCGGGTCTGCCACCTGGCCGTTGACAATCCCTCTTTCCTCCAGAGCTTCCCGGATGGCGATTGGGTCGATGTTGTCAAAACGATCCTGTTCTTCTTCGGTATAGAACCGTTCCTCCTGAATGAGCTGGGCAAGCCTGCGCTGTACCTTCGGCCAGGGCAGCTGCGTTTCCTCCGGGCTGCCGGCACGGACAACAAACAGGCTGTTGCTGTTACTGCCGCCGTATTCCTGAGCCAGCCATGCGGCGGTATCTTTTTCTCTTGCATGGTCTTTCATATAGCGGACAACAGCGTGTTTACTCTCAATATTGCCGTTCCATGCACAAAGGGCGGTATCAATATCCTCCTGAGAAAGAGGGCGCAGAAGCTCATGGAGCTTTGGATAGGTCTCGTCGATCACTTCCCGGTGCAGACGCTGACGGAACTCCGGCACATCGGAATAGAGCCGAATCAGCTCCATATCCTTAGAGCCAAGAACCGCACGGCGCACAGCGGCATTGCCCTCGATGACAGCATTTTCACGGTCGGAATGACCGCAGGCATTTCGATATGCCACATCCTCAGATATGGCGGCAGTCACCACAGGCTTATACTGCTCAAACTGCTCCCGAAGGGTAGGCTTTGGCGTTTCTTCCTCTATCTCCGGCTGCTGGGCATGAATGGCATCTTCTTCTGCCAGATCCTTTTCAGCCTGGATCTTGTCATACTGCGCTTGTTCCTGTTCGGTAAGATAGCGGCCTTTCTGGACAAGTGAAGTAATGCGCTTGGCAACCTTTTCCCAGTTCAAGTGAACATCCGGGCAGTCCTGCTTTTTATAGTGCAGTCCTTTCCCATCGTGATCTTCGCCGCTGTGTGTTGCGCCGGACAGGGCATGAGAGCGTCCGCCAATGCCATACTCGTCTTTAAGGAATCTCACTTTTTCCTTATCCGTATGGTTTTCCATGAAGAACGCATAGATACGGCCCTTTCCTCCGGCAAAACTGCTGCCGCCGGTCATGGCGGCGTCGATCTCATCCTCGGTAATGAAATGCTGGACGGTTGGCACTTGGGAAAGGTCCGAAGAAAAAGTTCTGCGTGGCAGGTCAAGATCCTTCAGGTTCTCCCAAATTTCCCTTGGCCTATGGTAATGAAAGCGCAACAGGTCACGGTCCTGCTGATAGGCAGTCCAGAAGGCGGCGTATTCTTCCTTGAGGGTCTGGCGGAAAGCCGGGTCACTCAGCTGCTCGGCAAGCCATGCAGTTTCTTCCGGGAACCCGGTTCTCTGAATACCGGACAGACAGGACAGATACCCGGAATCTCTGGCTTTATCGCTGAAATCGTGGTACAGATGCCAAAGTTTTTCTGCAAGGAGGGAGCGTTCATAGCCTGCCGCTTCTGCAAGCTCCACATTGGAGGCAAACTGGCCACTTTCCAAAAGTTCCCCGATGCGCTCTGCGGCACTCTCCCAGGAAATGACCTGGGCAGACCTGTCATAACGGACAGACTTCCCGTGGGAAAGATGGATGCCATCCTCGGCATACCATACGCTCACGCTGCCAAGGCCGTTGCCGCCGTGGTACAGCGTTTTCAGTATCTCGGCAATCTCAGCGGTGGTTTTCTGCTTTTCAAATGCTGCAACCACACGCTCCCTCTGACGATCTGTATTGCCTCCCAAACGCAGCACATGGTCAATATCATTTTGGGCAAAAGAAAAAGCAGAGGATGTATGCGCTACATTCTCTGCTTCATCTATGGATTGGATCTGCTCCGCTTCGGAGAGGAACAGGTTTAGGGTCAGCTGTTGATAAGCTCCGCCATCAGGATCTCCTCTGCCTGGGCTTTGCAGGTGTTCATCAGGCCCACCCACTTCATGGGATCGCTGGCTTTCAGTTCCTCGGTGGCTCCCGCTTCCTTCGCCAGCTGGAGCATCATCTGTTCCAGTCTGCTCTGGGCGGTCTCGTCGATCTCGATGAGGTGCGGGTACAGCTTCTCGCTCAGCAACATCTGGTTGTAGAGGATGGGACGGTGTTCCTTCAGGTAGGTTTTCCTCATCCTGCCGTACTTGCCCAGGGGTTTCTCCGGCTGCTGGCTCAGCTTCAGGTCGGGAATCTGATAGTCTCCGTTCTGGATGTAGGTCATGGGATTGTTCATCTTGCTTGCTCCTTTCTTGGTTGGCTTCGCGCTCTGCATTTCGGACGGTAACGCCGATCTGCCGCAGCACCTGCTGGTTGATCTGGCTGACCGCTGTTCCCAGCGCCCCGATGGTGGACGGGGTGTTGAAATCAAAGATCGCCATGAAATCTTCGTGGTCGAAGTAGCGTTCCGGCTCCAGTCCACAGCGGGACATCAAAGCGTAAGTGATGCTGACGGTGGCGGCTGCCTTGAACTGCACTCCGATGTTATACTCATCATATTCCTCCAAAAAGGAACCGTCAACGATATAGAAGAAGTCCTGCTGATGCTCCGTCCAGTATTCCTCGGCCAGTTTTCCGGCTACCTCGGTGAGCTGTCCGGCAAGATCCTCACCGGAAACATCATAGGTGCGCTCCAGCATGGCCTGCACGGAATCCAGATAGCGCTCCTCCAACTGCCACAGCCAGGGAGTGCGGGAATGTTCACGGGTTCCGGTGTCGGAAATGTCAAAGACATAACGCAGGCGAGGTCTGTCCCCGGAATCATCCACCAGAGCGATTCCCTTGGAACCGCGCCTTACATAACGGCCCATCTTTTCATTCCACAAATCGTACTCCGCACAGGCGGTGGCATCCGGTCGCTGGGCATAGATCATCAGCTGCTCATGGAACGGGTACTTGTAAAGGCGGGAAGCAGTAGTGAGAAACCCTGCCCATTCCTGCCAGCTCCCCGTGAGCTGTGTTGCCACTTTGTCCGCCATCTGTGCATATAGTTCAGCTTTGGTTGGCATGGTATTCTGTCCTCCTTTCGGTTTTGGGTAAAAGAAAAGCAGGAAACCTGAACGATTTCCTGCTTGCTACTTTGTGGCTTCTCATGCAATATTCTTCTTTTTCTTTGCCACAATAAATCCAATTATCATAAGCACATTCAAAACAAATACTACAACACTGCCTTCAATTTTATAAATTCCACCAGATAGCAGTTGATCGCCACCGAATGTCATATTAAACAAATGCGGATAGTCCTCTGCAAGTGATACTCCTCCCAAAATAATTGCTCCTACACTATTCCAGAGAAAATGAATGATTATAGGTGCAATCAAAGAATTTGTATATTCCAAAACTGCTGTCATAAACAAACTCATTGTCAAAACATTCAAAACAGGGAGAATTCCTGCTTCAAAAGCACCTCCATGTGCCAAAGTAAATAGCATGGTAGACACAACAGTTGCCGCAACTACATTGTAGTTTCTCTTTATCATCTGATATAGATAACCACGAACTAACATTTCCTGCATAATTGTGTTGATAAAGGCTGATAGTATCCAGAGCCAGAGCATAGAAATATGATTAGTATCTTCTATCCGTGCAGACCCGGCAAAAAGCAAAATACCGACAGATATACCTAACCAGCTTAGTCCCACTACCCCTCCTAATAAACTGTTATAGACGGGGCGTTGTGCGAGATGTAACTTGGTTTTTTTACGATCTACAAACCAAAAAATAACGGTCATAACAACAATCGCCAAAAACGGTATTAGTTCTGCAAAAAATCTCCACAGCGCTGCATTGTCAATCTCAGGAATTGGTATAACTGATGCGCAAATTGCCCATCCAACAAAGAAAATGATAGATTTTAATGATACTTCTATTAGCTTTTTCATATTTCTAAAACTCCCTAGTGCTTTCTAATTTACATAAAGTACATTATACATCATCTTGTCAAGGAGTTACATCCTTTTTTTGTAAAACTCTACTTGAAAAAATAGTAGAATAAATAGCTTTCTGTCCCCACAAAGAACAGCTTTAGGTTTACTGGTCAAAATCGGGGTACAGCTCCAACTCGGCAAAGTCCTCATCGGTCATCGCACAGAGCTTCGTAAGGGCGCTGTCGGTTAGCTCTCTCAGTTCTGTTTCCTCCGGCGAAAGCTCGCCGCGCATCTCACGCAGGCTGTCGATCAGTCCGGTGCGGCTGCCGGTATTGTAAATGCACATCAGGTTCATTTCCTCAAAAGTAAAGTTTCCCATATCAAATCTCCCTTTCCGCACTCTTTTTGGGTGCTGTCTTTTTGTGTTCCGCTTTGGGCTGGCTTTTCAGCTGATCCACAACGGATTTTTTCTTATCCCGTTCCTCCCGATGAACGGCATCAGCCAAGTCCATGAGGGAGATAGGCTGACCGCTGCGGGCCTGCTGTTCCAGCTCTGCCACCGTAGGCTCTTTTGCGCCATTATTGATGATACCGTCGATCATGCCGTAATCGTCCTCCACGGCCATCTCCGCATTTTTCAGCGGATTTTCCGGCAGGAATCCGGGGATCTGGGTAAAACCAACACTGTCACAGTAATGACAGGATACCTTACCATCCTGCTTGATCGCAACGATGTCACTGACACTCATAGAAGGACTTTGAAAATCCGCCGGTTTTTGCAGATTAAACTGCTCATATAGTTTTTCCAGCTGCTCCGGTACCGTGCCAGACTCCCTCAGCGGAGCAGTGTAAATGAGATCATAATTGCTGCGGTCTATGGAAATGGCATGGGACTTTAACCAGTCCAGATTCATAAAGCGCACATTCTGTGGATCGTCACGGCTCACCTGATAGATGGCAAAGCAATCTCTGTTCTGAGCAAGAAATGCCTGTTCCCGTTCCTGCTGATGTTCCTGGCGCTCCATGACCTTTTCGTGGAACTGAGGGCTTTTCTCCCATTCCTCACGGTCCACACCGAAAAGGCCGCCATGATCCATGATTTCCTGCGAGTCAAATACCATACTCTCCGTATTGTCCTCATGCAGCACATAGACAGTCAAACCAGCGGCATCCAGTTCCAGCGCCCGTTCTCTGGTAACAGGGAGCATCCCATCATAGGAGTATCCGTATTCCTGCATATCCGGTGTAGAGACCTGCTCATCCGGCGTTGGGTATTCATCCAGCGCCTGCTCCTGTGCTTCCGGCAGCTGGGAAGAAGCAGCCATCTGACTGGCCTCTGCCTGCATCTGCTGGTAGGCAGCTTCCTGCAAGGTCTCAATCATGGACAACGGTGCGTATTTTACCGAGTCTCTGTCCAAATCGTTGTCATCACAAATCTGGAGAACTGCCTTCATGCGGGAAATCTCCGGCATATCCAGCTGACCACCATCCAACTCTTTCATGGATGCGGCATCGTAAAGGGTATAGCCCCAGCCGCTGTCACAGGACTGGATATGAAGATAGATGGCATTGTCGATCAGAAACAAAGCCTCCTGCTGATTGGCGTCCGCCCCCAGCACTTCCATTTCCGGCATTGCCGCAGCCAGTTCCTTTACCGCTTTCTGTACCAGCGGATTGTCACGGTAATAGTCGATTGCCTGAATAGTGTCCAGGTCAATGGTCTGCCCGATCAAAATCGGAAACGGTCCTTCATAATCGCTTCCGTCTTTCAGTTCAAAACCAATGCCCTTGATCCCGTTCATTCGTTCTGCCGGAATCTCCTGATAAATACGGATTGCTTCCTCCAAAGACAGGTTATCGTGGTATTCTCCGAGGTTTGGAAATTCCATGCACTCTGCTACATAGTAGGTCAGATCGCCGGTCGGCAGCCTATCAGATACCTTAATGGCATCTGCTGGCTGCTCTATCGGGGCGGTTTCCGGCTCTACCTTTGCATGAGGGTCGATTCCGCGCTCTTTGCAGATTTCCTTATAGTGGCGCTCAATATCGGAGATCAAAGTGCCGGAGGTTTTGTTGATGGTCTCCAAACTGGCTCTCAACTCTTTCAGTTCCTTGCCCTGACTCCAACTGGCAATATAGCCAAAGCTGTTTTCTCCTGTCTCGATGCCAAAATATTTGCAGACTGCATAGGAGATGCTTTCAGCCTCCACTTCTTCCGTGTGACGGTTTTTGATTGCCTGTTTTTCTGCGGTTGCATCTTCCTCAACTGCAAGACGCCATTCAAACTGATTTTCGTCCACATAACGCCAATCCATATCAGAAGCAAACTGTTCGGCTTCTTTTTCTGTGGCAAAATCCAACTTGAAATCATGCTTGGTTCCACCTTCACTCTCCTGCACAACCTTCCATGACGGTAGCATTTCATATTTTTTAGGGTCATGGAGCTTGCTGTGGGCAATCTCGTGTACTGTGGCCGAAACCGTCTGCACCTCGCTCATGCCCTGACGAATGGCAATTTTCTGATGATCGGCAGAAAAATAGCCGTCCGTATCGGCGGCCATTGCTTCAAAAGTAATCGGCACCGGTGCGCTGCGGCGCAGGGCCTCCATGAATGCCTCATAATTTTGCACATTGCCGGAAAGGGAGGAAGCAAGCTCCGGCAAAGGTTTCCCGTCGGTCTGACTCACATCAAAGACCTTGACCGGGCGGAACATGGGAATCTCGATTTCTTTTTCCTCTGTGACGATCTTTCCGTCTTTATCCAGAATCGGAGCCTTGGTATCCGGGTCCAGCTTCTGCTCCTCGATTTTCTTCTTGTACGGTGTTGGGGCGATGATGGTAATGCCATGCTCGCCCTTTTTTACATGACGCTCAAACTGGTCTTTCCACTTATTGTATCCGGCTACCAATGTGGCGTCCGGCTTCTGCATATAGATGAGCATGGTGTTGTTTACCGAATAGCGGTGGAAGCGGGACATGACGGACAGATAGCGCATATACTTTTCACTCTCAAACAGTTCTTTGATGCCCTGCTCGATGCCATCTGTGATTTCCCTTAGCCGTTCTCGGTTGGTGGGTTTGTTCTCAGCCATGATTTTCAATCTCCTTTCCAAGTGTGTGATTTCTGCTGTGTGTTCTGCAATCCATGCCTTTTGTTCTTCTTCACTTTCATAAAGAAAAAGGTCCAGCAGGTACTCTACATAGGGTTTCTTCTGGATTGCTTCCACAAAGCGGGGGTGCGGTTCTTCCTCCGGTGTCCTGGGAGAACGGTCGGCTTCCCATTTTTTCAACAGATAGTAGTAATCGGACAGTACGCGGTAACAGCGCTGTCGATTCTCCCGAAACTTCTGTGCCTCGTTTTTTTGCCGGACATATCTCCTGCGGGGCGGGGCCTGACTGTCATAGATCAGGCCAAAGTCCTGTGCCAGTTTCTCCGCCGCTTCTTTTGGGGAGAGGTCAAAGAGCTTTGCGGTAAAGTCGATCACATCCCCATCTTCACCGCAGCCAAAGCAGTGGAACCGCTGGTCTACCTTCATGCTTGGGTTCTTATCATCGTGAAAGGGACAGCAGGAGAATGGTTTCCCGTTCCACTAAAGAGAGCTTCATCGGCTGCCTCCTTTCCGCTGGTCAAATTCCAGCTTGAAGTTGGCATACTGTCCATCGTCCTCCAAAACCACAGTGGCATCGTAGGTCTTGCCGGTTTTCTCCGAATATAGCCCCGTCACACGGACACAGCCATCTTTCAGCAGCGCAGACACCACCGCCTTGGTCGGCTGTTTTTTCTTGGCAGTCCACCATTTATTGTTTTTCCAGATTGCAAATCTGCATTCTTTGCTCTGGCAGAAGAAGCCTTTTTGCAGTTCTGCAACCTCACCGCCGCAGCGGGGGCATTTGCCTACCACCTCACGGGGCGGGGTAAACAGGTACTCGGTTCCCTTGATGACCTGATAAGTTCCCACCAGATCTTTCAACATGGTGCTAATCCCGTCCAGAAACTCCTCTGGAGCAAGCTGCCCGTGCTCAATTTCCCCCAGGCGGTACTCCCACTCGGCAGTCAAAAGCGGAGATTGCAGCTGTTCCGGCAGAACGGTGATCAGGGAAACTGCATCGTGGGAAGGGAGAAGCTGCACCGTTTTTCTGTTCTTTTTTCGCTCCAGAAAACCGGCAGATACCAGCTTTTCCAAAATACTGGCACGGGTGGCCGGTGTCCCCAGACCTTTTCTCTCAGCATCCTCTGGCATATCATCTTTCCCGGCAGTCTCCATTGCGGACAATAGGGTGTCCTCCGTAAAGTGCAGGGGCGGACTGCTTTTGCCTTCTTTGACGATTGCCGCAGCAACTGAAAGGGTCTGTCCTTCGGTCAGTTCCGGCAGGGCTTTCTCTGCGCCCTCTTTTTTCGGCTCTGCATCCTTCATTTTGGCACGGTAGGCGTCCTCCAGTGCTTTCCATCCGGGGTGCTTCACCGTTTTTCCTTTGGCGGTAAACTCCCTACCGGCATACGCTGCAATCACAACGGTTTCCGAATAGATATGGGGCTGGGCCACGGCACACAGCAGACGCAGGGCCACTAGCTCCAGCACCGCTTTTTCTCCCGCAGGAAGGGCAGAAAGGTCTGCATCCTTGAGATTTCTGGTAGGGATTACTGCGTGGTGGTCGGTTACTTTCTTATCGTTGATGACTGTCTGCGGATCACAGGTAATGGCGATCCCTTTGCGAAATGGCATAGCATTGGCAACCAGATTCACCAGCACCGGCAGGCTGTCTGCCATATCACCGGTCAGATAGCGGCTGTCAGTACGGGGATAGGTGCAGAGCTTCTTTTCATACAGGCTTTGCAGATAGTCCAGGGTCTGCTGGGCTGTAAATCCAAGCAGGCGGTTGGCATCTCTTTGCAGAGTAGTCAGGTCATAGAGGGCAGGCGGCTTTTCGGACTTTTCCTTGCACTCCACCTTTTTGATTGTGACAGCTGCACCCTGACAGGCTTCTTTCAGCTGCTCTGCGCTTGCTCGGTCACTCATGCGCTCCCCGGATACGGTAAGACCGGGCAGCTCCAGCGCCACGGTATAAAAAGGAACCGGCTTAAATGTGTCGATTTCAGCTTCTCGCTGGACAATCAGTGCCAGCGTTGGGGACATCACGCGCCCGATGTTGAGGGTGCGGTGGTACAGCACGGAAAAAAGCCTTGTGGCATTGATCCCCACCAGCCAGTCGGCCTTGGCACGGCAGAGAGCAGCATCCCGAAGTCCATCATAATCTACACCTGGGCGCAGGTTTGCAAAGCCCTCCCTTATGGCGGAGTCCTCCATCGAAGAAATCCAGAGCCTTTTCATCGGCTTCTTGCAACCTGCCAGCTCATAGACGCTACGGAAGATCATCTCGCCCTCGCGTCCGGCATCACAGGCATTTACCACTTCCGTCACATCCGGGGCATTCATCAGCTTTTTGAGAATATCAAACTGCTTTTTCTTATCTTTTCCTACCACCATCTGCCAATGTTCCGGCAGGATAGGCAGATCATCATATCGCCACTTGGCATACTTTGGGTCATAGCTGTCTGCATCCGCAAGACCGGACAGGTGGCCCACGCACCAGCTGACACGCCAGCCGTTGCCCTCCAGATACCCGTCCTTACGGACGGTTGCGCCGATCACCGCCGCCAAACTCTGGGCAACTGATGGTTTTTCGGCAATTACCAATTTATGTTGAGCCATGATGGTTCCTCCTCTCTTTGAGCCATCGGGACATTTCCCGGTGACAGATACCTACGCATGGTCTTCCATAATTCCCGCAACCATAGCAGGGGTGGCTGTGGGGTAAAGAAGGAGGACGGGAAGTTTCCTTCCCGCCCTCCGGCCTGCGTGTCATCATGCGTTCGTAGGGGCTGTCTGTGAAACGGGTCATTTCACACTGTCCTCATCATCTTCTTCTGTGCTGCCCCCGTCAGCATTCGGTTCGTCCGACTCCTCATCCTCGGTTTCCCATTCCTCGGAATCTTCCTCGCCATAATCATAATCGTCCAGACTGTCATTGCCCTTGGTCTTAGGCTTATTCTTAACGAGCTTCGAGTAGGCAAATACGCCACCGCCACCAAGCAGAGCCAGCAAAAGGGCCAGCGCAGCCGGGTTCAATCCGGCAGGCTTCTCTTTTTCCGGCTCCGATGTTTCTGCCGGAGGTTCCGGTGCTTTGCCCGTACATTTACTCTTATCAGTTGCGCAGACCGGGCAGGCCGTATTGACTGCCCCTGCTTCACATTTTGTCGTGCAGCTACACACAGCAGCCGGCTCCTCTTTGACATTTTCATCTTCCATCAATGCCATCAAATCCGCTTCATCCACCTGGTTCAGAAAGTGAACAGCAGTCTTTTTATCCTCATTAGCCCTGTCGATCAAAATGTAAAAATAGTTGCCAGCTTTGGTCGTAACAGTAATAAGCTGCTTATTGCCTCCAAAATCATCCACCAATGCCGCATTCCCCTCCGGTGTAAGTGCCGGTGCCTGTTCTGTTTCTTCCACAATCACATTGCTGTCATTGGTAGAATCCTCTGCCGGTGCCGCCGGAGCCTGTTCTGACCCCTGTGCGAAAGCAGGGATCGTAAAGCCAAATGCCACAACCATTGTCAGGCAAAGGGCGGAAAGTGTTTTGCAAATTCTTTTATTCTTCATAAGCGGTAACCTCCTGATTATTTGATTCCGACAGTGCTGTATCTCTGCCGTGGTTCATTCCACCGGAAAGCATAGCGTTCAGCTGTGCTGGAGTCATGCGTAACGCACGAACCATCTGAACGATTTCCAGATTCTCTGCCTCCGTTTTCTGTGCTTCCAGGGTCTTGAGCTTTTCCTGATATTCCGCAATCTTCTCACGGGTTTTCTCAATTTCCTGGTCGATACGTTCAATTTTGTTTTTTGCCATAACCGTTCACTCCTTTCCACAAAGTCTGTTACCAGTTCATCAGGCCGTAGCCCTTAATACTTTGATAATTCAGGTCATAACTTTTGATCTTGCAGGCATCGCCGGAATTTCCCTCCACCGTATAAACACGGCTGCCATCCGTACCGATCACGATACCCACATGGTCTGCTGTCCCATCCAAATCCCAATCAAAGAAAATTGCATCTCCGGGAGCCAGATTGTTATAGCCTCTTGCACCCCATTGTCCATGAGACTGGAACCACGGAACGCCCTGCCACTCACAGCCTGCAAAGCGCGGTTCACTTTTTCCAGCCTGGTTATAACACCAGGATACAAAGCAGGCGCACCACTCCACGCGGCTGTCAAAGCCATACCAGCTCCAATAAGGATAGCCGCCCACATTGCCCACCTGACGCTTGGCCAGTTCCACCAGCTGAGGATTGCCGGGGCGGGTACCGTTAATGAACTGCACACCGGACAGATCTTCCGAGCCGCTGGTATCAGGGGAACCGCCGCCAAACAACAACGGCTTATTGCCCATGGTCTGCCGGTAAACCTGATACATTTCCATCTGCTCCGGGGTCAGTAACTCCGACGCCACAGCGGAAATGGGCTTGCTGGTGAGTTTCACATTCAAAATGTAATACTCATAGGGGACTTCTTCTGAGGTGGTCTCGCCGGTCTCCGGGTCGGTGGAGGTCTCCGTGCGGTAGCGAATCTCCACTTCCTCAGTAAGCGTCAGCTGATACTGTGCTGCAAACACACGCGCCAGCTCTGCCTGAGCGCTCTGCTGGGTGTAACCTTGCAAGACGGCAGACAGAAATGCTGCCAGCTCATGAGGGTCATGGCCGATCATACCAAGGTCATAGCGATACTCGTCATACCCTGGGTGGCTGCTTTCAATGTTGTCGATTTCCTCCTGCAACTGGACTTCTCTGGCTGCATAATCTGCCTCCACTGCCAGCATTTCCGGGTCATCCGACGGATAAGTGGTGCCGGAGAGAACGGAACCGATGCTCTGCGCCATCATGGAGCAGGAGGACATGGTATTCATCAGCATACAGGTAATGAGAAACAAAACCCCTGCCATCAGGAAACCCTTCTTGTGGCGCATGACGAACGCCCCTGCCTGCTGTGCCTTTTCTTTCACCGTCCTTGCGGCTTTTCCGGTTTTGGACGCAGCCTGGGCGGTATTTCCGGCAGTCTGACCGGCGTGTTTGGCGGCGGCATACTGCCTTTTGATGGCCTGCTTTTGCTGCCAGCGAGAAAGCGGATTGCTGGCAAACTGGGGATTTTCCTGCAAAGATTTCTGGTACAGAACATTTACATTTGCCTTTTCCAGTTGGCGCTCTGCCTGTGCTGCTTTGCGGTACGGCTTCAGCTTGTGGCCGCGATAGCCCTCCCGCACCAGATAAGCGCCGGTCTCCACCGCCTCCTCGGACTTGTGGGCGCTTTCCACGCCCACATTGTCCTGCTCTGTTTCCCGGATCTCTTTGTGGAGCTTGCCCGCAACCAGATGGACGGGAGCTTCCCTGACTCCTTGAGAAACTTTGGAATGTGGCTTTTTCTTGTCCTCAAAGGTCAGCTTCGAGGTCTTTTTTCCGGTATCCGGGTCAATGACCGTCTGCCTGACCTTTTTCTTTGGGATATTGGCCTGCGCCTTATCTGCTCTGGCCGCAGCTTTCTCCGCTTTACGGATCGGCTTTTCCAGTGCAGGATCAGACCGTTCCTCATCAGTAAAGCGCAGGCGCGGCTCTTTATTCAAACCATTCTCCCAGCATGAGGGAAGACATCATGTAGTGCAGCTCTGCATAAATGGCCATTCCCACAGGATCGTTGAACATACAGCCGGACAGGTAGGCATAAAACTGTGCCACCACATCGGACAGGATCTTCGCCTCTGTTCCTTCCAGAATCAGGCCGCCCATACCTTCTTTAGCACGAATGGCGCTCCAGACCTCTGCCAGACGGAGAAGCCCCACCTGACCGGTCTCATTCAGTTCGGCTGCCTGATCTGCCGCCGTGCGGCACTCACTTACCGCATCGGCCATGACCGTAAGCAGCTGGCTGCGCTGGGCATTTACCGCCCTGTCAAAAAACATCAGCGGGTTTTTATTCAAAATGTTGGGGTTCATAATCATTCATCCTCCTTTTTCAATTCTTGAGGTTTGGTGGTCATAATGCGGTAAAGTTCGGTGTTCTTCGGGAAGTGGTCTACAAACGGCAGGATCGTGGAGCCATAGAACAGCAGGCCCTCGCCCTCACCGGAGTGGGTCACATAGCTAAGCTGGTGCGTGGAAATCCCCAGTTGCTTCGCCAAAATCTGACGGTCTCCGCCTGCCTGGTTAAGCATATACACGAAGTCCGAGTTTTCAAAGATGTTCTCTACCTCGCGGCTGCTCAAAAGGTCTTTGACATTCTGGGTGATACCTGTCGGAATACCGCCCCATTTTCTGAATCGCTTCCAGATTTCCACCGTATAAGCAGCGGTCTGTTCCTCCTTCAAAAGCAGGTGCATCTCGTCGATGTAGTAGCGGGTGG
This sequence comes from Flintibacter sp. SJQ-8, assembly GCF_054108085.1. Lineage (NCBI taxonomy): Bacteria > Bacillati > Bacillota > Clostridia > Eubacteriales > Flintibacter > Flintibacter sp. SJQ-8. The sequence goes on from NZ_JBPJWR010000001.1 coordinate 128,265, forward strand.
ACTTGTGCGCAGCACGGTTGATGGTGACACGGTTCCATACCTGATCCTGAACCACCAGCATACCGATTTTTTTAAGCTGCTTGCCCAGTTCCTTGATGTCATAGCAGACAATCCGGTTATCAATGTCCACATTGCTCTGGTGGTTGAACACATTGAGGGAGCCGGTTACATAGATTTCAAGAGCTGTAGCGATATACTGGGCTTCCTTTTCCTCCTGTTCCCGAAGCAGATTATACAAATCCTCCAGTATGGGCATATTCTCCGGGCGCGGGTCATTGAGATAGGTCTGATAGACCAAGCGCACACAACGGTCAATAATGGTTTTCTGCACCGGCTGCAAGCCCTCCTTACCGCCCACGATCAGCTCACACAAGCTGAGGATAAAGTCAGACTTGAGTGACAGCGGGCTTTCATCATCCGAATAGTCCAGATTCAGATCCATCGGATTGATGTAGTTGGTGGAGGTAGGCGAGATCTTGATGACCTGCCCATGCAGACGCTCCACCAGAGGTGCGTACTCTGCTTCCGGGTCACAGATGATAACATCATCACTGGTAAGCAAAAAGCAGTTGGCAATTTCTCGTTTTGCGCTGAAGGACTTACCGGAACCCGGCGTACCCAAAATCAGGCCGTTTGGGTTTTTCAGCAGCTTTCGATCCACCATGATGAGGTTGTTGGATAGAGCATTGATGCCATAGTACAGAGCTTCTTTGCCGTTCTGGAATAATTCCTGTGTGGTGAACGGTACAAAGATAGCCGTAGAACTGGTGGTCAGTCCTCGCTGGATCTCGATCTGATTGAGTCCCAGGGGCAGACAGCTCATCAGCCCTTCTTCCTGCTGGAAGTCCAGCCTGGTCAGCTGACAGTTATACTTCTGGGCAATGGAGCCTGCCTGGAAAATGTTGTTGCCAAGCTGACGGGGATTGTCCGCTGTGTTCAGCACCAGAAAGGTCAAAAGGAACATTCTCTCGTTGCGGCTCTGCAAATCCTGCAAGAGTTTTTTCGCTTCACTGCCGTAGGTAGCAAGATCAGATGGAATGATGTCCATGTCATATCCGGCGCGGACTGCTTTTTTCTGTTCCTCGATCTTGCTGCGGTCAAGGTCGGTAATCTTGCGCTTTACCGTTTTGATGGCTTTCACCTGATCCACCGACTGAATGTGCATACTCACAATGAGCGAGCTTTCCATATCCAGAAAATCAGCCAGCAGACGGTCATTCAGCTCCGGTGCGAGAATCTGCAAAAAAGAAACAGCCCCGTATTTCTTACCCATACGGAACTGCTTGCCGGTGCGGAACTCAAAGGAGCTTGGTGCAATAAAATCTTTTGTGGACAGACCGGAAGGAGCCAGCCAGTCCCATTCAAACTGAAACGGGAGTTGTTCATCCATGTGGAATACCGCATGAAGCTGAAAAAGCCTTTCTTTACCGTCCAGCGTTCTGGCAGCTACACCAAGACGCTTAAAGTTATTAAGTATATCGGTCTCAATACGCTCCAGACGGGGCTTGGCGGCTTTGATGCTGTCCGCGTCGATACCAAAGGTCAGGTATTTGGTCTTGATGAGACCGTTGTTACCTCTGGCCAGCTGATTTTGCAGCATTGTGGTGTATTCCTCGCGGATACTGTCAAAGGCGTCCCTCTGGGGCGGGATGGAAATGGAGTTAGCAAAGGTCTCCTCCGATGCCGCAAGGTTCAAAAAAGACAGCTGGAAATGAATCGAGCTGTCAAAATAATTGAGGAAATCACACCACCCCTCAAAGATTGCCGTCTTATCTTCGTTTTGGGAGAGCTGATAGTTGATGTCCTGAAACTGGATGGTCTTTGTGTAGTGGCTGTCCGATACGTGGCAGATTCCGTCCGGCCACATCCGTTCATAAGGGATACTGTCCTGCGCAGATTTTCCTTTTTTGTCCGTGCGGTTAGCGCGGGCAATGGCCGCTTCGATCTGCTTCTTATCGGCGTGGGACAGCTTTTTCTTTGTCTTTACCGGCCGCACAGTTTTTTCCTCGGTTTTTCCGAACATCCGATGCAGCCATTTTTTTATTGCGGTGAACAATGTCATACACCTCCTTATCGAGCATTTCCTGCCGCTTTAATACGGCATAAAAGTTGTTGGTCTGGTAAGGTCGCTGCTTTGGACGGATCACAGCTACTTTGAGAATGTTGCCCACGATCTTTTCCAGGGGCTGTCCATGCTTTTCGTACATAGCCAGCATAAAGAAGGGCAGCATAACCAGCATCATACACATAGCCGCTACACTGTTTCCGGTAGGTTTTCTGAGCAAAAAGAAAAGCGGTACGCCAATAAGCGCTCCGCCCGTGAAGCAGATAAGCTGCCGCTTGGTCAGATTGAACATGACCTTTGTTTTGACTTTTGTTAAGTCCTTGGGTACGGGTACATAAGCCAATGTGGAAACCTCCTTCCGTTTTAGTGCGCCTGAAAGACTGATTTGGCGAGACTGCCGGTTTTGAACAGCGTAAAACATAGCAGTACGGTGTAGCCCACGCAGCTCCAGATTGCCATGATGATGTCATCTTCCAGAGCGATGTTCTGCACCAGCACAGCATAAATTGCCACGCAGACGATAATGAGAAACGCCTGAAAGCCCAGTGCCAGCAGGGATCGGAGGTAATTCTGTCCCATACCGCCCCATTCTTTGCCCATCATTGCAGCCATTGGAACAGGAGCCACCGAAGTTACAAGGTAGATCTCGATCATACGGCCATAAATAACGATAAAGATACAGATATACAACGCCCACATGGTAATGCCAATAAAGAGGGATTGGAACCACAGTCCGAACAGCGGTCCCAAATCCATTTCCATCAGCCTCGGTTCCAGATCGGTCATAACTGAGGAAATGTCAATGGACGCATCCGAATTGATAATCCCTGCCGCCTGCGCCACCACGCTCTGCGCCATATCAAAGACGCCCATCACGATATTCCATGTGTTTGTGACAATGAGGATGGCGGCAGCTGATTTGAACACCCACTTGAAAATCATCCAGGTATCCACATCATGCAGGTTGTTCTTGTCTGCAATCATCTGGATCAGGTCTACGGTCATCACGATAGCCAGGATCACACCTGCAATCGGCACCATGATGGAGTTTGACAGATTCTCAATCATATTGAAAATACTGCCATTCCATCCCTGTGGGGTCTGTCCTACCTGTACGGATATATCCGCGACTTGTTGGTTTACACTGTCAAACATCCCCGAAAGGTTGCTCATAATACCGCCCACCAGCATTTCTTTCAGCCAATTTGTCAGGGCTTCAAGTAAGAAATCCATACGGTGTCAACCTCCTTTCCGCCGCCCCCGCAGAACTGCGGGAGCGGCAAGGATTTCATGCAGGAACGCTTAGACAGAGAACAGCCCGGAGAGCAGAGGTACAAGAACCATACCAACAACGGCTACACCAGCACCGGCCATAAGCTGCTTCATGCCCTGAGATTTGGCGCCAGGGTTGTCATTGCCGTAACCTTCCAACAGGTTGATGACACCCCAGATACCAAGACCAGCGCCCAGAGCGATAACGAGAGTCTGAAGAACGGTAATTGCCTGTTCAAAAAATGCCATATAGTTTGTTAGCCGGAATCTGATTAAAAAATAGGTTTGTCATGTTTCATAGGCATACAAAAGCCGGAACAATCTGCCGCCCGGTTTCCGGGGGCATGATTCCGGCTGTCCTCCTTTTTCATTATTTTTTCTTGCGATTGTCCGCTTTGTACGCCAATGGCCTCAACAGAGGCAGTTGCGGCGAATAGATAAGATCACTCCCTTCTAAAGCGGAACGAAATTAAGTGCCCTTTGTGTCTACTTCATATACATCGCAGACCTCATCGGGCTTGAGTTTCAGCCTTGCAGACAAGAATGCTTCAATGTCAAAAGCGTTCTTATCATCCGCATCGGCAGTGTACTTGAAATTGGGGTGCTTGGTGATGTCGTACTTATCCGAAAGGAAAGGACGCACACCGCGCAGCTGGAGGATACACTTGCCGCCATCCATAACAGCAAGCTCATCCTGGCTCATCAGCTCTTTCCCCAATTTTTGATAGTTGAGTGAATGGGATGTTTCCCTCCCACGGCTCTCTCCGGTGTTGTAGGTGTCGATGGTTTCCTTACCCAGCACGGCGGCCAGCTCCTTGAGAGTGGTCGGCTCCTTACCGCCCAGAAAGATAGAAGTATCCATGTTACCGATGATGGTATCCGCGTTGTCCTTATAGATCGCCTTGAGCTGACTCTGCGCCTGCAACACCAGACAGGCAGAGATTTCACGGCTTCGGATGGTGGCCACCAGCTTTTCCAGTTTCGGAATCTGCCCGATGTTAGCACACTCATCAATCAAACAGCGCACATGAACCGGAAGCCTGCCTCCGTACACATCATCTGCCTTTTCACAAAGCAGGTTGAACAACTGGGTGTAGCACATGGAAATGAGAAAGTTAAAACTGTCATCCGTATCGCTCATGATCAGAAACAGAGCCGTTTTTCTGTCTCCCAGCGTATCCAGTTCCAACTCATCGTAGGATGTAACCTCGCGCAGCTCCGCAATATCAAATACGGCAAGACGCGCACCGCAAGAAATAAGAATCGACTTGGCTGTTTTTCCGGCGGCCAGCTTATATTTCTTATACTGGCGCACCGCAAAGTGATTTGGCTTCTCGGCTTCCAGTGCATCAAACATCAGGTCCACGGGGTTTTTGAACTCCTCGTCATCCTCCCGGACCTCCATGGCGTTGATGAACTCAATGAGGGTGGAGAAGTTTTGTTCCTCCACCGGAGCTTCATAGTGGATATATCCAATCAACGCACAATACAGCAATGTTTCCGCCTTGACCCAGAAATCGTCTCCGGCCTTGCCTTCGCCTTTGGTATTAGCGATCAGCGTTGTTACCAGCTTCAAGATGTCCTTTTCGCTATGGATATAGGCGAAAGGGTTATAGTGCATGGACTTCTTGAAGTTGATGGTATTTAGGACCTTGATTCGGTACGGCTCATAAATGACCTTGCCATGCTTATCCTTCATGGGCTTTCCGTCCTTCCCCAGCTTGGGCGCACCCCTTTGGAGCATTTTTCCGCACTCCACCAGAATTGTTCCCTTCGGGTCCGTCACAACATAGGAGCTGTGCATCTGCATCAGGTTGGGTTTCAGCCAGAATCGGGTCTTACCGGAACCGGAGCCGCCAATCACCAGTACATTTTTGTTTCTGGCAGTCTTGGGGGCCTTGGGGCGGCTGTTCATGGTCAGGCTCTCCGTTTTCGTCAGAATCACATTGTTCTGAAATACAGGATCAACGTAAGGTGCAATATCCTCACGGGTTCCCCATGAAGCGTTTTGTCAAGTGCTTTTTAGAGTTATTGACGCGACATATGCTCTTTTTTCCACGATAAAGCCCCACGCGGTCATACATGGGGCTGTGGGATTATGGTTGAAGTGGCGAAGTGGCAAAGTGGCAAGGTATCTAGGTTTTGCCACTTGGATTTTGCCAGTTCACTTTTTTAGGGCGTGATACCATGCTGCGCCGATACGCTTTGAGGTAATGCGCCCGTCAAGGTTTTTCTTTGCCGCCCGGACAGTACGGGCAGAAATTCCCGCGTCGGCTGCGGCTTTCTCTATGTCCTCGCTGGCAAGTTCTTTTCCGTCTGCCAGTAGGTCAAGTATCAGCTTTTCAGCCTGTTCGGTTTTGGTGGCGTTGTTGCCGCCCGCGCCGGACAGCAGCTCGTCGGCAGTTATATCATATTCGCCTATCCACTCAAAGCCTGTTTCCGGGTCAAGGCAAAAGGCAACGGGCTTTCCCTCCGGCGCAAGGGAAGATTTGTCGTGAATGATAACACGCACATTCGGCTCACGCTTCACGCGCCCGATTAAAAGGACGCTCCTTGCTGCGGCTCTAAAGTCGATAGAACCTAAGCCCCTGTATGCGCTCTGTCCTCCGGCAGCTTTGTTAAGGTGTCCGATAAGGATAACGGCGCACCCGGTACGCTCCGCAACTTCGGCAAGGCGGCGAAAAATGGGGCGCACCTCGTTTGCCTTGTTCATGTCGGCTTTGTCGCCCATATACGCCTGTATGGGGTCAAGGATAATCAGACGCGCCCCGTTCTGTATGATTGCTTTCTCTATGCGCTCGTCGGACAGGGTAAGCTCCCGTTTTGCTTCATCAATCACAAGCACCCGGTCAAGGTCTGCGGCGGCTTCTATCAAGCGGGGTTTGACGGTATCTCCCAAACCGTCCTCGGCGGTCTGATAAATAACTTGAAACGGCTGTATGGGCTTCATGCCCGGAAGCGTCCCGCCAGTGGTACAGGCAGCGGCAAGGCGCAGCGCAAAGGTGGTCTTTCCCTCGCCGGGGTTGCCCTGTACTATGGTTACTTTCCCAAAGGGGATATACGGCTCCCATAGCCATTCAACGGTCTGTGTGTCAACCTCGCTCATGCGGATAATCTCAACGGTTTCTTCCTGTGGCGGTTCTTTCAATCCATAGACAGCTTCCCGCAGATATTTCCCGTCTGTGATTTCGCCCCGGCGCGTCTGCACCTCGTTCCAGTCTTTGAAAAGAGGGATAAGGCGGTGGACGGTCAAGCCCTCCGGCATAAGCTCCACAAGGCGGCTACAAGCGTCGTTTCCGGCTTGGTCGCTGTCAAGGCAGAGATATACGGTCTTGATGTTCGGGCGGTCAGAGAGAAAGCGCATAAGGGCTTTATCCCCCACGCCACCCAGCGCAAGATAGCTTTGCTTCTGCCAGTCCTTTTTGAACAGACAGAGAAAAGATAACAGGTCAATAGGGGCTTCAAAGACAAACAATCTTTCGCCCTCGCCCCGATAGCAGAAGTTAAAGGCTTTGTCGCTGCCTTTCACATCAAGCCGGAAGTTCCCGGCTGTGCCGCGTTGGTGGGCGTATCGTGGTACTCCGTCCTCGTCCCGTCCTACGAATACGGCGTTATGGTGGGCGGCTTCCTCGTAAATATCCCCGGTGGAAAAGAAAAAGCCCGACACATCTTCATCAATGTGGCGGGCGGCTGTGAGGAAGTTCCTCGCTATGTGGTTGTCGGTGTTGTGGGGCGGCAGTCGAAAGTCAGAAAAGGACGCGGGGCTTGGTCTGTCCGGCGGCGGTGCTGCGCCTTTTTCTCCTGTCAGCAGTTCTACGGCTTCGGTAAAGCTCTTTCCGAAAAACTCCATGACAAAATCAATGGGTGCGCCGCCTTTGCTCTGGCTGTGCCTGTACCATTTGTTTCCCCGAATAGTCAAGCTGTCATGCCGTTTCCAGCGGTATTCCTGTCCGGCGCGGGTAAGCTGCTCGCCCTGTCCTTGCAGAAAAGAAACAAGGTCGGCTTGGTTGGCGCAGTCTATTTGTTCTTGGGTGTAATACATAAAATTTCAACTCCTTTCAGCGGTCTATATCGTGCCGCTTGGTGCGGCTCTGTGTTTGCTCCGGCTGCTCGGCTTTCAGCGCAATATCGACGCACTTGCGTATCTTCTGAAGCTCGGCAACTTCGGCGCGGGTAGCTTTCAGTTTGGTGTAGTCAGTATCTCTCTGCTCTTTGAGGTCGGCGTATTCCTGTTTCCATTTGGAGATAGGCAGCGTCTTTGTATCCGTCAGATTTGCATGGAGATAGCGGCTTGCTGCGTTCCATAAGGTCAGCTCGGCGCGGTGGGCTTCCTCATACTTATCCCGTTTGTTCGTCCAGCCGTTTTTCAGCTTTTTTAGTTCGGCATGAATGGGCTTATACTGCAAATAATTCTCTCCGTTCTCTATCAGCTTTTGCAGCTCTTTCATGCGCTGCTCGGCGGCTTTCATTCCCTCCCGGATAGAAAAGGCTTCATCACTGACAGAGGAAAGAGAAGCGTCCAACTCGTCAAGTGTAGAGATACCATGCTCCGCAAGATAATTGGCTGCCTGTGATATGGTTTTCAGTTCGTCGGCTGCGTGTTGGTGCTGCCAGCTCTGCGAATACTTCCGGCTCTTTTCCCTCTGAACGCCCAAATACTTCATCAGAAGATTTGCAAGGTTCGGAGATTTTGGCGGTTGTTGTTTTCTTGGGGAAGTTTCCCACGCCGCAAGCAGTCCGGCAATCCATTCTTTGAGGTTGCCGATCTGCGCCCGGATTTCCTTTATCAGTCTGTTTGATTTGCGGATAGCCCGGTTCAGTTCGCCTTTCTCGGTGGCTATGCCTTTCTTCTCCATTTGACAGGCGGCTACGCCCATGTGGACAGTAGGTATCTCGTCAATTCCTCTCTCGGCGTTGCTGCGGTGGTCGATACGCTCTGTGCTTCCGGCGCGTTCAAGATAGCTGTTTGAAATATCAGCCCACGCTTTGCGCCACAAGAGGGCGTTGCCTTTGTCGTTCCAGCCTGTGAGGTCAACCTTGTGGGTCTTGTATCTGCCATTCGGCAAGCGTATGCGCTCCCCGTTTTCATCAAGGTCATATTCCTTTTTAGACTTCGCCGCCCACGCGCCGCGCTCGTCAAGTGGTCGCATGGTCAGCATGATATGACAATGGGGGTTGCCGCTGTCGGTGTCATGGATAGCAAAATCCACGCACATTCCTTTAGAAACAAATTGAGAGGAACAGTATTCCCGGACAAGCCGTATCTGTTCCTCTCGTGATAATTCTATGGGGAGTGCTGCGTCAATCTCACGCGCAAGCTGGGCGTTCCCGGCTTTCTCATAAAGTTCCACGCTGTTCCATAGGGTAGAACGGTCAGAGAAAGAGGGCGGGGCATGGGGCGGCAGCATGATTTCGGTATGGACAACGCCGCCTTTGCGGGTGTAGTCGTGGGTCATTCCGTCCCACTCGTTTGTCAGCTTTTCGCCGCTTCGGTAGGCGGCTGCGGCAACTGCTGATTTGCCTTTGCCCCGACTGACTATGCTGATGTTACAATGGTAAATGGCTATGGGTATCACCTCCAGTATAGCGGATATAAAACTTGTGGAAAATGAATAGCTTGCGTAGCAAGGTGTTCGGTTTCCGCAAGTACACAAAAGGGTAGACAGCGCAAGCTGTCGCAGGGGAAGTGTAGCGTCCCCTGTCTGCGGCAAAGCCGCCAATCGTAGCGCGGGGTAAAATCCCTGTGCTTAAGATAAAGCCCTCGGCAGAGCGCACACGCCCGTTAGGGTGTATAAGTGCGCCCTTAGTGTCTAAGGGATTTATTCAGCGTTCCCGTTCTCGGCTCGTTTTTTCAGATATTCCCGTACCAGCTCACTCGTCAGTGCAAACCTAAGAAGTGCTGCGGCTTCCTCGTCGCTCATGTTCTTTGCTTCCGGCACAATGCTTTCAAAGACTGCGCCTCGGACAATAAGGCGGTGGCTGCGTGTCCGGCGTTCCTCTTGCGACAGCTTTTGCCGCAGCACCTTTTCCCGGTTCTCAAACTGCCGGATTTTCTTTTTTCCGTCCTCGATTTCGGCTTGCAGTTCCTCGCGGGTTTTCTCTCTTGGCTTTGTCATGGTTGATCGCTCCTTTCTGCTCATAGCATAGAAAAGAGCAGCCGTTTTTGTGTGAAAAAGGCTGCTCTCATTGAATTATTTGGTTTGTATTTATATCGGTAACTACGAAAACTTATTGACTTATGCTTTCTAAAGGGAAAGTAACACTCCAATTTCCTTCGATATGTGTATCGCTCGTAACAAAATATCCATATACTTTATATTGGGTTAAATCAACATCTGACAAATCATAAACATATTCCACATACCGTTCTTGATGTTCACTATCAGTAGAAAATGCAATATTTGCGATACAGTGGATTTCCTCTCCTTTGTCATTTTTGAAATAGATATAGCCATGATTATCCGTTTCTAAACTATCCTCGTACTTGACTTGTATATGCAATTTCCCATCCACATATCCCATGGCTGTAATATCTACCTCAGCAATAGGGGAACACAGAATACCTGTTGTTTTCAATGCCTGAAAATTGTTTTCCATTTCATTGTAGTTTGTTCCCCCACCACCCCAAATTTGAGTCGGGGTAATTGTTTTTGGTGTAGCACTAATTTGGGTCAAATCCAAATCTGTCAATATCGCATCATATTCCTGCTTATTGCTCAGCATTTCTCGGACACAAAAAGTAATTTTCTCACCAATAATGTCTTTTTCATTCCATTGTGATATAGAAATTAGGAAAGTGGCGGTTTTTGTTTCGGTGTCATAGCTTATATTTTCACACGAACTGCTACAATCAAAAGGTGTATTGATACTAAAGCTATCAAACAAATCTGTCGTTTCATCAATTCTATCTCCGTCAATATCTTGTACGGAAATAAAAATCTTTGCTTCGCTACCCTCAACATAAGCCGAAATTACTTCAAACTTAATCCCATTATCCTCGCAGGACATACTAACAGGCTTTAACTTTTGGGCAATTGCCGGAGATACCTTGTAGAGTAGATTATAAGCTGGTCCAAAATCTGCTGCCGCTAATGCTGGAACAGACATGGTAAAAACAAGGAGCAAACTGGCTACCATAGCTCCCCATTTAATCCAAATGGGCTTCTTGACCTTTTTCTTATAGTTAAGGGCTTCGTCAATGTATTTGTTGTCAAGCTCGCTCATAGCGTCGGAAAACTTCTTTGCGTTCATATAAAGACCTCTCTTTCAATTAAATATTGTTTCATCTTTTCGCGGATACGGGTCAGCCGGACAGAGACATTTTTCTCTGAAAGCCCCACAACCTCGGCTATGTCTTTGTAGCTGTCAGAAAACCAATAGCGGCGCATGAAAATAACGCGGTTTTCAGTAGTCAGCGTATCTAAAAAACTTTCAATGATACGGGCTAATTCTTTAGCTTCAATTTCTGCTTCTACTGTGTGAGTATCTGCTACATAGGTTTCAATTTCCTCCAAAGCAATCGTGTAATGGCTGCTTCGTTTGGCTGCTTCCTTTCTCCAATAAATTTTGATTGAAATGTTCCGAACGATTTTCAGAACATAGGATAAAAGTGGGTTAGGTCGTGCAGGGGGAATAGTGTTCCATACACCTAAATAAGCGTCGTTTACACATTCCTCTGCGTTCTGCCTACTTCCTACGATATGATAGGAAAGATTGTGGCAGACTGTTCCGTATTTTATATCCAACTCCCGTATGCCTTGTTCTGAACGTTCAAAAAACATTTCTATGATTTTTTCATCCTCTATCATTGCACCGCCTCCTCTCCGGCTTCACCTATATACTACGGTTTTAACGACGAATACTACATCAAATCTCAAACTTTTTCAAAAAATTATACCACACTTCGCGTGAGATTGCTTGCGTTAGCTTTCGCCGCTTCGCTGGCGGCTCTCCGGCGTTGCTCATTGTATGGGGCGGTCAGACGGAAAGAGAAACGCCCCTTTGCAATATCAAACTCCATGCAGCCTGTTTCGTGGTCTGTGTCGGTCTGGTAGCACTCGTCGGGGTACTGCTCGGCATAAGCGGCAAGCCGCTTTTTGAGGTTGGTGTTGTGGGTGCGGATATGGATAAGGGGGTCTTTCTCGTCAAACCATATATCGGTGGTCTTTTCCTGTTTGGTAAGCCCTGTTCTCATGCAAGCTCCTTTCTGCGTCCCTGTTACGCAATAGGGGTGTTTTTCGGGTGTTTTCCTCGGCTCTTGACTTGGGGAAAACTGCGTTTTTGACGATAAAAACCGCCCAAACGGGGAATGTATCGTCGGGGCGGCTGTTATCGCAAGATTTCTGTTTTTTCCGGCTCTTGACCGTCAGACGCAGAAAAACGCAGACTGTCGGCAAGTATCGTTTTCAGCAGCTTGTCGGAGAATGTTTCTGTGGCGTTGTGGTTAAAAAACAGCTCCGCAACAAAGGTGCCTCCCGATAAGAAAACATCGTGGGGCAAGAGAGAAACGGTATAGCTTCGGCTATGCCGTTTTTCTCATTCTTGCCTTGATGAAGTAACTTTCGATACTTCCAGGGCTCCAATGCCCTTATAGTAGATGTCAATTTCCTGGGTGCGGTTCTTGCCCTTTGGATCGCTGGCGGCATGGACAACGATCTTCTCGACAAACTCATGTAAGATACATGGGGTTAATTCAGGAATTTCCGTATACCGTTCTACAACGGAGAGAAACCTTTCCACATTGGCGCTTTTTTGTTCCTCTGCTTCGATTTCATCACGGAGAGCAGCCGCTACATCTTGAAGCTGATGCTGCTCTTTCTCGTAATCGGTAGAGAGCTTTTGAAAACGCTCGTCAGAAAGTTTTCCCGAAATAGTATCTTCGTAGAGCCGCTTGAAAATGGTGTCCAGCTCTGCAATCCGCTTTTCGGCATCGGCCAATGTTTTCTGCCGTTTTGCCAAATCTTGGTTACGTTGGCGCATATCCGCATCCATGACCATCTTCACAAAATCGTCTTTGCGCTGTGATGCGAAGGAAACGATCTCGCGCAGATTTTGCAGAACCAATTCTTCCAGGATAACAGTTCGGATAGAATGTGTCTGCCCACATACATCACGGCTTTTCCGATAGCCGGAACACAGATAGTATTCCTGATCGCGCCGGAAATTGGTTGCCCTGCATTGGTACATAATGGAGCCGCAGTCGGCACAGAACATCATGCCGGAGAACATACCCATTTCTCCCATCTTTGTGGGTCGGCGCCGCGTCTGCCTTGCGAGCCTTGCTGCATCGGCAATCGCCTCCGTCCAGATGGCTTCGTGGGTATTATCAAAAATCTTCCATTCGCTTTCTGGATTGTGCAAGGTCTTTTTACTCTTGTAGGATTTTTTACGGGTTTTGAAATTAACTGTGTGCCCCAGGTATTCACGCCAGCGGTCCATGATGTCGGCAATCGTAGAAGAATCCCAAGCGTAAGGAGAACCTTTCTTTGTGACATTGGTTGTTCTGCCCTTGCTCGCATAGTAAGCAGCCGGAGTAAGAATTTTTCTTTCCGTCAGTTTTCTTGCAATCTGCGAGGGTCCCAAACCATCCATGATATAGAGACCAATTTCATAAACTACCTGGGCGGCTTCTTCATCCTTCACCCATTGCTTTTTGTCATCAGACGATTTCATGTATCCATACGGAGGCAAAACAGTCAAATGTTCTCCTGCATTGCCTTTCACTTTCATAACGGCACGGATTTTTTTGCTGGTGTCTTTAGCGTACCATTCATTGATGATATTGCGGAAGGGCATAAACTCGTTGTCACCCTGAGTGCTGTCCACACCATCATTCACCGCAATAAAGTGAATATCATGTTCGGGAAACATGATTTCCGTATACATGCCGACTTGCAGATAATCACGTCCGAAACGTGACATATCCTTGATGATGACCCTCTTGACAAGGCCAGCCTCAATGTCTGCAATCATCTGCTGAAAGCCTGGGCGGTTGAAGGTCGTACCTGAGATGCCATCATCAACATAGAATTTGAAATTGCTGTATCCATGCTCACGGGCATACTTTTCCAGGATTTTTTTCTGGTTTACAATGCTATTGCTGTCACCCTGCAATTCATCATCACGGGATAAGCGACAATACAAAGCTGTAAGTTCTTCGGAGCTCATAGCCGTGTAAGGGAATTGAAGCGCGGCAGCGGTGTTTGACTGATAATACATAAATACCTCCTATCTGGCAGTCAAACACGATATTGAAGTCCAACTTCATTATACCGCGCTTTCTTTTCCCTGTCTGCCTGTTAAGAGGTTTTCAAGTCACAGTTTGTTTCTGAACATCGGCTTTTATCAGGTTCTCCAGTTTGGAGGCTATCGTCTGATTTCCCGTTTGAGGGAAAAAAGAATTGACGATAAAGGTCGTGTTGCCGATCTTCTTTTTGCTCCGCATAGGCGGGGCATATTTATTTTCAGATTGAATTTTCTGCATAATAAGGCCCCTTTCATGCCATTTCATTAAAACCATAAAAGAGGCAGAAAACGGACGGCTGCTGGCCGCAGCTCCACGGGAATCTCACCCCGGCCCATGCTGATGGGTGCGCCGCGCAATGCTTTGAGGGCGTTCAACGCGGGAGTCTCATTATCCTGTCTGCGTATCCTCGCCCACAGGCTGCCACACCTGTTTTGCGGCCTGGTTTTGTCGCTCACCTGTTTGGTAGGGGTCCCGTCCTGCGGACTTGCAACAGGGTCATGGCGCACCGGCCGACCGGCTCCACACAGACAAATTGTATCCGTCTGCCTTATTCTGCCCGAAGGCTTTCTTTGTCAAAGAACAATAGGCTTTGTCGGCCTGCAAAAGCACATCAACAGCGGATATGCTTTTGCGGAACGACAAATAGCCCATAACGGGAAGCGTGGAAAGGGGACACGCTCCCCGCATGGGCTAAAAGATTATCCTACATGAAAAGCAAGGGTGCGGGTAATAAGGCGCACTTGCAGCCTGTTACGCATTTCCTCGTCCACATAGGAATAGGTATTGCCCGCGTCGTCTTTCAGCGTGCGGGTACAAAGTTTCGCTATGTAACCCTCGTAGTGCTTCAAGATCGCGCACATGGCGGTTGTGTCGCCGTTTGCCGCTGCGGAAATGACAGGGAACGGCAACAGATTTTCAGACTTCCTAACGGTATTCATCATCTGCTTTTCCCTCCAAATACTGTTTGATTTTCGCAAGCGCGGATTTCCTGTGCCGGAAAACCGTCGTGCGTACAACATTCAGCAGTTCGCCAATTTCCGCGTCGCTCATATCCAAGAAGTAGGACAAAAGGATAATGTCGCGTTTCCTTTCGGGCAAAGCGTTAAGGGCTTCGGCAAGCAGTTCATTTTTGACGAGTACATCAAAGCCGGACACTTGAAAACGGAAATAATCGCTTTCGTATTCGTCCGTTGTGAAAAGCTGCGCGAGTTCGCTTTCGCTCAAATCCGAAAAAGTAACTTCGCGTGCTGCGCGTTTCGCAAGAGTGCGGCGGTGGCTTTTCGCTTCGCCGACCAAAGTTTTCTTTGCTAATGCGTCGTACTGATGTTGTATTCTTTCCTTGTCGGAAGAAGATAGCTCCATAGAGTTCACCTCCTTCCCGCGTGGAGTAGAGGACGGGAGTTAAGGGCTTGTCCTCTCTGCCCCTTTCGCTCCGTACCCGTTCGGGAGATGGCTCTTGAGTGCGCTTTTCAGAAAAAAGTTGAAAAAAGCAAAATGCGCCCGTCCGCAAGACGCGGACGGGCGCAAAGGAAATGTAAGCAGTAGCTAAATGTATTGACAGTTCACATTCATAGCCGGAATATCCCGCTTGCGGAGCATAGCTTTTTTTGACCGCAAAGCATTAGGCGGGTTACAGTAAATAAAAATGGACACGGCGATACCTCCCCGATACCGCCGTATCCTTAAAAAAGGGCGACTTTAATACACTACCCGCAATCCATTCTATAATAGGGAACAGCGGCTTTTGCGCAATATTAAATAAAGGCTCTGTCACAACAAATGGTTGATTTTGACGAGAAATAGCGTATAATAATAGTAAGAAACAGTACCACCGAAGGAGGTAATTGGATATGCCTACTATCAAAGACGCATTAGATATTATCGGTAAGTTGACTGTCGCAGAGCAGGAAAGCCTTAAAACAATGCTTTTAAGTCCTGCCTTTGTAAAGTCTTTGAATATTGAAGATTTCGTAGCAAAGGAACGCTTTGCAAATGGTCGTGTATGCCCTCTTTGTGGCTGTATCCATGTGGTTCGCAATGGTCATCGTAAAGATGGCACACAGCGATATGTATGTAAGGATTGTGGCAAGTCCTTCGTGATTGCTACGAACTCCATTGTGTCTGGTACAAGAAAAGACTTGTCCGTGTGGGAGCAGTACATTGATTGTATGATGAATGGCTTATCCATTCGTAAGACTGCTGTTGCTTGTGGGATTCACAGAAACACCGCATTCCTTTGGAGACACAAGATTTTGGATGCACTTCAGAATATGGCAGACGATGTTACCCTTGACGGCATTATTGAGGCTGACGAAACTTTTTTCGCCATCTCGTACAAGGGCAATCATAGCAAGAGTAAGACATTTGCTATGCCACGCAAGGCTCATAAGCGTGGTCATTCTACACATATCAGAGGCTTGTCCCAAGAAAAGGTATGTGTTCCTTGTGCGGTTAATAGGAATGGCTTGTCTATCTCCAAGATTACGAATACTGGTAGAGTTTCTACAAGAGATTTACATCATATTTATGATGGTAGGATTAAGACCAATTCCACTCTTGTTACGGACAAGATGAACTCCTATGTGAGATTTACAAATGCCAATGGCATTGACCTTGTGCAGTTAAAGACTGGCAAAGCCAAGAAAGGCATTTATAATATCCAACATATCAATAGCTACCATAGCCAGCTAAAGAGGTTTATGCGTGGCTTTAACGGTGTTTCTACCAAGTATCTGAACAACTATCTTGTGTGGAATAACCTTGTAAATTACGCCAAAGAAAGCGACATGGAGAAAAGGAACATCTTCTTAACTTTCGTTTTGGCAACATTGAAAACTGCTAAATGCAGAGATTTATCAAACAGACCAGCAGTTCCTCTGGTCGCCTAATTAGAATTTGTGGAGATGATAAGATGGTCAATATAACAGATGTAAAACAGATTCTTCAATTTGCAATAGATGCGGAGATTAAAGTCTTTCTTGATGGTGGCTGGGGTGTAGATGCTCTTCTTGGATATCAGTCAAGAGCCCATAATGATATTGACATTTTTGTAGAAAAGAACGATTATCAGAACTTTATAGAAATAATGAAAGCTAATGGCTTTTATGAGATTAAGATGGAATATACAACATTGAACCATACTGTATGGGAAGATTTGAAAAACAGAATTATTGATTTGCATTGTTTTGAATATACGGACGAAGGTGAAATTCTTTATGATGGGGATTGTTTTCCGGTAGAAACTTTTTCGGGTAAAGGAAGAATTGAGGAAATAGAGGTTTCCTGTATTGAACCATATAGTCAAGTAATGTTCCATCTGGGATACGAGTTTGATGAAAATGATGCACATGATGTGAAGTTATTGTGTGAGACACTTCATATCGAAATTCCAAATGAGTATAGATAACTGCAAATAACAGTTTGTAGGGGAGTTCTGATACTCCCCTATAAAAATGGCTATTTATCAACTGTTTGTTGTGACATAGCCTAAATAAAAAAGCCGATAACACATAGGTTTTTTGACCTAATGCGTTATCGGCTCTGCGTCTATGCGTCTGGCACTTTTAATCATTTTTTTTGAATTTATTATATGTGTTAGCTAACTGTCCACAAGCCGCGTTAATCTCTCTGCCATGAGAAACTCTCATAGTAACTTCAAGTCCTGCTTGCTCTAATTGATGTTTGAATGCAACTATTTCCCGTTTCTGTGGTGCTTTAATTCTTGAATTGCTTGTTGGGTTGTATTGTAACACGTTAATCATAACTTTTTTGCCCCGAAACCATTTTGCAAGTTGTCTTACATCTGAGGGCCGGTCATTTATACCCGGTAAAAGCAAATACGCAAAGACAATTTTGCGATTATGCCTTTCAGAATAGGATAAGGCTTGCTTAACAACATCTTCAATAGCATATATGCGCATGTGAGGAATAATACGATTTCTTGCAGATTGTGTTGCTGCGTGTAAAGATATTGTCAACTGAATTTTAAGATGTTCCTCGCGCAATTTTTTTAATTGATCGACCGGACCAACTGTTGATATGGTAATGCCGTCGGTTGGAAAGTTGAGCCCATATCTATCTCGGAGAATATGGATTGCTTTTATCAAGTTGTCATAATTGAATAAAGGCTCTCCCATACCCATAAAAACGATACGGTTTACTTTTCGACGCAACAATATAATCTGTTGTACGATTTCTGACGATGTTAGATTACGAACAAAGCCATTTCGCCCGGACTCACAAAAAATACAACCAACAGGACAACCGACTTGTGTGCTCACGCAAACAGTTCCACCATCTCGCCGCTTGATAAAAACCGTTTCAATGTATTTGTTGTCTTTCAGTTCGTAAACATACTTTTCAGTATCACTGCTTTTGCAAATATTTTTTACCAACATTGATAGATTTTTTTTGCGTGGTAATTGCTTATATAATTCTTCATATAAGGCTTTTGCTTCATTCTCGCCAATAACTTCCGACATTTCTTTGTAAGTAAATCCGTATGGATCATTCCGTACTTCCGCAGGCGTATATTTAGGTAAACGTTTCATTTTTATATCCTTTCTTCTAAATAATAAAAGTTTGTTTTTCTGTATTTTTGATTACAATCTCTAATTTTTCTACATCAATGATATGCGTCAATTTGCATTTAGGGCAGAAAAGAGGAAAATCTTTTAATACAGTATTATGAAATACTTGAACTCTCGTCTTTCCGTTACAAATCGGACATTTTATCCAATATTTTTTAAGCATTATATTTCACTCGTCAAAATGCAGGTCAATCCTCAACATGAGCATTGACCTGCATTTATAATGCACAGAGCAGTACAACAAAACTAAGGCATAGCTTGCACTATGTCTATACTATATCTATACGTCGTTAGTTTTTTGTATAGCATCCGCAAAATAAGCATGACAAAAAAGCCCATGTTGAAAATGGGAAAATCCTTTTTTTCAATGCTTATCTAATACGCATGCTATGCAACATAAACGCCGCCTCCTTTTACATAAATTTTATTTTATCAGAAAATCAGTCTACTGTCAATACACAACAGGAAGTATTTAACCTAATGATATGAATTGTGTGGACATATCCAAAAAGAAAGGTGAACTGTAAAATGTAACAGGGTGAATGAAAATGGCAAAAAGACCCGTACCATTGTACGACTTTAAGGCTTTCGGGGCAGCTATAAAAGCCGCGAGAAATGAATACGGCGAGAGCCGCAAAAAGGTAAGCGACGAGTTATATATTTCCCCGCGCTACCTTGCGAATATCGAGAACAAGGGACAACAGCCGAGTTTACAGGTATTCTATGACCTTGTAACCCGGTATCATATTTCGGTAGATCAATTTTTCTTCCCGAACAGCAATGCGGAGAAATCCACCGGGCGGCGGCAGCTTGACGCGCTGCTGGACGGTATGAGCGATAAAGGCATACGGATTGTAACCGCAACAGCAAGGGAGATAACGGAAGTCGAAAAAGCAGAGGATTAACCTCACAATATGAGAAATCGGGAGATTGCAGCGCATGGCGGCTGCAATCTTTTTTTGCGTCCAAAATCAAAGGAACGCGCAACAAATACCGCCTTTCGGTAGGGGTATGGAGTAGATAGCAAGCACAGCAAACGAGTACCCGCTTGCGATTTTTGGCTTTAGGGAACCCTCTCCCTAAACCCGAAAAATGCTTGTTGGGAACATCCCAAACCCTGATACGAAAAGAGGCGAGATACCACGATGGCAAACCGAAAACGAAATATCCAGGTGAAGTTCTATGTGACCGCCGAGGAAAAGGAACTGATGGAACAGAAGATGGCCCAGCTCCAGACAAAGCGGATCGGCGCCTACCTGCGGAAGATGGCGATTGACGGATATATCATCCAGGTGGACACCAGGGACATTAAGGAGATGAACAAACTTCTGTCCGCCATTGGCCGGAACATCAATCAGATTGCCAAGCGGGTCAACGCCGGAGGCCCCACCTATCAGGCCGACATGGAGGAAATCCGGGAAAGGCTGGATCAGATATGGCAGTTACAAAGACGCATCCTATTAAGTCAACGCTGAAAGCTGCGATTGACTATATCTGCAATCCTGACAAGACGGACGGGAAGCTGTTGGTGTCCTCCTTCGGCTGCGCCGCCGAGACCGCCGACATTGAATTTGAATGGACACGCCGCCATTCCATCGACAAGGGCACACACCTGGGCCGTCACCTGATCCAAGCCTTTGAACCTGGGGAGGTCATGCCAGAGGAAGCCCACCGGATCGGCATGGAACTGGCACGGGAGGTCCTGGGCGGCAAATATGAATTTGTCCTCACCACTCACATTGACAAGGATCACGTCCATAATCACCTGATTTTCAATGCGGTCAGCTTCACCGACCACAAGCACTACCATTCCAACAAGCGCAGCTATCACGAGATACGCCGGGCCAGCGACCGGCTGTGCAAAGAACACGGCTTGTCCGTCATCGTCCCTGGCCGGGATAAGGGCAAGAGCTACATTGAGCATCAGGCCGCACAGAACGGCACCAGCTACAAGGCAAAGCTGAAAGCCGCCATCGACCGGCTGATCCCCGTGTCCTCCAGCCTGGAAGATTTGCTTGCCCGGTTGCAGCGGGAAGGGTACGAAATCAAGCGGGGAAAGTATATCTCCGCCAGGGCGCCGGACCAGGAGAGGTTCACCCGGCTCAAAACCCTGGGCGCCGATTACACGGAAGCAGCCGTTGTCTCCCGCATTGCCGGAGGTCCCAGGCCCTCCAGACAGCCCCAACAGCGCAGCGGGAAGGTCAGCCTGCTCATTGACATTCAGAACAATATCAAGGCCCAGCAGAGTGCCGGATACCAGCGGTGGGCAACCATCGAGAATCTGAAACGGGCGGCCGCCACCATGAACTTTCTCACCGAACACGGCATCGGCAGCTATGAGGAATTGGTGGAACGGTGTGACGCCGTTGCCGCCGCCTCCATCCGTACCAGGGAAAGTCTGCGGGATACGGAACAGCGGATCGCCGACCTTGCCCTCCTGGGAAAGCAGATCGACACCTACCGCAAGCTGAAACCTGTCTATGACCGATACAAGGCATCAAAGGACAAGGAAAAATTCCTGCGCGGCTTTGAGAGCGAGATTATCTTATTCGAGGCGGCCGCCAGGGAAATCAAAAAGGCCGGGCTCACCAAACTTCCTTCCTCCGATAAGGTGAAAGCAGAACTGGAAGGACTCTCCGCCCGCAAGGCCGCCCTGCAAACGGAACTTCGGAAGATACAACGGGAGGAAAAGGAATATGACACCCTCCGCCAGAATGTGGACGCCCTGCTGGAAAGGCCGAAGGAACAGGAACAGCAGCGGCAGCGGAGCAACGACTTGGAGTAACGGGGATTGGGCGCTTTTGACAGTCTTTGCAAAACCCCTGGGCGCATGGTTATCCGGCTGATATAATGGAACCAGGAATGGAGGTGCTGACTGTGACGAAATCCGAAGTAATCAAAGAGTTTTTCAAAAAGAGCGTGCTGCCCGTGTGAACTGCACCCCATTTGTTAGACAGTATGGTATACTATCTAACAAGTGGGGTGTTTTGCTATGCCAAAAGGAGTACCAAACAAACGATATACGCCGGAATTCAAAAAACTGGTGATTGAAACCATGCAGAAAGAGAAATTGAGTTACAGCGAAACCTGCCGTAGATTTGAGGTAAACAGTAGAGATCGAATCAAATCATGGGAGCGAATCTACCTGGAAGAAGGGCCGGAAGGGTTAGCCATCGAACGGCGTGGCCGCAGCAGTAAGGGTCGTCCGCCAAAGCAGCTGCCGAAGCAGGTGGAAGAAGATCTGCTGGCCGAAGTGCAGCGACTGCGTGCGGAGAACGATTACCTAAAAAACTTGCAAGCCTTGGTTTTGGAAGACGAGCGACGCCAGCGCAGAAAACGCTGGTAGTTCAGAAGCTAAGGCAAAAACACGCACTCAGTATTCTGCTCTCAATCGCTCAGCTGCCCCGTGCAACTTTCTACTATCATTTGAAGCAGATGCAGAGAGAAGACAAATATGCATCTGTTAAGGAAGAAATCGCAGCAATTTACCACGAAAACAGGGGCCGGTACGGCTATCGCCGGATCACGGCAGAACTTCGCAAGCGTAAATTCTCTGTGAACCACAAGACTGTCCAGCGGCTCATGAAGAAGCTGGGCTTAGTTTGTCGTGTCAGGATGAAAAAATATCGTTCCTACAAGGGAGAAGTAGGCAAAATTGCACCAAATTTGCTAAATCGGGATTTTCATGTCGAAAAGCCGAATCAGAAATGGGTCACGGATGTGACGGAGTTCAGCCTGTTTGGAGAGAAGCTCTATCTGTCCCCGATTCTCGATCTGTGCAGCAGCGATCTGGTCAGTTACACCATATCGGATCGTCCTGTACTCAGCATGGTAACCACCATGCTGGACGAGGCGTTTGCAAAGATCCCGGCCGGAACAAACCTGATTCTCCATTCTGACCAGGGCTGGCAGTACCAACACAAACAATACCAACAGATGCTCCGGGAGAAAGGTGTTCGCCAGAGCATGAGCCGGAAAGGAAACTGTCTGGACAACGCCGTGATAGAGAATTTCTTCGGCTTACTCAAAAGTGAACTGCTGTATTTGCAGGAGTTCCGCTCCATGGAACACTTCAAACTGGAACTGATCGAATATCTGGATTACTACAACAACCGCCGCATCAAGGCAAAGCTAAAGGGCTTGCCGCCTGCAATTCACAGACAGCAAGCCCTTTCGGCTGCTTGAACAATTTTTACTTCAAAATATTGTCTAACTTTTGGGGGTCACTTCAGTGGCGGTGGCGGCTTTGCTGTACTGCATTTTCAAATCCGTCTGCACAAAAGATGGAGTCACCGACTATGTATGGCTGTTCATCCTTTGCGGTCTGCCTTTTGGCATCCCACGGATGTTTGCCTGGATCGTGCCGGGCGGCTCTTTGGGAACCGCCCTTCCGTTGTTTCTGCTGAACTTTATTATTGGCGGAGTGATCGGCGGTTTCGTCCTGGTCTGGCGACTGCTGGTGTCTACCTGGTATATTCCCTTGACCATCTATCGACTGTTCATAACAAGAGGGACTTCCTATATTCCAGAATAGCACTATGGAAATGTGGAAAACGGCCGCTCCACCGATGGAAAACAAATATTTACGACCTGATGGAAAAGCTGTCAGCTTTCCCACAGCCCGCAAACACTGTTTCCCACAGCGCCGCCCCTTTGACCGTTTACACACATTCCCACAGCGCCTACTACTGCTACTGAAAATGAGCGCCATCACCGAAAGATGATGGCGCTCATTCTTTTTCTCCGTATCCTTCCCCAGCAAGATTTAGTATATTCTTTTTTTCTTTCTGCGCATAGCGCATGGTCTGATAAGCTCCGCCGCCTGTATGGTCCACATAGAATACAACGAGATTGCTTCGCTTCACCATCTGCCGGTTGCGAATTTGAAAAGCGCCTTTTGGATGGCTGCTGGCCGCGCTGCCGCATATCTCGATTTCATCATAATAGGTTTCAAAGTTTTCCATATTGTTGCGCAGCTCCGCCGTGGGATATGGCAGTATCCAAATCAAGGAACTGTTGTCATCCCGAACAAGTCGCTGCTGGCGTTTGACAGCGGAGGAAACGATCTGGTCAAAATCTCCGTCCCGTCCGACCAGGAACTCCACATACTCCTTTTCCAAAAGCAGCGCATGAACCAGCGCCTCCACACGATCCTCCGCCTCACGAAACTCCGGGATGATCCGGTGTCCAAAAAAACTAACAGTAAATATGTTCACGGTTCTATCTTCGCCATTTTCAAGCCAGTCCCTCCAACAAAGTAAACAATCCACTTCTCATTATATACAAACATTGACTTAAAGTAAATAATTCTTTAATTGGTCTCAATTATAATTTACCTGTTTTGTTGGTAGCATAATATCAGGAGGTGATATTATGCAAACGGAGTTTCCAGAACGCTATATCACTTTGGGCTTGAAGATCGCATATTACAGAAAAAAGGCGGGGATGACACAGGAGGTCCTTGCGGAGAGGATCGGGAAAAGTGTCAACTTCGTTGGTCAGGTAGAAGGAACAGGTACGGTTCGTGGCGTATCTCTTGAAACATTGTTCAAGATCGCCCAAGTGCTGAAAATCCCGCCCTCCAAGCTGTTAGAGGATGACTGATCGACTGCGACGCAGCCAGAACAAAAAAAGAATGGGAGCGCCAACCTCGGATAACTGCATCCGATGTTGACGCTCCCATTTTGCTTGATAAAAGGTGAAAATCCGGCGTTTTTCCTATGCAGAAACGCCCTGCCGCTCCACATGGGAAATCATACTGCCCCTACACGGAAAAGCCGTCACAGCCGGTTTCTTTGACTGTTTTGAACCCTAATTCCCGCACTTTTTGGAACGGAGGGAAAGATAGTGCGGACAGGACAACACCACCGCCCGGAAACTCTGCTTGCAGGGATGGATACAGCCCTTGCATAGCTTGTTATACTGGCGTCTGCCGTTCTCGCCCAGGAAGAACGCCCATTCCAGACGCCATTTCTTGCTCCGGCTCATAAGTCGCCCAGCTCCGGGGGCTTCTTCTGCGGGGCAGGCTTGTCCGGGCTTTTCCGTTCCGCGCACTCCCGTTTTGCGTCCTCCAGTCGCTCCCGGATGGAAGGCTTTTTCTCCGGCGTGGTCCTGCGCGCCTCGGTCTGGGCTTTCTCCAATTCCTCACCACGGCGGCCGTTGTTGATGATCCCGTCGATCATGCCGTAGTCATCCTCCAGGGTCATTTCCGCCGTGCGCAGCGGGTTTTCCGGCTCCACGGGAACGGATACGATCTGCCCGTTGATGCTGGCGAACAGCTCCGGCCGCTTGAATTGCTCGGTGTATTTCTGGATCATGTCCGGGGGCAGGGACGCAAAACTCTCCGGCCCCAGGCCCACCACCAAGAAGGTGCCCGCCACAATGTCGTAAATCTCCCCATGCTCGTCCCGGAGAGAGCGGTTCAGGTCCAGACCGATGAGCTTGCCCTCGTCGTTCAGCACCAGCCCCACCGGATCGTCAAAGGGATAGGAGGCGGCAATGTCGCCGCCCACCTCCGCTTGCAGCGCATGGAGGCCGGGGTCGATTTCCTTCACATAGGGTTCCTTCATGGGCTCCACCACCAGGACAGTCAACTTCTCCGGCGCGGTATGTTCGGGTGCGTCTCCGCTGGGGATGGCAAAGGCGCGGCTGCCGTTGGCCATGATGAGATACTTTCCGTCCTCGGACTCGTGGTGGAAACCGTATCCGGCCGCCTCCATCTGTTCCCGGCTCATATCCGTCACATGGAAGGTGCCCCTGGGAGTCCGCACCGTCTCGCCGGTCTCTCGGTCATCCGGGGTGGGCGCCGCTTGCTGCCCGTACAACTCCGCTTCATACTCCCGGTTTGCCTGCTCCGCAAAGGACAGCATCTCGTCCACATGGGACTGATCCGGGTTTTCAATGGCCTCCCGGATCGCCTGGGGGTCCACATCCAGAAATTCCTCATAGCCGGTGGCGTCCTTGAACTTCTCGATCTCCGAAGGCAGATAGTCCTCCTGGGTCTGCCCCAGGGCGGCCAGTTTCTCGTCCAGGGCGGAGATGCGCCCGGCCATCAGGTTTTCGTAGATTTCTTCCTTTGCCGCGTGTTCCTCCGGGTGCTCGGCGGCATACTGCGGATCGTTCTGCCGGAAAAACTCGTCCATATCGTAGGCAAGGTCCATGGCCCATTCCGAAATTTCTTCTTCGGGGATGTCATCCTGGAAGGTCATTACTCGGTATTCCTCCGGGATGCTACCGCGCTCACCATCGTAATACTCATGGAAGCTGTCCCCGGTATCCCGCACATAGCCCAGGTCGGTGAACTGGCCGCTTTCCTCCAGGGCGATGTCCCGCCCGTAGGCTTCATAGTCGATGTAATTGCGCAGATGCTCCGGCACCTGCATGGCGTCCAGTTCCTCGATATAATACCGGCCCAGATCATCGTGGTCATGGATGTCGGGGTAAACATCGTAACAGTCCAGGTTTTCCGTCAGGTTGATAAGCTCCTGGATGCTGCCCGTGTGATCGCCGATCTCCATAGCCGCCTGAAACCGCTCATATTCATCCTGGCTCATATCATCCAGTTTGGAAGCCAGGTAGTTCAGCTCGTCCAGGTTTGCATACTCACCCAGCAGGTCATAGAGGCCGTCCACATAGCAGTCGTAGTCCGTGATGAACCATTCCTCATAGGTCTGCCCGAAGTCGTCCTTCGCACCGATCCCGATACGCTCAAAGACCTTTTTCAGTTCCTCCGCCGTGGTGGGGAACTTCACCCATTCGCCCACAAGGGCACCCTCGTTATATTTGCCCAGGTTGGTGATGAAAGCGGCAAAGGGATAATCTTTGTCATAGTCATAATGGGGCATAACGACACCTCCTTACAGTTCCGGCGCAGACTTTTCCCGATGGGGCTGCGCCTTGCTCTGATTGGCACATTCCTTCCGGCTCTGCTCCAGCCGCTCCTTGATGGAGGGCTTTTTCTCCGTCTGCCTCTCCCTGGGACGCTCATGCTCCCACTCGTCGCCGGAAAGGGTGAGATACCCTTTACTGGTGAAGCACCCCTGTTCCTCCCGCATGGCGTGGTTGCCGAAAGGAACGGGATCAATGGCGTCCAGCAGCTCCGGGGGCAGAAGGACATCCAAATGCTGCGCCAGATAGCGCCAGCCCACATCCTCCACCTTGCGGATGTTGGGCTCCAGAATGAAATACTCGGTATTCGCGGGAAACTCCCGGAACTGCTCCAGGGTGGTCAGTCGGAAGGGAGACTCCTGGACAGCGGCCAGGAGGTCACGGTCCTCCGGGGAAAGTCCGGCAAGCGCCTGGGCCGCTGCCTCCAGTTCGCTTGCGTCACCGCCTGCGGGGAGCAGCGGCTTCAAATGCTCCATGAAGTTGACCTCGGTTTTACTTTTTGCCATGCACACCATCCTTTCGTTTGGGAAACTCCAACTTGAAATTGACATACTTGCCGCCGGTATCGTCCAGGATCACCACGGCGTCATAGGTGGAACCTTTCTTCTCCGACCACATCCCCTTGACGGAAGTGTGGCCTTTTTTCAGAAGGTCGGCCGCCATCTTCCGGGTCATTTCCTTGCGGCGGCTGGTCCAGAAACGGTCATTCTTCCACATGACAAACTGGCAGGCCCGGTCCGAACAGGCGAAATTCTTCTTGCCTTCATAGACCGGCTTGCCGCAGCGGGGGCAGAGGCCCACCGTCTCTTTCTCCGGCTGGAACAGCTTTTGCCCATCCTCGGAAATGTGGGAGTATTTCCGCACCAGCTCCGCCGCCATTGCCTCGATCCCGTCCATGAAGTCCTCCGGCGACGCCTGGCCCTTTGCCACCTCGTTCAACCGCTGCTCCCAATCCGCTGTGAGCTTGGGAGAGGTCAGCAGCTCCGGCAGCACCGTGACCAGGTTAACGCCTGCCTTTGTAGGGATCAGGTTCTTGCCCTTGCGCTCCACGAACCCGCCGGACACCAGCTTTTCAATGATGGCCGCCCTTGTCGCCGGGGTGCCCAGGCCCTTGCGTTCTGCCTCGTCCGGCATATCTTCCTTGCCCGCATTCTCCATGGCCGACAGAAGGGTGTCCTCCGTGTAGGGCTTGGGGGGCGAAGTGAAGTGCTCGGTGACGGAGGCGGAGACCGGCTCAAAGACCTGCCCCTCGGTCAAGGCGGGAAGAACACCCTCGGCATCTTCATCCTCCGGCTTCTCCTTCAGGGAGGAACGGAACACCTCCTGGATGGCGCGCCAGCCCTGGGAAAGCACCTGCTTTCCTTTTGCCGTGAAGGTATGTCCGCCGCAATCAAAGGTGGCCGTGACCGCCTCATACACGAAAGGCTCCGCCGCCGCACACAGCAGCTTGCAGCAGACCAGCAGAAGGATATTGCGCTCACCCACAGGCAGCCCCGGAACGTTCGCTTTCTCCAGTTCCAGCGTCGGCAGGATCGCGTGATGGTCAGATACCTCCTTGTCGTTCACCAGCGCCAGAACATCGGGGAAAAACTCCGGGCAGGCATCGAAGGGCGTCACCCGTGCTGCCAGATGCAGAACCACGGAGGCGGTCTCCGCCATGTCGCCGGTCAGATACCGGCTGTCCGTGCGGGGATAGGTCAGCAGCTTCTTTTCATAGAGCGATTGGGCGTAGTCCAGGGTTTGCTTGGCCGTGTAACCGAACACCCGGTTCGCCTCCCGCTGCAAGGTGGTCAGGTCGTACAGTTTGGGCGGGTTCTCCGTCTTTTTCTCCCGCACCAGGGATACACACACGGCCCGCTGCCCGTCACAGGCATCCCGGATGGCCTGGGCGTCCT
Organism: Flintibacter sp. SJQ-8; assembly: GCF_054108085.1. NCBI lineage: Bacteria > Bacillati > Bacillota > Clostridia > Eubacteriales > Flintibacter > Flintibacter sp. SJQ-8. Next base: position 156,219 of record NZ_JBPJWR010000001.1, read on the forward strand.
CCGGGGAAACAATGCGGTCGCTGACCGCCTCGGCCCCCTCCAGCGCCAGCCGCACATAATGGTATTTCTCCTTGCGGAACAGGACGATCTTACTGTCCCGGTCGGCCAGCATCGCCAGGGTGGGCGTCTGCACCCGCCCAATATTTAACGTTCGATGATACAACACCGAAAAGAGCCGTGAGGCATTGATACCAATAAGCCAGTCCGCCTTTTGGCGGCAAAGCGCCGATTGATACAGCGGGTCATAGTCCGCGCCGGGGTGCAGGTCGGCAAAGCCCTCCCGGATTGCCGCATCCTCCATCGAAGAAATCCAGAGACGGGAGAAAGGCTTGGAACATCCGGCAGCCTCATAGACCAGCCGGAAGATCAGCTCGCCCTCGCGTCCCGCGTCGCAGGCGTTGACCAGTTCCGTCACATCGGGGCGCTCCATCAGGGAACGGAGAATGTGGAACTGGTCAGCCTTTTCCTCGGACACCACATAGTGGAAGGGGGCGGGCAGGATGGGAAGGTCCTCATACCGCCACTTCTTATAGCGGTCATCGTAGGCGGCCGCGTCCGCCAGTCCCACCAGATGACCAATGCACCAGGAAATGAGCCAGCCGCCGCCTTCAAAATAGCCATCGGCCCTGGATGTGACACCCAGGGCCGATGCGATACTCTTTGCTACACTCGGTTTTTCGCAGATCACCAATTTGCTCAATTCTGCTCCTCCTGTTCTCCCTGTTCAGGAATGTCCTCGTTTTCGTATTCCTCGTCCTCGAACTCATAGTCGTCCGGGTCGGCGCTGACCTTTGCGCCCTGCTTGGGCTTGATGAACTTGATGTAGGCGAAGGCTCCGCCACCGCCCAGAGCCGCCAGCAGCAGGATCAGCACCAGGGCGCCGCCGCTGCCGGACTCCTTCTCCGGCTCCGGTTCAGGCTCCGGCTCCACCTCCGGCGCTTTCCCGGCGCACTCGCTCATATTCACCGCGCAAACCGGACAGGCGGTATTCACCGCACCGGCCTGGCATTTCTCGGCGCAGGTACAAGCCACAGGTTTTTCCTCCGCCTGCCCATCTTCCATCAGCGCCATCAAGTCGGCTTCATCCACCTGGTTCAAGAAGTGAACGGCGGTTTCCTTGTCCTCGTTGGCCCGGTCGATCAAGATGTAAAAATAGTTGCCCGCTTTCGTGGTCACGGTAATAAGCTGCTTGTCGCCGTAATAGTCATCTACCAGCGTGGCGTTGCCCTCTGGGGTTAGGGGTTGGCCCTCCGGCTCCATGCCCCCGGTGGCGGATTCCTCGGTGGGTTCCGGCGTCGTCTCGGCGGGCTCCCCGGTGTAATAGTCGCCATCCCCGCCGCTCGCAAAGGCGGTGACGGAGAGGGCCGTCATGCACAGGACCACCGCCAGCATCGCCGTAAACAGCCGGATCACTTTCTTATTCTTTCATGGTCGCTGTCCTCCATATCGTCGTCGGGGTCCGCCGCTGCCTCTGACTCCATCATCCCGTCGGGCAGGGTGATAAGGCCGCTGGCGTAGGCCTTCAGGAAGGCGGTCAGCTCCTTGTTGTCCATGCGCACCGCCTTGACCATGCGGACGATCTCCAGGTTTTCTTCCTCGGTGAGCTGCGCCTCCAGTTCCCGAAGGCGCTTCTGTTGGGCGGAGATCTTCTCCTTCGTCTTTTCAATGTCCTTGCGGATCTTCTCAACCGTTGCCATGTGTGCAAAACTCCTTTCCAAATCGTTCTCTCCAGGAATAGTTCCGCCCCAGGCCCTTGACCGTTTTCAGGTTTTTCCGGGCGTTGTCCTCCAGCGCCAGGGCGCGGCGGAACAAATCGGGATGCTGCTCCCGCAGGGCGGTGATCTCGTCGGGTTTCATGCTGGGGCAGAAAAAACAGGACGATTTTCCCGGCTGGGGCAGCCCTGCCGCCTCGATCTGCCGGATGCAATCGTCCCGTGTCCATCCCCATTCCATCAGAGGATACCACTTGCTGTATTTTCGGTCGGCCAGGTCTCCCAGCAGCACCTTGTCGCTGCGGTAGCCCTCGCCTGCGTCGTAGCCGATGAATTTGACCACCCGTTTACCCGCCGCCCACACCTTTTGACACGGCGGATAATGGTTGCAGAACTTTTCCTGCGGCCCGATCTTGTGTTTCAGGGAACACCGCTTGAAGCCGTAGGCAATGGACGGTAGGCTGCAACTTTGCAGACATTCATCCTCCAGCGTCAGCCGTTTCCCGTCACGGGTGGTCTTATACACTCTGATAATGGGAGGCATCCCGTGGTCCTTCAGCCAGCGGTCCATCACCTCCAGATAGGCGTAGGTGTGGGGATGCTCTGCCCCCGTATCCGCAAAGAGAATCAGGTCCACCGGGATACGGTGCTGGTGCAGCCCGATCAAAAGGGCGGTGCTGTTGGCGCCGCCCCCATAGGAAACCATATTGATGCTTCATCACCTCCATCAGTTGTACGGCGGTCTGCCGTATGCGTAGAAATGGGACTGCCAGTAGCTCGTGTTCAGGTTGGAATACTGGATGGGGTCGCCGCAATGCAGCATCATCCCGTCGCCCACATAAATGCCTACATGAGATACGCCGGTTGTGTCGTAGGTGCCCACGAAGAACACCAGATCGCCGGGCTGGGGGTCGGATACTGGGGTGGAAATATTGTAGAGCCCCTGTGCGCCCAGCCGCCCGGTATTGCACAGGCCGCTGTTGGTCAGCACATAACTGACGAATCCGCTGCAATCGAAAGAAGTGCTGGGACTGCTGCCGCCCCACACATAGGGATAACCCAGGTATTTTTCCGCCTCGGTAATGAGGGTGTTGAACCGCTCGTCCGTCAGGTATTCAGCGGGAATCTCCCAGGCGGTGGGAGGGTTGTCGATGTACTTGTTCACATACCCGGAGGACGGGAACAGATCGGGGCGGTTGCCCAGGGTGGACATATAGGTGGCATACAAGGAAAGCTGTTCCTCGCCCATCATGTAGACAGGCACATGGGAGAGGTCGAAGTTTTCCAGCGTGACGGTGCAGATGGTCCAGGTATAGGGCACCCGAACCGTATAGGTGTTGCCCTCGCTGTCCGTCCGTGTCTCCGTCCGATAGCGGGTCTCCGTGGTCACGGTTTCGGTGAGAATGTATTGCTTGTCAAAGAGGGTTTGAAGGTCGCCCTGTACCTGGTCAATGGTGAACACCCCTTCATGGAGTGCCGACAGAATGGAGATCAGCACATAGGGGTCGTGCTCAATCTCGTCCAGATCAAAGTGATACTCGTCATAGTCGTGGGTGGCCTCGTAGGTATCCAGATACTCCCGCAATTCATCCTCTTTGGCGCAGTAGGCTTCTTCCGCCGCCAGCATGTCGGCATCCTCGGAGAGATAGGAGGACGCCATAATGTTGGACACCCCGCCGCCGAACATGGAGGAACAGGATTGCAGGGAGCCCAGCAGCATTACCAGCAGAAGACCGATGCCGCCCACGATCAACGCGCCCTTCCAATGCCGTTTCAGGAAAAGGGCGGTGCGCTTGGACTCCTGGGCGGTTTTCTTGGCCGCCTTTGCCGTGGTCTCCGCTGTTTTCCCGGCCTGGGCGGTCTTGCCCGCCGCCCGGTATGCCGCCGCATATTGCTTTTGCAGCTTCCGTTTCTGCCACAGGCGGGAGATGGGATTGGATGCAAGCTGGGGGTTCTCCGCCACGGCTTTCCGATAGTAGAAATCCGCATTGGCCTTGACCGCCGCCTGCTCCGCCTTTGCCGCGTCCCGCCAGGGTTTCAGCTTGCGTTCCGCCCGCCAGTTCTGGACACGGCGGTTTCCGTAGCCCACAGCCTTCTCAAAGCTACGTTCCCCCAGGTGGCCCGACTGGACGCCGGAATTTTCCTGCTCCACCTCTCGGACCTTGCCGTGGATGGCTGCGCCTGCCTCCTGGATGGGGCGGGACAGCGGATTGGCATGTTGGGGGGATGGCAGTTTGGATGGAACAGCGGTCTTTGCCGCGTCCAGCCGGTCCGCCGCCTTGTCCGACTTGCGGATGGCCCCTTGCAGCTCCGGCTTGGCCTGGTCCGCCTCGGAAAACTGCAATCGGGAGGATGGACGGCCCGCTGCCGCCTCGCCCTCCCGATAGGTTCTGCGCTGTTTCCGGCGCTTCTTCTTGGCTGCTGCCTGTTCCCGGTGCAGTTCCACACGATCCACTACTTTCCCAGCGGCACCCGCCGTGTCGCCGGAGGCGGAATGGTCCTGCTCCGGCGTCCGGTCAGAGGGATAGGTCGTCTCGCCCGTAACCAGATTGACGGATACTGCCCCGTCACGGGTCATCTTCTGCGCCTCCTTTTCGGGGGCTTTCCATTCTTTCAAGGTGCGTCACCTCCTGTTCCATAGGGGCAGATGTCGGCACACGCCCCGGTTTCGATCATGGCGATGTACTGGAAAATGGGATAGGCCTGGGGCGGGCAGACCGCGTTCCCCAGGGTTTTCAGCCGCAGCGCCCGGTTGTCCGTGTCCTCGGTCATGCGGGGGACTCCTTCGGGCTCGGCACGCCAAAGGATGCGTCCGTCCATTTCGGGGGGAATCCCATGAGCCATTCCACCCAGTCCGGGTTCAGCGCCGCTTTCTCGGAAAGGGGCTGCTCCTGCCGGATCACCTGAGCCGACAGGTTGGAGGACGGGGATTTGTCCCGGAAGGCCGCCGGTTTCAGGGTGGAACGGTAGCCCTCCGATGCTGCCGGGGTCAGATAGAACACCGCCGCCGACAGGGACAGGCTCCAGATCGACCCGTCCTTGTTCCGCTTGCGGAATATCCCATTGTCCGACAGGAACACATCCAGGCTGGCAGCATCCCGCCCCGTGGATTTGTCGGAGGCAAGGGGTGTGGGAAACATCAGCCGCGACGATAAAAGTTCGCTGGCGCTCATGCCATGCGCCGACGCCGCAAGCCGGAAATACGAATGGGAGAACAGCGTATCCCGCTTTTGCCAGGTCAAAAATCGTTTTGTCGAGCCCCATATTGATGAAGCCAGCAACATTTTCCCCAAGCACCCAACGGGGCCGCAGTTCGGCAATAACGCGGCACATCTCCGGCCACAGGTAGCGTTCATCCGCAAAGCCCCGCCGTTTTCCTGCGGTGGAGAAAGGCTGGCACGGGAATCCGCCGGAGAGGATGGTAATGGTTTCAAGTCCTGTTTTTTCAAAAAACGCCTCCTTCGTGAATGTGGTGATGTCGCGGAACTTCGGCACATCCGGCCAATGTTTTTGCAGGATGGAATAGGGATAGTCCGCCCACTCGCATTGACAGACCGTTTCAAAGCCCGCCGCCTCCGCCGCAAGGTCCAGCCCGCCGATGCCGGAAAACAGGCTGACATGGGTGAGCTTATTCATGGCTGATCTGCTCCCCAGGGATCAGCTCCGCCCGGAACCGCTTGATGACCGCCGCCTCCAATTCATCCTGACAAAAGTTGCTGTCAGCGGAAAGACCCAGCTTGCGGCGCAGCCTGTTCAGCGTCTTTTCATAGTTCCCGTATTTCTTTTGCAGTCGGAGAAAATCTTTCTCGTTCTGTGCCTGCGACAGACACTTGGCGATGCTGTACCAGGTTACCAGGAACATGTGCAGTTCGCTCACCAGCAGCCGGAATCCGCTGCCGGGGATCAGATAGTGTTCCTCCTGGCGGCCGCCGCCCGGTTCGGGTTCGTCGTCCTCACACTCCACATAGAAGGCGTCCAGCTCGCACAGCTCCCGCGCCTTCATCCCGGCAAGGTCCGCCTTGTCGCCGAACACCAGGTAACGGCCGGGAATGTTCCAGGCGTCAAACTTGTCATCGGCGATCTGGCCGTACCGCTTCGCCGCCGCAATGAACGCCTCCACATCCTCCCGGTCCTTGATTTTTCCGGCAAGGAAGGCAAGCTGATGAAGCAGCCCGTAGAGATGCACTTCCTCGTCGATATGTGCCTCATAGGTCTTTTCCTCGATGACATACAGCTTTTCCTGTTCCATATCCTTATCCCATCCTTTCCTTCCATTCCAGCCGCATTTGCCCATCATCCAGCAGCAGACGGATCACATTTTTGCCCTGGGGCGTAATCAAGGTCTGCTGTCCAAAATGCCCATATTTCCAGAAGTCCTTCACACGGAATAATCCGTTATTGGAGGGCTTGGCATAGGGCAGAAGGTATCCGGCCGGGCAGCGGTACAGAAATCCCGCGTCCATCAGGAAACGGCAAAACGCACGCTCCCCGATTTGCAGTTCTTTCGCCGTGGCTCGGATATTGGTGCAGTTTTCTTCATGGACAAAGGCGTCATAAAAATCTGCTTTCGGCCGCAGCCGTTCCACCTCGCCGGAGAGCTGCCGGTTTTTCTCATGCTCGGCAAGAAGCTGGTCGGCAAAAGCCAGCAATATTTCCGGTTTTTCCGCCGCCTGCTCCAGAAGGGAGGCAGTCATGTACCCGCCCGTCTTGCGGATCATGGGGAGAACTTCGTCAAACACCCATTTTTCAAAGCGTTCCGCACCAGGCAGCCGACTATGAACGATCAGGCGGTACACATCACCCTCCGGGATGAATGTCAATTCCTGTACGCCTCCTTCTGTAAGGGCGCCCCGTTTCAGGGCCCCCTTACAATGCGTATTGATGGCGTTCCTCGGTTTTGCATATCCCAGGGCTTTCGCAACATCAAATCCGCAAAACAGATAATTGCCGTTTTCTTCGATCACTCGGATGCTGCCAAATTCGCGGTTATTGAAAACCGCCATCTTGTTATCCATTCTGGTCCTCCTTTTCGTCGTCCACAGTTTCGTGTGCAACCTCGCTGGGCTTGGTGGTGAGCAATTTATAGAGCTCGGTGTCTTTCGGGAAGTCATCCGCAAAGGGCAGGATGACATTGTTGAAGAACAGCAGCCCGTGGCCCGGCTCGGAGTTGGTCACATAGGCAAGCTGCTCCGATGAAATGTTCAGCCGCTCCGCCAGTATCTTCCGGTCTCCCGCCGCCTGGTTGAGCATATAGATGAAGTCGCTGTTTTCCAGGATGTTTTCGATCTCCGGGGAGGAAAGCAGGTCTTTGGGGTTCTGGGTCGCCCCGGTAGGGATACCGCCCCATTTTCTGAACCGTTTCCAAATCTCGGCGCTGTATGCGGCGGTCTGTTCCTCCTTCAGCAAAAGGTGGAACTCGTCCACGAAATACCAGGTGGAGCGCCCGATAGCCCGGTTGATGGTAACGGTGTTCCACACCGCATCCTGAACAATGAGCATCCCCGGCTTTTTCAGGTTCTTGCCCAGGCCCTTGATGTCAAAGCAGACAAGGCGGTTGGAGATGTCCACGGTGGTACGGTGGTTGAAGAAGTTCAGCGAACCGTTCACATAGAGGTCCAGCGCCTGGGCCACTCGGTCGGCCTCCGGGATGTGCTGGGACAGAAGGGCGTTCATCAGGTCGCCCAGAATGGGCATATTCTCTGGCCGGGGATCGGCAAAGTAGGGCTGGTAGATCATCTGTACCGCCCGGTCAATGACGGTTTTCTCGATGGCCTCCAGCCCCGTCTTGCTGCCCATGATGAGCTCGCAGAAGGATAAGACGAAATCACTTTTCAGCGCCAGCGGGTTTTCTTCCTCGGAGTAGTTGAGGTTGATGTCCAGAGGGTTCACATAGTCGGTGCTGGACGGGGACAGCCGGATCACCTGACCGCCCAATCGCTTCACCAGGGGCGAATACTCGTCCTCCGGGTCGCAGATGATGACATTATCCTGGGTCATCAGCATGATAAAGGTGATCTCCCGCTTGCAGCTCATGGATTTGCCGCTGCCGGGGGTGCCGAACACAAGACCGTTGGGACAGCGGGATTGCTTGCGGTCCAGCAGGATCATGTTATTGGAAAGGGCGTTGAGCCCGTAGTACATGGCGTCGCCGCCCATGAACACCTCCTGGGTGACGAAGGGGACGAACACCGCCAGGGCCGAAGTGGTCAGGCTCCGTTCTATCTTGATGCGGTTGAGCCCCAGGGGAAGGCTGCTCATAAGCCCGTCCTCCTGCTGGAAGTCCAGCCGGGTCAGAAGGCAGTTATAGGTCTGGGCGACGCTGGCCGCCTGGGATACGGCGATCTCCAGCTTTTGACGGGTCTCCGCCGTGTGCAGCACCAGGAAGGTCATGTTGAACATTCTCTCGTTGCGGGATTGCAGGTCGGTGAGCAGGTCCTTTGCCGCGCCGCCGTATGTAGAGAGGTCCGAAGGAAGGATGTCCATATCGTAGCCGCTGCGCACCGCCCGCTTCTGCTCCTGTATCTTCATGGCGTCCAGGTCGGTGATCTTCCGCTTGACCATTTTGATGGCCTCGTTCTGGTTGATGCCCCGGATGTGCATGGTCACCATGATATTTCCGTCCGCCTCCATGAAGTCGGTGAGGATACGGTCGTGCATCTCGGGCGCCAGGATTTGCAGGAAGGACACCGCCCCATACCGCTTTCCGATGCGGAAGGTGCGGGTCTCCCCGAAGTGGAAGGAGGACGGAGAAATGAAGTCCTTCACCGAAAGGCCGCTGGCCGGGAGCCAGTCCCATTCAAAGGCGAATTGCCCTCCCTCCGGGTGGAGGATGTTGTAAAGCAGCTCCAGCCGTTCCTTTCCGTCCAGCACATGAGCCGCCGCCCCCATGACCTTGAAGCGGTTGAGGGTGTCGGTTTCAATGCGGGCAAACCGCGCCCGGGCCGCAGGAAGATTCTCCGCCTCGATGGTCAGGGTGACATACTTGGTTTTCACATAGCCGTTGTTGCCCCGACGGTACTGCATCCGCAGGATGTCCACCGCCTCGTCCCGGATGGGGTCCAGGTCGTTGCCCTGCCGGGTGATGCCGAACATTTCATCGGCGGCGCTGCCTCCGCTGCGGCTGTCCAAAGTGACCTGGACGCCGATGGAGGGGTCGTAGCCGTTGTAGAAGTCGCAGAGGCTTTCAAAGATGCTCCGCTGGTCCTCCGGCCCAGCCAGGCGGTAATTCACATCCTCAAAGGCAATGGTCTTGGAGAAGGCGCCGCCCTCCAGCCTGCACAGACCGTCCGGGAACATATTCTGAAACGGGATGCTGTCCTGCACCGTATGGGCTTTTCCGTCGCCCTTCGCCTGCCGGATCACCGCCTCGATCTGCTTGCGCTCGGCACGGGTGAGCTTACGCTTTGCCGGTTTTTCTGCCTTTTCTCGCAATCCGCTTCACCTCCTGTTCCAGTTGGGATTGCCGCACCAGGGCGGAATAGAGATTGTTTGTCTGGTAGATGCGTACCTTCGGCCGGATGAATTTGTTCTGGATCAGATGCCCCAGGAACACTTCCAGCGGCTGCCCGTTCTTCTCATACATGGCGAACAGGAAAAAGGGCAGCATCACCAGGATCATGCACAGCGCCGCCGTGGTAGTTCCCAGGCTCGCCTTTGCCAAAAAGAAAAGCGGCACGCCTACCAGCGCCGCCGCTCCGAAACAGATCACTTGTCGTTTGGTCAGCCCGAACAGGACCTTGCTCTGTATCCGACTCAGGTCCTTCGGGATTGTTACATAAGCCAATGTTTCACACCTCCTTCTTCATCGGCGCATAGTCCTTAAAATCTGATACGGAATGAAAAATCCGTTTATTATTTACCCATCTTTGCAGATGGCGGGTAATGCGTGGAGCCGTGGGACGCTCATAGATCATCACATAGGGATCATATCCCAATGCCCGCAAGGTGTTTACCCGGTACAAATCCTGTTCATGGGTGCTGCCGTAATTGGTCAGGACATAGACACGGCGGTTTCGGTCGCTCTTTATGGAAGTAAGTTCACGAAAGCGACGGAAATACTCCGTCAGGTCCTCGTCCGGTTATCCCATGCGAAATGCACCGCTTTTGTCCGCACTTTGTTCAGTAGAGATACATTATCACGGCTGATAAGGCGAATATCGAGCCCCTGGGTAAAGTCCACCAGCGCCCGGCTCTCAATTAGCTGTTCAATGAGCCTTTCATGGTCGGGACAGGCAAGCAGGTTCGGGTCCATCAGTTTGATTTCTTCCTCACCATTCCAAAACTCGGAAAGATCAGCCACCCGGACGCTCCTGCGCCCTTCTTTTTTGCTGACAATACAAAATCCGCAGTTCCTTGGACAGCCACGGCTTAAAAAGCCGTAGGCTGTACCTAAAAACCGCGGATATAGAAAATAGTCCGGCCGAATATGCTCGATCTCATGCGGGAGGTTTTCGCCGGGGCCGTAACCTGTACCGCCCTGGATGACCTTATCCGCATTGCTCACCTGTATGGTGTCTTTGGAATAGGTGTCTGTAAATACCCGGCTTTTATAAACAAGGTCATATTGCTTTGCAGGGTCCCACCATTCCACCCGATCCCCGTGTCTGGTGTGATACTCCGAGAGCTTCATCAGGCACAGGTTGGGAAAATTGTGCGAGTCCACATCAATAAGGCCTACTCTCAAATATCTGCCTCCTTTAGTGGGCGCCGAACAGGGATTTTGCAAGGCTGCCGGTCTTGAACAATGTGTAGCACAGCAGAACCGTATAGCCCATGCACCCCCAGATGGCAGCGGATATGTTGTCGCCGGATGTGGAGATGCCCTCCACCAGCACGGCATAGATGCCCACGCAGATCATAATGAGGAAGGCCTGGAAGCCCAGGGCCAGCAGGGAGCGAAGGTAGTTCTGCCCCGTGGAGCCCCATTCCCGGTTGACCATCGTGGCAAAGGGAATCGGCCCTATGGAGGTGACCAAATACACCTCAATCATTCTGCCGTAGATCACCAGGAAGATACAGATGGAAAGAATCTGCGTACACAGCCCCACGAACACACTCTGGAACCACAGCCCCAGCAGGGCGCCCACGCTCCAGTCGGCAAGCTGGGTCTCCAGATTGCCCACCACGCCGGAAATGTCGATGCCTGCGTCCGAGATGATGACCCCCGCCGACTGACTGACCACATTCTGCGCCACATCGAACACCGCCATGACGATGTTCCAGGTGTTGGTGACGATCAGCACCGCGCAGAAGGTCTTGAAAATCCACTTGAAGAAAATCCAGGTGTCAAAGTCGTGGAGGTTATTTTTCTCGATGATGAGCTGGATCAGCTCGTAGCACATGACGAAGGTGAGGATGATGCCAGCGATGGGGACAATCACCGTTTCCGAGAGGTTTCGGATCATGTTGAAGATGCTGCTGTTCCAGGCGGCGGGCGTCATGCCGACCTCCCCGGCGATCTCGCCCACCTTTGTATTCAGGGTATCAAACATCCCGGTCAGGTTTGAAATGATACCGTCAATGAGCAGTTCCTTGAACCACTCCTGGATCATATCCAATATCAAGGGAGATCACCTCCTTTGCGGGGGCTCCCGCTATCAAGCGAAAGCCCCCGCCGGTTTTGGAGAATCATTAGGTGGTGGACAGCAGACCGGACAGCAGAGGGATCAGGGTGATGCCGATGAGGGCAACGCCGCCGCCCGCCATGAGCTGTTTTATCCCCAATTAGGTGTAAAACTCTGCTCGATGGCGGGCGGCGGCGTACAAAGAATCTATATGGTGTTTTTAAGAGAACCGTCCCGGCGGGACAGGTCAGGCAGTGACCTGTTCCACCTCCGGGATGGGTTTGAGATTAAAATGAATTTCGATAGAAATGTGTCTTGTTTTATCTTCGTCAATGCGCTCATGCACGACGATTTCTTTGATTAAGCGGTTGAGGGTGGCTGCGTCCAGCTCTGTGATGTTGGCGTATTCCTGAATGGCTTCCACCCATTGCTTTGCGTCATTGGCAAGTTGGACTTCATCGGACAGCCGCTTTCTGCCCTCGGATACTCTGGTTTTAAGCTCCGTCTGCTCGGTCTGTGTCTTTTCCAGCATGGTGTTGAAATTCTGTTCACTGATACGCCCTGCAATCATATCCTCATAAAGCCGCATTACCATTTTGTCCAGAACCTCAATCCGTTCCTCGTCCCTTGTGAGGGAGCGTTCCATTGCTTCCCGCTGTTCCCGCTGCTCGGCTTCACAGGTATTGGTCAAGCGGTCGGCAACCGCTTCCCCGTCCATCAGGGCGGCTCTGGCACATTCCCGGATTTTCCGCAGCACATGGCTGTAAAGGGTGTCATAATCAATCCGGTGCTGGGTGCAGTGGTTCTTTCCAAAGGCATTGTAGGTTTTGCAGGAGTAAATCTGCTGGGGATGTTTTGCGTTTGTGTAGCGTACCGTCAGTGACTTCCCACACTCACCGCATTTTATCAGTCCGGCAAACAGGCTGATTTCATTGGTCTGCCCCGGACGCTGGCGGGATTTCAGCTTGTTCTGCACAATGTCAAAGCTCATGCGGTCAATCAGCGGTTCATGCTGTCCCTCCACCACAATCCAGTCCTCCGGCTTCTTTTCCCCAATCGTGCCGATTTTGAAACGGTAGTCCTTTTTCTGGGAAGCAATCGCCCCGGTGTAGACGGGATTCATCAAAAGGTCTTTGATAACGGAGAAGTCCCACATATACCGCCCGTTTTCCGGGTCTTTCTTTTCCCATTTGGTGCGGGTATTGCGAAGCCCCCGTTCCCGGTTCCACCATGTGGGGCAGGGGATTTTTTCTTCCTCCAGCCGTCTGCGGATATAGTTCGGACCATGACCGTTTAGGGCATATCCGAAAATCAGCCGCACAATCGGGGCGGTTTCCTCGTCAATGAGCAGATGGTTTTTGTCCTCCGGGTCTTTCCGATACCCGAACGGGGCAAGACACCCGGTAAACTGTCCTTTCTGCGCTTTCAGAAGATAAGAGGAATGGACTTTCTTGGAAATATCCTTACTGTACATCTCGTTCAGGATATTCTTGAACGGGGCGATGTCGTTGTTATCCCGCAGGGTGTCGATACCGTCATTCATGGCAATATAGCGGACACCGTTTCTTGGGAAAAAGTCCTCAATCAAATGCCCGGTTTGCAGATAGTTACGCCCCAGTCGGCTGAGGTCTTTCGTGATGACAAGGTTGATTTGCCTGCGCTCAATGGCTCTCAACATTCTCTGTAAATCAGGACGCTCCATATTAAGACCTGTGAAGCCATCGTCCTGATAGACTGCCACAACCTCCCATCCCTGCTTTTCGCAGTATTTTTCCAGCATATCACGCTGGTTTGCGATACTGGCACTTTCGCCTTGCAGGTCATCGTCCTTTGACAGTCTGCAATAGACCGCTGCACGATAACCCCTGGCAAGTGCCGAACCTATTGTTCTGTATTCCATTTCATTCATCATAGCCATTTACCCACACAATCCAGACGGTATCTGGCTCTTTTGAACCTCATCTTCATTATACTTCAAATCTTTCTTTTTAGCAAGATATTCTTTCGTATTTGTCTTTCCGTATTTCTGGGAAATCAGGCTGACGAACACATCGGTTGCGTCCAGCTCCCCGTCAAATACAGTGGTCACATGAATCTCTGTTTTGTTTTTTGCCATAGGCAGTTATCCTCCATACATGAAAATAGCCAGACAGAGGGTGTCGGCAACGAAGTCCGGCAACGGGCTTCAAAAGACCTTGCAAACAATCTCAATCTGGCGATGGTTACTATTTATACTTTTCTTTTATTTTTCTGTTGTTTTGGTTGTTATAAGGGAGAAAAGCCCGGAAATAAGGGGTTTTCCCCGGCAACCGGCTCGGCAACGGGATAGCAACAGGGGGTGCAACGGGCTGTCATTTTCAGAATGGAAGCTCCATCTGTTCTGTGACCTCCACAAAACCATCCATCGTTTTTTCAGACGGGTTGCCGGAGTCCGTTGCCGGGTTTTCACGCTCCCAGCCCTTTTGTCTGCCATATTCTGAAAACATTCTTGGGTTCGGGAAGTACCGCCAGCCGGAAATGCACTGGTTCATAATCTCGTTGATTTCCCGGATTTCCCATTGCTTCGGTTCGTCAAAGGCATGGTTCAAGGCTTCCTTGTAGAGCTGCTTGGAACAGACCATGCTCCCGGTGTACTTATCAAGATACGCCTGTATCATTCCGGCTTTGGTGTCCTCCGGCATAAAATCCCGCTGGTGTTCTTTGAGATACCGCTGCATGGCGGGGCTGAAAGCCAGCTTGAACCTGCCGCTTCGGTAAATCTCCATCGCTTCTGCCCACATCTGCTCGATATAGGCTCTGGAAGCAGCTTCGTCCTCTAAAATGTGAACCTCGGCTTGCTCCGAGTACACCATGACGGGGATAAAGCGGCGGTTGCCGGAACGGTCAAGGGGCAGGAAGTCAAGGGCATTGGAAGTGCCGCCAAACACGCACTGACGGGGGCGGTCTGCCGGGTGGGTTTCATAGGGTATTTTGTAAACCTCTTTCTGCCGGCTTAAAAATGACTTGATTTCCTCAATGCTCTTGGCGTTGGCGGTTGCCATCATTTCTGACATTTCGATAATCCAGTGACCTTGCAGCTTGCGGTACACATTGTCATCGTCCAGCTTCCGCAAATCATCGGAGAACCACTCGTCCCGGACTGCCAGCAGACGGAAGAAGGTGGACTTGCCAGCCCCCTGACCGCCTACCAGACAGAGCATGATTTCAAACTTGCACCCCGGCTGAAAGGCTCGTGAGATTGCACCCAGCAGGAACAGCTTCAATGCTTCATAGGTGTAATCGTCTGCGTCAGCCCCCAGAAAGTGCCGCAGGCAGAAACGGATTCGTTCCGTCCCGTCCCACACAAGGGTATTGAGATAGTCCCGGATGGGATGGTACTTGTTTTCATTCGCCACAATCCCGATGGCGTTATCAATCTTTTTCTCATTGGTAAGCCCGTAGGTTTCTTCCAGATAAAGAAGCAGATACTTCATGTCCGTATCGTTCAGGGCTGTGCTTTCCCTGTGGAAGCCGATGGGCTTTATGATGTCCTTGCGGTCGGTCAGGATGTTGTATGCGATAGCCCCGGAAAGCAGCGGGTCACGCTGGAATACGGTCAGGCAGTTCCGTATGCTCTGACGGACACCGCCTTTCTCGGTAGTTTCCAGCCCCGCCTTGATTTCCTCAACGCTCTGGGGCGGCTGCATGGCGTTCATGGTGTTTTTTAGTTCTTGCTGCGTCTGCGGCTGCAAGCTCTGCCATTCGCTGTTCAAGCTGTATCACATCCTTTCCGTAGTCCGTAATCAAAGCCGCTTTTTCCTCTGTTTCCCCGAACAGCAGCACATCCAGCAGATATTCCACTTGGTCTTGCTTCTGTAAGGCTTCCACAAACCGGGGATGAAAGATTTCCTCTGGGGAGTGCGGGGCATATTCCTTTCTCCACACTCGGAGTAGGTGGAGATAATCGGCAAGGATACGGAAGCAATGGTTTTTTGCTTCCTGAAACTGTTCCTCCGGGGATTTCTGCCGGGACTTGGGCTTTTTTGCCTTTCCCGGCGGTTTCCAGTCCTCATAGGAAAGCCCGAAGTCCTGTGCCAGTTGTACGGCGGCTTCTTTCTTTCCCAGCCCATACAGGGCGGCGGCAAAATCAATCACATCCCCATCCGCACCGCAGCCGAAGCAGTGGTAACGCCGATCCAGCTTCATGCTTGGGGTTTTATCGTTATGGAACGGACAGCAAGCCATCCCGTTCCGACCTACATGGATTCCATAATGCTCCGCAGCCTGTCTTGTTGTGACGGACTGCTTCACAGCTTCAAATACATTCAAATCTGTCCCTCCTTGAAAATAAGAAAAGCACCTGACATTCTCTGATTGAAAATGGCAAGTGCCTGTTAAAGTTCCATATCCTGTTGTTTGTGTTTCGTCTGTGCCGGGACAGTTCTTTGTGCTTTTTTCTCGTCTGCCTTATCCTGCAAGACTTCTTTGATGGGCTGCTTCTTGGGCGGCTCTTTGCTTTCTTCTGTGCCGGGGGTGGCTTTCCGTACCCAGTAGCGGATGTCCCGCAGCTTCTTCAAATCCTCCTGTACCTCGGTCAGTGGTACTTTCAGCTCTGCGATTTCTTCCAGAAGTTTTTCCTGCTCCTCTTGCAGCTCCTTTTGGGTACTGTCCTTATCGTCTGGGTGCTTGGCAAGGTAGGCGGCGGCTTTCGCATACCGGGCAACCTCCGGGTGTTCCTGTTTGAATTTCTCCTTTGTTTTCTTAAAAAATATCTTCTGGTACTTCTCATAGACAGGCTTACATTCCTTGCAGGCTGTCTGGCTGGCAAGAATCCCGTCAATCACTTTGCTGCGGGCTTCCTTTGGCTTCATCTGATTGCGGTAATCTGCGGCTGATTTCCCGGAAGATTCCAGAAATGCTTCTAAGTCCTCCACAGTGGAAAGCCCCTTTTGCCGGAGATAGGACAGGGCTTCGCTGACTGCCTTTAAGTCCTGTGAAGTCCCCCGGTTCTGTCCAGCCCTTGTCCAGTCCTTCCGTTCTTCCTTTCGTATCTCCATGTACTTCATCAGCAGATTGGGAAGAAGTGTCGCTTCCTCCGCCGCCTTTTGTGCAAGCAGCTCTTTCCGTTTTTCTCCCAGCTCGGTAATCCAGCCTTTGAGGTTTTGGATAAGCTGCCGGATGGACTTCATCAGACTGTTGGCGGCTCTGATTTCCCGGTTCAGGTTTCCGATATTCGTCTGGATACCACGCTTTTCCATCTGCCGGACAGCAGCCCCCTCATGGACAGTGGGGACAATATCAAGCCCCTGTCTGGCATAGGAACGCAAGTCCACACGCTCCGGACGGTCATTGGCTTCCAGATAGCGGTTCTGGATGACCTCCCACTCATGCCGCCAGATTTCGCAATACTTCTGGTCGTTCCAATCCACCGTATCCTCCTTGTGGCTTTTCCATCTGCCGGACGGAAGTTTTATCCGTTCCCCGTTTTCGTCAAGGTCATAAACCTTGCGGCTCTTGGGAAGCCATTTTCCATGTTCGTCCATTGCCCTCATAGTGAGCATGACATGGGCGTGGGGATTGTGTCCCGGCGGATGGGGGTCATGGATTGCAAAGTCAGCAATCATGCCTTTGGAAACAAACTGCTGCTCACAAAACTCCCGGACAAGGACAGCATACTGGTCGGGCGGTATCTCTCTGGGGATGGTAAGCACCCACCGCCTTGCAAGCTGGGAGTTCCATTGTTTTTCCACCGCTTCGGCGGCGTTCCACAAAGTATTGCGGTCTGCATATTCCTGTGGGGCATTAGGTGGGAGCAGGATTTCATTGTGGACGATACCACGCTTTTCCGGGTAGTGCTTCACTTGCTGGTCATATTCACAGAACAGTTTTTCGCCACTCTGGTAAGCAGCGGCGGCAACCGCAGACTGCCGCTGACTGCGCTGAACAATCGTGATTTCGTTGTGTGGACAGGGCATTTCGTGTCCCTCCTTTCGCTAATTGGTGGACGGGGTGGCGTTTTACCACCTCATTTTGGGCAGAAAAAAAGCAGGAGACCTTTCTTTCAGATTTCCTGCTCGGTGTGCCGCTGTGTGGGCGGCGGGTATTTAGTTGTAAAAGTTCGGGACAAGTTGACCCGA
>NZ_JBPJWR010000002.1:0-2072 GCF_054108085.1 Flintibacter sp. SJQ-8
GCTGACGAACTGGAATTTATTTGTTGTTATTTTCTATCAATCCCCAAAACATCATAGTATTCATCACTATACTCAATGCCACTATTGTCAAAGCGAGATTGCAGTTCTTTTACATAGTCATAAGGGTTATCAATAGGGGAAATTTCTAATTCTGTTTCAAGATAACTTAATGTCGCTTTCTGTTCCTCTGTGCGGATTGCTTCTTCCTCTTTGAGGTGTTTTTCAAATTTGTCTTTGTCCATCCAAATAATCTGCTCAATAGGATTAGTAGAACCACAAGCAAGAATAAGTCTCATAAAATCCTCAAAGGTTCTTGCCAGTGGATAAACAAAAACATCTGCACAAGTATCAGGATTGCAGGCAAAAACCATTTCCCCATACGGCTCAATAAAGCAATACATAATACTTCCTTCAAAACCTATTGCCTTTGCATTGGTCGGATAGCAGAAGTAAGAATAAATATCTTCAACTTGTTCAAGACAAATCAAAGAGCCATTTATATTCAGTTCTTTGTATTGGTCAAAAAGTGTTTCCATTTTATCACACTCCTTTACAACTTCTAATTTTTCAGTTCTACAAGTTGGAAGTTGTCGCTATGAAATTTCTTTTTCATCATCTCTTGGTGGTCGGACATAACATAACATTTCTTTTTCACAAGCACCAAATTTTGAGAAATTGGATTTCGCTTCTTTTAGCGTTATTCCATGATTAGAGTCGCTTGGTTCGTTATCAGAAGCAATGAACGGGTCATTCTCCCAAAAACAAACGGGGCAAATATACCCACAATCTTCATTTGCCGGAACATTATAGGTAAAATATCCGCAGCAAGGACATTGGTATTTTTTCATATAAACCTCACGTTTAAGCCTTGACCTCAAATTCCTGATTTATTTCTGACTTTATTATACTTCATCGATTATCGAAAAGATAGCATATTTTATGAAACTTGTCGGCTGGGAACAGCTTGCACCGCAAGGTGTCCCCAACAGGCAAGTCCACAAAAGGGTAGCTGGCTGCAGCCAGCGCAGGGGAAGTGTAGCGTCCCCTGTTTGATTTGGAGCAGACCATGACTGCGGAAAATCACAGCTCTCCGGCGAGGAGCCTTCGGAGAACGCAATGCACCAACCTCTGGGTGGTGTATAATTGCGCCCTTAGTAAACTAAGGGGTTTCCGGCTTCTCCCGTTCCAGCATTTTTTTCAATAGTTCCTGCGTGTCCTGCCTGTGAAAAATGAGTTTCAACAACAGCATGACATCATCATCTGTTAGGCGTTCCGGCTCTTGCAGAAAACTTTCCAGCATACCGCCACGAGTGCAGAGCCGGTGCGTCCGTTCCTTTCGGGTAAGCTGCTTTAACTGGTGCTGCAATGCCTTTTCATCATTGATGGCTTTCCGCAGTTTCTTTTCGCTTTTCTCCAGCTCCCGGTTGAGCTTTTCCAGCTTCGAGGTATCAGGCAAGGGCAGCGTCCTCCTTTCCCGGTATCAGCACATAAATCCTATTCGGTTCTCCCACGCCCTGACGCACCCGCATGATAAGTCCGGCGTTTTCCAGTTCATTCAGAGAACGCTTGACCGTCATGGGACTGCGGGACAGGACTGCGGCAATGGCTGTGACAGGGAAGCAGACAAACAGGATTCCGTTCTCGTCCTCCTGCTCTTTGGATAGCATAGCGTCCAGCATCCGGCAGTACATGACCTTTGCGGTGCTGCTGACTGGAAATCCTGTCAACGCTCTGGGAAATGGCATACAGGGCGGCAATGGTGTGTCTATCGTCATAAATTCAAAATTCATTCGGTGTGTTCCTCCTTTTTCTTTGCTCGTTTGGATAAATAACGGGGGCAGTCAATCACAACCGCCCGGAAGCTCTGCCTGCACCCATGCTGGCATTTCCGGCATAATTCGTTGTAAGTGACACGCCCCCGGTCATTGAGGTAAAAGGAAAGCTCATGCTTCCTCTTTTTACTCATTCTCGGCATATTGTGTTTCCTCCCGTTTTAGTGTATGGTTTCGGGGCGATTTTCGGCAAAATTACAGCCATAGAGCCGCCTAAAATCTCCCGAAGTATCAGCGATA
>NZ_JBPJWR010000004.1:0-643288 GCF_054108085.1 Flintibacter sp. SJQ-8
CTGCTTGCACAAAAGGCGGCGGAGGAAGCGACACTTCTTCCCAATCTGCTGATGAAGTACATGGAGATACGAAAGGAAGAACGGAAGGACTGGACGAGGGCTGGACAGAACCGGGGGACTTCACAGGACTTAAAGGCAGTCAGCGAAGCCCTGTCCTATCTCCGGCAAAAGGGGCTTTCCACTGTGGAGGACTTAGAAGCATTTCTGGAATCTTCCGGGAAATCAGCCGCAGATTACCGCAATCAGATGAAGCCAAAGGAAGCCCGCAGCAAAGTGATTGACGGGATTCTTGCCAGCCGGACAGACTGCAAGGAATGTAAGCCTGTCTATGAGAAGTACCAGAAGATATTTTTTAAGAAAACAAAGGAGAAATTCAAACAGGAACACCCGGAGGTTGCCCGGTATGCGAAAGCCGCCGCCTACCTTGCCAAGCACCCAGACGATAAGGACAGTACCCAAAAGGAGCTGCAAGAGGAGCAGGAAAAGCTTCTGGAAGAAATCGCAGAGCTGAAAGTACCACTGACCGAGGTACAGGAGGATTTGAAGAAGCTGCGGGACATCCGCTACTGGGTACGGAAAGCCACACCCGGCACAGAGGAAAGTAAAGAGCCGCCCAAGAAGCAGCCCATCAAAGAAGTCTTGCAGGATAAGGCAGACGAGAAAAAAGCACAAAGAACTGCCCCGGCACAGACGAAACACAGACAACAGGATATGGAACTTTAACAGGCACTTGCCATTTTCAATCAGAGAATGTCAGGTGCTTTTCTTATTTTCAAGGAGGGATAGATTTGAATGTATTTGAAGCTGTGAAGCAGTCCGTCACAACAAGACAGGCTGCGGAGCATTATGGAATCCATGTAGGTCGGAACGGGATGGCTTGCTGCCCGTTCCATAATGATAAAACCCCAAGCATGAAGCTGGATCGGCGTTACCACTGCTTCGGCTGCGGTGCGGATGGGGATGTGATTGATTTTGCCGCCGCCCTGTATGGGCTGGGAAAGAAAGAAGCCGCCGTACAACTGGCACAGGACTTCGGGCTTTCCTATGAGGACTGGAAACCGCCGGGAAAGGCAAAAAAGCCCAAGCCCCGGCAGAAATCCCCGGAGGAACAGTTTCAGGAAGCAAAAAACCGTTGCTTCCGTATCCTTGCCGATTATCTCCACCTGCTTCGGGTATGGAGAAAGGAATATGCCCCGCACTCCCCAGAGGAAGCCTTTCATCCCCGGTTTGTGGAAGCCTTACAGAAGCAAGACCAAGTGGAATATCTGCTGGATGTGCTGCTGTTCGGGGAGACAGAGGAAAAAGCGGCTTTGATTACGGACTACGGAAAGGATGTGATACAGCTTGAACAGCGAATGGCAGAGCTTGCAGCCGCAGACGCAGCAAGAACTAAAAAACACCATGAACGCCATGCAGCCGCCCCAGAGCATTGAGGAAATCAAGGCGGGGCTGGAAACCACCGAGAAAGGCGGTGTCCGCCAGAGCATACGGAACTGCCTGACCGTATTCCAGCGTGACCCGCTGCTTTCCGGGGCTATCGCATACAACATCCTGACCGACCGCAAGGACATCATAAAGCCCATCGGCTTCCACAGGGAAAGCACAGCCCTGAACGATACGGATATGAAGTATCTGCTTCTTTATCTGGAAGAAACCTACGGGCTTACCAATGAGAAAAAGATTGATAATGCCATCGGGATTGTGGCGAATGAAAACAAGTACCATCCCATCCGGGACTACCTAAGTGCCCTTGTGTGGGACGGGACAGAACGAATCCGTTTCTGTCTGCGGCACTTTCTGGGGGCTGACGCAGACGATTACACCTATGAAGCGTTGAAGCTGTTCCTGCTGGGTGCAATCTCACGAGCCTTTCAGCCGGGGTGCAAGTTTGAAATCATGCTTTGTCTGGTAGGCGGTCAGGGGGCTGGAAAGTCCACCTTCTTCCGTCTGCTGGCAGTCCGGGACGAGTGGTTCTCCGATGATTTGCGGAAGCTGGACGATGACAATGTGTACCGCAAGCTGCAAGGTCACTGGATTATCGAAATGTCGGAAATGATGGCAACCGCAAACGCCAAGAGCATTGAGGAAATCAAGTCATTTTTAAGCCGACAGAAAGAGGTTTACAAGATACCCTATGAAACCCACCCAGCAGACCGCCCCCGTCAGTGCGTGTTTGGTGGCACTTCCAATGCCCTTGACTTCCTGCCCCTTGACCGTTCCGGCAACCGCCGCTTTATCCCCGTCATGGTGTACCCGGAGCAAGCCGAGGTTCACATTTTGGAGGACGAAGCTGCTTCCAGAGCCTATATCGAGCAGATGTGGGCGGAAGCGATGGAGATTTACCGAAGCGGCAGGTTCAAGCTGGCTTTCAGCCCCGCCATGCAGCGGTATCTCAAAGAACACCAGCGGGATTTTATGCCGGAGGACACCAAAGCCGGAATGATACAGGCGTATCTTGATAAGTACACCGGGAGCATGGTCTGTTCCAAGCAGCTCTACAAGGAAGCCTTGAACCATGCCTTTGACGAACCGAAGCAATGGGAAATCCGGGAAATCAACGAGATTATGAACCAGTGCATTGACCGCTGGCGGTACTTCCCGAACCCAAGAATGTTTTCAGAATATGGCAGACAAAAGGGCTGGGAGCGTGAAAACCCGGCAACGGACTCCGGCAACCCGTCTGAAAAAACGATGGACGGTTTTGTGGAGGTCACAGAACAGATGGAGCTTCCATTCTGAAAATGACAGCCCGTTGCATCCCCTGTTGCTATCCCGTTGCCGAGCCGGTTGCCGGGGAAAATCCCGAAACTATCGGCTTTTCTCCCCTATGACAACCAAAACAACAGAAAAATAAAAGAAAAGTATAAATAGTAACCATCGCCAGATTGAGATTGTTTGCAAGGTCTTTTGAAGCCCGTTGCCGGACTTCGTTGCCGACACCCTCTGTCTGGCTATTTTCATGTATGGAGGATAACTGCCTATGGCAAAAAACAAAACAGAGATTCATGTGACTACTGTGTTTGACGGGGAACTGGACGCAACCGATGTATTCGTCAGCCTGATTTCCCAGAAATACGGCAAAACAAACACGAAAGAATATCTTGCTGAAAAGAAAGATATGAGCTATAATGAAGATGAGGTTCAAAAGAGCCAGATACCGTCTGGATTGTGTGGGTAAATGGCTATGATGAACGAAATGGAATACAGAACAATCGGTTCGGCACTTGCCGGAGGGTATCGTGCAGCGGTCTATTGCAGGCTGTCAAAGGACGATGACCTGCAAGGCGAAAGTGCCAGTATCGCAAACCAGCGTGATATGCTGGAAAAATACTGCGAAAAGCAGGGATGGGAGGTTGTGGCAGTCTATCAGGACGATGGCTTCACAGGTCTTAATATGGAGCGTCCTGATTTACAGAGAATGTTGAGAGCCATTGAGCGCAGACAAATCAACCTTGTCATCACGAAAGACCTCAGCCGACTTGGGCGGAACTATCTGCAAACCGGGCATTTGATTGAGGACTTTTTCCCAAGAAACGGTGTACGCTATATCGCCATGAATGACGGTATCGACACCCTGCGGGATAACAACGATATTGCCCCGTTCAAGAATATCCTGAACGAGATGTACAGCAAGGATATTTCCAAGAAAGTCCATTCCTCTTATCTTCTGAAAGCGCAGAAAGGACAGTTTACCGGGTGTCTTGCCCCGTTTGGGTATCGGAAAGACCCGGAGGACAAAAACCATCTGCTCATTGACGAGGAAACCGCCCCGATTGTGCGGCTGATTTTCGGATATGCCCTGAACGGTCATGGTCCGAACTATATCCGCAGACGGCTGGAGGAAGAAAAAATCCCCTGCCCCACATGGTGGAACCGGGAACGGGGGCTTCGCAATACCCGCACCAAATGGGAAAAGAAAGACCCGGAAAACGGGCGGTATATGTGGGACTTCTCCGTTATCAAAGACCTTTTGATGAATCCCGTCTACACCGGGGCGATTGCTTCCCAGAAAAAGGACTACCGTTTCAAAATCGGCACGATTGGGGAAAAGAAGCCGGAGGACTGGATTGTGGTGGAGGGGCAGCATGAACCGCTGATTGACCGCATGAGCTTTGACATTGTGCAGAACAAGCTGAAATCCCGCCAGCGTCCGGGACAGACTAATGAAATCAGCCTGTTTGCCGGATTGATAAAATGCGGCGAGTGTGGGAAGTCGCTGACGGTACGCTACACAAACGCAAAACATCCCCAGCAGATTTATTCCTGCAAGACCTACAACGCCTTTGGAAAGAACCACTGCACCCAGCACCGGATTGATTATGACACCCTTTACAGCCATGTGCTGCGGAAAATCAGGGAATGTGCCAGAGCCGCCCTGATGGACGGGGAAGCGGTTGCCGACCGCTTGACCAATACCTGTGAAGCCGAGCAGCGGGAACAGCGGGAAGCAATGGAACGCTCCCTCACAAGGGACGAGGAACGGATTGAGGTTCTGGACAAAATGGTAATGCGGCTTTATGAGGATATGATTGCAGGGCGTATCAGTGAACAGAATTTCAACACCATGCTGGAAAAGACACAGACCGAGCAAGCGGAGCTTAAAGCAAAAGTGTCCGAGGGCAGAAAGCGGCTGTCCGATGAAGTCCAGCTTGCCAATGACGCAAAACAATGGGTGGAAGCCATTCAGGAATACGCCAATATCACAGAGCTGGACGCAGCCACCCTCAACCGCTTAATCAAAGAAATCGTCGTGCATGAGCGCATTGACGAAGATAAAACAAGACACATTTCTATCGAAATTCATTTTAATCTCAAACCCATCCCAGAGGTGGAACAGGTCACTGCCTGACCTGTCCCGCCGGGACGGTTCTCTTAAAAACACCATATAGATTTTTTGTACGCCGCCGCCCGCCATCGAGCAGAGTTTTACACCTAATTGGGTATAAAACAGCTCATGGCTGGCGGCGGTGTTGCCCTCATCGGCACCACCCTTGTACCTCTGCTCTCCGGACTGTTCGGTTAATCACAAAACAAGGAGGTAATCGCCTTTGGACAGCATACTCCAACAGATCACAGACTGGCTGAAAGAAATGCTCGTTTCAGCTATTATGGGAAATCTGTCGGGGATGTTTGAGTCCGTCAACAACCAGGTTGGCGAGATAGCAACCTCCGTTGGCATGACCCCGGCGAATTTTTCGCCGGGTGTCTTTGCCATGGTACGAAACATCTCCGAGTCAGTGATTATCCCAATCGCAGGCTTGATTCTGACCTTCATTGCCTGTTATGAGCTAATTCAGATGATTATTGACCACAACAATCTGGCAAATTTTGAAACCTGGATCTTCTTCAAATGGGTGTTCAAGACTTTTGTTGCGGTCATGTTAATCACAAACACATTCAATATCACGATGGCTGTGTTTGATGTGACACAGCACGTTATAAACGCAAGCGCCGGTATCATATCCGGAAATACTGCCATAGATGCTTCGGCATTGGAAACAATGGAAGAAACGCTGATGGCAATGGATTTGGGTCCTTTGCTCGGCTTGTTCCTGCAATCCTTTATCGTGCAGGTCACGATGTCCGCTTTGGCAATCATCATCTTTGTGATCGTCTACGGTCGAATGATTGAAATTTATCTGATGGTCAGCCTTGCCCCGATTCCGCTTTCCACTTTTGGAAACAGAGAACAGAGCAATATCGGACAGAATTATCTGCGTTCGCTGTTTGCAATCGGATTCCAGGGATTCCTGATTATGATCTGCGTGGGCATTTATGCGGTGCTGATTCAGTCTATCGCATTCAGTGATGACATCATCGGTTCTATCTGGGGTGTTATGGGCTACACCGTCCTTTTGTGCTTCACCCTGTTTAAGACTGGTTCGCTTGCGAAGGGTGTATTCAGCGCTCACTAAGGGAAGGAGGAAATTGTTTGGCAGCGTATATTCCCGTACCTCGTGACCTGACGAGGGTAAAAACAAAAGTGTTCTTCAATCTGACGAAACGGCAGTTACTTTGCTTTGGTGCGGCGGCGCTCATCGGAGTGCCGATTTTCTTTCTGGTCAAAGCAACCGGAAATGTGAGCCTTGCAGCACTGTCCATGATGATCGTCATGTTACCGTTGTTCTTTCTGGCAATGTATGAAAAGGATAGTCAGCCGTTGGAAGTGGTTGTAGAACACTTCATTCAGACCAAATTCGTTCGTCCCAAGGTTCGCCCTTATCAGACGGACAACTATTATGACGCTTTGATGCGTCAGTACAAACTGGAAAAGGAGGTTGAACGAATTGTTTTTCAAAAAGAAGCCACAGGCAAGAAACATCAAAATGCCTGCAAATCTGAATCGGAAGCAGCAGCGAGAAATTAAAGCTGTTGTGGAACGGGCAAAGAAGGACAACGGTATTCCGCAGACTGCACAGCAGTCCATTCCCTTTCAGAGAATGTTCCCGGATGGCATCTGCCGTGTCACTGACAGTTATTACACCAAGACCATTCAGTTTCAGGACATCAACTATCAGCTGGCACAGCAGGAAGATAAGACTGCCATCTTCGATGAGTGGTGCAGTTTCCTGAATTTCTTTGACAGCTCCATTCACTTTGAGCTTTCCTTTATGAACCTG
The DNA here is from genome assembly GCF_054108085.1 of Flintibacter sp. SJQ-8. Lineage (NCBI taxonomy): Bacteria > Bacillati > Bacillota > Clostridia > Eubacteriales > Flintibacter > Flintibacter sp. SJQ-8. Next base: position 6,621 of record NZ_JBPJWR010000004.1, read on the forward strand.
AGTACCGATGCTGAAAGCTTTGAAAAGAGTATCCGTATCCCGTTCAAGAAGGACAGCTTCAATCCCGTCCGTGCCGAGTATAGCCAGATGCTGAAAAAGCAGTTGGCGCAGGGCAACAACGGCTTGACCAAAACCAAGTACCTGACATTCGGCATTGAAGCCGAATCCATGCGGCAGGCAAAGCCGAGACTCAACCATATCGAAAACGATCTGCTCAATAACTTTCGGCGTTTGGGTGTCATTGCCACTACCATGAACGGCAAAGAGCGGCTGCATCTGATGCACTCTATGTTCCACATGGGTGATAATGATAAGTTCTTCTTCGATTGGAAGTATCTTGTGGAATCCGGGCTGTCCGTAAAGGACTTCATTGCTCCGACGGCGTTTGCCTTTAAGACCAACCGCACCTTCCAGATGGGCAGTATCTTCGGTTCGATGTCTTATCTGGCAATTACGGCATCAGACCTGTCTGATCGTATGCTGGCGGATTTTCTGGATATGGAATCCACGCAGATCGTGACCATGCACATCCAGTCGGTTGACCAGACTGCGGCGATTAAGACCATCAAGAGAATCATCACCGAGCTTGACCGTTCCAAAATCGAGGAACAGAAAAAGGCTGTGCGTTCTGGCTATGACATGGACATTATCCCATCTGACCTTGCTACCTATGGTAAAGATGCGAAGTCACTTCTGAAAGAATTGCAGAGCCAGAATGAGCGAATGTTCATGGTGACATTTCTGGTGCTGAACACCGGGCGCACCGAGCAGGAACTGGAGAACAATGTGTTCCAGGCACAGAGCATCGCCCAGAAGCATAACTGCAATCTGCGTCGTTTGGATTTTCAGCAGGAATCCGGACTGATGAGCAGCCTGCCTTTGGCACAAAACCTGATTGAGATTCGTCGTGGCCTGACTACCAGTTCCACGGCTATTTTTGTGCCTTTCACCACGCAGGAGCTGTTCCAGAATGGTGGAGAAACGCTCTATTACGGGCTGAATGCTCTGTCGAACAACCTTATCATGGTGGACAGAAAGAAGCTCAAGAACCCCAACGGACTGATTCTGGGTACTCCCGGTTCCGGTAAATCCTTTTCCGCAAAGCGTGAAATCACCAATGCGTTCCTGGTTACGGATGACGATATTATCATCTGCGACCCCGAAGCGGAATATGCGGCTCTGGTTCACAAGTTCAATGGTCAGGTGGTAAAAATCAGCTCCTCCAGTACCAACTATATCAACCCTATGGACATCAACCTGAACTACTCTGAGGATGACAACCCGGTAGCACTGAAAGCTGATTTTATCCTGTCCCTCTGTGAGTTGATTATGGGCAGTAAGGATGGCTTGCAGCCTATCGAAAAGACGGTTATCGACCGTTGTGTGCATCAGATTTACCAGAGATATTTCGACAATCCTGCCCCTGAGAATATGCCGATCCTTGAGGATTTGTATGATGCCCTTCTGAAACAGGACGAAAAGGAAGCCCACCATGTAGCGACCGCCTTGGAAATCTATGTTAAGGGTTCTCTGAAACTGTTTAACAACAGAACCAATGTGGATATTCAGAATCGTCTGGTGTGCTTCGACATTAAGGAGCTGGGCAATCAGCTGAAAAAAATCGGTATGCTGATCGTTCAGGATCAGGTCTGGGGGCGTGTAACTGCCAACCGTTCTGCCGGTAAATCGACCAGATATTATATTGACGAGTTCCATCTGCTTCTGAAGGAAGAACAGACGGCAACCTATTCCGTAGAAATCTGGAAGCGATTCCGTAAATGGGGCGGCTTGCCGACCGGTATTACTCAGAATGTCAAAGACCTGCTTCGTTCCCCGGAGATTGCCAACATCCTCGAAAACTCTGATTTCATCTATATGCTGAATCAGGCAAGCGATGACCGAAGTATTCTGGCACAGCGGTTGAACATTTCGCCGCATCAGCTGTCCTATGTAACCAACTCCGGTGAGGGCGAAGGACTTCTGTTCTATGGCAATGTGATTCTGCCGTTCATTGACCGATTCCCGACAGATCTGGAACTGTATCGCATTATGACCACGAAGTTAAACGAGGTGGCACAGGAAAAGGAGGCGTAATGTATGGCGAAAAGACCTACACGACTCCGTTTTACCGAAGATGACCTTGCAGATTCTCATGTGAAGAAAGCTGCCGACCGTGCAGATAAGGCGGTTGATAGGGCTGAAAAAGCGGCAGACAAATTGGCTTCTAAAAAGGCAAAGCCGAAGCTAAAGCTGGAAACAGATGCAGCCGGTTCCCGTAAAGCAAAGCTCCGTTTTGAAAAAGCGGAGTTTACGGAAATCGAGCGCCCATCTGTGGCAAAGCACATGGCAAGCCGTGGTGCCGCAGTCACGCTCACATCCAAAGCACATCGGGCGGTGTCAGAATATGAGGATGATAATATCGGCGTTCAGGCTGTGCAGGAAACGACCAAGGCTGTTGAATCCACTGTCTATACCGTCGATCATGCCGTTTACAGTCACAAGCTGAAAGCCTACGACAAGGCGGAAAAGCTGGTTGAGAAGTCAGATAAAGCAAATGTAAATGCCCTGTATGAGAAGTTCAAAAAGGACAACCCCGATGCCGGTTCCAATCCCTTTTCCCGTTGGCAACAGAAAAGGGCAATCAAGAAAGAATATGCTGCCGCCAAAGCCGGTAAGAATACCGCTTCGACAACGGCTTCTGCATCTAAGGGTGCAGGCAAGGCAACGGGCAAAGCAGCTCAGGGAGCCAAGAACATCACAGAAAGAGTAACGGAGTTCTGCACCACACACTCTAAAACGATTCTGTTTGTTTTGATTGCCGGACTGCTTTTTATGATACTCTCAGGGATGTTCTCGTCTTGTTCGGCTATGTTCCAAGGCGGCACACAGATCATTCTGGGAACTTCTTTTACTGCAAAAGAGGAAGATATTATTGGTGCGGACAATGATTACAAGGCTTTGGAAGCTGCGCTCCGCAATAAAATCAATAATATCGAGCGTACTCATAGCGGATATGACGAGTACCGGTATGACCTTGATGAAATCAACCACAATCCTTATGAGCTGGCGGCGTATTTGACGGTGAAGTTTGAGGATTACACCAGAGATGAGGTGCAGGCTACCCTGCAATGGCTATTTGAGCAACAATATGAGCTGACCCTGACGGAAGTAGTAGAGATTCGTACACGAACAACATCTTCTACTGATCCCGAAACGGGAGAGACAACAACAGAGGAAGAAGATTACGAATATTATATTCTGAATGTGAAGCTCAGAAATAAGGGCTTGAACAGTGTGATTTCAAATTCCGGCTTGTCGGAAGATGATATGGAGCGATATAGAATTTTGCTTCAGACAAGGGGCAACAGACCGGATATTTTCGGAAATGACATTTACGCCACCCCTGGCGGCGAGTACACCGATTATGATATTCCGGGCGAAGCGCTGACAGACACAAGATTTGCCAATATGATTCGGGAAGCTGAAAAATATCTGGGATACCCGTATGTGTGGGGCGGCAGCAGCCCGTCTACCTCCTTTGACTGCTCCGGATTTGTTTCCTATGTAATCAATCACTGCGGAAACGGTTGGAGTGTTGGTCGTTTGACCGCAAACGGTTTGATGGGCGTATGCGACATTATCCCGAAAAGCTCTGCCAAACCGGGAGATTTGATTTTCTTCCAAGGCACTTATGATACCTCCGGTGCATCACACGTTGGTATCTATGTTGGCAATGGTATGATGATCCACTGCGGAAACCCCATTTCCTACGCTTCTATCGAATCGAATTACTGGCAACAGCATTTTTACTGCTTCGGCAGAATCAGAAACTAAAGGAGGGATGGCGATTGAGTGCCAAGTTAGACAGAATAGGTGCAGACCTTGAAAAAGCCCGTAAGAAACGGGCAGAATGGGATGCTAAGGTGAAAGACCTGGAACGCAGATACCGTGAGGAGGAAAATTCCGAAATCCATGAGATGGTTCATGCTGCGAACCTGAATCCCGAACAGCTTTCCGAGCTGCTCCGTATGTTTGCTGCGGATATGGCTCCGAAGCCTGATACGATCAATACTATGAATGAGGAGGAAACGCAGAATGAGATTTAAGAAAATTGGAGCCGCATTGCTGGCGTGTGCAATGTGTTTTGGCGTGTTTTCTACAACGGCATTTGCCTATGTAGATGAAAGCGTAGCGACTGAAGAACCTGCGGTCGAAGAAAAAGTTCCCGAAACAGAGCCGGAGGAGCCGATGCTACCGCTTACTCCCGACGGCAATCTGACTTTGGTTGATGACGCTGGCTCGCCTACGAAAAGCGGAAAGCAGTTCATTACCGCTGTAACCAAAAACGGAAACTACTTCTATATCATCATTGACCGTGATGATAAGGGCGAGGAAACCGTGCATTTTCTGAATCAGGTGGATGAAGCCGACCTGCTCAAGCTGATGGACGAGGAAGAAGTTGCAGAGTTCACCAAGCCGGTTGAGGAAACAAAGCCGGAAGTAGTTGAAACAGTTCCTGAAATTACAGAACCGACACCGGAGGAAAAGCCGAAATCCACAAATATGCTCCCGGCGATTCTTACTCTGATTGTGCTTGCCTGTGGTGGTGGATTCTTCGTATTTAAGAAAGTCCAGGAAAAGAAGAAGGCACAGGAAGCGGCAAAGCCTGACCCAGATGCTGATTATGTGGACGATGACGAGGACTATGGGTACGATCCGGAGTTTGAGGACGACGATGAAGATAGCTCCGTCGATGAAGATGATAATGAACCTGTGTAAACAGGATAGGCTTGATGCCTGGGGCAGCCTTCGGGTTGCCTTTACATAGTTTCCGCTTTCAAAAAATAAAAAAATTTGCGTTTTTGAAAGTGACATCTTGCATATACTATTAGCAGACAGTATAATAAGTACAGCGAAGCGGTTTCGAGAAATGAAAAAACTTCAATTTTTGAAAGCGGGTGACTATATGAAAACAATCACGAGAGCAAAATATCTCGATAGAATCATTGAACTGAATGGTACTCCTGACATCAAGATCATCACGGGCATTCGTCGATCTGGTAAGTCCAAATTGATGCAGGCGTATATTGCGTATCTGAAAAGCAATTTTGAAAACATCAATATTATCTTCATCGACTTCATGGATTTGGCGTATGAAGAAATCAAGGAATACCATGCCTTACACGCCTATGTGGAAGAACATTATCAGGAAGGAAAAACGAACTACCTGTTTGTAGACGAGGTTCAGATGTGTCCCAAGTTTGAGTTGGCAATCAATAGCCTGTACTCTAAGGGAAAATACGACATCTATGTAACAGGCTCTAATGCTTTCCTGTTGAGTGCAGATCTGGCAACTCTGTTTACCGGACGCTATATTGAAATTCATGTGTTTCCTTTCAGCTTCCAGGAATATTGCCAGTATTATGATGATATTAGTGACAAAGATAAGCTCTTTGATGAGTACGCTATCAAGGGCGGTTTAGCAGGTTCCTATGCTTATAGAACCGAAAAAGACAGAACAAACTATATCAAAGAGGTCTACGAAACGATTGTTACAAGGGATTTGGTACAGAAATATACTCTCCCGGACACTTTGGTTTTACAACGTCTGAGCGAGTTCCTTATGGATAATATCAGCAACCTGACTTCTCCGAATAAGGTCAGTCAGCTACTGACAGCAAATGAGACTCCAACCAATCATGTAACCGTCGGCAAGTACATTAAGTATTTGTGCAATGCTTTTGTATTTTATGATATTAAGAGATATGACATCCGAGGTAAGAAATACCTTGAAAGCTCTGAAAAGTTCTATTTGTGTGACAGCGGTATTCGATATGCAATACTGGGAAGCAGAAATATAGACTATGGCAGAGTATATGAAAACGTTGTTTGTATCGAGCTTCTTCGCCGTGGATATGATGTCTATGTCGGCAAGCTCTATCAAAAGGAAATCGACTTTGTTGCTCAGAGAGGTAGCGAAAAGATTTATATTCAGGTCAGCGACAACATTTCCGGGCAGGAAACATTTGAGAGAGAATGCTCTCCTCTGCTTCAGATTCGAGACGCTTATCCGAAAATGATTATTGCCAGAACCAAACATCCCCAATATAGCTATGAAGGAATCGAAATTCACGATATAGCCGATTGGTTGCTACAAGAATAAGCAAGGTGAAATATCTCCGTCATTCTCTTTTGAAATGATGGAGATATTTTTATTATGACGGAGATTGTAGAACAGAAAATTGTATCAGGTTGCAAAAATCCTTTCCGAACTTTTTACATAGCAGTCATGCACTATGAACTGCACCCCATTTGTTAGACAGTATGGTATACTATCTAACAAGTGGGGTGTTTTGCTATGCCAAAAGGAGTACCAAACAAACGATATACGCCGGAATTCAAAAAACTGGTGATTGAAACCATGCAGAAAGAGAAATTGAGTTACAGCGAAACCTGCCGTAGATTTGAGGTAAACAGTAGAGATCGAATCAAATCATGGGAGCGAATCTACCTGGAAGAAGGGCCGGAAGGGTTAGCCATCGAACGGCGTGGCCGCAGCAGTAAGGGTCGTCCGCCAAAGCAGCTGCCGAAGCAGGTGGAAGAAGATCTGCTAGCCGAAGTGCAGCGACTGCGTGCGGAGAACGATTACCTAAAAAACTTGCAAGCCTTGGTTTTGGAAGACGAGCGACGCCAGCGCAGAAAACGCTGGTAGTTCAGAAGCTAAGGCAAAAACACGCACTCAGTATTCTGCTCTCAATCGCTCAGCTGCCCCGTGCAACTTTCTACTATCATTTGAAGCAGATGCAGAGAGAAGACAAATATGCATCTGTTAAGGAAGAAATCGCAGCAATTTACCACGAAAACAGGGGCCGGTACGGCTATCGCCGGATCACGGCAGAACTTCGCAAGCGTAAATTCTCTGTGAACCACAAGACTGTCCAGCGGCTCATGAAGAAGCTGGGCTTAGTTTGTCGTGTCAGGATGAAAAAATATCGTTCCTACAAGGGAGAAGTAGGCAAAATTGCACCAAATTTGCTAAATCGGGATTTTCATGTCGAAAAGCCGAATCAGAAATGGGTCACGGATGTGACGGAGTTCAGCCTGTTTGGAGAGAAGCTCTATCTGTCCCCGATTCTCGATCTGTGCAGCAGCGATCTGGTCAGTTACACCATATCGGATCGTCCTGTACTCAGCATGGTAACCACCATGCTGGACGAGGCGTTTGCAAAGATCCCGGCCGGAACAAACCTGATTCTCCATTCTGACCAGGGCTGGCAGTACCAACACAAACAATACCAACAGATGCTCCGGGAGAAAGGTGTTCGCCAGAGCATGAGCCGGAAAGGAAACTGTCTGGACAACGCCGTGATAGAGAATTTCTTCGGCTTACTCAAAAGTGAACTGCTGTATTTGCAGGAGTTCCGCTCCATGGAACACTTCAAACTGGAACTGATCGAATATCTGGATTACTACAACAACCGCCGCATCAAGGCAAAGCTAAAGGGCTTGCCGCCTGCAATTCACAGACAGCAAGCCCTTTCGGCTGCTTGAACAATTTTTACTTCAAAATATTGTCTAACTTTTGGGGGTCACTTCACTACGGTGTGTGGCTGCTTATTTTTTTGTGAAAGGAGCAGATGCAAATGAAATTAGTTTTGGCTGAAAAGCCTTCGGTTGCACAGAGTATTGCCAAAGTGTTAGGTGCTGCCAAGCGTGAGGATGGCTACTTAGAGGGAAACGGATATGTGGTCAGCTGGTGTGTAGGGCATTTGGTGGAGCTGGCACAGCCGGAAGTCTATGATGCGAAGTACAGCAAATGGGCTTATGCAGACCTTCCTATCTTCCCGATGGACTGGCAGTATGAGGTTTCTGCCGGTACGAAAAAACAGTTTGGGATTCTGAAAAAGCTCATGGCCAGAGAAGATGTTGCGAGTCTTGTGTGTGCAACAGATGCCGGTCGTGAGGGCGAGCTGATCTTTCGGTTGGTGTACCACAAAGCCGGGTGCAGAAAGCCGTTTGAGCGGCTTTGGATTTCCTCGATGGAAGATGTAGCAATCAAGGAGGGCTTTGAAAATCTCAGGTCTGGAACGGAATATGATGCTTTGTATGAAGCAGCACTGTGTCGAGAACGAGCCGACTGGATTGTTGGTATTAACGCTACTCGACTTTTTTCGACCCTTTACGGGCAGACCCTGAATGTTGGTCGTGTTATGACCCCTACCCTTGCTATGGCTGTTATGCGAGAAGCTGCCATTTCCGCATTCAAGCCTGAACTGTTCTACACAGTTCAGATTGGATTGGATGGTTTTACGGCTGCAAGCGAACGCTTCAAAACCAAGGCAGCAGCCGAAGCTGTCAAACAAAGCTGTTCGGTGGCAATCGTTCAGAAAGCTGAATGTAAGGAGAAAACAGAAAAGCCGCCTGCGCTCTATGACCTGACCAGTTTACAGAGAGAAGCCAACCGTGTGCTTGGCTACACGGCACAGCAGACCTTGGACTACACGCAGAACCTCTATGAAAAGAAACTGGTCACTTATCCCCGTACCGACAGCAGGTTTCTGACGGAAGATATGGCACATAGCCTGACCGACCTCGTAAAGCTGGCTTTCCACACATTCCCCGTGGAGGATGTGGATAACATACCAGTTCATGCAGAGCAGGTTGTGAATAACAAAAAGGTCACAGATCACCATGCCATCATTCCGACCAGAGAATTGCAGAAATGCAATCTGAGCGAACTTCCCAAGGGTGAACTTGCAATTTTGCAACTGATCTCGAATCGGTTGTGCGTAGCTGTTGGCGATCCGCACCGATACGCAGAGACAGTTATTGAGCTGGACTGTGGCGGTACCGTGTTTTCCACCAAAGGCAAAACTGTTGTGCAGGATGGATGGAAAGCTCTGGTTCAGAAAAATGATTCGACAAAATCCGACGAAAACGTGCAGACACTCCCTTCTGTTTCCGTTGGTGACGAAATGACCGTCAGCGGCACGGAAATCAAGGAAGGGAAAACATCTCCCCCTAAACACTTTACCGAGGATACTCTGCTTTCTGCTATGGAAACTGCCGGTGCGGACGAAATGCCTGATGAGGTGGAGCGCAAAGGTTTGGGAACGCCTGCGACCCGTGCCGGTATCATTGAGAAGCTGGTTCGCATCGGTTTTCTGGAGCGTAAGGGTGATAAGAAAACCAAACACCTGATTCCGACCCACAAGGGTACGGCTCTGGTAACAGTCATGCCGGAACAGATTCAGTCCCCATCCATGACGGCGGATTGGGAAGAAAAATTGTTGCTCATTGAGAAAGGCGAATATGCCAGCGAGGACTTTATGGACGAGATCAAAGATGTGATTGCCGGTCTGATTCAGAACTATGAAGTAATCCGTGATTCCGAGGTTATGATGTCGAAAGAAGCCAATTCTATCGGCAAATGCCCGCTCTGCGGCAGTGCTGTAGAGGACAAAGCCAAGGCATTTTTCTGTTCCAACAGAGCTTGCAAATTTGCCCTCTGGAAAAACAATCGCTACTTTGCGAGCATCGGCAAGAGCATGACTTCTGCCACGGCGCAGAAATTGCTTGGTTCCGGCAAGGTAAAGCTCAAGAATTGCAAGTCCGAAAGAACGGGCAACACCTTTGATGCCACCGTCTTTATGGAGGTATCAGATGATGGCAAAACGAAGTTCAGTATGGAATTTGAAAATGGAGGAAAGCGCAAATGACAAATGAGTACAACCCGGATGGTAAGGAAATCCGATTTATCGACAGCCATTATAAGGATTTGTTTCATATCCCCGATGGCAGCTGTGTGCAGATTCACTACCCGGATGAAATGGTTGTGAAGCCCTGCACCTTCATTGACGAGTATCATACGCAGATCGGATACAATGTGTTTCATATCTGCCAGTTTGCAGAAATTATGGAGCGCAACGGCGCAAGCTATATGCCGGAGCCTGAGATTATGGGCGATGAAGCCGCATGGAAGGTCGGAAAGGATAGAATCCTTGCGGTGCAGACCTGCGAAGATGGTTACGACTACACCCTGTTGGATGAAAACTACAACGAGATTGATGGCGGTCAGGTTGATAACCCTGAACTGTCCATGCTCGAAGTCCGCCGGGATATTCTGGAATCCTTCGGGCTGGAGCGCCGGGAACTGCGGGCAATGTTCTATGAGGATGTCATGGAGCAGGCTTTTGAAGTCGGCAGACAGGCGGTGGTGGTCAATGACCCTATCGCTGAGCTTGCTTTTAAGCTCGACCGTTTTGCAGAGAACTTCGACCCCTATGAATATATGGATCAGGTCGATGATGTGCAGGCGCATATCCAAGAAATCAAGGCAGATCTTGCCGCTGGTAATACGGCTCCGTATCGTGAGTTCCTGAATACAGCCATTGAAGAAGCCCGTGAGGAAACTGCGGTTGAGGTTGCCAAAGTGCTGAAAAGTCAGCTGGATAAGCTCGACTCTCCGAAGCGTGAGTCGGTCATGGAAAAACTGGCACAGGCCGCAGAAAAAGCTGCGCCTGCCAGTCCCTCTCCCAAACGCAAAGAGCCTGAACGATAAGGAGGACACGGATATGAAAAACGAAAAATGGGATGATGTTCACGGAAATACCACCCCGGATGACAGAATGGTTGCTTTTCTGGAAAGCCCCACGGATTCCTATGCGATTCTTCAGCTGCGGGAAGATGTAGACGATAATATCCCGCTCATGTTTGCAAATTACAGCTACCTTCAGAAGAAAGAAATGGAGCCTGAGATTGACCGTTACGAGGTGGTCTATCATGGCTCCATTTCTATGTCCGAGGATGTGAATCGGCAGCTGGAAGATTTGTATGTAAAGTTCAATATTGACCACCCGGATGATTTCCGTGGTCACAGTATGTCGGTCAGCGACATCGTAGCCTTAAAGGTAGTCGGTGAGGTATCCTTTCACTATGTAGATTCTGTTGGGTTTCAGAAGCTGGAAAACTTTATGAAGTCCGAAAACTACCTGAAAAACGCAGAGATGGCAATGGAAGATGATTATGGGATGATTGACGGTATCATCAATAACGGAAAAGCGTCCGGATTAGAGGAACGTCCTTCGGTGTTGGAGCAGTTAAAGGAAAAGCCCGTGCCGGATGTTTCCCATAAGCCGCCCAAGAGCCACCCGGAAAGGGAGATTGAATGATGGATTTCACACAGGATGAGCGGAACATGATGATGCTTTACAGCCCTGGCACAAGGTCAGGGCTGTGTGAAGCACTGACACTGATGAAGGAACAGCTTTCGGAGGACGAGTCAGAGCTTTTTGCTTTGGCAGACTCGGTTCTCCGTAAAGTTTCAGCCATGGACGATGCCGCCTTTGAGAAGCTGAACCTTTATCCGGATTGATAGGATTGGAGGGATACAATGAACGCAAAAGAGCGATTTTATTCCGGATTAGCAAAAGAAACGATTGGGAAAATCACCTCGAACACAGATAACTGGACTTCGTTTTTGAGAACGATGTCCCGCAACTATGAGTTCACCTATCCGGAACAGGTGATGATTTATGCTCAGCGCCCCAATGCGACCTTTTGCAAGCCCTATGAGGACTGGAACGCTGAAAATTACCGCAGATATGTAAAGCGTGGCTCTACCGGCATTGCTCTGTTTGTGATGAACAGGGATAAACCGTATCTGCGCTATGTGTTTGATGTGGCGGATACCGGCGTTCGCCGTTCTTCCCCGGAACTGAAACCGTGGGAGGTGACGCCTGAAAACCGCTCCTATGTCATGGAAGCGATGGAGCGTACCTTCGGTGTTGCCGCTGACGGGGTACTGGAAGCACAGCTTGAAGATATTGCATCCGCACTGGCGGCTGAGTATTGGGACGATTACAAAAAGCAGTTCCTCGACATCGTTGCCAACAGCTTCCTTGAGGAGTATGATGAACTCAACATCGAAGTAGCTTTCAAAAATGCGGTGGCAAACAGCGTATCCTATACGATGTATTGCCGGTTCGTGGAAAGTCCCGACAACTACTTCGAGCATGAGGATTTCCAGAAGGTGTTTGATTTTAACACCAGACAGACGGTAAATGCCCTTGGTACTGCGGTGAATGCCATCAGCACAAGGATGTTTCAGGAAATCGAAAAAGCGATTGGAGAACATGAGCAGATTAAAGCTACCGAAAGGAGTACAGATTATGAGCGAGATGACTTACAGACAGGCCGGAGATTATCAGATTCCGAACCTTCAGTTGGAGAACGAGGGAGAGAAACCTCTGGGCAAGTACGGCAGGATGCGTCGAGCATTTTTGGAACAGAACAATCCGATGCTCCTGAACGACATGATTCTGACGGAGAGCCTGTTCCCGCACCTGTGGGAGATCGAGGAAACAGCGAAAGCCAGAGTGGAGTTTCTGATGGAGCAGTACCTGAAGGACAGCCCCGCACCGGACAAGGAAACGCAGCAGATGGCGTGGGTGCAGCACATGAACAGCCTGAAAGCACAGGCGGAGGAAGTCGTGATGACGGAGCTTATCAACAGCTGAGTCTGAACCTTTTCCTCTCCGAAAATGAACAAATCAGTTTTATCGACCGAGCAGAGAGCTTTACGCCCTCTGCTTTTTCTTTTGCCCAGGAAGAAATCGACCACTTCCTTCTGCTTGGTAGCAATACCGATGAAGCCCGAAAAGTCGTAGCGCTGGAATATATGAAGCAGAAGCCGTTGGAAGAAATCGTTCAGACCTTAAAGCAGGTCTATCACGGCGGCTATGGTCTGAAAGAAGATAGCGGGAATATCTGTGCGTGGTATGCCGAGGACGGTATCCACCTTGCCAAAGGTTCCTCTGCCATTGACAGCCCCAGAGCGCAGATCGTTTCTTGGGAAACGGTTGCCGAGCGCATTGGAGAACTGCTTGAAAATGGTCGGTTCGCAACTAATGTGGAACTGGTAGAAGCATCCGGATATGAGCGTCAGAAGTTGGCAGAATCCCTGTGGCATCTTTATCACGATTTGAGTGAAGAAGCCCGTTCCAGCAACTATCTGGCAATTCTTCATCAGGAACCGTTTCGTGGTTTCCCTGACGAAACCGCAGACTTGGCTGAAAAGTTGGATGACCCTCGTTTCCACGCAACCTTGGTACAGCAGTATTCGGAATTTAGAAAAACCCTTGCGGAAAATCCCGATCTGCTTCGTTTTCACTATCACAAGCTGAATCTCATTCAGAAACAGCTGTATGAGTTGAATATGCCTTTGCGTGAGTATCAGACCGATATGATGCAGATGCCCCTTGTCCGCCAGTTCATTACGGATGATGAAGTCAATGCAGACTTGACCCGTGGAAGCGGCTTTTCCGGTGGTAAAGCCCGTATTTATAACTACTGGCAGGAGAATCATTCTGCCAAGGAAAAGATGGACTTCCTGAAGCATGAATACGGAACCGGTGGTCATTCCCATGCCTGCTCTGGTGCAACGCACAGCGGTCAGGATCACGATGCCAAGGGTGTTGCTTACACCAAGAGCGGTTGCGATAAATTGCAGATGTCCTGGGCGCAGGTGGTGCAGAGAATCGACGGTCTGATACGAAAGGGACGCTACCTCAGCCCGGAGGAAGAAGCGGAACGACAGGCTATCGAAGAAGCTAAAACTGATCCGTTGGAAGATGTTTATGACCGTTTCGCAGTGATTGATACCGAGGATGGCGAGTATGCGATCTGGGATAATCAGACCGATGACTACTATGTAGACCCGGAAGGCGTTACGGAATACTTCACGGACGAATGGCTTGCCAATGACTATTTGGAGGAAGTTCGTCAGTCCGTAGCTGCGATGGAGTCGGTTCAGCCAGAAGCGCCTGTGGCAGAGCCTGCCGAAGTTGTGGAAGCATCTGCTTCCGAGGAACCGAAATGGAATTATCAGGTCGGTGACACGGTATATCTGGACGATACAGCTTTCCGTGTGGAGCAGATCACGGACAGAGAAGTTCAGCTGCGTGACCCTACGCTTGCTTATCCCATCTTCCGTGCCGAGAATCGTGAGAATTTCGAGCGTATGCTCTCTCAGGACGAAAGAAACCATGCGGTAAGGGTTGATGCCCAAACCGAAGAAAAGCCCGTTACAGAGGATTTTCTGGGCAAAACCGAACCGAGGGACTACACCCCTGAGTATCAGCTGTTAGACCGTCTGCGTATGGACTGCGAATACTTCCTTGGTGCAGGACAGCACAGCGAAAAGCATCTGTGGGCAGGCAACCGCCATGCACAGATTGCCAAGATGCGTGAGCTGTATGAAATGATTCCCGACAAACCAGAATGGCTGACACCTGAGATGATTAACAGCTACGAGGAGCGCATGGCTCCCCGCTATCTGGTTGCCGCCTACCATCACTTTGAAAACGGCTTCGATGATAAACTGGACTACTACACTCTGGAAGAAGCGGAAAAAGCTGCCCAGGGCTATGTGGACGGAACCATGGAGGATGACGGATTCAAGTACGATGGTGCTGCCGTTTACGATCAGCAGGAGCATAAGTGCATCCGTATCTATGGGGACTACCCTGACGAAAAGGCACACGCACAGGTCAGAGCCAGTGCGGAACCCGAACAGCAGGAACCGGAACACTTCATCGATCATTTTTATGTTGCCGAGGACATTCAGAAGCGGGGTGCGCTGGACATCAAGGAATACAGTTCCTTTGATGATGCCCTGCGAGCCTACTATGCACTTCCTGACACGCAGAGAAAAGCCCTGGGTGCAATGAATACCAGAGATCTGCCGGGTAGTCTGGACTTCGTACAGTGCGTAGATGGAAAGGACACCATCATTCAGGATTATGCCCAGGTGGACGGATGGCAGAATGCCGAAGTCATGGACATTATCGCTCAGCTTGAGCAGTCCATCACCACCAGAGAAATCCCACCTGTTCCTGCGGTGAACTTCCACATCACGGATGACAACATCGGTGAAGGTGGACCGAAGCAGAAATTCGCAAGAAACATCGCAGCCATTGAAACTCTGTTCAAACTGGAAAGCGAGAACAGGAACGCCACTACCGAAGAACAGGAGATTTTGTCGAATTATGTCGGTTGGGGCGGTCTGGCAGATGCCTTTGACCCGGACAAGGGAAATTGGGCGAAGGAGTATCAGACACTGAAAAACCTGCTTTCCGAAGATGAATATGCTGCGGCAAGAGCTTCCACCCTGAACGCACATTACACCAGCCCTACGGTCATTCGCTCCATCTACGATGCGGTCGGACAGATGGGCTTTGAAACAGGAAATATTCTGGAGCCTGCTATGGGTATCGGCAACTTCTTTGGTATGCTCCCTCCTGAAATGCAGAGCAGCCGTTTGTATGGTGTGGAACTGGATTCCATCACCGGCAGAATTGCTCAGAAGCTCTATCCCAACGCAGAAATCAAAGTAGCCGGTTTTGAAACGACAGACCGCCGAGACTTTTACGATCTGGCTGTGGGTAATGTCCCTTTCGGCAACTACAAAGTGTCCGACAAGCCGTATGACAAGCTGGGATTCTCCATTCACAACTATTTCTTTGCCAAGGCTTTGGATCAGGTTCGTCCCGGTGGTGTGGTCGCTTTTGTGACAAGCCGTTACACCATGGATTCCAAGAACTCTGACGCAAGGCGATATATGGCGCAGAGGGCGGAACTGCTTGGTGCAATCCGTCTGCCAAACGATGCCTTTAAGAAAAACGCAGGCACGGAAGTCGTGTCCGACATCCTGTTCCTGCAAAAGCGTGACCATCCGATTGACATTGTACCGGAATGGGTAAACCTTGACCGCACCGAAGAAGGACACACCATGAACAGCTACTTTGTCGCTCATCCTGAAATGGTTCTGGGCGATACGGTGGAAGAAAGTACCGCCTACGGCATGGACATTACAGTGCGTCCCATTGAGGGCATGGAACTGTCCGAACTTCTGAAAGAAGCAGTTTCCCACATCCAAGGAACCTATCAGGCTGTGGAGCTTCCCGAAGCTGACAAGGGTAAGGAAATCGAAACCATTCCTGCAACCCCGGATGTAAAGAATTTCTCTTATACCGTGGTGGATGGCAATGTGTACTTCCGTGAAAACTCCCTGATGCGCCGTGTAGACCTGAATGAGAAAGCAAAAGACCGTGTGATGGGCATGGTGGAACTTCGTGGTATCGTCAACGAGCTGATCGAATATCAGCTTGAGGATTACCCGGATGAAATGATTACTCAGAAACAGGCAGAACTGAATGATGCCTACGATGCGTTTGCCGCAAAGAACGGGCTTATCAATAATCGAGCCAATGGTCAGGCATTTGCTGACGATTCCTCCTACTATCTCCTGTGTTCTCTGGAAAATGTGGATGAGGACGGCAATCTGAAAAGCAAGGCGGATATGTTCACCAAGCGAACCATCAAGCCGGAACGCAGAGTGACGAGCGTGGATACGCCGTCCGAAGCTCTGGCAATCTCTATCGGTGAGCGTGGCAAGGTGGATTTGCCGTTTATGGCACAGCTGCTTGGAACACCTGGAGAATACGATGCGATTCAGGCAGAGCTTCGAGGGGTGATCTTCAAAGACCCGATGGCTCCCGATGCTGTGGAAGTTGGATGGCAGACTGCCGATGATTACCTTTCCGGTGATGTAAGAAGCAAGCTGCGTGTCGCACAGATGGCGGCAGACAGGGATTCTTCCTTCCACATCAATGTGGAAGCCTTGCAGAAAGCACAGCCGAAGGACTTGGATGCGTCCGAGATTGATGTGCGTTTGGGTGCAACATGGATTGATGCCGATTATATTCAGCAGTTCATGGAGGAAACCTTTGAAACGCCGTATTACTTGCGCCGTTCCATTGAGGTCAAGTTCTCCGAGCTGACCGCAGAGTGGCGCATCAACGGTAAGAGTTCTCCCAACTACAACGATGTGGCGGCGTATGTCACCTACGGTACAGAGCGAGCCAACGCATATCGGATTCTGGAGGAAACGCTGAATCTGAAGGATATTCGTATCTATGATACGATTGAAGATGCAGATGGTAAGCAGAAGCGTGTCCTCAATAAAAAAGAAACTACCCTGGCACAGCAGAAACAGCAGGCAATCAAGGATGCGTTCCGAGATTGGATTTGGAGAGATCCGCACAGACGAGAAACCCTTTCCACCAAGTACAACGAACTTTTTAACTCCACCAGACCTCGTGAGTATGATGGCTCTCATATCCGTTTCGGCGGCATGAACCCGGATATTACCCTCCGTGAACACCAGAGAAATGCTATCGCTCATGTGCTATATGGTGGAAATACGCTGCTTGCACACGAAGTTGGTGCGGGCAAGACCTTCGAGATGGCTGCATCGGCTATGGAGAGTAAACGGCTTGGATTGAGCCAGAAATCCCTGTTCGTTGTGCCGAATCACTTGACCTTACAGTGGGCAAACGAGTTCCTGCACCTCTATCCGAGTGCCAAGCTCCTTGTTGCCACCAAGAAGGATTTTGAAACAGCAAACCGTAAGAAGTTCTGCGCTCGTATCGCAACGGGTGACTATGATGCAGTCATCATCGGTCACAGCCAGTTTGAAAAAATCCCGCTTTCTGCCGAACGACAGGAACGGCAGCTGCGGGAGCAGATTGATGAGATCGAGGGTGCGATTGCGGAGCTGAAATGGCAGCGTGGCGAAAACTTCACGATCAAGCAGATGGAGAAAACACGAAAATCATTGGAAGCCAGACTGGACAAGCTCCTTGCCGCTGACAAGAAAGATGATGTCATTACCTTTGAGCAGTTGGGTGTAGACCGGCTGTTTGTGGACGAAAGCCATGCGTTCAAGAATTTGTTCCTCTACACAAAAATGCGAAATGTGGCAGGTCTGTCCACCTCCGAAGCCCAGAAATCTTCGGATATGTTTATGAAGTGCCGCTATATGGATGAGCTGACCGGCGGGCGTGGTGTGATCTTTGCAACCGGTACTCCAGTAAGTAACTCGATGACCGAGCTTTATACGGTCATGCGCTATCTCCAGTACAGTACGCTCCAGCAAAAGAACCTGACCCATTTTGATTCCTGGGCATCGACCTTCGGAGAAACAACAACTGCGATTGAGCTTGCACCGGAGGGAACCGGCTATCGTGCCAGAACCCGATTTGCGAAGTTCTTCAACCTGCCTGAACTGATGAATATGTTCAAGGAGGTTGCCGACATCAAGACCTCTGACCAGTTGCATCTCCCTGTTCCCGAAGCAAAGTTTGAAACGGTTGTGGTTCAGCCCTCTGAGTACCAGAAGGATATGGTGGCTTCCCTTTCAGAGAGAGCAGCAGATGTTCATGCCGGTATTGTAGACCCGTCCGTCGATAATATGCTCAAGATTACCAGCGACGGACGAAAATTGGGACTGGATCAGCGGCTAATGAACACCCTGTTACCCGATGACCCTGACAGCAAGCTCAATGCCTGCGTGGGAAATATCCTGCGTATCTGGCAGGACGGTCAGGCTGACAAATTGACCCAGTTGGTGTTCTGCGACCTTAGCACACCGAAAAATGATGGAACCTTCAATGTCTATGATGATGTCAAAACCAAGCTGATTGCAAACGGTGTGCCTGCGGAAGAAGTTGCCTTTATCCATGATGCAGATACCGAGGCAAAGAAAAAAGACCTCTTTGCCAAGGTTCGTACCGGGCAGGTGCGAGTGCTTCTTGGCAGTACGCAAAAGATGGGTGCAGGAACCAACGTCCAGGACAAATTGGTGGCAGTTCACCACTTGGATGTGGGTTGGCGTCCGTCTGATATGACCCAGAGAAACGGTCGTATCATCCGTCAGGGCAACCGGAACAAAGAGGTTCAGGTGTATCAGTATGTGACCGAGGGAACCTTCGATGCCTACCTGTATCAGACCTTGGAAAACAAGCAGAAGTTTATTTCTCAGATTATGACCTCCAAATCACCGGTTCGCTCCTGTGACGATGTGGATGAGCAGGCGCTGTCCTATGCGGAGATCAAGGCGCTGTGTGCCGGCAATCCGCTTATCAAGGAAAAGATGGACTTGGACATTGATGTGGCAAGGCTGAAGGTGCTGAAAGCTGACCACCAGAGCCAGCAGTACCGTATGGAAGATAAGCTTCTGAAATACTTCCCGGCTGAGATTGAAAAGCAGACAGGCTATATTCATGGCTTTGAAGCTGATATTAAAACCGTGGAAGCACACCCGCAGATTGCCGATGGCTTTTGCGGCATGGAAATCATGGGCAAAGCCTACACCGAAAAGGCAGATGCCGGTGAAATCCTCCTTGCGGCTTGTAAGGACACGAAAAGTGCCGATCCGGTTCCTCTTGGCAGTTACCGTGGCTTTCAGATGGAGCTTTCGTTTGACAGTTTCCGGAACGAGTTCGATGTGACCCTGAAGGGCGCTGTGAGCCACAGAGTAGCCCTTGGAACGGACGCACGAGGAAATATCACCCGACTGGACAATGCCCTTGCAGGCATCCTTGAGCGCTTAGAACGAGCCAATGAGCAGTTGAATAATCTCTACAATCAGCAGGAAGCAGCCAAGGCGGAGGTTGGAAAACCGTTCCCGCAGGAAGCAGAGCTGACAGCCAAAAGTCAGCGACTGGCAGAACTGGATGCAGCCCTGAATATGGAGGACTCTGTGGAAAATCGTGACGAAAGAAGCGAGTCAGAGCGTCCTTCTGTGTTGGCTGATCTGAAATCCAAAGCGGAGCATATCCCGCCTGCAAAATACTCTGAAACCCGTGAGGAGGTGTTGTAATGGCAAAGCGAGATCAGGATGTTCATTTCCTTGCATCCAAGGAGGAGGTCGAGCGAATCCATGAGAAGATGGACGAGCTTGGCATCCGCAGCATGGGAGCCTATCTGCGGAAAATGGCTCTGGATGGTTACTGTATCAGACTGGATTTGCAGGATGTGAAAGCCCTGGTTTCGCTCCTGCGAATCTGCTCCAACAACCTGAACCAGTACGCAAAGCGAGCGAACGAAACAGGCAGCATCTATCGTGCTGACATTGAGGATTTGCAAAAACGGCTGGAGGAGATCTGGACGGACATGAGAGAAGTTCTTGTTCGCCTGTCCTCAATCCAGTAATCCGACAACTTGTTGGGAAGTCGCAGTTTCGGCTGCGGCTTTTACATAAGGGTTGACATCATTGCGTTATGGCAGATACCCTTGTACAATATAATTAAAAGAAAGGGGTTGAGCCTATGAAGCTGGTATTGAAGATATTGGCACTGCCGGTGCTGTTCGTTGTAAAAGTGATTTGCATTCTTGGAAATCTGCTTACAAATGTTGTGTCCTATGTAATTGGTTTATTGCTCTTGGTCATTGGCGGATCTGCGATTTACTGCATTGTAAAGGCTTTGTGGCAGTCCCTGCTTATTCTTGTGGTTCTTGGAATTGCGACAATAGCAGCGGTGTTCTTGCTCGTCTGGGCTGTTATGAAAGTCGAGAATATTGGAGAAAGTCTGGGAGCATTTATCAGGTCATAAGATAATATCAGAGAAAAGTCACCGACCGGTGGCTTTTTCTTTTTGGGAAGGAAGTGATGGGAATGGCAGCGACAAGATTGATTGCACTCCATGTGAATAAGGGAAAGACGGTCGCTCAATGTTTGGCAGACAGAACCGACTACTCACAAAATGCCGCAAAAACCAATGATGGCGAATTTATCAGTTCCTATGAGTGTGATCCAAAGACAGCAGATGAGGAATTTCTGCTTTCCAAACGGCAGTATCAGCATATTACCGGCAGACAGCAGAAGAACAATATCATCGCATACCAGATACGCCAGTCCTTTAAGCCGGGAGAAATCACCCCGGAAGAAGCGAACCAAGTCGGCTATGAAACAGCGATGCGATGGACAAAGGGAAAACACGCTTTCATCGTTGCGACCCACATCGACAAATCCCACATTCACAATCATATCATTTATAATTCGACCTCGCTGGATGCCACACGGAAATTCAAAAACTTCTTTCTTTCCGGTCTGGCGGTGCAAAGACTCAGTGATATGGTTTGCCTGGAACACGGGCTGTCCATTATTACACCGAAGCCGTATCGGGAGCGCCAGAAAAGAACTGTTTATCCCAAGAAGCGTACCCAGCGTGACGAATTATGTGATGCGATTGATGCGGTGCTGAAGCAGAAACCAAAGAGCTTTGATGGCTTTGTTCAGGCTCTGGCTGACATGGGATTTGAGTTCAAGGATGGAAAGCAGCCTGCGTTCAAGGGCGAGAATCAGAAGCGTTTCATTCGGCTGCGTTCCCTGGGCGAAGGATATAGCAAAGAGGAAATTCAAGCGGTTATCTCCGGCAAGAACCTGCACAAATCAAAAGGCGGCTCTGCCAAGGCTCCTGCCCCGAAGCAGTTCCAGATGCTGATTGATATTCAGGCAAAGATGGCCGAGGGCAAGACGGTCGGTTATGAAAAGTGGGCGAAGAAGTTCAACCGAAAAGAAGCTGCCCGAACGGTAATCCTACTGAAAGAAAAAGGCTTGGGCAACTACGACGATCTGACTGCTCATATTGAAAATCTGTCTGCCCGGTTCGATGCGCTTTCTGATTCTATCAAGGTCGCAGAGAAACGTATGGTTGAGGTTCAGGCGTTGCAGCAGCACATCAAAAATTATCGCAACACAAGGCAAATTTATATCGAGTACCGCAAGTCTGGATATAGCAAAAAATTCTTTGAAGAACACCGTCAGGAAATCACAATTCATAAAGCGGCGAAGCAAGCCTTTGATGAATTGCAGATTACAAAGCTCCCGTCCATGCAATCATTGTATGAGGAGTTTCATCAGCTGGCAGTCCAGAAAAAGCAGGACTACGCTGAGTACCGTCAGATCAGAAAAGAGAAAGAAGAACTGCTGATTGCCAAACGGACGGTTGAAACGATTTTGAATATCGACAGGCAGAAAGAGCAGGAAAAAGAGAAAGAGAAAGAGGAAAAGAAGAACTTCCGTTAAAGCAAAAAGCCACGGTCTGCACTCCCCAAAGGGTGCGGATCGTGGCTGCTTTTTTGCTTTTCGATTTCGGTGCTTTCAACCATGGGCAAATTTTTATTCTACTGTTCTTTGAGAAACGATTGAAAATCGTGTAGCCATCATCGGCAGATGATGTTCAAAGGGGATTGGGGATGCTTCCCCAACAAGCAAATTTGCGAAGATTGCACCGAAGGGAAAATCGAGAAAATGAGTGAACCTGTACAGGTTTACACTGCTTGCCAATTTGTGAGATTATGAATTTAGTATCGAGAATAGGGTACCAATATGTCATTGAGAGCCTTGTTGCAGTCTCTTACAACCACGCCCAACTCGTTGTATTTTTTATCTTGCCATCCAGCACCTAACTGTTCATATTTCATCTTTACAGATTTTTTGGTAGTTTCGATGGAGGAAATGGAATCCTGCATTTTTTTCAGCATTGCGAATAGCTGAACGGAGTCAGCATTTACCATACTCATTTCATCACCTCCTGGCAGCGGATTTTGTGAAGTGCAAAGCGGCGATGTGTCAGGAAAGTCTGACACATCACTGCTTCGGCAAGATTTAATTTAGAGAGGAAAGAAATTGTTCCAACTCAGCAGCGGTCGGTGCAATGTACGGTTTCATCTGGTAAGTATCCTTAACACCGTCTGTGAAGTATACGCTCCTTTCTTTTTTCGTTTTGTTGGTTCATTTTCGCCAGTGTGTTCGTGTCGTTTGCTGTGACGAGAACGCAACATAGACACAAAGAAAACACAAGGGCGAGCTTGCTCGTTTATATACCCTTGTGTTTTCGACTGGATATGTTAAGGTAACAAACAGTAAATGACACGTTACAGACTGCAAAATGTACCAACTGAAAAAAGAAAGAATACCGTTGTGTGCTTTATTTCTCGATCAGCTTTTCAAACATGAGGAAAGGTTTTTATAAAAAAAGAGTAGTTACCGTTTTTTGGTAACTACTCTTTTCCTTTTTTAAGGTTTAAAGTCCTGGAAGTTTAGGTGTTTTGGGTATTGGTGGTGTAGGTAGCTGCAAGCTTTCCAATTTTTGTTGAATTGCTTTAAATTCAGGGGTTTCTTGGTGTTGATTTTGAACCATTTTTTGCTCTATTCTCTCCAAAGTCGGTTGAATTTCTTTCCCTGATACTTTACGATTTAATTCTCTTTCTAAGGTCTCTTTCGGACTAATGGAAGGCGTTTCTAAACTTGAATAGAAGTTTCACTCCTTCTCTATTATAAAGCCTTATATCGCTAAATAAGCCCGTTTTATGAAGGGTTTCTAAGCTGAAATGAACGGGTTTACACCCGGCCTTGACCTCCGCCCGCTGTCCCGCTGAATGGGTGGACAAGGCGGCCAATCCCTCAAAGTGCTTGGACGCTCTCTTTCTGATTTTGGAGCGTTTCTTTTCTAAAAATTGAAATGGGCGGGAAGCCATTTTAGGGCTTTCCCGCCTTGATTACTTTTTAGCAAAGACGGGCGTGACTGTCAACGGCGGCGCATGAAATGCGCCGTTCATCTTGACCGTTGACTGGCTCGGCTGGCTTTGCTATCTTCCTGACAAATGGGAATGTCTAAGATAGTAAAGACGTCCCACATGCAACTCTTTCTTTTATTGCGGAAACCGTATCTTTAATTGTGAATGTAGTTGTGTCTATGACATTTGATTCATATATCCCCAAACCGGAAAATTGCTCCCACATTGTTTCCACTAATTCAATATTTGTTTTTCTATCTAATTTTGAGCGTTCCACAGCTCGCTTCATAGTTTCTTTTTTACTCGCTCTTAATACAATATAGTGTACCTCGTAATCTTCTTGGGCAAGAGCTTTCCATGGCTCCAAAAACCATGGCCCGACAATCCCATCTACAATTACATCATATCCGCCACGAGCATATCGCTTTGCAGCTTCTAAAAAGGCTTCAATGACAACCAGATTTTGCTTGTTGGATTCTGGCAAATGTGGTGGTATTGCGCCTTTGCTTAAGTAATGAAAAAAGTCATCGGTGTGCATATGCACTGATTTATCCATATCTGATTCCTTTGCGACAATTGACGCAGTTGTTGTTTTTCCTGTCCCCGGTGAGCCTGTAATCACAATAATTCTTCCTTGATTCATCTGTATTTTCCCTCACAATTTGAATTTATCACTTTGTTCCTGCCTGCTCAATCATCTTCTTCGCAAACTGGTTTTCCCTGACCCTGATTGCCCACCAAGTAAAAAAGCGGTTGGCGATTCAACCGCTTTTTTACTTGAACCAATTCTTCTAAATTATCATTTAAGCGATTCTCAAACTGTTTGTCAGTAAAATTGACTATATTTGCCATATTAAGCCACTTTCTCTTTATTCAAAACTTGTTTTGAGTAACGATTCATTGACCGCCAATACTCATGAACGGCTTGTAATTCTTCTAAAGAATAATCAAAAAGATTTACACGTTTTGCAAGCTTTAATTGGTTTAATAAATTGACTTCCAATAATTGAGAGTCATTTTTATTTAATTCATGGTTCAAAACATAGTTTAATTATTTCCTCCCGTTAAATAATAGATAACTATTAAAAATAGACAATACTTGCTCATAAGTAACGGTACTTAAATTGTTTACTTTGGCGTGTTTCATTGCTTGATGAAACTGATTTTTAGTAAACAGTTGACGATATTCTCGATTGACCCATTTTGAAACAAAGTACGTATATAGCTTCCAATATTTATCTGGAACATCTGTGGTATGGCGGGTAAGTTTTATTAAGACACTGTTTACTTTTGGTTTAGGATGAAAGCATTCCGCTGGCAGCTTAAGCAATTGCTGAATCGAGACTTGAGTGTGCAAGAGCAACCCTAGTGTTCGGTGAATATCCAAGGTACGCTTGTAGAATCCTTCTTCAACAATCAGATAGATGTCAGACGCATGGCTTTCAAAAACCACTTTTTTAATAATTTGTGTGCTTAAATGGTAAGGAATACTCCCAACAATTTTATACCTCTGTTTGTTAGGGAATTGAAACTGTAGAATATCTTGGTGAATTAAAGTGACACGAGTATTCAGTTTTAATTTTTCTGACGATAAGTTGAATAGATGACTGTCTAATTCAATAGACGTTACCTGTTTACTTATTTTAGCCAGTTTCGTCGTTAAATGCCCTTTACCTGTTCCAATTTCGTAAACGGTATCGGTTTCTTTTAAATTCAATTGTTTTATTATTTGGTTGAGTACTTTTTCACTCGTTAAAAAGTTTTGAGAATATTTTATATTTTTGTTCATGTAATATCCCTTTTTATTTGCTGTGAATATTCGCTCATTTTTCTTCCTCAATAAAAACTCTACCAGCTAACCAACATTCGTCTAATTCATTTGGGAATAATTCAAGCTGGCGAATCATATAATGTGTACTTGGAATGTAATCAAAATAAAACAATAGTGCTAGATATAAACTCCATGGAATTGGGCGTGTCCGATTTTCGTAGGCACTATAAGTTTGTCGTGAAATACCAACAGCCGAAGCAATTTCTTCTTGTGATGCACCAACTTTTCCTCTGAGTGCGGGTAACTCAATCGCCAATTGAGTGGCCAAGTTCTCTTTCTCATCTTTACTAAAATTCCAAAACTGCTTATAAGCATCTCGCCCTACAAATTGAATCAATAAATCTCCTCCTGGGTATACTCTTTCGTAGAGTACATTACTCCACGAAAAAACACCGCCAAACACTGAAAACTCAGCATTATTTGACGGTGTTGACAATTTATTTGACGGCTAATAAATCAGAAAGCCGTTGCATATTTTCTCTTTTTAAATCCATGGATGGGTGTACATAGCGATTCATTGTAATATTCACGCTGGCATGACCCAATATTTCGCTGAGACTTTTTACATCGAATCCAAGCTCTATGCACCTTGTAGCAAATGTATGACGTAACGAGTGATAATTTGCGGAGGTGATTCCGCTGTTTTTCAATACCTTCTTAAAATGATTTTGCATGGTTCTTGGTTCTAATGGATTCTGATCGCTATTGGTTAGGATGTAGCCAGTAGAAGAAGCTTTGTGTGCTGTAAGAATAGTCATTAAGCCATGGGGTACTGGAATAGTACGGATGGAGCAAGCACTTTTTGGTGTGGTAACAACAATCCTTGTCTTGTATTCACTGTTGGTTCTATCTTGGATTCTCTGGAGCGTTTGATGCACGTGGATTGTGTAATCTGAGAATGAAACATCTTCCCATCGTAACGCACAAATTTCACCTACTCTGAGACCAGTGAATAAACATACTAATATACCAATATTGCAGGAATCAAGATTAGAATACAAGTATTGGCATAATTTTTCCTGTTCAGCACGACTCAAAACTCTCATTTCCTTCGTTTGACGTTTTATCTGTATAGATCGTGCGTCACAAGAAATGGCTTTCCCGTTTCGGGTGGCAAATTGTAAGACATTTCGAATTAGAGATAAAATATCTGAAACAGTTTTAGAGGAAAGTCCATTCTCCTTTAATCCACCAGAAACAAGGAAAAAATTACACTGCGTTTCAATAAACTCGTGTGTTATATCACGCAATTGTTTGCTTCCGAACACAGGAAGTATATACGAGCTGAGAAGATTCCTATATTTGTTGCTTGTAGATTCCTTCACTTTAGGACATATAGCTTGAAACCATTCCATAGCAACCTGTTCAAATTGATCTGAGCTAATTTCTGGATCGACAGTGACAGAATTACTCGTGCACGAACTTTGACTGATAAGTTTTGCCTTGACTTCTCGATATGACTTTGCATAAACATAACCGTAATTGGCTTTGCCTGTAGAAGATCGGGACTTAATGTATCTTCCTTCCCATCTGCCGTCTTTCCTTTTGTAAATATTTTCTCCTTTTCGTGCCATAAGGTACACCTCCTTCAATATGACTATAATTCTGACGGCAAATTGTGACTTTGGAACTTTCTAAGATGGATTTTTGTGCAAAACCTCGTGTTTTATGTCCCTAACATATTGACAAACAGTGCGACAATTTGTAAAATAAAGATATAAACTAAAAAAAACAGAGAAGAATGCGATTCGTGGAGTAATGTACTCTACGAATTTTTTATTTTAAAGAACCTCAAGATAGCTCATATTGTCGTCTTGGGGTTCTTTTCATTCTATCATTTAATGCAATCTGCCTATAAAATTTTATCATATTGCATTTATAAATGCAACTTGCACCCGATGTTGGTTGTTGAGATTTTTGGTACATTTTATAATGTATAGCAGAATCATACACAGCATGGAGGTGATTGAAACGCAACCGGAAATTGATTACGTTAAGATTGGTCAGCGCATTAGAGCTGCCCGACTGGAAAAGGGTTATAGTCAGGCTGATTTGGGTGCGTTGGTTGGTTGCTCGAACAATCATATGAGCCATGTTGAAGTTGGACAGACGAAAGTTTCTTTGGCAATGCTTCTAAAACTGGCATTCGTCTTGGAAAAGAACTTTGACTATTTTTTACTGGATACCCCATATGCAAAATGCGACAGCATCATTGATAATGAGATTGCTGCAAAACTGAAAAAGTGTAATGTAACAACATTGATAACCGTAGGAAAGTTGATTGATGTCTTGATTGACCAGCAAGAGATGATAAAAAAAGCGGAGCTTGATTGATATAATGAAAAAGAAGCCCATTGACGGTACAGAGTGAACTGCTATGGGGTTCTTTTTTGCAGCACAATATACTGATTCTTTAAGAAGCAAAAAGTCCACCAGTCATGATGCACTACGCATCGTACTGGTGGACTTTTTCTGTAAAGATATAAAAATAGATATTCATATATCGCCATAACCAATGTCGTTATCGTAGGCATGAAGATCTTCTTTCAGGAAATCTGCTTTACGAATATACATCGAATTTACCAGCTCTCCTTTTTCGTGGAGCAGGCTGAATTTGTAGTCTAATAATGCTGCCGGTACATAGAGCATTTTAGCCGTTTCAAAAAATGTGTGTTCCGAAAGGCATTCCAGGACTTTCCCATCTTCTAACAGAAGCTCCGCCGCAAAGAAGTTTGCTTCATTTTCTTCGATTGATCTATCATCAAAAACTTCCATTTCTTGAAAGCCGTGCATCATAGCGATTTTTGTATGCAGGACAGCGTGTCCTAATTCATGTGCGACTAATATACGCTCCAGGATACCGTTCACATTGTGATCTATCACGATATTCTTTTGTCTGGACTGGTAATAGAAGAAGCCCTTCAATTTCTTCTGTAAATCGTAATAGTGGATTTTGATACCTAACAGCTGACATAGCTCGTAAGGGTCTCTGGTGTGATATTTTCGCACAAGCTTATCGACAGTTTCAATGATATGCTCTGCCGTTTTCATTTGCTTCACCTCCGAATCGCACACAGAAAACATATTCTGTGCTTGAGGATTTTACTCTTTATCTTTATGCTTTCTGTATTTCTTCGGAGTGTACTTTTCCCGTGCTGTTTTCTTAGAGTCCATATAAACTGACATAATCGCCTGGAAGAATACATCTTTTGCGTCCTCGTCCAATTCTCCACCGGCAAACAGAGAATTTACACGACCCAACACTTCCTGAGCTTCTTTTGCTCCTTTTGAACCGAAGTTTTCCTTTGCCTCTAAAATAAACATATCCTGATCTATATGGCTCTGGCTATCCGTTTCAGATTCGTCCAAAAGATAGGACACAGAGATATGCAGTGCTTCAGCAAGTTTTCTGATGTTGCTTTTTCTGGGGAGTGTTCCGAGCTGCTCATAGGTGTAAAGGGATCTTTCGGAAATGCCGGTCATCTGGGCAAGCTCCGTTTGAGATAGGTTCATAGCCAAACGAGCTTCTTTAATTTTTTCTCCAAATGTCATGGTAGTATCCTTCCTTTCAAAAAATATTTATTCGTAACTTCCGATTATTTGTTGACAAACTTCTGGAAAATGCTATAATAAGAATCATAACAGAAGTTTTAATTCCACTTAATTATATATCGGAACTTTTATAAAGTCAAGAACTTCCGATTTCACTTCTGTTATTTTAATCAAATATCGGAAGTTATAGTCATTCTTGTCCCATGGTATTTGTTTCCCTTTAGCCAAGTGACAGGAGTTAGAAAGGAATTCTTATTTTATGGATTAGGCTGAAAGGAGATTCTGAATGAGCAGATATAATACACAGGTATTAAGCAGTATTCGAATGCTTTGCCGGATGCAGAACATTGACGAGAAGGTTCTGTATGAAAGAGCAAAGCTGATTTTATCCATATATCGAGAGGTGTGCTGGTCTACCATTGATCGTGCGAATGATGTATGTGATACCCTTATTTGTACTTACGGTGACAGCTTAGATGGTGCATTGATTTATCTGGAGAACTTTGCTCCGGATGAAGCGAGAGAACGATTTGAAGAACGCATTCGCAGCTTATTTGAGACAAAGTGGATCATTGAACTGGTAGATATGGCTATGTTGAAAATCAGAGAATATCCAGATAAAGGCGCTCTGTACTGTGAGATTATCTCAAAGGCATATCTCAACCGCTTCAAGTACAGGGAATCAGAAATGCTGGAGGTTTTGAATATGGAACGCAGCACCTACTATGACCGAAAGAAAGAAGCGATACTGTTATTTGGTCTGTCACTTTGGGGAACAGCCATTCCTAAATTGAAAGATTTCCTGGAAAGTGCCCGGGAGGAAGAAGCATTGTGTTATTGTGAATGCTAAGACAGGATTTTAGTCCGACTAAAATCCGATGAAAATACGACGGTTCCCCTACTGAAAGTCCGACTTGTCCAGTGTTAAAATGGCTATGCTGGGAGATAGCGGCATAAAATTGAATAGAGAGAGTTACGCCTCGTGCCTGTAATGGGTACGGGGCTTTTTTTATACCTGCCTATTTTCCCCCATAATTAACACAAAGGCATGAACGAGAGCTTGGAGTAATTTACTCCGGCTCTTTTTTTATGCCTGCAAGGAGGACAGGCAGATGGCAAAGGGTATTGAGAATCGGGCACGATCTCCTCCCGCTGTTTTTGATTTTGCAA
Organism: Flintibacter sp. SJQ-8; assembly: GCF_054108085.1. Taxonomy (NCBI): domain Bacteria; kingdom Bacillati; phylum Bacillota; class Clostridia; order Eubacteriales; genus Flintibacter; species Flintibacter sp. SJQ-8. The sequence goes on from NZ_JBPJWR010000004.1 coordinate 36,598, forward strand.
CTTCACAAATTCAAAAACACGGAGGAACGAAAATGTATTACGACTTGGTTGAAAGCGGAAAAAGAATTAAAGCCTTGAGAAAGGAACATGGGCTTACACAGGAACAGCTTGCGGAGCAGTTAGGTGTTGCCGCAAACACCATTGCACGAATTGAAACCGGCAACAGAGGTATCTCTATTGATTTGGCAATCGAACTGGTTGTGCGCTTTGAGACAACCCTTGATTACATATTTTTAGGTCGTGAATAACCTCAAAACTATACCTACGAGGCAATAAAAACTTGCATGAGGAACAGGTACAATTTAGATACAGCCAAAGAAAATCGGCTGCTTGATCCTTGAAAACTGAATACACAGTCATCGAATACGTTCCTGTTGCCGGTGCGAGAGCATCAGCCACATCAGCGGTACGCCGAGACGTATCGGATAGAGAAACAGAACGACTTTCTTCTATAAATTAAGCGCTTGTCTCTCTCCCGATGCCAGCGATCAATACTGGCTTGTAAATATTGGGTTGCTCCCAATACGGCCATGAAAGCAACAGGATTAAAGATACTTCTCTACGGAGCTGGCGGAGAACCCGGCAGAGGTTAGATTCCTATGGAACTGATTCGCAATCAGTCGTTCGGTGATTCCCTGAGGGCGTAAGCCCTCTTTCCCAGGGGTGCGTGGCAAATATGGGACACATAGACTTTTGGACTGACTGCCTGATTCCTTTCTGGCAGTCAGTTATTACATAGCCAACGAAAGGAGGTCATGGCACATGATGAAAGAAAATTGGGTATATTGCCGTGGTGATATTTATTGCGCCAAGCTGGACCCGGTAGTTGGGTCGGAACAAGGCGGCATCCGTCCGGTTATCGTCATTCAGAACGATACCGGTAATAAACACGCTCCCACATTGATTGTGGCAACGGTCACCACCAGAATCCATAAGAAAGCGAATATGCCGACGCACTTTGTTATTTACGACAATCCTGCATTCAAAGAAGCGTCCGTTGTTCAGCTGGAACAGATTCGTACCATTGATAAAAGCAGGATTGATAATTACTTAGGTAAGGTAACGCCCCGTGAAATGGTAGCGATTGAGAAAGCCTTATCTGTCAGCCTGGCAATGGAACAGCTGAAAAAGCGTTCCCCAAAACATAAAGCAAAGAGAGCGAAGGAGTGAACATAAATGTTTGAAGAAAGAATCGCTGCCATGAATCAGCGCACCGAAGAAGCGATGGCTGCTAACGCAGTTCAGTTTGATAAGAGAACCTATACGGTTGATGAGATTCAGGATATTCTGGGCATCAGCAGAACCAGCGCATACAACCTTGTGAAAAAGAAAGTTTTCCATAGCGTCCGCATCGGTGGCAGTATCAGAATCTCCAAAAAGAGTTTTGATGAGTGGTTGGATCATCAAATGTAAGATTTGTCAAGGGCGTCGTACAACCCGGCGACAAACTTCAAAACATATTGAGAGTTCGATAAAATGTAGCCATGACAAGAAACACATGGCTACATTTTTTACATAGGAGGTTGTACGATGGCGGAAATGAGAAAACGCACGAGTATGTCTGTTCTGGAAATGGGCAGGATGCTCGGTCTTGGTAAAACGGAGTCATACTGGCTCATTAAGAAGAATTACTTCAAAACCATTCTTGTCGGCAACACCATGAGGGTGATGATCGACAGCTTTGAAGAATGGTATGCCAATCAGTTCAAATACCAGAAGGTCGATGGAACCCCTCCCGGCGAGGAATTGAAGAAAACTACATATTCAATGGAGGAGCTTGGACAGCGCCTTGGGCTGAAAGAAGCGACTGCTTACGAACTGGTTGCCAAAGGGCATTTTGATGTGGTCGATGTCCTGGGCAAGCGCAGAGTGACAAAGGAGAGCTTTGAAAGATGGTATGCTTCTCAAACCGATTACCGCACGGTAGAGGATCAGGAACTGGATGCAGATATTATGGCATCCACCTACGGTCTGCCGGAAATGGCAAGAATGCTTGGGGTACATCGTCAGACCATTTACTATATCGTTGCCAATGAAGATTTTGAGCTTATCAAGGTTGGCAGGTATAAGCGAGCTACCAAAGAGAGCTTTGAAAAATGGTATCACAATCAGACCCGCTACCAGTTAGCGGAAGATAGACAGGAAAGGAGCTGATTACATGGCATCTATCGTTAAGAGAAAAAAGAAGTATTCTGTGGTTTATACATACACCGATGAGAACGGCAACAAGCGTCAGAAGTGGGAAACCTTTGAAACGAATGCCGAAGCAAAGAAAAGGAAGTTGCAGGTTGAATATGAGCAGGAGTCCGGAACCTTTATTCCCCCTTCTGCTAAAACCGTCAATGATCTTTTGGATGAGTATATGTCAATCTATGGTGTGAACACCTGGGCGATGTCTACCTATGAAAGCAGAAAGAGCCTGATTGCAAACTATATTCGTCCCCTCATCGGTGATATGAAGCTGGAGGATGTCACGCCGAGAATCATGGACAAGTATTACCGAGATTTGCTTTCTGTCAAAGCGGTTTCTTCTAAGTATGTAAAAGCCCGTACAGAATATCTGACTCCGCATACTGTCCGAGAGGTTCACAAGACATTGCGAAATGCTTTCAATCAAGCGGTCAAGTGGGAATTGATGACCAGAAACCCTGTGGAGCACGCTACGCTGCCGAAAGAAGAACACAAGACCAGGGATATCTGGACAGCAGAAGTGCTCCAGAAGGCTCTGGAAGCCTGTGACGATGATATTCTTCGTCTGGCTATTAACCTTGCCTTCTCCTGTTCCCTGCGAATGGGCGAGCTTCTGGGGCTTACCTGGGACTGTATTGACATTTCCCCCACCAGTATTGAACTTGGTCAGGCAAGCATCTTCGTTGAAAAGGAGTTGCAGAGAGTAAATCGTGAAGCGATGGCAGATCTGGACGGTAAGGACATCATGTTCAAGTTCCCACCGACCTTCGCCAGTACGCATACCGCATTGGTTCTCAAAACTCCTAAGACCAAAACAAGTGTCCGCAAGGTGTTCTTACCGAAAACCGTAGCGGAAATGTTGGTACAGCGAAAGGCTGACATCGAAGAACTGAAAGACCTTTTCGGTGACGAGTTCGTAGACTTCAATCTGGTTTTCTGTTCTTCCAATGGCAAGCCGATTGAGGGGCAGGTTATCAACCGTGCTTTCAATAAGCTGATTGAGGAGAAGGGACTGCCGAAAGTGGTTTTCCATAGTCTCCGACATTCCAGTATCACTTACAAGCTGAAGCTGAACGGCGGCGATATGAAATCCGTTCAAGGCGATTCCGGTCATGCACAGGTCAAGATGGTAGCGGATGTTTACTCCCATATCATCGACGATGACCGCAGACTGAACGCTGAAAGAATGGAAGCTGCGTTCTACTCAGGCAGACAGGCAACGCCTGAGCCGGTTCAACCAGCCGCAACGGAAAGCTCCGCTGATGATAAAGAACTTCTTCTGAAGCTTCTGCAAAATCCGGAAATGGCAGCACTCCTGAAGTCGCTGGCAAAAACATTATAGTAACTGCAAGGGCAGATCCTTTTACATAGCTACAATAGCTGTAAAAGGGTCTGCCCTTATTTTTTTGTTATGGAGGTCAACGAGTATGGATAGAATCTTTATGGACGAGTATTACGAGCATCTGAGAGCTGACAATATCGAGGCATTTTCCAAGGAAAGGAACGACGAATATGTTGGCAGAGCTGAGGAATACAAAGCAGCAAAGTCGGCATTGCTTGAAGGATTGGGACTTGAGCATTTGTTTGACCATAGCCATGAACTGACTCCGAAAGAGAAAGAAATATGGATGCTGTTCGATAGGGTTGATGTAGCAGAGCTTCTTGCAAGGGATGCTTTTGCCAAGGGTGCTTATATGCTCGGCGCTGAGGATAGAGAGATTATGCTGAAATAAAAAAAGACCTGCTTCGGCGGGTCTAAATTACATAGAATCATTGAGTCTGAAAAACCTTTGAAATTCTTAATAATTCTGGTTGAAAAATTCATTTTGAAATGATATATAAAACAGACTGAAATCTGTGTCTAAGGACACCCGCACCCTCACACGAGAATGAATAGGATTTCCTATCATTTCGCATCACGAGAAGTTACATAGTGACATTTACTTGCACTTGCAACGTCCACCAAAAATCGAAAGACTTGCTAATTTCGAGCCAATCGGACGGTGTAAAATCCCTCTGAATTAGCTATCACAGCGTAGTATCAGATGGGATTTGAAATGCTGAAAAACCTTGTATTTCCAAGCATTTTTAAGCATTAGATGCCACTTCCCGATGTCGTATCGGGTCTACTCCTAAGCGGAAGGCCGTGTGTTCGAATCACATCGGGGACGCCAGCGCACTATCGCGGAAGGTTTCTCACGAAATCTTCCGCGTTTTTGCTAATAAAAAAGAGGATCAATTGACGAACTGCTAAAAAACGGGCTGTTTATCTAACGAGCGAAAGCAGCCTGATCGAGGCCATCTGCTAAAAATGGCGTAAGGTTCCGTGTCTACCTTTGCATTTGGGTGTAAATCTGTGATAAATCGGTCCGGACGGAAAGAATCTGCTGTAATTCGGACCAGATGGAAGAATTGCTTGAGAACCGAATTTCTAATCGCGTTAGAAATTCAGGCTGAGATATTTTAGATATCTAAAAGCGCTCCCCTATTTTAGCATTTTGGAAATATTTATGCAACTCATATGCAGAATACTAGCTTTCAGACAGCGTTTTAAGACAAAATCAGAACCAAAGAAAACAAAATACAGATATCTTACATAAGCCCTGTGGTGACGAAAATCATCACGGGGCTTTTGTCGTTTCCGGACTTTCCCGGCAGCGCATCAAAGTTTATGGAGGATATCGTGATGAGAAAAAAAGCGAGACGCAGCACCATTCTGATCGACGGGATCAGGTACTATGCGGAAAAACCGGAGACCTGCCGCATGTGCTTCTTCTGGAAGAACCGCAAGGTCGGCTGCATTCTGGGAAAACAGAACTGCTACTACCTGGCCGAAGCTGTGATGACCGAGCAGGAAAAGAAATGTGAAGGCTGCTGCTATGCCAAGGGTCAGCCCTGCGTGAGCGCTACCTGCTATAAGGATCTGGAGGCCTGGCTTCGAGCCAAGCGCGCCCGGAAAGAAGGTGGCGCAGATGAGTAAGCAGGATGAGAGCTTTCGCAGAAGCGAGAAGCTGATCAAGGTTTCGAAGAGAGGATCGGCTGAAAACAAGCCCGGAAGCTGTGCCCACTGCCATTACCATCGTCCGGATTTCAAGTATCGCCGGTGTCAGTTCACCAGATGTCCCTACGGGCAGAAGGACAACGTGTTTCGCAAGAAGCCCCTCAAGCGCGATAAATTCTCCTGAAAGCAGGTGGTGACAATGAGTGTTTGATTATTTCTACGGAGCCCAGTCCGAACAGTTTGCCTTCTACCGGGTTCCCAAAGTACTTTTTACGAATGACCGGTTTAAATACCTGTCTGCTGAAGCCAAAACCCTGTACGGCATCTTACTGGATCGGGTTCCTCTTTCTGCGAAAAACGGCTGGATCGACGAGCAGGGCCGCGTGTATATCATCTGTACGATTGAAGAGATCATGGCAGACATGAACTGCGGAAACAAAAAAGCCGTCCAGCTGTTATCGGATCTGGAAACAAAGGTCGGTCTGATTGAGCGAAAGCGTCAGGGACTTGGCAAACCGAACTTGATCTACGTGAAGAATTTCATCTCCGTGGATGACCCTGTGGAAAGACATTTCTTGAAATGTCAAAATGACACTTCTGGAAGTGTCGAAAGAACATCTCTGGAAGTGTCGAAAAGACACGGAACTAATACTGATATGAATAATACTGAGTATAGTGATACTGATTCTATCTTTCCTTCCGGAAATAATCGAAGGGTGGACGGAAAAGACACCTATCAGAAATATTATGATTATTTCTCAGAGCATCTCAATATCAGCCAATTAGAGAAGGATTATCCTTACGATACGGAGCTGCTGGATAACATTCTGGATCTGATCGTTGAAACGGTCTGCAGCAAGAAATCGATGATTCGTATTGCCGCAGAGGATCGTCCTGCAGAGGTCGTTCGCAGCCGGTTTATGAAGCTGGATGCCGAACACATCCGCTATGTGATGGATTGCTTCAAGGAGAACACCACGAAGATCAGAAATATCCGCCAGTATATGCTGACTGCGATCTATAACGCGCCGATCACCATAGGCACGTATTACGATGCGCTTGTCCGGCACGATATGTCGCAAGGCTACGTGGAAGGAGGATTCAAAAAATTGAAAATGAAACGTGAGGAAGGAGCGTGGTGAAAAATGTCGAATAAAGCAACCGTCATTGCGGTGGTCAATCAGAAAGGCGGGACCGGCAAGACCACCACCTGTGAAAACCTTGGAATCGGCCTGGCAAACGAGGGCAAGAAGGTCCTTCTGGTGGACACGGATCCGCAGGGCAGCTTGACCATTGCCTTGGGCAATCTCAGACCAGATGATCTTCCGGTCACACTTACCGACCTGATGGCAAAGATCATGCAGGATCAGCCGACCCTACCTAAGGAGGGTATCCTGTCGCATGAAGAGGGCGTGGATCTTGTTCCCGCAAACATCACGCTGTCAGGTCTGGAGGTCTCTCTGGTGAATGCCATGAGCCGCGAGACCATTCTCAAGCAGTACCTGGAAACGGTAAAGGGTCAATACGACTACATCCTGCTGGACTGTATGCCGTCCCTCGGAATGCTTACCGTCAATGCACTGGCTGCTTCCGACCAGGTGCTCATTCCCGTTCAGGCCAATTATCTGTCGGCAAAAGGCCTGGAACAGCTGCTTCAGACCGTCAACAAGGTCAAGAGGCAGATCAATCCGAAGCTGAGGATCGAAGGGATCCTTCTGACCATGGTGGATTCCCGCACGAACTATGCGAAGGAAATCAGCTCCCTGATCCGTGACACCTATGGCAGCAAGCTGAAGGTCTATGATGCGGATATCCCGCGCTCCGTCCGTGCAGCGGAGATCAGTGCGGAGGGAGTGAGTATTTTTAAGCACGATCCCGGCGGCAAGGTTGCCGAGGCCTACCGGAGTCTGACAAAGGAGGTGTTGCAGAATGCCGAAAAGAGGCGGAAACATCAGCTTGACCAGCTACGATGATATCTTTGAGACGGATGAGAGCCGTGCAGAGAGCCAGCTGGAACGAGTGCAGAACATCAGCATCAGCGAGCTGGTGCCCTTTAAGGATCATCCGTTCAAGGTGGTCGATGACGAGGCTATGCTGAGAACGACGGAAAGCATTGCCCAGTACGGCGTGCTGACTCCTCTGATTGCAAGGCCTTTGGAGGATGGCGGATACGAGATCATCTCCGGACACCGCCGTGCCCATGCTGCTGAAATGGCAGGACTTACGGAAGTGCCGGTGCTGGTCAGGGACATGGATGACGATGCCGCCACCGTGCTCATGGTCGATTCTAACCTTCAAAGAGAAAGCATTCTGCCCAGTGAGAGGGCCTTTGCGTACAAGATGAAACCGGAGGCGATGAAGCATCAGGGTGAACGAGCTGATTTACTGTCTGTCGGAACTTCGCGACAAGTTGTCGACAAGTTAAAATCGGCAGATGTACTTGGTAAAGATACAGGTGAAAGTGGCCGCCAAGTTCAGCGATTCATCCGACTCACCAATCTGATCCCCGAGCTTCTGGATATGGTCGATCAGAAGCTGATCTCCTTTAACCCCGCTGTTGAGCTTTCGTATCTTGCACCGGAGGAACAGGAGATCTTCATGCAGGCCATGGATGAGGTGCAGGCAGCCCCTTCCCTTTCTCAGGCACAGCGCCTGAAAAAGCTGGCGCAGGAAGGCGGTTTCACCATGGACTCCGCCAGAGAGATCATGAATGAGGTGAAGAAAGGTGATCTTGAACGGGTCACCTTCCGAAATGAGCAGTTGAGGAAGTATTTCCCAAGGTCCTACACGGCACAGCAGATGCAGGACACCATTATCAAGCTTTTGGATCAGTGGCAGAAAAAGAAAGCCCGCGATCAGGAGCGCTAATCGAATACCGGTACCCTAAGCACTGTCAGAAGAAACGCTTTTGATGGTGCTTTTCTTTTATCCAAAACACCAAAAAGGAGTACGAATCAATGAACGAAAAAGAAATGATGAAGCAGCTGCAGGATCTGCGGGCCAGCATGGAAGAGGAGGCTGCCAATGCGCTCCTCGTCGAGGTTGCAAAGATGGCAGAGGTGTTCTACACCAGCGCCATCGCACTTTCCAGGTTCTGCAATATGTTTCAGGGGAAGGCTCCCCAGGAGCCTGAAAAGTGCGAGGAAGAGGACGATGATTGGGACGAGGATGACATCGAATATATGGATACCACCGTTCTCTATGCTGTTCCCGGCAAGGGTGTGCAGCTGATGGAGGAAGAAGAGGCCATGTCGAGGTTCCCCGATTTTGAAGATGAGCAGACGTTCCACTGCGTTGAGATCGCGGAGAATCTGTTTCTTCACTATATGGAGCACTCCTGGGAAAGCGAAGATGATATCACGATTACGGATCCTGTGTATATCGCCAGAGTGGGTGATGACGGGGGCGAATGTGAAGAGCTCACTGCCATGGATTTTCTTACCGCTATGCTCTTTTTGGATCAGCATGCTATGACCATTACTGGCGAAACCGGCAGAACCGTTTGCGGTTATTGGCTGCCGAAGAAGGAGGACTAACCTATGACTTTTGAACAGTTTAAAGCCCAGGTCATCGATGAGATGCGTGACCGTTTCCCCGAACTGGACATCAGCCTTCAGGAGGTAAGCAAGCTGCAGGGCGAGTCTTATATCGGGATGGCAGTACGTCCCAAGGACAGCAATGTCGCGGCAACCACGAATCTGAAGGCTTTTTTTGAGGATCTCGGCGAGGATTTCAACATGGATGATGTCATGGATCAGATCGCGCATGGTATTTCCGATCAGATTAGCCATATGCCTCAGTTCGATGAGCATGTTCTGAACGATTATGAGCAGATGAAGGAGAAGCTGACCCTTCAGATGATTCCGACTGCCGGAAATGAGGAGAAGCTTTCCGAGATCCCCCACCGCAATGTGGAGGATATGTCCATCGTGTATCGCTTCGAGATGAGCAACAGTGCGAAGGAAATTTCCAGCATCCTCGTCACCGACAGCATGCTCCGTTCTTACGGTATTACTGCAGACCAGCTCCACGAAGATGCCATGGAAGCAGCAGTTCAGACCCATCCCGCTACGCTTCGAAATATGACCGATGTCATGCGTGACCTGATGGGTGATGCCGCAGCGTTGTTGGCACCGGATGAGCCTTCGCCCATGTGGGTGGCCTCTGTGGAGGGCGGGCAGAACGGCGCCTGTGCGATCCAGTACCCGGATTTTCTGGAACAGGCAGCCGAAACGCTGGGCGGCGACTTCTACGTTCCCCCTTCTTCAATCCATGAAGTTCTGCTTGTTGCCGATGACGGCAGCATGGATCTCAGCTATCTGGAGGCGATGGTTCGCAGCGTGAATGAAACCGAAGTTGCCCCTGCGGACAGGCTCTCGGATCATGTCTTCCACTATGACAGCGAGGAGCACATCTTTGAAAATGCCCGTACCTTTGAGGTCCGAGAGGCCATTAAGGAGGAAGCCATGCTGGCGGACGAACCGGCGATGACTTTTGGGGATGATGCTTCTGATTCCAGGGCGGAAGACACCATTACGGTGCTTCTGGTAGAACCCCATGCTCATCCGAAGGTCATTGAAGCCAAGACCGGGCTTGAGGATCTTCAGCAGCTGGTAGGCGGAGATATCGAAGTGGTTTATCCCTTCGAGGACAACGTCGGCCTGATCGTGAACGAGGAGGGCAAGATCAACGGCCTTCCCCTCAACCGCGCTCTGCGTGATGAGAAGGGTGAGATTTATGATGTCATCGCAGGGGCTTTCCTGGTGACCGGCCTTGCCGAGGACAGTTTTGGTTCCCTCACGCAGGAGCAGATTGGCAAGTTTGAAGATCTGTTTCATCAGCCGGAGGTGTTTATGAGGATGGGTCGCAGCATCATGGCGATTCCGCTTCCGGAGGAACAGCTGGCAACCCGTGAAAATGCCAAAGCGAAGGCTTCTGAGGAGATCGGGGCCAAGCCGAAGCACAGGAAGCCGGAACGCGACGATCACTGACTGATCGGAGAAACAGGAGGTAGATATGGTTAGACCACTCGCTTATATCACTTCGAACTGGAGTGATGATGAATTCGAAGCCCGGAGTATGGCCAGAAAATTTTGTCGAAATGTATATGAAGCAGGTTTTTCCCCGATCTGCCCGAAGCTCATGTATACGGATCTTTTCCGTGATGAGGTCCCCCAGGAGCACAAGGACAGACTGGAAATGGCAGCGGAGCTTCTGCGCAGGTCCCGCATTCTGGTTGTCTGCGGTGACTTTATGGATGAGCAGATCAAAGATGATGTTGCTCTGGCCAAACGTCTTCGTATTCCCGCTACGACTCTTGACGGCATCATGGAGGTGGAGGGTTCCACCGGCAAGAGGCTGTAATGCCAATGAAAACGATTGAAGGAGGTGGTGATTCTTGCAGGAAGAAGTTGAAAACAGGACTGTGAATTTGGCCATCAGTACGACCAAACTGACTGCCCGCGGTATTCTCCGGCTGGCTCTGAAAGGACTTGCGTATATCAAGCGGAAGTCCAGGGAATCGGCGTTGAAGCATGAAAAGCCCACCGGCAAGCAGACCATTCAGGAGCTGATCGGTCAGAATCAGGGCGTGACCAATATCGACATTTCCAAAACAGACCTGAAGGGCTTTGAAAAACATGCCCGAAAATACGGTGTCGATTATGCAATCACTAAGGATAAATCTGTTCTTCCACCGAAGTATCTGGTATTCTTTAAAGCCAGAGACACGGATGCTATGACGGCGGCGTTCAACGCCTATTCTGCGGAGATCCTGACAAAGAACAAACGCCCGAGTGTTCTCAAGACGCTGCACAAGCTGGTCGATGCAGTCAGAGACATCCCTGCAAAGGTGGCAACCAGGGACAAGCAGAGGGAGCAGTCACGATGAGTATGGATACTGTGAAACTGAAAAAGTTTCTGATCCGGGCGCTCCCTTATATCCTGATCGGTCTGGTCTGTACCAATCTGGGAGAAGCCTGGCGCATGACGGAAGGTGCCGATGCTTCCGAAAAGCTTTTGTCATTCTTTACGACCATGGGTGTCGCGTTCGAGAATCCGCTTCCGAGCCTTCACCCTCTGGATCTGATAGTCGGCTTGATCTGCGGTGCAGGTTTCCGGGCTGCCGTCTACATCCGGGGAAAGAATGCCAAAAATTTTAAGCACAACCTCGAGTATGGCTCTGCCCGATGGAGTGCATAATTTTAAGTGTAAATGACACATACATGGACGCACAGGAGGTTATGCACATGACTGATTATAGCAAAATTACAGCCCTTTACTCCCGCCTTTCCGTGGGCGACGAGGACAGGGACGGCGGCGAGAGCAACAGCATACAGAACCAAAAAATATTTTTGGAGAACTATGCCAGAGGGCAGCACCTAACCAATATCCGGCACTACATTGACGACGACGAAAGCGGCAGGTTTTTTGACCGTTCTGCCTACTCCCGCATGATGGACGATGTGGAAAACGGGAAAATCGGTGTCTGCATTATGAAAGACCTTACCCGCTGGGGGCGTGACTATCTCCAAGTCGGCAACGCGATGGAGATTTTCAGACGGAACAATGTGCGTTTTATCGCGGTCAACAACGGCATAGACAGTGAGAAGCCCGACACGCTGGAGTTTGCGCCCTTTATCAATATCATGTCGGAGTGGTACGCAAAGGACATCAGCAAGAAAGTAAAAACGGGCATTAAGACCAAAGGCATGAGCGGAAAGCCGATTGTCACCGAAGCCCCTTACGGCTATGTCAAAGACCCGGACAACAAGGATTTTTGGATAATCGACGAGGAAGCCGCCGAGGCTGTCCGTTTGATTTTCCGTCTGTTTATCGGCGGGAAGAACCGCAACCAAATCGCCGTGCATCTGACACAGGAGCAAATCCCAACCCCCACTTTCTACATGAAAGACCGGGGGCGGGGAACCTGTAAAAATAAGACGCTCAACGAGGATAACCGCTGCAAGTGGAACAAAGCCACCTTGACCAATATCCTCACACGGCAGGAGTATTGCGGCGATGTAGTCAACTTCAAGACTACAAAGCATTTCCGGGATAAACATAACCACTATGTAGACCGGAGCCAGTGGCACATCACAGAAAATGTGCATGAGCCGATTATCAGCCGCAGCGATTTTGAAACCGTACAGCGGATTTTGGAAAACGCACCCGTCAAACGCCCCAACGGGGACGGGGAAATCCACCCTCTTTCCGGCTTGCTTTTCTGTAAGGACTGCGGCGCAAAAATGCACATTCGCATAGATTATCGGAATGGCGGCAAGCGTCATGTTGCCTATTGCAGCGAGTACCACAAGGGAAAAGCCAAGAACCCCAAATGCAATTCCCCGCACATCATGGACGCGGACTTGCTCATGCAGACCGTCGCGGAAGTGCTGAAGAAAATCGAGGACTATTCTATCAGCAACCGGGCAGAGTTTGAAGCCTTAGTGAAAAAGAACCTTGCCATGCAGCAGACCGACAAGACCAAGAAACAGCAGAAGCGTATTCCGCAAATCACGACGCGCCTTGAACAGATTGACAAGGTGCTGAATAAGCTCTACGAGGACAACGCCCTCGGCACGATCCCGCAAGACCGCTATGAGCAGATGTCGCAGAAGTATTCGGAAGAATACTATGTGTTGAAAGCGGAGCTTGCCACGCTCCAAGAGCAGCTGTCCGCTTATGAGAACGCGGGAGGACGGGCGCAGAAGTTTTTGAAGCTGACGGAACGCCATGCTGCCTTTACCGACCTTACACCCGCCATTCTCAACGAGTTTATCAGCAGGATTGAAGTGTATGAGCGCGACCAGAAAAGGGCGAGATACGCAATCCAGCACATCAGCATATATTTCAATTATATCGGCAAGTTTGAGAATGAAGTGACACAGCTTGCGGAACCGACCGAGCAGGAAATCCGGCAAATGCGGGAGGAAATCGAAGAAGCCAAAAAGGAAAAGAGCCGCGCATACCACCGGCAGTATTCAAGGGAGTACCGGGCGCGAAACCTTGAAAAGCAGCGGGAGTATGACCGTATCAAGGCGCGGGAATACCGGGCGAAGAAAAAGGCGCAGGCAGCCGCCGCACAGCCCACACAGTAAAACAGAATAACCGTCAACCAAGAGGGATTTTCCGAGTTACGGGAAATCCCTCTTTTGCACCCGGAGAAAGGAGCCGCCTATGGCAGAACAGACCCCCGACAATATCATCACGACCCAGAGGAACGGGCAGACCATTGTTGCGGAGTTATTTTTCAATCACAGCAGCACAGAAACATTCCGCGACAAGCTGCTCAAACTGGTGCTTGCCGACAGTACGCGTTTATCCGCGTCTGACGGTCAAGAGCCGGAAAAAACAGAAATCTTGCGATAACAGCCGCCCCGACGAACCATTCCCTGTCCGGGCGGTTTCTATTTGAAAATCCTCATTTTCCCCAAGTCAAGAGCCGGGAAAAACACCCGAAAAATGCCCCTATTGCGTAACAGGGGCGCAGAAAGGAGAGTTTATGAGAACAGGGCTTACGAAGCAGGAAAAGACCACCGATATTTGGTTTGACGAGAAAGACCCGCTGATCCATATCCGCACCCACAACACCGACCTAAAGAAACGGATGCTTGCATACAGCCGCCGCTACCCGGAGAACTGCAAGCAGACCGACACCGACCCGGAAACGGGCTGCATGGAGTTTGACATTGAGAAAGGCCGTTTCTCTTTCCGTCTGACCGCCCCATACAGCGAGGAACGGCGGGAAGCAGCGCGGCAATATGCCAGAGAAAACAGCACTACAAACTTGTTGAAATAATGTGGATTTGTTCATGTTCTTGTGCTATACTTTTCTCAAAGGCACAGAATGGCAGATATAAATTCGTGGGAGAAAAAATATGAAGAAGCATAGAAAATGTAAAAAGATAATAATAGCTTTTGTAACAGTGTTGTTTATAGCATTTGTTGCAGTAATTGGGCTACACAAAACAGGGATTTATCGTTTTGATTTCTTAAAGGACATCTATAAAAAAATTGATTTTCAACTAAGTACGAATGAGCTTAACATTCCGCAGGACGCTCTTTCATTTTCTGTTTATGATATTGAGCAAGAAGAATATTTATTTTACGAGGGTGATAGCCAGTTGCCCACTGTCGCAAGTTTGGCAAAACTATTTGCCATTGATTATGCTTTGGGAAAAGTAGATTTGGAAGATATTGTTGAAGTAAATCAAGAGGTATTAGAACTTGTTCCGGCGGGTTCATCTTTAGCAAATCTGTATGCTGGGGAATACACAGTTAAACAAATCATGGAGGCTATGCTTGTTCCTTCCGGAAATGACGCAGCCTATGTGTTGGCATATCATATCGCTAAAAACGAATTAGGCGAAGGTTATACAGCAACGGAATATATAGATTATTTCATGACAGAACTTAGTGAGTATTTAATCGAAGCAGGCTATTCCAAAACAAATTTATATAATGACCCAAGTGGCGCGTCTATGCAAGCTGACTCTCATTTAGATGACATTAACCGCGTAGCGTTGAAGCTCCTTAACTACGATTTTGTTAAAGAATGTATTGGAAAAAGCGAATTTTCAATTCAAACTCCGCAAGGTGAATTTACATGGAAAAATACAAATGAATTTTTAGATGAAAATTCACCGTACTATAATGCAAATGTTAAAGGAATGAAAACAGGAACAATGGCATCTTCCTATAACATTGTTGTTCTGTATGAAAAAGATGGAAAAGCATATTTAATTACCTGTTTAGCGGCACACTCAAATGAGGGGAGATATAAAGCGGTACAGTCTGCTATCAACACGATTATTGAATAATGATGATGAAATATCCCGTTTAAGTAAAGTGTCAAAACAATAAGGGTAAGATAAAACAGCACACAATAAAACTTAATACCCACCCAAAAGGGCAGCCGAGAAATCGACTGTCCTTTTTCTATGCCGACAGGCAGAAAGGAGCGGCCACCCATGACGAAACCGAGAGAGAAAACCCGTGAGGAGCTGCAAGCCGAGATTGAGGACAGAAAGAAGAAAATCCGGCAGTTTGAGAACCGATAATGTACAATAACTTGCGCAAATTGGAAAAAGCATAAAAGAAGACATAGCTTGCAGGCTCTGGTAGAATGAAGTTACCACACAAACATTCGAAAGGAGACAGCAAACTATGTCCGAGAAAATTGTACAGCTAAACGAGGAAGTAATCAAGGGCCAAATCAAGGAATTGGTTCGCGGCAGCGTGGAGGAAACCCTGAACGAGCTGCTGGAAAAGGAGGCGGAGTCCCTGACGCAGGCGGCCCGCTATGAGCGCAGCGAGGCCCGTCAGGGCTACCGCAGCGGCCACTATGACCGTAATCTTACCACCACTTCTGGCGATGTCACGCTCCACGTACCCCGGCTCAAGGGCGTATCCTTTGAGACTGCCATCATCGAGCGGTATCGCCGCCGGGAGAGCAGCGTGGAGGAGGCCCTCATCGAGATGTACCTGGCAGGCGTCTCCGTGCGCCGTGTGGAGGACATCACGGAGGCACTGTGGGGCAGCAAGGTCTCGCCCGCCACCATCAGCGAACTGAACAAGAAAGCCTACGTTCACATCGAGGACTGGCGCAACCGCCCCTTGCGGGGCGGCCACTATCCATACGTCTACGTGGACGGCATCTACCTGCGCCGCAACTGGGGCGGAGAGTACGAAAATGTTGCTGTTTTGGTGGCGATCGCCGTGAATGAGGACGGTTTTCGTGAGGTTTTAGGCGCTGCCGAGGGCATGAAAGAGGACAAGGCCAGTTGGGTCAGTTTCTTCCAGTGGCTTCGTGGACGCGGACTGGACGGCGTGAAGCTCATCGTCGGGGACAAGTGTCTGGGTATGTTAGAGGCCGTGGGCGAGGTGTTCCCGGACGCCAAATATCAACGCTGCACGGTGCATTTCTACCGCAATGTTTTCTCTGTTGTGCCCAAATCCAAGGTCAAAATTGTAGCGAAAATGCTCAAGGCGATCCACGCCCAGGAGAGCAAAAAGGCCTCCCGCGAGAAGGCAAAAGCCGTGGTCGCCGAGCTGCGCGCCATGAAGCTGAAGGAGGCCGCCAAGAAAGTCGAGGACGGCATTGAGGAAACGCTGACCTATTGTGACTTTCCCAGCGAGCATTGGACGCGCATCCGTACCAACAACGTGATCGAGCGGCTGAACCGTGAGATCCGCCGCCGAACCCGCGTGGTGGGGACGTTCCCTGACGGCAACTCCGCCCTGATGCTGGTCTGTGCCCGCCTTCGCCATGTGGCAGGTACCCAGTGGGGCTGCAAGAAATACATGAATATGAAGCACCTGGAGGCGGCTCTGGATGACGCCTCTATTGCCGGCTGACTTCACTCAGCCGGAGCCTGCAAACAATTTTGCGCATAAATCTTGACGGGACCTGAGAACCGAGAAAAGATGTTGCGTCAGAAGCTATCCAAAGAGGAACGCAGAACGCGCAGCCACCGCCTTATTGTCCGGGGCGCGGTCTTTGAAAGCATTGTGCCGGAAGCAAAGAACATGACCGACGAGGAAGCCACAGCACTTCTCCGGCTTGCCTTGACGAGTGAACCAGCGCGGGAATATCTGAAAAAACGAGCAGAGGGAGCGACAAGCTGAAAATCCCTTAGGAACTAAGGGCGCACTTATACACCCTTACGGGCGTGTGCGCTCTGCCGAGGGCTTGTCTCCGCACAGGGAGATTTCCCCGCACTCCGATATGGCGGCTTTGCCGCAACAAGGGGCTGCACCCCTTGCGCCGCTTCGCGGCTATCCCTGCACACCCACAAAAACAGTACACCCGCCGTTGGCGTCTGTACCATTTTTGCGGGTTTTATTATCCTATCCGGGAGGTGATACCCATAGCCATTTACCATTGGAACATCGGCATTGTGAGCCGAGGAAAAGGCAAATCAGCCGTTGCCGCAGCCGCCTACCGAAGCGGCGAGAAAATCACAAACGAGTGGGACGGAATGACACATGACTACACTCGCAAAGGCGGCGTTGTCCATACAGAAATCATGCTGCCGCCCCATGCCCCACCCTCTTTCTCTGACCGTTCAACCTTGTGGAACAGCGTGGAGCTTTACGAGAAAGCCGGGAACGCCCAGCTTGCCAGAGAGATTGACGCAGCGCTCCCCATAGAATTATCCAGAGAGGAACAGATCCGGCTTGTCCGGGAATACTGTTCCTCTCAATTTGTTTCCAGAGGAATGTGTGTGGATTTTGCCATTCACGACACCGACAGCGGCAATCCCCATTGTCATATCATGCTGACTATGCGCCCCCTTGACGGGCGCGGCGCGTGGGCGGCGAAATCCAAAAAGGAATATGACCTTGACGAAAACGGCGAACGTATCTGCTTGCCAAGCGGCAGATACAAGACGCACAAGGTTGACCTTACAGGCTGGAACGACAAGGACAACACCCTCTTGTGGCGCAAGGCGTGGGCTGACTTTACCAACGACTTTTTGGAGAGGAACGGAAGCCCGGAGCGTATCGACCACCGCAGCAACGCCGAGCGCGGCATTGACGAGATACCCACCGTCCACATGGGCGTGGCGGCTTGCCAGATGGAGAAGAAAGGCATCGCCACCGAGAAAGGCGAACTGAACCGAAATATCCAAAAGGCAAACCGCCTTATCCGGGAAATCCGGGCGCAGATTGGGAAGCTCAAAGAGTGGATTGCCGACCTGTTCAAAGCGCGGGAAACCGCCCCGGAACAGCCGCCGCAATCTCCCAACCTTGCAAATCTGTTGATGAAGTATTTGAGCGTTCAGAGAGAAAAGAGCCGGAAGTATTCGCAGAGTTGGCAACAGCAGCACGCAACCGATGAATTGAAAACCATAGCGGCAGCGGTCAACTATCTCTCCGAGCATGGTATCTCTAATCTTGACGAGCTGGACGCAGCCCTTTCCTCTGTCAGCGATAAAGCCTATTCAATCCGGGAGGGAATGAAAACCGCCGAGCAGCGCATGAAAGAACTGCAAAAACTCATGGAGTACGGCAGAAATTATCAGACCTACAAGCCCATACAGGACGAGTATCGGCAAATCCGCTGGAAAGGAAAACAGGAGAAGTTTGCGGAAGCCCGCCGCGCCGAGCTTACCCTATGGGACGCGGCAAACCGCTATCTCCATGCAAATCTGCCGAAAGGGACAAAGACCTTGCCTATTGCGGAATGGGAACAGGAATATGCTGACCTCAAAACACAGAGGGACAGCGATTATGCCAAATTGAAAGATACCCGCGCCGATGTTTCTGAACTTCAAAAAATCCGCAAATGCGTGGATATTGCACTCCGCGCCGAGCAGCCGGAGCTGACACAGAACCGCACCAAGCGGCATGATATAGACCGCTGAAAGGAGTTGAAGTTTTATGTATTACACCCAAGAACAGATAGACCACGCCAACCAAGCCGACATTGTTTCTTTCCTGCAATCACAGGGCGAGCAGCTTACCCGCGCCGGACAGGAATACCGCTGGAAGCGGCACGACAGCTTGACCGTCCGGGGAAACAAATGGTACAGGCACAGCCAGAGCAAGGGCGGCGCACCCGTTGATTTTGTCATGGAGTTTTTCGGAAAGAGCTTTACCGAAGCCGTTGAAATGCTGACGGGAGAAAAAGGCGCAGCACCGCCGCCGGACAGACCAAGCCCCGCGCCCATTTCTGACTTCCGGCTGCCGCCCCGGAGCAGCGACAACCGCATAGCGAGGAACTACCTCACAGCAGCCCGCCGCATTGATGAAGATGTGACGGGCTTTTTCTTTGCCACCGGGGATATTTACGAGGAAGCCGCCCACCACAACGCCGTATTCGTAGGGCGGGACGAGGACGGAGTACCACGCTACGCCCACCAGCGCGGCACAGCCGGGAGCTTCCGGCTTGATGTGAAAGACAGCGACAAAGCCTTTAACTTCTGCTACCGGGGCGAGGGCGAAAGATTGTTTGTTTTTGAAGCCCCCATTGACCTGTTATCTTTCCTCTGTCTGTTCAAAAAGGAATGGCAGAAACAAAGCTACCTTGCACTGGGCGGCGTGGGAGAAAAAGCCCTGCTGCGTTTCCTCTCTGACCGTCCGAACATCAAGACCGTTTACCTCTGCCTTGACAGCGACCAAGCCGGAAGCGACGCTTGCAGCCGCCTTGCGGAGTTTGTGCCGGAGGGCTTGACCGTTCACCGCCTTGTGCCGCTTTACAAGGACTGGAACGAGGTATTGCAGCACCGGGCAGAAATCGCGGACGGGAAGTATATCCGGGAAGCGATTTACGGCTTGAAAGAGCCGCCGCAGGAAGAAACCGTTGAGATTATCCGCATGAGCGAGGTTGACACACAGACCGTTGAATGGCTATGGGAGCCGTATATTCCCTTTGGGAAAGTAACCATTGTGCAGGGCAATCCCGGCGAGGGCAAGACCACTTTTGCCCTACGCCTTGCCGCCGCCTGCACCACCGGGGGAACGCTGCCGGGAATGAAGCCCTTGCCGCCATTCCAAGTAATTTACCAGACCGCCGAGGACGGGCTGGGCGATACCGTCAAGCCACGCTTGATAGAAGCCGAAGCCGACCTTGACCGCGTTCTCGTGATTGATGAAGCCAAGCGGGAGCTTACCCTCTCCGATGAGCGCATAGAAAAGGCAATCACGCAGAACGGGGCGCGGCTGATTATCCTTGACCCCATACAGGCGTACATGGGCGAAAAGACCGACATGAACCGGGCAAACGAAGTGCGCCCCATGTTCCGCCGCCTTGCCGATGTTGCCGAACGTACCGGGTGTGCCGTTATCCTTATCGGACATTTGAACAAAGCAGCCGGAGGACAGAGCGCGTACCGGGGATTAGGTTCTATCGACTTCCGAGCCGCCGCCCGGAGCGTGCTTTTAATCGGGCGCGTGAAGCGTGAGCCGAATGTGCGCGTTATCGTCCATGACAAATCTTCCCTTGCGCCGGAGGGCAAGCCCGTTGCCTTTTGCCTTGACCCGGAAACAGGCTTTGAGTGGATAGGCGAATACGACATCACCGCCGATGAGCTGCTGTCCGGCGCGGGCGGCAACAACGCCACCAAAGCCGAACAGGCTGAAAGGCTGATACTTGACCTGTTGGCAGACGGGAAAGAGCTTGCCAGTGAGGACATTGTAAAAGCCGCAGCCGAAGCCGGAATATCCGAAAGGACGGTACAGAACGCCAAGCGCAACATGGGCGGCATTTTAGGCGCAAGGCGTGTCGGCGGTCAATGGTACAACTTCATCAAGAAGAAGCAGCCACCCGAACCCGCAAGCTGAAAGTGCAAAACGCAGACCCTTTGCACTTTGCACTTTCGCACTTTCACGATAATTTGCGTCAATAACTCAAAAAAGCACTTGACAAAACGCTTCATGGGGCGGTCCGAAGGATATCGAACCGTTCATGGATCCGGTCTTTGCAAATAATGTGATCCTCACAAAGACAGAGCGGCTGATGATGAGCAACCGTCCGAAGAATCCGGCCAACGCCAGAAACAAGAATGTTCTGATCGTCGGCGGCTCCGGTTCCGGTAAGACACGGTTCTGGATTAAGCCAAATCTACTCCAGCTTCATAGTTCCTATGTGCTCACTGACCCGAAAGGTACGACCCTGCTCGAGGTTGGCCATGCATTTGTGCATGCAAATTACCGAATCAAGATTTTCAACACGATCAATTTCCACAAGTCCATGCACTTTAACCCGTTTGCCTATCTGCACAGCGAAAAGGATATCCTGAAGCTGACAACGACGCTCATGGCAAACACCAAGGGTGACGGCAAGGGCGGAGATCCGTTCTGGGACAAGGCAGAGACCCTTCTCTACTGTGCGCTCATCGGCTATATCCATTATGAGGCACCTAAGGAGGAACAGAATTTTGCCACGCTCATCGAATTCATCAATGCAATGGAAGTCCGCGAGGACGATGAGGATTTCCAGAACCCGGTGGATCTGATGTTTGAGGATCTGAAGAAGAAAAAACCGAACCACTTTGCAGTCCGGCAATATGCCAAATTCAAGCTGGCGGCGGGCAAAACACTAAAAAGTATTCTAGTGTCTGCCGGTGCCCGTCTTGCCCCGTTTGACATTCAGGAGGTCCGGGAGATCACCATGTATGATGAACTGGAGTTGGACACGTTGGGAGATGAAAAAACCGCCCTGTTTCTGATGATGTCCGATACAGACGGCAGCTTCAATTTCCTAATCAGCATGATCTACACGCAGCTGTTCAACCTGCTGTGTGAAAAAGCGGATGATGTTTACGGCGGCAGACTTCCGGTCCATGTACGGTGCCTGATCGATGAGGCAGCGAACATCGGTCAGATCCCGAATCTGGAGAAGCTGGTTGCCACCATCCGTTCCCGTGAGATCAGCGCCTGTCTGGTGCTGCAGGCCCGGTCTCAGCTGAAGGCTATTTACAAGGACAATGCCGATACCATCATCGGCAACATGGACTGCCAGGTATTCTTAGGCGGCTCCGAACCGACCACACTGAAAGAGCTTTCCGAAGCGCTCGGCAAGGAAACGATCGATACCTTCAATACCTCAGATACCCGAGGCAATAGTCCGAGCTACGGGACCAACTATCAGAAGCTGGGCAAGGAGCTCATGAGCCGGGATGAGCTGGCCGTGATGGATGGCAGCAAGTGCATCCTGCAGCTACGCGGCGTGCGTCCGTTCCTGTCCGATAAGTATGATCTGACGCAGCACCCAAACTATAAATATACGGCAGATTTCGACAAGAAACTCACCTTTGACATTGAGCAGTTCCTGGATACCAGGGCAAAGCTTCATCCGAAGGATGAGTTTTTTGTTATATCTGAGGAATAGGAGGTAAGCCAATATGGCAGATGAGAGACCGTGGATGTCCATGGATGTGCCTGACTTCGTAAGAGAAGCCGAGGAAGCGATGGCACGTGGCGAAACCCTGGGCGGCAGCTACACGGAAATGACGATCAAGTTCGGCAAGGGTCTTGTGGGAGATCCGTTTACTTCCAGGAACGGCAAAGAACTGGTAGAAGTCAGTATTCCGAATCCGGATAAGGCGGATACCCGTCCTTGGGAGACCTTTGTGATCTCCCCGAAGATCATCCATGAAAACAAGTTCGGCAAGGGTGTCTGGATGAAACTCCCTGAGGACGGAACGACCCGCCTTTCCCGTTCTGTAAAGAATGGAATCGACGATGCCGGTCAGCCGATCTGGGGACGAGAGACCAGAGAAGTGACCAATTCGGAGCTGAAGGCTCTGATGGAATCCTACAAGGATAGGGCCAGAGGTTCTGTTCTCTCGGACCTATCTGACCGGAAGGAAGAAACTGCGGCAGCGAAGCCTTCCGGGAAAGCCTTCAGGCATCAGGATGCTGCCAGATAAAACTCCAAAAGCATGCAGGCAGTGAATGCTGCCTGTTTACATAGCCGGGACGGATGAAAAATCTGCCCCGGCTATTTTTTATATTCTTTGCAGGTGCACATGCAAAGAGCAAAAAAGACAAGCTCATTTTCAGCCCGAATGGGCGCAAAAAACAAGGAGGTACACATTTATGGCATTTTTCAACAGCGCAGTCACCGTACTGCAGACCCTCGTCGTAGCTCTCGGTGCCGGTCTCGGCATCTGGGGAGCCATCAACCTGCTGGAGGGCTACGGCAACGACAACCCCGGTGCCAATGCTCATGTACGGTAAGGAAGCAAGCAACCGAAAACAAGAGATAGACCGCCAGCACTACACTATTCCGAACCAAAGACCAAAAGATAAGCATTGTGGGAAAATCTAAACTTTTGGATTTTCCTACAATGCCAACTACGGCGGAATCCCTCCCACTCCTTATATCTTTCTGTATACATTGAATTTGTATTTAGTAAAATGCAGACAACACCACGGATCGGCTTTTGGTTGGACAATTCCAACCAAACACCACAGCAGACAGCAGAAAACATTCTGAACGCTAGGAAGCCGGTATGATTGTTACATATAAGGGGAAGAAAAATTTCTTTTAGGTACTTGCTTTCCTAAAACTGATGTGATACAATGATTTAATCCAGAAAAGGAGTAAAAAATATGCGGCAAGGTATTCTTAAATAAAACTATAATCAAATAGTGGGAACAAAGGATTATGATAGCTCCTTTTGTAGGGGCTTAGTTTTTTGTACCCAATTTAAGAATACTTTTGCCTTATCAATTTTGACATATCCCCAAAAACAGCAATCACAAACAGGTGTATGCTGTATATGTGTATGTCCGCAACTTATAATCCCCAGTGGTAAAAGTATTTTACTGCTGGGGATTTTTATGCCCTTTGGGGCTGTAAAGGGAGGACAATCACATGAAAATAATCAATATTGGAATTCTTGCCCATGTAGACGCTGGAAAGACGACCTTGACGGAGAGCCTGCTATATGCCAGCGGAGCCATTTCAGAACCGGGGAGCGTCGAAAAAGGGACAACGAGGACGGACACCATGTTTTTGGAGCGGCAGCGTGGGATTACCATTCAAGCGGCAGTCACTTCCTTCCAGTGGCACAGATGTAAAGTTAACATTGTGGATACGCCCGGCCACATGGATTTTTTGGCGGAGGTGTACCGCTCTTTGGCTGTTTTAGATGGGGCCATCTTGGTGATCTCCGCTAAAGATGGCGTGCAGGCCCAGACCCGTATTCTGTTCCATGCCCTGCGGAAAATGAACATTCCCACCGTTATCTTTATCAACAAGATCGACCAGGCTGGCGTTGATTTGCAGAGCGTGGTTCAGTCTGTTCGGGATAAGCTCTCCGCCGATATTATCATCAAGCAGACGGTGTCGCTGTCCCCGGAAATAGTCCTGGAGGAAAATACCGACATAGAAGCATGGGATGCGGTCATCGAAAATAACGATGAATTATTGGAAAAGTATATCGCAGGAGAACCAATCAGCCGGGAAAAACTTGCGCGGGAGGAACAGCAGCGGGTTCAAGACGCCTCCCTGTTCCCAGTCTATCATGGCAGCGCCAAAAATGGCCTTGGCATTCAACCGTTGATGGATGCGGTGACAGGGCTGTTCCAACCGATTGGGGAACAGGGGGGCGCCGCCCTATGCGGCAGCGTTTTCAAGGTTGAGTACACCGATTGCGGCCAGCGGCGTGTCTATCTACGGTTATACAGCGGAACGCTGCGCCTGCGGGATACGGTGGCCCTGGCCGGGAGAGAAAAGCTGAAAATCACAGAGATGCGTATTCCATCCAAAGGGGAAATTGTTCGGACAGACACCGCTTATCAGGGTGAAATTGTTATCCTTCCCAGCGACAGCGTGAGGTTAAACGATGTATTAGGGGACCAAACCCGGCTCCCTCGTAAAAGGTGGCGCGAGGACCCCCTCCCCATGCTGCGGACGACGATTGCGCCGAAAACGGCAGCGCAAAGAGAACGGCTGCTGGACGCTCTTACGCAACTTGCGGATACTGACCCGCTTTTGCGTTGCGAAGTGGATTCCATCACCCATGAGATCATTCTTTCTTTTTTGGGCCGGGTGCAGTTGGAGGTTGTTTCCGCTTTGCTGTCGGAAAAATACAAGCTTGAAACAGTGGTAAAGGAACCCTCCGTCATTTATATGGAGCGGCCGCTCAAAGCAGCCAGCCACACCATCCATATCGAGGTGCCGCCCAACCCGTTTTGGGCATCCATAGGACTGTCTGTTACACCACTCTCGCTTGGCTCCGGTGTACAATACGAGAGCCGGGTTTCGCTGGGATACTTGAACCAGAGTTTTCAAAACGCTGTCAGGGATGGTATCCGTTACGGGCTGGAGCAGGGCTTGTTCGGCTGGAACGTAACGGACTGTAAGATTTGCTTTGAATACGGGCTTTATTACAGTCCGGTCAGCACGCCGGCGGACTTCCGCTCATTGGCCCCGATTGTATTGGAACAGGCATTGAAGGAATCGGGGACGCAGCTGCTGGAACCTTATCTCTCCTTCATCCTCTATGCGCCCCAGGAATACCTTTCCAGGGCTTATCATGATGCACCGAAATACTGTGCCACCATCGAAACGGCCCAGGTAAAAAAGGATGAAGTTGTCTTTACTGGCGAGATTCCCGCCCGCTGTATACAGGCATACCGTACTGATCTGGCCTTTTACACCAACGGGCGGAGCGTATGCCTTACAGAGCTGAAAGGATATCAGGCCGCTGTCGGTCAGCCGGTCATCCAGCCCCGCCGTCCAAACAGCCGCCTGGACAAGGTGCGCCATATGTTTCAGAAGGTAATGTAAAGATACATAATCGTCAAGACGGCAACAATCAGAAGTTATGGAGGGTAACAATGGAATATAGTAAGGAAGATTTAATGGAAGCAAAAAAGCAAATTTGGGGAGTGGGAGAGAACATGGGAACAGAGGAAAGTAAAAAAATCTGGGAGGAGAACGCACAATTTTGGGATAATGCAATGGGTGACGAATCTAATGAATTTCACAGAGAGGTAGTGCGTCCCAAAGTAACGGAACTTCTATCTCCTAATCCTGCGGATTACATTTTGGATATTGCGTGTGGCAATGGAAATTATTCTTCGTATCTTGCACAAAGAGGCGCTTCGGTTGTCGCTTTTGATTACAGCAAAAAAATGATAGAATTGGCTAAAAGACGGCAATCACAATATGCAAAACAAATTGAATTTTGTGTGGCGGATGCGACCGATAGAAAAAGTATATTAGAATTAAAAAGAAATCGAGCCTTTACGAAAGCAGTTTCTAATATGGCAATTATGGATATTACGGATATTGAACCACTTCTTATGGCTGTTTATGAACTGTTGCAGGAAAGCGGAATTTTTGTCTTTGCAACGCAACACCCTTGTTTTATCACGTTGACTGAAAAATATATGACACCGCACAGTTACTATGGTATAGCGATTGAAGGGCAACCGGAGGAGCAGATTTATTATCATCGTTCCATACAAGATATTTTTAACCTTTGTTTTAGAGCTGGATTTGTCATTGATGGATTTTATGAAGAATGTTTCAAAAACAACAAAGAAATTCCTATGGTAATGATAGTAAGGCTTAAAAAGGTAAAACGTGATAGCTTAAAATAAATTCAAGTTTGCCGGATAAATAGCAAACCTGGCCGAGCCAGTCAACGGTCAAGATGAACGGGCTTCGCCCGCCGTTGACAGCCCCGCCCGGTTTTGCAGTTAGGCAGTCAAGGAGCGACAGCCTAAAGTGCTGCCGCCCCTTACTATCATAAAAAGCAACTACTAACCAGCCACAGCCCTTTTGGGAGGAAAGGGGGATTTTCCATGACCGACTAGATAGCCTATCAAGAATATATCCAGCGCAGGTACAACGCCTTTTGCAAGACTGTTATCCGCTGTGCCGCCTTGGACAAGATTTTGAAGCTTAAACGGCAATGGGAACGGCAAGTTTCCCTTGACTATCTGATGAACGAGAAGTTTGTCCAGTTTGCCGCGTCGGAGCCGGACGAGGAATACCCATTTACCGTCTGCGGTCAGACCGTCCTGCTCTGCAACGCCGCCCTTGCCGACGCGATCTCTGTTTTGCCGGAGCAGACGCGGGAAGAAATCCTGCGCTATTACTTTCTGCGCCAGCCGCAGCGCGTGATCGGCGCGTGTATTGGCCGGTCACGCAGCACAGCGGGGCGGCATATCCAGCTTGCCTTGCAGCGGCTACGCGAAGAAATGGGGGTGAGCCGGTATGAGTAGACTTCTCCCCTATGAAACAATCCTCAAAGCCCGTGAGGGCGACCCAGAAGCCGTGAACGCTGTCCTGCTCCACTACGCCGGATATATCCGCTATTTCTCAAAAGTGAACGGGCAGGTCAACGCCGAGGTGGAGGACTATGTAAAGCAGCGGTTAATTGACTGTCAATTCAAGTTCCGGCTTGACGAACCACCGGACAAGTCATAAAAACTGAATACCAGCCGCCACCGACGCGGCCAGCGAAAGCAGTAAGTCTTGAAAAAGATTTACTGCTTTTTTTGTTGTCCGGCTCCGCTCCCGGCCATTTTGCCCCCTGCCGGTTGTAGTAGTAAGCGAGGAGGGAATTTTTCTGCCCTGGTGTTTGGCATTTGGAGCATTTACCCGTAGTAGAGGGCAAAGAGAAAGGATTTCTCCAACACCGGGTAGAAACCACTGCGTCCGGTGTCATTTTAGCGAAAGCGGGCAGGAATGCCCTTTACAGGATTAGTAGTAGCAGAAAAAGAGAAACAAACTTTTGTGGTTGCAGTTTTCCAAAAAAGTGGCGGACGGAAGTGAGAGAAAGTTTGCAGTCACGGAGAGCAAGTTTCTACCACGGTGCCAAAATCCGCAATTCTGCAGTTTTGCCCCTCGCGGGGAACTTGTTGGGGAGTGCCTTCCCCAAACCCTGCTCATGCGCCCTTACGGGCGAGAAAGGAGGTCACACCATGCGAAAGAAATACAACACGCCCCACCGCAGCCGCGTTGTGAAAACCCGGCTGTCCGAAGATGAGTATGCCGACTTCACAGCGCGGCTTGCGCCCTATGGTATCAGCCAGTCCGAATTTCTCCGGCAGGCGATACGGCGGGCGACCATACGCCCGGTTGTCCATGTGTCGTCGGTCAATGACGAGTTGCTTTCCGCTGTCGGGAAGCTGACAGCCGAGTACGGCAGGATCGGCGGCAACCTCAATCAGATTGCCCGGTATCTGAACGAATACGGCGTACCCTACAACACCCTTTCCGGCGAGGTACGCGCCGCCATATCCGACCTTGCCGTCCTCAAGTATGAAGTCCTCAAGAAAGTAGGTGACGCGGTTGGCAACACTCAAGCATATCAACTCTAAAAACGCCGACTACGGAGCCGCCGAGCAATATCTTCTCTTTGAGCATGACGAGTTTACCATGAAGCCCGTCCTTGATGAAACCGGCAGGCTTATCCCCCGCGAGGACTACCGGCTGTCCACGCTGAACTGCGACGGGGAGGATTTTGCCGTTGCGTGTATGCGGGCCAATCTCCGCTATCAGAAAAACCAGCGGCGGGAAGATGTGAAAAGCCACCACTACATCATCAGCTTTGACCCGCGGGACGGGCCGGACAACGGCCTGACCGTAGACCGGGCGCAGGCGTTGGGGGAACAATTCTGTAAAGAGCATTTTCCCGGCCACCAGGCCCTTGTCTGCACCCACCCGGACGGGCATAACCACAGCGGCAACATTCATGTGCATATCGTCATAAACAGCCTGCGGATTGAGGAAGTGCCGTTCCTGCCCTACATGGACAGGCCGGCCGATACGAAAGTCGGCTGCAAGCACCGATGTACCGACGCTGCCCTGCGCTACTTCAAATCCGAAGTCATGGAGATGTGCCACCGGGAGGGGCTTTATCAAATCGACCTCTTGAACGGCAGCAAGAACCGCGTCACCGACCGGGAGTATTGGGCGCAGAAAAAGGGACAGGCCGCGCTGGACAAGCAGAACGCCCCCATGATTGCCGATAGTATCACGCCCCGGCAGACCAAGTTTGAAACGAACAAGGAGAAGCTGCGGCAGACCCTACGGAAAGCCCTTGCCACCGCCGCCAGCTTTGACGAGTTTTCCTCTCTGTTGCTGCAGGAGGGTGTGACCGTCAAGGAGAGCCGGGGGCGGCTTTCCTACCTCACGCCGGACAGGACAAAGCCAATTACCGCCCGGAAGCTGGGCGACGATTTTGACCGCGCCGCTGTCTTTGCCGTTTTAGAGCAAAACGCCGCCAGAGCAGCCGAAGCGCCAGCCAGATCCCCCGATCCCCCACGCACCATAAAAGACCGCTTGCAGGTTGCCAGAGCCGAGATAGCCGCCCCGAAACAGGACGGAGTGCAGCGGCTTGTGGACATTGAGCAGAAAATGGCCGAGGGCAAAGGCCGGGGCTATGAACGCTGGGCGAAGATACACAATCTGAAGCAGGCCGCCAAAACGCTGTCCGTCTACCAGCAATACGGCTTTACTTCCCCGGAGCAGTTAGAAGCCGCCGTTGACACCGCCTATCAGAAAATGCGCCAGACCAGCGGCGAACTGAAAGCACTGGAAACGAAGCTGCAAGGGAAAAAGAAGTTGCAGCGGCAGGTGTTGGCCTACGCCCAGACCAAGGCCGCCCGCGACGGGCTGCGGGCACAGAAATCCGAGAAAGCCCGCGCCGCATACCGGCAGGCCCATGAGAGCGATTTTATCATAGCCGACGCAGCAGCCCGGTATTTCAAGGCGCATGGCATTACCAAGCTGCCCGCCCGGAAAGCGTTGCAGGCCGAGATCGAGCAGCTTATCTCCGAGAAAGACGGCCTGTATAACACCTATCACGAACAGAAACAGCGGTTCAAGGAGTTGCAGACCGTCAAGCGGAACATCGACCAGATTTTGCGCCGGGACGAGCCGCACCGCAGAAAGGAGCAGAGCCATGAGCGATAACCTGCCCCACATGGACTACCGCCAGCACCGGCGGGCGCGGCGGCTGGTACATGAGTGCTGTAACTACGATGAGGGGAACTGCCTGCTATTGGACGACGGGGAGCCTTGCGTGTGCGTCCAGAGCATTTCCTTTTCCCTCATGTGCCACTGGTTCCGTGTGGCTGTCCTGCCCCTTGACGGGGAGCTGGCCGCAGCCCTCTTGTGCCGGGGAAGCCGGAAACGGTGTGCCGTCTGCGGGGCGGCCTTTGTCCCCAAATCCAACCGGGGAAAATACTGCCCCGACTGCGCCGGGCGCATGAAGAAAATCAAAGCCGCCGAGAGAAAGCGGAAACAAAGGCAGAGATGTCACGCTTTAGAGCCTTTCAAACCCGCATAAATCAAGGCTTTTTTCGTGGGTGTCAAAGGGTACGCGATACATTTATCCTTTTCCCCCGGAAACGGCGTTTTAATGCGTGACAATACGCCAAAATCAACCCGAACACAGGGAGGTGATCCTATCGCTGATTATATCAGGGCAGACACGCGGCTGCCCGCCTATCTGCCGTATCCCCGTTTCCTGCTGAAAATGGAGATTTCACAGACCGCCAAGCTGCTGTATTCGCTGCTGTTAGACCGTTCCACCCTCTCCCAGAAAAACAAGTGGCTGGACGACGAGGGCAGGATTTATATTATCTATCCCATCGCGGAGATAGCAGAAATACTGGATAAAGGCAGCACCACCATCAAGGGGGCGCTTAATGAACTGGACACGGCGGGGCTGTTGGAACGGGAACGGGGCGGCTTCTCCGCACCGAACCGGCTTTATGTCAAAGTACCGCCAGTGCCACAGGTACAGTTTTCAGACCAACTGATGGCCGGAAGTCCGCCCCTCATAGAGCCGGAAAACCGTCCTACTGATGGTCAGAAAACCGACCTTATGATGGTCGGAAAACCGTCCCCTAACCAAACTACTATAAACAACCTTACAGAGAGCCAAACAAAGGGAGTGAGTGGGGGGCCGTCCGCGCCCTATGGCCGATATGGAAATATTTTTCTGTCACAGACCGAATACGACGAGTTGCAGGCAGAGTACCCTGACAGGCTGGAACGGTTCATCGAGGAAATGAGCCGCTACCTTGCCGCCAACGGGAAAAGCTACCAGAACTATGCCGCCGCCCTGCGGATATGGGCGGGGAACGACAAAAAGGAAGCCCCTAAAAAGGGCATACCAGACTACTCATGCAAGGAGGGCGAGAGTTTATGAAGAATGAAATCAACGCGGTTTTGGAGAATATGACGACCACCATCCCGGAGCCGGAGGACTACACCGGCGAGGACGGTTTACTGTACTGCGGCAAGTGCCGCAAGCCGAAAGAAGCCTATTTTGCGCCGGATAAGGCCGCTATCTTCGGGCGCGACCGCCACCCGGCAGAGTGCGACTGCCAGAGAACCGCCCGCGAGGAACGGGAAGCCGCCGAAAAGCGGCGCAGACACCTTGACACCGTGGAAGAACTGAAACGCCGGGGCTTTACCGACCCCACCATGCGGGACTGGACTTTCGAGAACGACAACGGCAGGAACCCGCAGACCGGGCTTGCCCGCCGGTATGTGGAGCATTGGGAAGATATGCGGACAGACAATATCGGCTGCCTGTTCTGGGGCGGCGTAGGCACCGGCAAAAGCTACCTTGCAGGCTGTATCGCAAACGCCCTCATGGAGAAAGAAATCCCCGTCCGCATGACGAACTTTGCTCTTATCCTCAATGACCTTGCCGCCAGCTTTGAGGGGCGCAACGAGTACATTTCCCGCCTTTGTCGTTATCCGCTGCTGATCCTTGACGACTTCGGCATGGAACGCGGGACGGAATACGGGCTGGAACAGGTGTTCAATGTGATTGACAGCCGTTACCGCAGCGGCAAGCCGCTGATCGTCACGACCAACCTTACGCTGGACGACCTGCACAACCCGGAGGACACCGCCCATTCCCGGATTTATGACCGCCTGCTTTCCATGTGCGTCCCGGTACGCTTTACCGGCGACAACTTCCGGCAGGAAACCGCCAAGCGGAAAATGGAGAGCATGAAGAAACTGATTACCGACTGAAAGGAGTATTGCCTATGGCAGATAACAAGCAGCACGACACCCGCACCACCCGCCGCCCTGACTGTGTGACGGAAATCCGCATGGGCAATTCCGTCCTTGTCGTGTCCGGCTATTTCAAGAAAGACACCACAACCACAGCCGCCGACAAAATGGCGCGGGTACTGGAAGCGGAAGCCGCTGCTACACAGGAGCCGACTTATCCGGCGTGAACCGGGGCATGGAAAAGCGGCCATGCCAGGGAGCATGACCGCTGGAACGAAAATCGGAAGTGCTTTAGCAATTCTTAATCTCATTCTCTATAAAATAATTTGCAATTTCAAAGGCTTTTATTCTTCTCTTTGCCAATGTGATTTGTGATTTATAACGCTCGGAATTATCCTTTGATTCAAATGTTTTTACTGTTTCTCTTAGCTTGTGCAGAGTTGAATCAATTTGCCTTTTGGCCGCGGTTAATTCATCTATTGTATACTTCATGTTTTCTCCTTTAACTTCTGATTTTTTTGTTAAATCAGAGTATACCACGGAGTTATGAACTTTTCTACTGCAAATATGGGACGACAACCCATACCATAAAAATCGGAAAATTGAAAAGCTGTAAAGAAGCAAATTTAACGCTTTTGCCGCTGTACAGCCCCCGCCGTTCCGTGGTACAATGAAACCACGGAATAGTGGGGCTGGCTGTCGGAAACGGAGGATTTTATGTTAAGACAAGCCACCCAAAACCTCATTACCGCCCTTTATCCGAGATTGTCCCACGAGGATGAATTGCAAGGCGAGAGTAATTCCATATCGAACCAAAAAAGGATACTCGAAACCTACGCAAAACAGAACGGCTTTACCAATCTGCGCTGGTACACCGACGACGGTTTTTCCGGCGCGAACTTCCAGCGGCCCGGATTTCAAGCCATGCTTGCGGACATTGAAGCCGGGAAAGTGGGTACGGTCATCGTCAAGGACATGAGCCGGTTAGGGCGAAACTACTTGCAGGTAGGGTTTTACACGGAAATGCTGTTCCCTCAAAAGGGTGTGCGTTTTATCGCTGTCAACGATAATGTGGACAGTGCCAGCGAGGGCATGGACAACGATTTTACCCCGCTGCGAAATCTGTTCAATGAATGGCTGGTGAGAGATACGAGCAAGAAAATCAAGGCAGTGAAAAAGTCAAAAGGCATGAGCGGCAAGCCTGTTACCAGCAAGCCGGTTTACGGCTATGTGATGGACGAGGACGAGAATTTTATTATAGACGAGGAAGCCGCCCCGGTGGTGCAGCAGATTTACCAGCTTTGCCTTGCCGGGAACGGCCCGACCAAGATTGCCCGTATGCTGACGGAGCAGCAAATCCCCACGCCGGGGACGCTGGAATATCAGCGGACAGGCAGCACCCGCCGTTATCACCCAGGCTATGAGTGCAAATGGGCGACCAACACCGTCGTTCATATCCTCGAAAACCGAGAGTACACCGGATGTCTGGTGAACTTCAAAACGGAAAAGCCTTCTTATAAGGTCAAGCACAGCATAGAGAACCCCGTCGAGAAGCAGGCCATTTTCGAGAACCACCATGAGCCGATCATCGACAAGGAAACATGGGAACGGGTGCAGGAGTTACGCAAACAGCGCAAACGCCCGAACCGCTACGATGAAGTGGGGCTGTTCTCCGGGATTTTGTTCTGCGCCGACTGCGGCCATGTGCTGTATCAGCAGCGGTATCAGAACAAAGACCGCAAACAGGACTGCTACATCTGCGGCAGCTACAAGAAGCGCACCCGCAACTGTACGGCGCACTTTATCCGCACCGATCTGTTGACCGCTGGTGTCCTGGCAAATCTCCGGCAAGTGACCGAATACGCAGCCAAGCATGAGAGCCGGTTTGTGAAACTACTTGTCCAGCAGAACGAGATCGGCGGCAAGCGAAAGACCGCCGCAGCCATCAAGCAGCTTGAACAGGCGCAGGAACGCATTTCTGAAATCAGCCGCATTATCAAGCGGCTGTATGAGGACAATGTAAACGGCAAAATCAGCGATGAGCGTTTCATGGAACTGTCGGCTGACTACGAAGCCGAGCAAGCGGAGCTGAAAAAGAGAGCCGCCGCCCTGCAAGCCGAACTGGACAAGTCACAGGCAGCTACCGTCAACGCCGAG
Organism: Flintibacter sp. SJQ-8; assembly: GCF_054108085.1. Classification (NCBI taxonomy): domain Bacteria; kingdom Bacillati; phylum Bacillota; class Clostridia; order Eubacteriales; genus Flintibacter; species Flintibacter sp. SJQ-8. Next base: position 70,401 of record NZ_JBPJWR010000004.1, read on the forward strand.
AAATTTATGGGCATTGTCCGCAAGCACCTTGCCTTTGAAGAACTGACCCCCACTCTCTTGCGGGAAATGATCGAGAAAATTGTGGTGCATGAGTGCAGCTATGATGAGAACGGCACCCGCAGGCAGGACATTGAGATTTATTACAGCTTTGTCGGCAAGATTGACTTGCCCGAATAACCGCCCGACCTATCCGACACAATGGCCAAGTGTCGGATAGGAACGGCAAAATTTTTTGCACTTCTATTGCTTCTTTATCACACATAAGCAAAATCCCAAGGCATGAAGCAGCTCATGGCCGGTGGCGGTGTGGCACTCATCGGTATCACGCTGGTACCTTTGCTTTCCGGACTTTTCGGGTAAACGACGGTATTCTGAAACTGAAAGGGACAGAATTCGACACAACCCGAAAAGTAAATGAAAATCAGCAGGAGTTGCGGTTTATTGAGCACAGAATATTAACGATGAGGGCGGCGGTGAGCCGCCCTTTTACATACTGAAAAAAAGTATGTAGAGAGAAGAGAATAAACACGAAGAAATTGCAATCGTAAAATTTAATTGCGATTTTTGCAGAAATTCCGCAAAAACAAGATATAAATATTGACCCAGGCATTTTTAACTGTTATAATATTGACTGAAAACTCGAATACTGAGAATGGATGGAGGTATTCATTTATGTTGATTCAGTTTACAGTAGAAAATCATAGATCAATAAAGAACAGTGCCGTAATCAGCTTTGCAGCCTCTAAGGATAAGTCATTCGAAGAATATTTGCTTCATCCCGACGACAAAAAGGCATTGTTGCCTGTACTTGCAATTTACGGTGCCAATGCGGCCGGAAAAAGCAATGTATTGCACGCAATGATGACGATGAAGGAAATGGTTGTGGGAAATGCAGCAAAAGTCTCTAAGGGGCAAAAGCTGCCTTGGGAACCCTTTGGAGTAACAAAGGAACCTACTTCCTTTGAGATGACATTCATTTTTCAGGGAGTTCGCTACACATACGGCTTCTCTTTTGATGCAAAAAAGATTTACAGAGAATATCTTTATCATTGGCCTAATGGTCGTGAAGCCTTAGTTTTTTCCAGAGAAAATGGAGTATATGAGTTCCGTGAAAATGTAAATGAGCAGGTAACTCTTAGCAATCGAACACCGGACAATAAGCTCTATCTGGTATCCTCTAACGACTGGAATTTGCCGCAGACGGAAAATGCTTATCGGTGGTTCCTGGAAAAGTTGACCTTCCTGATGGATGAAGAGCCCGCCACATCAGAAACCGTTGCTCAGATTGTCAGCGGTGATGATAAGAAAGCTCGAATCTTAAAAGAATTGCTGCTCGCCGATCTTGGAATTACCGATGTTACAATCAAGAACACTTCTGGTAAAATACCGGTCATTACGACAACACATAGAATTATTAACGAGGACGGCACAACAGAATACTTCCAGCTTTTAATGGAGCAGGAATCTGTTGGTACGCAACACTTTTTTGCCCGCATTGGCGGATGGCTGCAGGCACTTGAAAACGGAGCTCTTTTAGTTGTTGATGAAATTGAAGATAGTCTGCATCCTCTTTTAACCAGACGATTGATTGAAATGGTGCAGGATAAGGCCATCAATACAAAGGGAGCGCAGCTGATTTTTACAACACATGACGCAATGCTGCTCGACCTGAATTTCTTCCGTAGAGATCAAATCTGGTTTGCTGAAAAAAATGATGAGACTTGTGCGACAGAGCTTTACTCATTGGCATCTTTTTCGCCACGAAAAGGTGAAAACGTACGGAAGGGTTATCTCCAAGGGCGTTTTGGCGCAATCCCTTTTATCGGAGGTAATGCCTGATGAGTAAGATGCGAAAAGAGTATGATCCGAACAAAGTTAAGCAGCGTAAGCGTAAACCGATCGTTTATATTATCTGTGAGGGTAAAGAAACTGAGACTCTTTATTTCAAACACTTTCGTTCACGGAACTGTCTGGTAGATATTATCCCAATTTCATCAAAGCATAAGGCAGCGGAACATTTGGTAAAGCACGCAAAGGCTTTGATTTCTCAAGCAGATTATTACCCGAAAGACGGAGATCAGCTTTGGTGCGTATTCGACTGTGATGATAATAAAGACTCAGAGCTTCAGGCAGCAATTTCTTATGCAGAGAAGCATGGGTACAAAATCGCATATTCCAATCCGGCATTTGAATATTGGTATTTGCTCCATTTTGAGAAACGGAATGGATATTTGAAAGATTCTGCCACGGTAATTGACATCTTAAAGAGCAAAGGCTACCTGGAAAACTACGGCAAGAGTGTGGATGTTTTTGAAGAATTACAGAAACATCAGCCAGAAGCTATCCAGTACGCAAGGGAACGAGTGGAACGATTAACCAGAGATCAGGTTGCTGTAATCTGTCGAGATAGTAATCCAGTAACAACAGTCTATGAATTGGTTGAATTTTTGAATAGTAAAAGAATATAGGAATATTTACATAGCCGGAACTGACTGATCATCGGTTCCGGCTATTTTTCTGCCCTTCTCCGGCTGCAGGTGCACACGCGGCCACGGGAAGGGCTTTTTCTATCCACAAGTTTCATTACAAATGGTCCGGTCATCCGCAAATAAAACTTCGGGACCGGGCAAAGGAGGAAAACGTATGGCATTTTTTAACGCAGCAGTCGGTGTACTGCAGACTCTCGTTGTGGCTCTCGGTGCCGGTCTCGGTATCTGGGGAGCGATCAACCTGCTGGAGGGTTACGGCAACGATAACCCCGGTGCCAATGCTCATGTACGGTAAAGTATCACAAGAAAATTATGTCGAATTGACAGCCGCCTCCGCTATACCGAATAAGGAAATAAAGAGTCCTCAAATTTTGCGCTACTAAATGAAGACGAGCGGAAGTAATCTCCCGCTCGTCAGTAAACTTAACTATGCCATATCAATCCCGCTTCTTTCCCGCCACCGGCACTAAGAACAGCGCGGGCAACAGCAGGAAAGCGGTACAGACCAGCCCCCAGGGTATGGACACCTGCTGGGCTACCAGCCCCACAATAGGCCCGCCGATGATCTGCCCGAAAGAGTCCAGCTGTCCGCTGGTGGAAAAGACTGTGGCGCGCATTTTCTCATCCACATGGTCGTTCATCCAGGCGGCCAGCACAGGCTCCTTGATGGTGCGCATAAGCCCCGCCAGCAGGAACACCAACAACATGAACCAAAAGCTCCGCCCCACCGCGAAGAGAACCAGGCACAGGATATACCCGGCGCTGGTGGACATGACCACACTGGTTCGGCTGACAGTCCCTTTTTTCTCCATGCGGGCGATGAGCAACTGAGAAGCCAGAATACCTAAGCCGTTGCCGATAAGACTGATAACACCGAACCAAGTGACGCTGTTCAGCGGCCCGATAACGGGTATTACCGTGTCATCCAGAAAATGAGCGGTGGAGAGCCGGTCAAAGCCTTCACTGGCAAGTCCCCCGCATAGTGTGATTGCTAAGAGCGCCAGCAACACAGGTGCGCCTTTCACAAAGCCCAGGTTGAGCTTGAACAGGCAGACAAAGTCTTTAAGCAAGCCCTGCCGTTCCTCAATAGCAGGGGAGAAGTTGGTTTCTGGCATGATGCGAACCATCACCAGCCCCAACAACAAGCACAAACTGCCCCCCAAGATGACAGGCATTTGCAGGTTTATGTTTCCCAGCAGTGTGCCCAGCACCACGCCCAGAACGCCGCCGATTTGCCCCATTTGACTGCCCCGCAGGAACACCTTGTCTATGGGTTTGTCCTCTTCCTCCGAGGCAATCCACGCCTCCAGAGCGCCGGTGATGAAGGTATCACCGCAACCCCAGACAACCTGGGCCAGCAGAACCGGCGCGAACCACGGTAGCGCACCCTCCATCAGAAAGCCCAGGCCGTAGAGGAACATTCCAATCAGCACCGAGCGCCGACGGCTATACAAATCCGCCACCACACCGGTGGGTATCTCGAACAGAAAGCAGGAGGTCTCCAGAACCGTCCCTACCAGGACAAGCTGGAAAGCATCCAGCTGCACCACCTCCAGGTGGTACACGATGGAAAGCACTGTGGACATAGAAACCGCCAGGGAACAGACAAATCGGAACAGCAGGTAGACAGAATATGCCTTTGAATTTTTAGCAAACATGAAGTTACATTCTCCTAGTATAATAATGGTGTAGTCAAGAACGACTACTGGTTAATAGTTACAAAGTCCAATCTAATAAATCTATATAGATATAACGGAAGGAGGAGTTCCCCCTCCATCAGAAGTTATAGGACATATTTACCGTGTCTGAGGTTTCCTTAATGCACCAGACAAAATATAGAGGTATAATCACTGAAGGCAGGATCATTGACGTTTCCTCCTTGGGAGCCGGCCTTCTGGGATATTTCGCAATAGCCAGCAATGAACGCTTGCATTGCGCAAGACGTTACATTATCTTCTGAAACATATGCCGGATCTTGTCTAAACGGCTGTTCGGGCGGCGTGGCTGAAATACAGGCTCGCCGGAAGTTTCCTGATACCCTTTTAATTCTGTAATGCAGACACTTCTTCCATTTGTATAAAAATTCAGATCATTCCTATATTCACCGATACAACGGGCAGGGATTTCACCCTTAAAAATAACTTCATCTTTTTCAAGTCTGGTTGATTCAATGATTGCGCAATACTTTGGTGCATCATTATAAGCCCGTGAAAGATATTCCTGCGGTGCAAAAAGGGTAAAGGAAAGGTATGGTTCCAACAGTTGTGTCCCTGCTTTTTTCAATGCCTGCTCCAACACGACAGGCGCAAGAAAACGAAAATCAGCGGGGGTGCTGACCGGGCTGTAATAAACTCCATAATCAAAACAAATTTGGCAGTCTGTCACTCCCCAGCCATATAAGCCCTGCTCCATTCCATAACGCACACCCTCCATGACGGCATTTTGAAAACTTTGGTTTAAATAGCCGAGAGATACCTCGCTTTTATATTGTGTTCCGCTTCCAACAGGAAGCGGTGTTACAGTCAAACCAATAGATGCCCAAAACGGATTCGGCGGCACTTCAATATGAATCGTGCAGCTCGCTTTTTTTTGCGGTCTTTCCAGATAAATAACCGAAGGCTCTTTCATAGCCACGCCCACATGATATTTTTCTTCTAATAGCGAACAAATAACTTCTAACTGTACTTTTCCCAAAAAAGATAACATAATCTCATGGGTAACAGTATCAATGTCAAAATGCAAAAGAGGGTCTGTATCAGCAATCTCTGCGAGGGCATTTAACAGGGCTTCCCTTTGCTCCGGCTTTTGCGGCTCTACCGTTGTCCGAAGTAATGGCATGGGATTATCAATCCGTGTTTTGTGAGGCAGGAGTTTTTCATTTCCCAGGATATCGTTCAGTTTCAAAGTATCATCAGCTAAAATAACAATTTCTCCCGGACAGGCATGGTCAGCCGGGACGATTTCACCATTTGACGGAATACACATTTCTGTAATCTTTATTTTTTCCTTTTTTGACAGCAGCAGGGTATCCCGTAAATGGAGCGTCCCATGATACAGGCGTAAATAAGAAAGCCGTTTTTTCCGCTCTGTATACTCAACCTTAAAAACATATCCACATAATTCAGACTGAATATCGTCCGTTTCTGTAATGAAAGTTTCTATAATCGCTTCAATCAGTTTTTCTGTTCCTAAATTGTCTTTTGCACTCCCATGATAAACAGGAAACAAAGAGCAGCATCTGGTTCTTTTGCACTTTTCATATTGTAATTCCTGTATATCCAAAGAATCCTCTGCAACATATCGTTCTAATAGTTCATCGCTTCCGGAAATAATCATATCCCATTTGTCTAAATCAGAAATATCGGTCATGGTTATCTTTGGCGACAGGGAAGATCGTAATGAGGAACAATATTTTGATAAGGAATGTTTCTTGGATGATGTTCAGAATTATATGGATGAATTTAGCTATATTAAGGCGAATGAAATCAATCCATTGGAATTACTCTTTGAAGCGCAGAAAGCCTACGATACAGCATATACATCAGAGCATAGCCATAGTGAAGCAACAACCTCTACTTATTTGACAGATTCCGACGTGGACAAGAATGCTTTCGAGATGTTGGATGATCCAATTGCTCTTATGAAAATGTTAAAGAAGCAAAGGGGTATATGATGGAGACTAATTCTATAACCAGTATAAATATTGAAGATTTCAAAGACAGTGATTTTGGAGATCCTATTTCTTTACTAGAGGCGTTAGCAAAGAAACGTAATCAGAGTTCCAGGAGTCTTTTGGATCCGCAATCCAAGGAATCAGAATATTTTACAGTTTCTCAAATTGCTCGCATTTTCAATGTTGAAGAAGCCGATTTTCTGAAAGCAATCGAAACCGGCGATGTTGTAGCAGATCGAGTAGTTCCACTGTTTACAAAAGATACTGTTGAACAGTTTTTGAATACTCGTGATAAAGATAGTTCTACTCTCTATGAAAGCTTTATGCAAGAGATATCTCATATGAGAGTAAATTATTCTTACAAACCAGTTCTTATCATGGCTCTGCTTAACGGGGCGTCCAGCAATGGAGAAATGTCTCTTTCTGATATTGTAGACTATTTCCTCACATATTATCAGGAACGCGCGGCAGCAGGTCTCTTAAGAGAAAAAGATGATAGTTCATTCGTAAAATATCCGAATGATCGCAACCAAGCAGGAAAGACAATTGTACGATATCCGATTACTGTTCTCACGAACAAGGGGTTTATGACATACAATCGTGATTTAGCCGTTGTTAGAATAGCCTCCCCCATTTGGAGCCGAATTGATTTAGAAACAAATGCGTTTATAAAAGCACGTTGCGAACGTATTCTCGAGGAGTACTTCTCATTAATACAGAAATAGCAGAGCTGCTTTACAAGCGAGGAATATCGAATGGGAAATGGCACAAAACTAAGAATTCTATACTTATATCAACACCTTGTTCAACACACCGATGCCGAGCATACATTATCGACCGCCGAGCTGATGAAGATCCTCAAAGAAGACTATTCCTTCAAGGTCTCCCGCAACACGATCAGTGATGATCTTGCTATGCTCCATGACTGCGGCCTTCATATCGAGCACTATGAGTCTACGCAGAACAAGTACTACTATGATGGACATGTGTATGAGCTGCCGGAACTAAAGGTGCTGGTCGATGCAATCGCGTCCTCCAAGTTCATCACCCAGAGAAAAAGCGAAGAGCTGATTACCAAGCTGCTTACTCTGACCAATTCTCAGAATGCAGCAAAACTCCGTCGGCATATCTATGCTGCAGGGCGCGTGAAATCTGAGAATGAACATGGATATTACATCGTCGATGCAATCAACGAAGCGATCGACACCAAGAGGAAGATCTCGTTCTACTACACTGATTTCGATATCGCAAAGCAGCGCTATGTCACAAACGACGGCAATCCGTATACGGTTAGTCCGTACACGTTGATCTGGGACGGAGATTACTATTACATGCGCGGCTTCTGCGATGAGCGTCAGGAAATGCGGAATTTCCGCCTGGATCGCATCGCGGAGCAGCCGAAGATCCTTAACCAGATTGCGGTAATGCCCCCAGAAGATTATACTCCGGCAGACTACAGCAAACATGTCTTCCGTATGTATGATACCGATGAGCCGGTTTCCGTGCAGCTGTATTGCCATGTGTCGGTGATGAAGTATCTCATCGATAAGTTTGGCAGCGATTTCGAAACCATGGTTGTGGATGACGAACATTTCAAAGCAACGGTCAGTGTATGCCCCAGCACCACTTTCTACAGCTGGGTGTTCGGATTCAACGGAAAAATCAAAGTTGAAGGACCGCAGAATGTTGCTGAGACATACAAGGAAATGCTCGTCAATGCATTGAACGAGATGTAATTCGCACTACTGCACAAAATTCTGCGCACCTGCGTTCCATTAAACAAATCACCCCTTGCTTCCCGGAGCAAGGGGTATTATAATACAGTCAATGGAACGATTCGTTCCGTTATCGAGAGAAAGGAATTAAAACCATGAGAGCTATGAGCACAGAAACGATGCAAAACATCATTTCCTATGTTGATCAATACTTCTGCGACAAACATACCACACCCTCTGTAAATGAGATTGCTTTGGGTGTAGGTATTCCTAAAACGACTGTTTTTCGCTACCTGGTCGAAATGGACAACCGTGGAATGCTCGAATACGATGGTAAGTCTCGTACCATTCGTACTCCTATGATCAAGAAATTTGCTCCCGATTCTGCCCCCTGTCCTCTTGTTGGATCCATTCCCTGTGGTTCCGCGCAGACAGAGGAAGAAAACATTCGTGAATATGTCAGCCTTCCTGTTTCCCTTTTCGGGAATGGCCGGTACTATATTCTGGAGGCTTCCGGTGATTCCATGGTTGATGCGGGTATCGATAGCGGAGATCTGGTCGTTATCAGGACAGATTGCAATGCTGAGATTGGTGATATCGTTGTTGCCCTTACCGGCTACAGCGAAAGCACATTGAAGGTTTACGCCGGAATCGATGAAGATACTCAGGAAGCCATTCTTGAGTATCGGAATCAGGCAAAATATCCGGACGAAGAGATCCGCGTGAAGCAGCTGATCATCCAGGGCGTAGCCAAGCACGTAATCAAAGCATTATAACGAATATTGTTATCACCGGAGGTGAAGTACGAGATTATGAATACATATGACGTGAAATGCCCGGTATGCGGCGTAGTCAATCACAGCCTGTTTCTTGAAGAGACGGATGGCTGGATGGAATGCGAGCACTGCGGTCATACAGCAAAATACTGCTGGGAACCGCAGACAAAAAAGCAGATTCCGGTATTTGTAATCCGAAATCTGCAGGCGCAGGTCGTACCTGCCGATTGCGTACACACATGTAGATAAGAAGGGAGTTAAATAAGTGCCACATGAAAACTTTGTATGGCGCTCGAGAAAGATATACTGCCCCAACTGCCGCCAGTTAGTGATTGGCTATGAAGGCAAAGATGGCATAACCCGAATGACTTGCGACAGATGCGGAGCCGTGATGGTCAGCAAATCGATGGGACGCAGGCATGACCGCATCGACATCTATGCCCCAGCCGGTCAGGAGCATATCTAAAACAACTAAATGAACGTGGCATAACGACGGAATGGTTGAGATGAAACAGGCTACATAAATCCATCTCCAGGTCACATGCCGTAAGATCGGTCAGTTAAACCAGACATACATGAGAGGCTGCCGACAAGACGGGATTCCTACACAGTTAGGATCTCCGCCTTGCCGGTGGTCTCTTTTTTATTCCGGCAAGGCTTTCGAAACTCAAACATCATATCGAAAGCCTGACATGCATTAAGGGCTGAGGATACATATATTGCTCACTTTCGAAAAATAAAAATTTTTCGTTTTTCGAAACAGCAGTATCGGTACCCTTACTTTGGTGCACCCATTTTTCCGGGACCGAGGTCAGGAACGTACTGTGGGCAATGGTATCCTTTGCTCTTCCGCAGCAGGCGGAAAGGAAAACAGTATGTACTTTGACGCAAATGATTTCTCGACCCGTTTACAGACTCTCCGTAAAGCCCAGGGAATGACGCAGGAGGAGCTTGCCGAGGCTCTGAATGTCAGCCTGGAGCATCTCAGCAAGATGGAGCGCGGTAAGAGAAAACCGTCTATCGACCTGATTGTGGCTATGGCCTGCTACTTTCATGTGAGTACCGACTATCTGCTCATGGGGAAAGATCACGACAATGTGGACAGCCGCACGAAGCTTCTGGATGTGGTGGCTCAGCTGACAGAAATCGCAAAAAGCCTGTAAATCCGTGCGAGATCCTACATTCCGATTTAATCAGTTATAACTGATTAAATTCTTCCATATCACAAACGGTACGCATTATTCGTGGTCGTGCAGTGTCTGGATCTTGCTTTTATTTATTGTTATTTGCCGCAACTCCCTTTTGCTGAAAAAAATATAGAAAATCCGTACAACCAGGGCGGGTAACCCGTACAGCCAGTACCTAAAGAAATACTCCCCTATCCATTAAACTTGAACATGTAAGGAGCCAAGAAAACTCCGGACATGAACCTTGAAAACTACATATCATTCTTCAGGCACGAACCTGTGATGAGGAGCTACATCAGCGGCGAAACGCACTGCCTGCCATCCGGCAGGCGAAGGTGTGAACCGGCCTGTAAGTATCGGATTGCTTCCGGTATACAGCATTGATCCATCACAGCACAATGATACTTCTGTACGCAGCTCGGTGAGAACCACGGAGGGGTTAGATTCCCATGGATCTGGTAGCAGCCAGACGCCTGAATGTATTCCCGGCAGGCCAGAGCGTCTGCCCGTTCCCAGGGGTGTCGAGGACAAATGTGGGGATAACATATTGATTGAGATTAAGCCTATGGTGGCTTTCCTGGGCAGGAAGCGATTTCTGCCCTTTTACATAAAACTGAATAAGGAGGAAAATCATGCTAAAAAAAGATTGGAACTATCGGCGTGGTGACATTTATCTGGTTGATCTTGGCGAACATCGCGGCAACATTCAGGGCGGCGTTCGACCGGTCATCAATATTCAGAACAACAGTGGTAATTTCTTTGGCCCCACCCTGATCGTGGTGCCGCTTACGACGGAGCTGAAGAAGCTTGGTCAGCCTACGCATTACGTTATTAAGAAGCAGCGAGGGCTGAATGAAACGTCCATGAGCGAGGCGGAACAGATCGTCACCATCAATAAGTGCCAGGTCCTCAAGTATCTTGGACGTACAAGCAAAAGACATATGGAACGCATCGATGACAGCATCCGCGTGAGTCTTCATCTGAATCCGGAGGACGCATTACCCATCCCAGAGTGTGTGGAGTTCCCCTGATATGGATATCAATGGAACAGAGCAAATTATGAACGGAAGTGAGGAACGATACGATGGAAGCTATGGAAACCTTTGAATTACCGGCAGAGAATGCCATCGCTGTCACGGAAAAGCGCTGCTATACCGTGGAAGACCTGCAGATCATTCTCGGCATCAGTCGTGGTACTGTATACAAGCTCCTGGAGCAAAAGGAGTTCCGCTGGATGAGGATCGGAACTGCTTACCGAATTTCTAAAAAGAGCTTTGATGCGTGGCTGGATGAAAAGCTCTGATTTGTCAAGGATGTCAAGCTACCCGGTGACATCCTAACATTCAGAAATGATATCCGCTACGATGTAGCCAGGTCGAAAGACCTGGCTATCACTTTCTAAGGAGGGACCCAGAGATGGACAAGAAGAAAACTACAATGTCCGTTCCGGAGATGCGGCGGATGTTAGGGCTTCGTAAGACGGACTCCTACTGGCTTGTACATAAGCAATGCTTTGAAACGGTTATGGTTGAAGGAAAGATGAGAATCGTAATCGACAGCTTTGAACACTGGTATGCCAACCAGGTAAAGTACAAAAAGGTGGACGGCTCACCGCCCGGAGAAGAGCTCAGATCCTACTCCTATTCCCCGCAGGAGCTGGCTGAGGAGTTGGGCGTGTCCGACAGCATTGCTTATGATCTGATCAAGCGATACGATATCGAAACTTTTGATGTCGATCATTGGATGCGAATCCGCAAGGATGTTTTTGAGGCATGGTACAAGACGCAGACCAGGTACCGCACAAAGGCAGACCGTGAGCGAGATGCAGAATTGGAAGCTGCATCTATAACCATGCCTGAAATGGCCAGACAGCTTTTAATCACTAGGAAAGAAGTTTACAATATCCTGCTTACCGGCAGAGATAAAGACCAATTCGACTTTGTATATATCGCGGATCGACGCCGCGTAACAAAGGAGAGCTTTGAGCGCTGGTATGCAGGTCAGAACAGATACCGCAAGCTTTGTGACCGGTCCCCGCAGGAGATTGCTGCGCTTGAGCGGAAACAGCAGGAAGCTGTAACGCCGCGTTTGAAGGTTGATGAAACCAAGGCGGCGTTCAACCTGCAGGAGGCAGCTGTGCTGCTGGATCTTACTTACAATGAGATCCGCAGGTTGATTCAGACAGGAGAACTTGAAGCCAGGAAATATGGAACCAAGTACATGATCTCCAGGGATGATATCAAATGGTTCCTGTTCCAGCAGAAGCTTGAGAGAGAAAATTAAGGAAGGAGTAATTACTAATGGCATCCATCGTGCAACGAAATAATCGTTATAATGTCGTGTATCTCTACGACGATGAAGCGACCGGAAAACGCAAGCAGAAATGGGAAAGCTTTAAGACCATGGCAGATGCGAAACGCCGAAAGGCTGAGATTGAATATCGGCAGGAATTAGGAACCATGGTCATTCATCAGTGTAAGACAGTGAACGAGCTGCTGAAGGAGTATGTTTCTCTTTACGGCAAGACAACATGGTCCATGTCTGCATATTCCGGCAATACCGCCCTAATTGAAAATTATATCTCACCGATCATCGGCAATATGAAGCTGAGTGACGTAACTGCGCGTGTTCTGGAAAAGTATTATATGCAGCTTCTGAAAACACCCTCGGTTCACCGCATCACGCAAAAGGAGGGATCGAAGGATGTGGTTTTTGTTGCGCCCCCTACTGTAAGAAAAGTACATAACGTTCTTCGCAGCGCATTTCACCAGGCTGTAAAGTGGGAACTCATGGAGAAGAATCCGGCAATGTATGCAACGGTCCCGAAAGCGGAAACGAAAAAACGCGAGATCTGGGATGCGCCGACTCTGTTTCATGCTATCGAAGTATGTGAGGATGAGCGGCTGAAGCTGTCCATCAATCTGGCCTTTGCCTGTTCCCTTCGAATTGGAGAACTGCTGGGACTGACCTGGGATTGCGTAGATATCTCTCCGGAAAGCATTGCTGCCGGAAAAGCCTGCATCTATGTGAATAAGGAACTGCAGCGTGTGAGCAAGAGCGTTATGAAAACCCTGGAAAAGAAGGATGTTCTTCGTGTATTCCCGGAGCTGAGGGAAAGCAACAAGACGGTTCTTGTATTGAAGAAGCCCAAGACGGCTACCAGTACACGAAAGATCTTCCTTCCGAAGACGGTAGCAGAGATGCTGGTCGAATGGAAAAGAGACCAGGACTTCACGAAAGAAGCTCTGGGCAGTGAATACGCAGATTTCGATCTTGTCATGGCCAATGGCTTGGGTATGCCGACGGAGCAGTCGCGCATCACAGCTCTTTTTGCTGAGCTCATTGAAAAGAATGATCTGCCGAAGGTCGTTTTCCACAGTCTTCGCCATTCCAGTATCACTTATAAACTGAAGCTGAACGGCGGCGATATCAAATCGGTTCAGGGCGATTCCGGCCATGCACAAGCCCAGATGGTTACGGATCAGTATTCGCACATTCTGGACGATGACCGCAAGAACAACGCAGCACTGTTTGAGAGAGCCTTTTACAGCGGTAAGGGAGTCGAGAGTGTTGAGGCATCGGCAGAGCCGGAAGACAAGGGACCGGCTGCCCCTGCTGGCGTAGATCCTGAGCTGCTGGCAAAGATCCTCAGCAATCCGGAGATGGCTGCGCTGCTGACGAGCCTGGCCAAAAGCCTAAATTAAAAGAAGGGCCGGAGATCAATCCGGTCCTTCACTTACATAGAGAGTATTGTAAACTTGGATTTCATTTGAACCGTGGATGCAATACTCTCTTTTTTATCATCTTCCCCAGCAAATACTTTTCAGGGATTTGGATGAAAACATGTTTCGATTTTCAGTTCGATTGCGGTTGGATTTTCGCACTCAAAACTGCTAAAATTGGTGGTAGATGAAAATTGTTCTTCTTCCCTTTTTTAGCAAAATCTAAAAAACTGCTAATTTGAGCGGGTAAACATCTAACGACAACGGTGAACTTCGGTGAACAGGAAGTGATTCGGAATGCAAAAAAGCCTGATGATTACTGGCTTTTTTGAACACCGGTGAACATGTATGACAATTGTTCAATAGTTCTCCTAAGCGTGGGGCCGGAGGTTCAAATCCTCTCTGGGACGCCAGCTAACAACGCCGAAAGCCTTTGTTTTCAAGGGTTTTCGGCTTTTCTTATATAAAAAGCTGCGAAAAAGCTCCTTCACTGTATGAGATAAAATTCTACTCCAAAATTTGATTTTTGACAACCCCTCCAGAATCGAACGGTTGTTATAAGACAAAATCGCCAGCTAATTTTTAGCAGAAAAAAGGGCGTTCTTGCTAATGAAAATACCCTTCCTGCTAATCAGACCAAAAATCGTGCTAAAAAACCTGCTAATCAAAAAAGGCGGATGTTTTGAGTACCACGCAGTTATAGCAGATAAAATTGAATATCGTTATATACATAGAGCGTCTATACTTACGTAAACCGAGCAAAGAACGCTGACATCTCTTCCAGTTTTACTGCTGCGGGGTTATGACCAGGGCAGCTTCCAGTAAAAGCTATTCTGACACACATTCTTTTCCTTCCCCGCATAGATTACCCTGTAGGAGGTGAAAAACTTGGACCTGCGGAACAAGACCATCACCGTGGGGGAGCTGTTGGATGACCCCCGTTCTAAGGCGGTGTTTCAGCGGCGGTTTGGCAAGCTGCTGCGCCATCCCATGGCCGGGGCCGCCCGGGTGCTGACCCTGAAGCAGCTGAGCGAGATGGCGGCGGTATATCTGCCCCAAAAGACCATTCAGGACACGCTGAAGGAGCTGGAACAGCTTTAACTCACATAACGCCGCCCCCTTTTCGCCATACTATGGGCAAAAGGGGGCGGTATTATTATGTCCAACCTATCCCGAGAAAAGTTTCGCTGGCTGCTGGCGGGGGGACTGGCGGGGCTGGTGAACGGCTTTTTCGGCGGCGGGGGCGGCAGCGTGCTGGTCCCCCTGCTCACCCAGCTGTGTAAACTGGACCAGCGGCGGGCCTTCGCCACGTCGGTGGCGGTGATCCTGCCCCTGTGCGTCCTGTCCGCCGCCATCTATCTGGCCCGGGGGCGGCTGGACGTGATGGCCGCCCTGCCCTATCTGCTGGGCGGGACCCTGGGGGGCTGGCTGGGGGGCCGGTGGTTCCAAAAGACCCGGGTGGACTGGCTGCGGCGGCTGTTCGGGGCGCTGCTCATCTGGGGCGGCGTGCGGTGTCTGCTGTGATGGCCTGGCTTATTCCCCTGGCGGTGGGCACGGCCACGGGGGTGCTGTCCGGCTTTGGCGTGGGGGGTGGGACCCTGCTGCTGGTCTATCTCACCGCTGTGGCCGGGGCGGACCAGCACCTGGCCCAGGGGATCAACCTGCTCTACTTCCTCCCCGCCGCCCTGCTGGCCCTGCCTGCTCACAGGAAAAACGGCTATCTGGACACAAAGGCCCTGCCCTGGCTCATCGGCTCCGGTCTCATCTGCGCCGCCCTGGCCGCCTGGCTGTCCGCCGGACTGGAGGTGACCCTCCTGCGCAAGCTCTTCGGAGCGTTTCTGATTGTCATCGGCCTCCACGAGATCTTTTCAAAAGTTAGGAAGGATGAGTGATGAGTTAAGTCCCACCTCCTAACTCCTAATTCCTAACTCCTAACTCTCTACCGCTTGCGCTTTTCCCGCAAACGGCGTATGATGGGGCCAAAGGCGCGTGGGCGCAGGGAGGTTTTTATCATGTGGTTTGAGCAAGCTGTGGTCTATCAAATTTACCCGCTGGGTCTGTGCGGGGCTCCGGCGGAGAACGACGGGCGTCTGGAGCACCGCATTCTCCGTCTGGTGGACTGGGCGGAGCACATCCGCTCTCTTGGTGCGGACACGGTGCTGCTGAACCCGGTGTTCGACAGTGACCGCCACGGCTATGACACCCGGGACTACTTTCACTTAGACCCCCGGCTGGGCACGGACGACGACCTGGCCCAGGTGTGCCGGGCCTTCCACCGGGCGGGGCTGCGGGTGCTGCTGGACGGGGTGCTCAACCACGTGGGCCGGGGCTTTTGGGCCTTTCGGGACGTGCAGGAGAAGAAGTGGGACAGCCCATACAAAGATTGGTTCCGCCTGGACTTCGGCGGCAACACCAATTATAACGACGGCTTTTGGTACGAGGGCTGGGAGGGTCACAACGAGCTGGTGAAGCTGAACCTCTTCAACCCCGCCGTGGTGGAGCACCAGTTCCAGGCCATCCGCTCCTGGGTGGAGCGCTTTGACATCGACGGTCTGCGGCTGGACGTGGCCTATTGCCTGCCCCCGGAGTATTTAAAGCAGCTGCGCGGCTTCACCCAGAGCCTGAAGCCCGACTTCGTCCTGATGGGCGAGACCCTCCACGGGGACTATAACCGGTGGATGGGCCCGGAGCTGTGCCACAGCGTGACCAACTACGAGTGCTATAAGGGCCTGTGGTCCAGCTTCAACTCCCTGAACCTGTTCGAGATCGCCCACTCCTTAAACCGCCAGTTTGGCCCGGAGCAGTGGACCCTGTACAAGGGCGCCCACCTGCTGTCCTTCCTGGACAACCACGACGTGACCCGCATCGCCAGCCAGCTGAACGACCCGGACCACCTGCGCCCGACCTATGCCCTGATGTTCGGTATGCCCGGGGTCCCGGCGGTGTACTATGGCAGCGAGTGGGGCATCCGGGGGGAGAAAAAGGACGGGGACGCCGCCCTGCGCCCCGCTTTGGAGCGCCCCGAGTGGAACGACCTCACCGATTTCCTCGCCAAATTGGCCCACGCCAAACGAAACAGCCCCGCCCTGTGCTATGGCGGCTATCGGAATGTGCTGCTCACCAACCGGCAGCTGATTTTCGAGCGGGCCTGCCCGGAGGAGCGGGTGCTGGTGGCCATCAACGCCGACCACCAGCCCTTCCACGCCCACTTCGACGCCGGGTGCGGCCAGGCGGTGGACCTGATCTCCGGCCAGACCCACGACTTCGGCGGCGGCAGTCAGCTGCCCCCCTGCTCCGCCTTCTTCTGGAAAATGGAACGATAAACAAACAGCCGCCGAAAGCATGATCGTATGCTCCGGCGGCTG
Source organism: Flintibacter sp. SJQ-8 (assembly GCF_054108085.1). Lineage (NCBI taxonomy): Bacteria > Bacillati > Bacillota > Clostridia > Eubacteriales > Flintibacter > Flintibacter sp. SJQ-8. The sequence continues at coordinate 87,328 of NZ_JBPJWR010000004.1, forward strand.
CATTATATTCATTCGTTATCGTTCTATATCCTCTTGATACTGTATCTCCACGTTCAGAATGCCCTCTCCCTGGGCCCGCTGGAAGATACCGCAGATTTTATCCACATAGCGGGTAAATTCCTGATTCTGACCATGGGGTATCCCGTTATACTGCAGAGGGCGCAGGATGAGAAAATCATCCCCATAGTAGGGCATCCCCCACAGGATATCCCAAAGGGCGCTGAGATTTTCCCCATAATCTTCATCCCACTTCATTTTCAGGCGCATTTCCTGATAAATCTGTGAAATATATCGGCAGGGCCGAAAATCCAGCGTCACAACAGTCCGTTTATTCATCCTTACACCTCCTTGATAATTTCATAAAAAGTACGGTAATGGTTGTAGGTAACAAAAATCAAACCATCGTTAGAAAATAAAATTCTATGGCCATTACGTCGACCTTCATAATAATTCAAATCAGCTTCAAACCAAATTCGACCTGGTACATCTGGTAAATGGCCATCGTCATTCTGATAAATCCCCCCGCTAAGCATTTTCCCTGGCGCAAATTTTTTTATTGGCTTTCCATTTTTCCATCCTAACTTGTATAACTCCTCTTTAGAAATATAATAGTCAGGAAGTATTCCTTTATAGGCCAGCCAATAATCCGCTCCATTTTCTCGTTCTTCTGTTGCAAAACCAGGTTTAATTGCTTCTACCGGCAGTATAGCACATCTGCAATTAACATGCAAAGGCGGCTCAACATCAACTTCTTCATCATTCTTGTAAACTGTCCCATGTCGTTCAAGGCAAACTGGGCATAATTTAGAATCAAGCTGAGCCACCCAATGTCTCCACTTCCGGCTTTGGCACGTTTCCGGGATAAAAATATCTAATGCTCCCTTCTCCGTTGGCCTGTCATCCAGTTTTAATATGCAACCATTAAAACGTTTGAAATACACAAATTATTCCCCCTTTACCCTTCTGTGGAATAATTTGAATATTGCACCTTTTCATACACCTAGTTAAAAAATTTTTAATAATAAACTTTATCCGTAAAATTTATGACACCCGATGGTGCCGTAATAGGCGCGGCTGGTGGATATCCAGGTCCCGGCGGACAGGGCGGGAGCGTAGAAATACAGGCTGTCCCCCACGGGGGCGGCCCCCTCCAGGCAGAGCTTGGCGGCCAGCACCGCCGAGTCGGTGGGCTGGTCATAGATGGTCCCGTTGGACACCGGCTCGAACTGCACGCCGTATTTCCGGTCAAAGACCACCTCCTTCACCGTGTTGGGGAACTGGCCGCTGGCCACCCGGTTCAGCACCACGTTGCCCACGGCGATCTGCCCCAGCAGGGGCTCCCCCCGGCTCTCGGCGGAGATGACGCGGGAGAGCCAATATAGGTCCGTCTGGTCATAGTCGACCTGGGGCGGCACGGCCCCGTCTAACTTCAGTCGGGCGGCGGCGTTCTCCCCGTCCCAAGTAAGTTCCGCCCCGGCGGCGTTTGCCAGCACGGACAGGGGCAGGATCGTCACGCCATCCTCCACCCGCACCCCGCCGGGGACATACAGGGCCCGGCCATTGGCGGTGACGTAGAGCGCTCCGGGGACGGCCTCTAAAGTCAGGCCCGCTCCGGCCAGCCGGGCCTCCTCCCCCGTCCAGGTCAGCGTCCTCCCGGTGAGGGTGGAAAAAGCCCGCAGGGTTACATAGCTGGTCCCCTCCTCCACCCAGGCATCGCTTGCACTTAGCGTCTGTCCGTCCACTTCGATCTGGGCGGCATGGGCGGGTATGGTCAAAGCCAGCGCGGCCAAAAGGGCGGCGGCGCGGCGCTTCCATCGTCGATCTATCATTGGTTCCTCCTTGTTTTTGTAACCAAATTGTAACCTTTTTCACCCCACCGCGCAACAAGTAAATGTTGGAATAGGCCAGCGCTTTTGTTTTTTCATAGACTTTTTGCCTGCGCCATGGTAAAATACCAAAAGTGACCGCTGCTTGATTTTCCTGCGCGTCACCGATCATCACCCTGGGAGGGGAAACGATTTGAAAACTGAGATTCTTGGGGTCCGATTCGACGACCTGACCCAGCAGGAGGCGGCCCAGCAGGGGCGGCAGTTGCTGGAGGAGGACAAGTTCCACTATGTTGTCACCCCCAACCCCGAATTTTTGCTGGCCGCAGAGAAGGACCCGGAGTTCCGCCGGGTCCTAAACGCCGCCGACCTGGTCCTGCCCGACGGCATCGGCGTGGTCTACTCCGCCAAAATTTTAGGCACGCCCCTGAAGGAGCGGGTCCCCGGCATCGAGTTTGCCGAGGCCATGCTCTCCGCCCTGAACGAGATGGGCGGGCGGCTCTATCTGCTGGGGGCCAAGCCCGGCGTGGCGGAGGAGGCGGGCCGCCGCATCTGCGCCCGCTATTCCGATCTGGTCCTGTGCGGCACTCACGACGGCTATTTCAAAGACGAGCAGGCCATCCTGCCCCAGATCGCCGCCGCCAAGCCCGACCTGCTGTTCGTCTGCCTGGGCGCGCCCAAGCAGGAGAAATGGATGGCCCGCTGGGGCCAGCACACCGGGGCCAAGCTGGCCATCGGCCTGGGCGGCTGCCTAGATGTGTTCGCCGGGAACGTGGAGCGTGCCCCGGAGCAGTGGCAGAAGCTGGGCCTGGAGTGGGCCTATCGTCTGAAAAAAGAGCCAAAACGCATTGGCCGCATGGCCAAGCTGCCCCTGGTCCTGGTGAAGGCCGCCGGCCAGCGCATCCACCCCGACAAAAAGGGGGACGCATGAGCATGAACGGCAAGCTTATCGTATTCGAGGGCACCGACGGCTCGGGCAAGTCCACCCAGTTCCAAAAGCTGTGCGACCGGCTGGACCGCATGGGCCGGAGCTATCGGCGGCTGGTGTTCCCCCAGTATGACCAGCCCTCCTCCGCCCTCATCCGCATGTACCTGGGCGGGGAGTTCGGCACCCACCCCCAGGACGTAAGCCCCTACGCCGCCTCCGCCTTCTACGCCGTGGACCGCTACGCCTCCTGGCGCAAGGTGTGGGGAGAGGACTATCAGAACGGCGGGCTGATCCTGGCAGACCGCTACACCACCTCCAACGCCGTCCACCAGGGGGCCAAGTGTGCCCCGGAAGAGCGGCAGGCCTTTTTCCGCTGGCTGGACGAGTTCGAGCACGACAAGCTGGGTCTGCCCCGGGCGGATTTAGTGGTCTATCTGGACATGCCCACGGAGAAGGCGGTGGAGCTGCTCCGCTCCCGTGAGGCGTCTACCAACACAAAGGCGGACATCCACGAGCTGGACACCGCCTATCTGGCCGCCTGCCGCGCCTGTGCCCTCCAGGCGGCGGAGCAGCTGGGCTGGCACGTGGTCCACTGTCTGGACGACGCAGGCCGCCTGCGCTCTATTGAGGACATTCACAGCGAGATCTGGGCGCTGGTCGAAAAAGAGTTATGAGTTAGGAGTGATGAGATAGGAGTGATTCATCACTCATCACTCATCACTCATCACTCATCACTCCTAACTCATCACTAAAACTATGCGCCAACGGCGGGCGGACGCAGAGGTCCGCCCCTACGGTGCGTCTTATAAGGAGGTCATTCTATGGTCTATATCCTGCTCGCCCCCGGTTTTGAGGAGATGGAGGCCCTGGTGCCCGCCGACCTGCTGCGCCGGGCGGAGCTGGAGGTGGCTCTGACCACCGTGGGGCCCACCATGGTCCCCGGCGCCCACCACATCACCGTCCAGTCTGACCTGGCTGTGGACCAGGTACAGCTGAAGGCCGGAGACATGGTGGTGCTGCCCGGAGGCGGCGCCGGCGTGGAGAATCTGGCCGCCTGCCCCGGAGTGGAGACGCTGGTGCGTCAGGCCGCGGCGGACGAGCTGGTCTGGGTGGCCGCCATCTGCGCCGCCCCCACCCTGCTGGCCCATTGGGGCCTGTTGAACGGCAAAAAGGCGGTGTGCTACCCCGGGCTGGAGAACCGGCTCACCGGGGCCATCCCCCAGCAGGGAGTCAGCCTGGTGCAGGACGGCAAGGTCATCACCGCCCAGGGCCCCGGCTCCGCCTTTGATTTTGGATTCTATTTAATTAAGACCCTGGCCGGAGCGGCCAGGGAACAGGAGGTTCATCATGGCACTTACTATTGCTGAAGAAAAGAAGCAGCTGCGCGGCAGCGTCCGCAAGACTCTGGCGACCATCCCCCAGGAGGAACTCACCCGCAGCGACGACGCCCTGTTCGCCCGGTTCCTGGCTCTGCCCCAGGTGCAGCAGGCCAAGACCATCTTTGCCTTTTGGGGCATCCCCGGCAAGGAGCCGGAGACCGCCCGCATGATCCAGACCCTGGTGTCCCAGGGCAAGCGGGTGGGCCTGCCCCGGATGCTGCCCGGCCACCTGATGGAGATCCGTCAGTACATGCCTGACCGGCCCATGGTGTCCGTCTCCTTCGGCATCTCCGAGCCCGACCTGTCCTGCCCCATCCTGACCCAGGACGAGATCGACCTGATTCTGGTCCCCGCCGTGTGCTATGACAAGGCGGGCTATCGCCTGGGCTTTGGCGGCGGCTATTATGACCGCTGGCTGGAGCACTTCAACGGCTTCCGGGTGGGCATGTGCCGCAACGCGGTGCTCCAGGACAAGGTGCCCACCGAGCCCCACGACAGCCGGGTGGACCTGCTGCTCACCGAGACGGAGAGCATCGTCTGCGGCTGAGCCTGCAAGCAAACTTGATTTGAGGAGGACCCTATGGCACAGGAAAGAAGAAGCGCCCGCACCCCGTCAGACCGCTCCGGCGACGGCCAGAGCCCCCGCCGGTCCAACAACCGGCGGCGCTCCCGCAGCTTTGCCGCCAGCTCCGGTATGCTGTACGCGGTGGCCGTCATCGGCGTGTCCATTCTGCTGGCCTGCGTGTGCTGGATCGCCGCCAACGACGTGCTGGCCCTGAACAAGCCGGAAAAAGAGGTCACCATCACCGTGGACAAAGAGGACAGCTTTAACCAGGTGGCAGACCGGCTGAAAAAAGAGGGGCTCATCGAGTATAAGGGCCTGTTCAAGCTGTTCGCCTCCGTCACCGGGGGCAAGGCCAAGGTCTCTCCCGGGACCTATACCCTGAACACCGACATGGACTATCGCGCCCTGCTCTCCGGCATGAGCGTGAACTCCTCCACCAAGGCGGAGATCACCATCACCATCCCCGAGGGCTATACCGTCACCCAGATCTTCCAGCTGCTGGAGGACAACAATGTGGCCACGGTGGAGGAACTGACCCAAGCCGCCGCCGAGCACGACTACGCCTTTTCCTTCCTCCAGGGCATCCCCCTGGGCGACGCCGAGCGGCTGGAGGGCTTCCTCTACCCGGACACCTATCAGTTCAACACCCCCCACAACGCGGTGTATGCCATCAACAAGATGCTGGTGAACTTCGACGAGAAGTATACCGACGACCTGCGGCAGAAGGTGGTCGACAGCGGCTATTCCATCCGGGAGATCCTCACCATCGCCTCTCTGGTGGAGCGGGAGACCGACGGCACGGACCGGGGCACCATCGCCTCCGTCATCTATAACCGCCTGAACAACCCCAGCGCCGGGACCATGGGCTATTTACAGATCGACGCCACCCTGGCCTTCCTCAACGGCGGCAAGGTCCCCACCGAGGCGGACAAGGCCATCGACTCCCCCTATAACACCTATCTCTACAAGGGTCTGCCCCCCGCCCCCATCGCAAACCCAGGTCTTGACTCCATCAAGGCGGCGCTGGAGCCGGAGAAGACCAACTACTTCTACTACGCCCTGGGCGACGACAACACCCACAGCTTCTTCAGGACCCTGGACGAGCAGCAGCGCTTCCTGCGCACCCAGACCCGGTATAACTGATTTTTGTCCCCGCCCTCCTCTCGGGGGGCGGGGATGCTTCCATCATCAAACAGGAGAGAGACACACATGAGCGAGAGAAAGATCGAGCTGCTTGCCCCCGCCGGGGACATGGAGCGGCTGGAGATGGCGGTGGCCTATGGGGCCGACGCCGTCTATCTGGCAGGGACCACCTTTGGGATGCGCTCCTTCGCCGGGAACTTCACCCCGGAGGAGCTGAAGCGGGCGGTGGCCCTGTGCCACAAGAAGGGCGTGCGGGTCCACGTCACCTGCAACACCATGCCCCGCAACGACGAGGTGGCCCGCCTGCCGGAGTGGCTGACCTATCTGGACCAGGTGGGGGTGGACGCCGTCATCCTGGCCGACGTGGGCGTGATGGCCCTGGCGGGGAAATATGCCCCCCATGTCCAGCGGCACATCTCCACCCAGGCCAGCATCGTCAACTATGAGACGGCCCGTGCCTGGCACGACCTGGGGGCGGACCGGGTGATCCTGGCCCGGGAGCTGTCATTGGACGAGATCCGGGAGATCCGGGACAAGACGCCCCCGGAGCTGGAGCTGGAGGCCTTTGCCCACGGGGCCATGTGCGTGAGCTATTCCGGGCGGTGCCTGCTGTCCAACTATATGACGGGCCGTGACTCCAACCGGGGGGCCTGCGCCCAGCCCTGCCGGTATAAATACGCCCTGATGGAGGAGAAGCGCCCCGGGGAGTATTTCCCCGTGTACGAGGACGAGAAGGGCACCTATATCATGAACTCCCGGGATATGTGTACCATCGACCACGTGGCCGAGCTGATGGACGCGGGGCTGGACTCGTTGAAGCTGGAGGGCCGGGCCAAGTCGGCCTATTACGCCGCCATCGTCACCGGGGCCTATCGCCACGCCATCGACGCCGCCCTGGCCGGGCAGCCCCTGGACCCGGTGTGGCGGGACGAGGTGGAGCACATCAGCCACCGGCACTACTCCACCGGCTTCTATTTCGGCCAGCCGGGGCAGTTCACCCAGGATTCCCGCTATATCCGGGACTGGCAGATCGTGGCCAAGGTCCGCTCCTGCACCCCCGATGGCCGGGCGGTGCTCACATTGAACAATAAGTTCTCTGTGGGCGACCAGCTGGAGCTGGTTGGCCCCGGTCTTCGGCCCCGTCCCGTCACCGTAAAGGCCCTGTGGGATGAGGACGGCCAGAGCCTGGACCAGGTGCGCAAGCCCCAGATGGTCTTTCAGCTGGACCTGCCCTGTCAGGCCCCGCCCCTGTCCCTGCTCCGCCGCCAGGCCGACCTGACGCCCTGATCCTGTAAGGAGGATGTGCCCTATGAACACCCCCATCCGGGGCCGCTTTGCCCCCAGCCCCAGCGGGCGGATGCACCTGGGCAACCTGTGGTCCTGTCTGCTGGCCTGGCTGGCCGCCCGCAGCGCCGGGGGCGGCATGGTCCTCCGCCTGGAGGACTTGGACCCTGACCGCTGCCGCCCGGAGTTCTGCGACCAGGTCATGCGGGACTTAGAGTGGCTGGGCCTGGACTGGGACGGCCAGCCCATCTATCAGAGCCGGCGCACCGAGGCCTATGCCGCCGCCTTTCGCGCCCTGGAGGACCAGGGGCTGGTCTATCCCTGCTTCTGCACCCGGGCCCAGCGGCTGGCCGCCTCCGCCCCCCACCGGTCTGACGGGGTGGTGCTGTACTCGGGCCGCTGCCGCCATCTCACCCCGGCAGAGCGGGAGACGCTCTCTGCCCAGCGCGCCCCCGCCTGGCGCGTTCAGGTGCCGGAGGAGACGGTCTCCTTCCGGGACCAGATTCAGGGGGACTATGCCCAAAACCTGGCGGCGGAGTGCGGGGACTTTATCCTCCGCCGCTCCGACGGGGTATACGCCTATCAGCTGGCGGTGGTGGTAGACGACGCCTTTCAGGGCGTCACCCAAGTGGTGCGGGGCAGCGACCTGCTGGACTCCGCCCCCCGGCAGTTGTGGCTGCAAAGCAAGCTGGGCCTGCCCCACCCGGAGTATGGCCATGTGCCCCTGCTGCTCTCACCCGATGGCCGCCGTCTGGCCAAGCGGGACCGGGACCTGGAGCTGTCTCAGCTGAAGGAGCGCTTCACCGCCCCGCAGCTGGTGGGCCGCCTGGCCCTGGCCGCCGGACTGCTCCCGGAGTACGCCCCCGTTACCCCTCAGGAGCTGCTGCCCCATTTCGCCTGGGACAAGCTGCCTCGACAGGATTTTGTCTTTGAGCTATAAAAAAATCGTCGTATCCGAACTTGGATACGACGATTTTTTGTGATGCAAATCAGATCCCGTGGGCCCGGTTATAGACCGCGCACAGCTGGTTGCAGTTTTTGATGATGATATAGTTGGCCACCCAGGAGCCCAGGCCGCACAGCAGGGAGCCGATGACCATCCACAGCAGGACGGTGGTGCCGTTCTCCTGAAAGCTCATGCCATACCGGGGGGCGTTTTTGGCCAGCCGGTTGCCCAGGCAGTAATACCAATAGAAGGAGTAGATGCCGCAGGTGACCAGACTGAGCAGGATGAGGCCCATCAAGCCCCGGGTGTGCTCCCCGTCCCCGTCGCACACGGTGTTCACGTCCTGGATCATAGAATACAAAAACACCAGGCCATAGATGCCGCAGGTGATGATGGTCAGGATCACATAGAGGACAAAGTCCCGGTTCTCCGTCACCGGGCGCTTCCAGGCGGCCCCGGCGCCGTAGTCGGCGGAGGCGGACTGATACTGGGGCCGGGCGCCCTCCTGGCCGGAGGTATTCTGGTTTCCGCCGGTGAAGCGCAGCTCTTTCATGGCGTCGGACAGGTCATAGCCCAGCTGGCGCAGCTGGTCGGCGCTCTTGCCCACCAGGGCCTGCTGGCCGTCTAAGTACATCAGCACCCACAGGCCGCCCACGGTGACGACCAGGCCCAGCACCGACGTGACGAAGCCGCCCCAGCTCCAATACCAGCCATAGAACAGCCCGTCGATGAGCACCATCAGCAGCACCCGCACCGCCATCACGGCCACCGTGGCCAGGGCCAGACAGCTCACGCCGAAGAAATAGGCCTCCCGGTTTTTCCGGGTGCTCTTCAGGGCCATGGCCAGCAGCAGCAGACAGATGCACACATAGGCCCCAGACTGGACCAGGGGCAGCAGCACCCGGGTGAGGATCATGGCCCCATAGAAATAGCCGTTTAAGAAATTGCCCACCGCGCCGAAGAAGCGGACGATGGCCCGAAAGCCATAGACCGCGGCGCACAGGATGGCGAAGATGGTCAGCAGGGCGTTCCCATCCGTAGGTGTGCTGCCGGAGGGCTGGGGGGCGTCATAGTGATAGCTCCCGGACTGGGTCCCCTGGGGGCCGGACTGTGCAGCAGCCCCCTCGTCGGGCTGGGGCGGGACCTGATCCTGCCCGTCCACCTGCTGCCTGGCCCCGCAATAGCCGCAGAACCGCTGGCCGTCGCCGATCTCCCGGCCACAGTGCTTACAATACATGTCGCTTCTCTCCTTTTCTCTCTGTTCTCTCTATATTTTATCTTTCAAACACGATACGAAACAAAAAGCCCGTTTGGGGGGCAAAGGTGACAACGCTGTCCCCCGGGTCGGCCATGCGCAGGGCGTATACGATCAGGAACAGGGCCGCCCCGGCCCACACCGCTCCCCGCAGCACCCGCCGGGGGATCTGCCGCCGGAACAGAAACAGTCCCGCCGCCGGGATGGGCAGCCAGAACAGGGGGTGATAGCCCCAGGCCGCCGAAATGTCCCCCCGCAGCAGGGCTAGCCAGGCCCGGGACATGCCGCACCCGGCGCAGGAGACCCCGGTGAAAAACCGAATGGGACAGGTGACGCCCAGGGCTTCCATCCCCCCGTAGAGCAGGACAACGGCCAACACTGCCCCCAGCCAGTGCGGGAGAGCGCCCTTGTTCTCTCTCACGGCTCTCTCTCCCCCTTTGATTGCTTTGGGTCATTATACCAGTTGGCGGCAGAAGTTGCAATTATGTTAAAGAATAATTAAGGTTTGGCCAGACGATCAGCCAGCCAGACGGCCAGTTCCTCCATCACCTGCTCCCGCTCCGGCTCGTTTAGCATCTCGTGCCGCCCGCCGGGGTAAAGCCGCACCGTCACATCCCGGCAGCCGCAGCGGCGAAGCAGGGCCGCTACCCGGCGCACCCCCGCCCCCATGTCCCCCACCGGGTCACGGTCCCCGGAAAAGAGATAGATGGGCATATCTCCGTCCATGCGCCGGACGTTCTCCTCCCGGCCGATCCAGGCGATGCCCCCCAGCATATCCCGGAACATGGACACGGTGGGGCGAAAGTTACATAAGGGGTCCTGCTTCCGTCCCGCCGCCATCTCAAAGTCCCGGGTGGTCCAGTCCCCCTGGCCCGGAGCGGGGTGGACCCGGGCGTTATAGGCCCCCAGGGACAGGGCATAGACCAGGGGGCTCACATAGTCCGGCCCCCGCCACCGGCACAGCAGACCGGAGACCCCCCGGCCAAAGGCCACCAGGGCCGCCCGCTCCTGCCCCGTGCCCGACAGCACGGCGGCATCCACCGTCCCCGGCCAGCGGATGAGACAGGTCCGGGCCAAAAAGGACCCCATGGAGTGCCCCAGCAGCACATAGGGCAAGTCGGGCCACCGCTCCCCCTCCAGCCGCCGCAGGGCGTACACGTCCCGGACGACCAGGTCCCAGCCGCCCTCCGGGGCGAAAAAGCCGTATTTTCCGTCTGTCACCGTGGCCCCGTGGCCCAGGTGGTCCTCGCCGCACACCACATAGCCCCGCCGGGTGAAAAACTCCGCCACGTGGGCATAGCGGCCAATATGCTCGGCGATGCCGTGGACGATCTGGATCACCCCACGGGGCTCCCCCTCCGGCAGCCACTCCACCGCCTGGATGGTCTGCCGCCCATCGGCGGAGGGATAGGTCAGGGTCCTGCGTTGGGACATAGATATGCCTCCTTTTTCATCTTAAGTGTAACGGAACTGTCCCCATAAAGTCAACCCAGCCGGTCCGGGTCCAGGCGCTCCAGGGTCTGGCGGAGGGTGCGGCAGTGGCGGCGGAACTGGAGGGACAGCTCCTCCAGCAGCTCGGCCTGGGTGCCCTCCGCACCTTTCATTTGGGCGATACACAGCCCCTCCAGTTCCTCCTCCCGCTGATACTGCCGCCGCAGGGCGGGGGCCAGGGACAGCATTTCCGGCTCCTGGTTTTGGGACAGCTTTGGCGGCATGTAGGCCCGCCCCGTCTCCAGGTAATAGGCGGCACTGAACCGGCGCAGGGCCGTCCGGTCCTCGGCGGCTATGACCCCCATGCTCTGACTGTACCGCCCCGCCCGGCGGGCCAGGCTCTGGGCGCTGTCTGCCGCAGTTCGGGTCCGGTCTATCAGTTGTTCTAAATCGGCCCCCGGTTCCCGCTCCTGGGTCGGCTTCTCCTCCGGCGGATTTTGGGGCTTTTCCTGTTTTCCCTGTTTTTCCGGTCTTTCCCGTTCTAAGGCGATGGGGCTGCCCTCCCCGTCGGGCATCACCCTGGCCCACACCCGGCGAAAGGTCTCCGGGTCGGGCTGCTGCTCCAGCACCCAGCCGCTCTCCTGCTGCGCCATATGCGCTCCCCCCTCTATTCAGAATGGCTCTCGCGGCACATTCTATGCCAGATTTCAGTTAGGAGTTAGGAGAGATGAGTGATGAGTTTCTCTCAACTCCTAACTCCTATCTCATCACTCCTAACTCTGCTTGACTTTCTTGCTATTTTTTCTCCCGCATGGTAAACTGAACACCTGACCATCCAAACTTTTCTGCCCGGCCCTTTCTGTGGGCCGGACGCTATTTTCATACAGAACGGAACGTGACATCATGCTTGACCACGAACAGGAGATTCGATTTGCCGCCGCCCGCCGCCAGGCCATCGCCCGGGACTTTTACCGGCTGAACAATCAGCAGCAGGAGGCGGTGCTCACCACCCAGGGGCCGCTGCTGCTGCTGGCCGGGGCGGGCAGCGGAAAGACCACCGTGCTCATCAACCGCATCGCCAACCTGATGCGCTATGGCCGGGGCTCTGACAGCCCGGAGGTCCCCCAGTGGGTCACCCCCGACGACCTGGCCTTTCTGGAGGGCTGCGCCCAGGGGGCGGATCTGTCCCCGGAGGACCGGGACCGGCGGGAGCGGCTGTGCTGCCTGGACCCCGCCCAGCCCTGGACCATTCTGGCCATCACCTTTACCAACAAGGCCGCCGGGGAGCTGAAGGACCGCCTGACCCGGATGCTTGGCCCCGCCGGGGAGGACGTGTGGGCCTCCACCTTCCACTCCGCCTGCGTGCGCATCCTGCGCCGGGACATCGAGAAGCTGGGCTTTGCCTCCTCCTTTACCATCTATGACTCCGACGACTCCCTGCGGGTCATCAAAGAGTCTATGAAGCACCTGAACATCGACGACAAGCAGTTCCCGCCCCGGTCCGTGCTGGGCTACATCTCCAGGGCCAAGGATGCCATGCTCCTGGCCGACGAGTATCTGGCCCAGTGCAAGGCCAGCGGGGACTTTCGCCTGACCAAGATCGCCAACATCTACATGGAGTATCAGCGCCGCCTGTGGGAGGCCAACGCCCTGGACTTTGACGACATCATCCTCCACACCGTCCGTCTGCTCCAGCAGTTTGAGGACGTGCGGGAATATTATCAGAAAAAGTTCCGCTATGTACTCATCGACGAGTATCAGGACACCAACCACCTGCAATATCTGCTGGCCTCCCTGCTGGCGGGGGGGTATCAGAATTTCTGCGTGGTGGGCGACGACGACCAGTCCATCTATCGCTTCCGGGGTGCCACCATCGAGAATATCCTGTCCTTTGAGCAGCAGTATCAGGGCTGCCGGGTGATCCGGCTGGAGGAGAACTACCGCTCCACCCGGCACATTCTGGAGGCGTCTAACGCCGTCATCCGCAACAACCAGGGCCGCAAGGGCAAGGAGCTGTGGACCAAGGCCGGGGACGGGGACAAGCTGACCCTTTACACCGCCATGAACGAGAACGACGAGGCCCAGTACGTGGCCGCCCGCATTCTGGAGGACTACAGCCAGGGCCGCCGCTGGAAGGACCACGCCATTCTCTATCGCATGAACGCCCAGTCCAACCAGATGGAGAACGCCTGCAAGAAAAACGGCATCCCCTATCGCATCATCGGCGGCACCCGGTTCTTCGACCGGGCGGAGGTGAAGGACATGGTGGCCTATCTGGCGGTGCTGAACAACCCGGAGGACGACCTGCGCCTGACCCGCATCATCAACAATCCGCCCCGGGGCATCGGAGCCAAGACCATCGAGACCGCCCAGGCCATCGCCCGGCGGGAGGAGACCTCCCTCTATGCCGTCATCGACAACGCCCGCCTGTACCCGGAGCTGGAGCGCTCGGCGGGCAAGCTGGCCGCCTTCACCAATCTCATGGGGGAGCTGGCCGCCCTGGCCGGGGAGCTGCCCCTGGACCAGTTCTACGAGGAGCTGATGATCCGCACCGGCTATGCCGTCATGCTGGAGACCAAGAACACCGTGGAGGACCGGGGACGGCTGGAGAATATCCGGGAGCTGCTCACCTCCATCCGGGGCTATCTGGACGGGGCAGGGGACGAGCCCTCCCTGGCGGGATTTTTGGACGAGATCGCCCTGTACACCGATCTGGACCGCCAGGACGAGGAGGACTGCGTGGTGATGATGACCATGCACTCGGCCAAGGGGCTGGAGTTCCCCGTGGTCTTTCTGGTGGGGGCCGAGGAGGGCATCTTCCCCGGCATCCGGGCCATCGGCGAGACGGACGAGATGGAGGAGGAGCGCCGGCTGTGCTATGTGGCCATGACCCGGGCCAAAGAGAAGCTCTATCTCACCTGCGCCCAGCAGCGGATGCTGTTTGGCCGCACCAGCAACAACCGCCCCTCCCGCTTTGTGGAGGAGATCCCCCAGGAGCTGCTGGAACGCACCGGGCGGGCCAACCGCTGGGACAGCGACAGCTGGGGCGGCGGCATCCCCAGCCGGGACTCGGGCTACGGCGGCTATGACCGCCCCGCCCCCGCCGGACAGAGCGCCCAGGGCCGCAGCGCCGGCTATGGCGGCGGCTTTGTCCGGGCCATGAACGGCAGCGGACAAAAGCCCGCCGGCCGCCCCGCTCCCGCCCCCGCCCCTGCCCCCGCCGCCTCCTTCAAAAAAGGCGATACCGTGCGCCACAAGGCCTTTGGCAAGGGCGTGATCCTGTCCATCCAGAAGATGGGCGGCGACGCCCTGCTGGAGATTGCCTTCGACCAGGTGGGCACCAAGCGCCTGATGATGAAATCCGCCGCGGCGCATATGGAGAAGAAGTAAATATTTAAGAACGGATTGCCACGTCGGGGCTTTGCCCCTCCTCGCAATGACAGGAAACAGGTCTGCTCGCCTCTCTTTCGGCGCGGAGACCGACGCCCACGTCATTGCGAGGAGCGCAAGCGACGCGGCAATCCGTTTTTCTCCTGCCCCTGGGGATGTTTTTTTGAAAAAACACGAAAAGCCTGCAACATTTTCCTGCTCTCGTTCGTCTATTTCAGTGAAGCGCAAAACTGTCCCGGCGGTTACAGTGGCATCTTAAGAATATCTTAAACTTTTGTAATCGCTTTGTAGTTGTGCGGGACAGCGGAGGGCGAATATAATGAAGCTGGGGACGAGCACCGCCCCCGCGAATGAAACGACGACCCCGCCCTGCACGCTTTGTATGCGCAGGACTGTTGAAGGAGGATATTTACTATGGCAGAGATGACCACCGTCCAGCCCCAGGCCCCGGCTCCCGCTCCGGCTCCGGCCCAGGGCAAGCCCCCGCTGAAAAAGAAGGGGGCGCAGAAGAAGAAAATGGCCAAGCGGCTGATCGCCCTGGCCGTGGCCGCAGCGGTATGTCTGGGCGGCGGCTTTGCCCTGCACCGCTTTTTGAATTCCGGCAGCGGCGACCTGGGAGAAATTTACGCCCAGCCCGCCTCCATCGGCAGCATCCAGAGCACCGTGTCCGGCAGCGGCACCGCCAAGGCCAAGGAGTCGGCGGCCATCACCCTGACCCAGAGCGGCACCGTGCAGGAGGTGCTGGTGGCTGGCGGCGACACGGTGACGGCGGGGCAGCCCCTGTACACCATCTACAGCCAGGCCGCCGAGGACGAGGTCAATAACGCCCGGAAGGCCCTCACCGACCTGCAAAAGGACATGGCCGA
Source organism: Flintibacter sp. SJQ-8 (assembly GCF_054108085.1). Classification (NCBI taxonomy): domain Bacteria; kingdom Bacillati; phylum Bacillota; class Clostridia; order Eubacteriales; genus Flintibacter; species Flintibacter sp. SJQ-8. The sequence continues at coordinate 102,341 of NZ_JBPJWR010000004.1, forward strand.
CCTGCAAAAGGACGTGTCCAACCTCACCGTCCGGGCCCCCTTCTCCGGCAAGCTGATGGACGTGAAGGATTTTCAGACCGACCAGGACGTGTCCAAGGGCACCCCGGTGGCCACCATCGTCAACGACAAAAAGCTGAAGCTGACGCTGTATTTCAGCTATGCCTATGAAAACAGCATCAAAAAGGGCCAGGCCGTCACCGTGTCTGTCCCCGCTGTGATGGGCGACTTCAATGGCTATGTGGACGAAATTCATAAGGTGAGCTACATCTCCCCCGAGGGGGCCGTCCACTTCGAGGCGGTCATCGCCTTTGATAACCCCGGCACCCTGACCGCCGGGATGGACGCCGCCGCCGTGCTCACCGCCGCCGACGGCAGCAAGATCTACCCCTATCAGAACGGCAAGACCGAGTATTACGAGAGCCGCACCATCGAGTGCAAGGCCAACGGCCCCGTCACCTCCATCGGCAACCTGCGCAACTATGCCAACGTGTCCGCCGGGGAGGCCATCCTCACCCTGGGCTCCTCCACCCTGGACACCGACATCCGGGCCAAGCAGGAGCAGCTGGACGAGGCCCAGAAGAAGCTGGACGAGGCGACCAAGGCCCTGGCCAACTTCCACGCCACCGCCCCCATCGACGGCACCGTCACCTCCTGCAGTCTGGTGGAGGGGGAGGAAGTGAAAAGCGGCGATACCGTCATCATCATCTCCAACAACACGACGATGCTGGTGACCATTACGGTGGATGACCGGAACATCTCTTACATCAAGCCGGGCAGCTATGTGGACCTGACGTGGAACGACGCCACTTATCAGGGCCTGGTCAGCTCCATCGACATGGGCAAGGCGGAGAGCGGCCAGGGCATGACCAACTACCCCGTGGTGCTCACGGTGGACAACCCGGACGGCAGCCTGATCGAAGGGGCCTATCTGCAGTACTCCTTCGTCACCAGCCAGTCGGACGACTGTATCCTGGTGCCCACCAGCGCGGTGAAATACGTCAGCGACCTGGAGGGCAACCGCCAGTCGGTGGTCTTTGTCCAGCGGGATGAGCGCCCCGATGACGTGCCCGAGCTGGACCTGCCCGATCCCATGCCCGGCGAGACCCGGGAGTATCCCAGCGAGAAGGAGGGCTATTACCCCGTCATCGTGTCCACCGGCCTGTCCGACGCCCAGAATGTGGAGATCACCTCCGGCTTGGAGGACGGGGACACGGTCTTTGTGAACTACACCGTCACCGAGTCCGGCAGCAGCTGGTAAAGGGGGCGCGCCATGCTCATTGACATCAAAGATATCTATAAGATCTATAACGAGGGCCAGGAGAGCGAGGTCCGGGCCCTGGACGGGGTGTCTCTGGACATTGACCGCGGGGAATTCGTGGCCATTGTGGGCCAGTCCGGCTCGGGCAAGTCCACGCTGATGAACGTGCTGGGCTGTCTGGATATCCCCACCTATGGGGAGTATCACTTAAACGGGGTGGATGTGACCTCCCTGTCTGACAAGCAGCTGGCCCACATCCGCAACAAGGAGATCGGCTTCATCTTCCAGGGCTATAACCTGATCCAGGAGCTGGACGCTCTGGAGAACGTGACGCTGCCCCTCATCTATCAGGGCGTCTCGGTGTGGGACCGGGAGGACATCGCCATGGAGGCCCTGGCCCGGGTGGGCATGGATGACCGGGCCCACCACCGGCCCAGCCAGATGTCCGGCGGCCAGCAGCAGCGGGTGGCCATCGCCCGGGCCATCGCCACCCACCCCCCCATCATCATGGCCGACGAGCCCACCGGCGCATTGGACTCCAAGACCGGGCGGCACGTGCTGGAGATCCTCCGGGAGCTGTACCGGGAGGGCACCACCATCCTACTCATCACCCACGACGACGGCATCGCCGCCACCGCCCGCCGGGTGGTGCGGCTGTCAGACGGCAAGATCATTGCCGATCACCCCCAGGAGGTGGATTGGGCATGAACATCTGGCAGGCATTCACCATGGCCCTAAAGTCCATCGCCATGAAAAAGACCCGCTCTTTCCTCACCATGTTGGGTATCATCATCGGCGTGGCCAGCGTGGTCATCATGGTCTCGGTGGTCCAGGGGCAGAACAAGAAAAACATGGAGTATTTCGAGAAGATGGGCAACAACAAGATCAACGTCTCCGCCTACTCCTACTACGACAGCAACAACGAGACCTCCCAAAAGCTGTATGACTACTGCCTGTCCCTCAGCAATCTGGTGGACGGCATCACCCCCGACGTGGAGCTGGGCAACAAGGCCACCGTGCAGTACGGGGCCAAGACCCTGTCGGTCAACGACTACAGCAACGGCAACTACGACTGGGAGAAGGCCATGCACATCAAACTTGGCTCGGATCAATACGGGGTGTGCAACAACTATACCCTGGCCGGGGGCCGGGAGCTGTCCTTCCTGGACATTGAAAAGACCAACGCCGTGTGCGTGCTGGGGGCCGGGGCCAAGACCGCCCTGTTCGACTACACCGACCCGGTGGGCGAGACCATCACCATCAACGGCCAGCCCTTTTTGGTGGTGGGCTATTACCAGCCCATGTCGTTGGACGGCTGGCCGGAGATGGACAACATCATCGTCCTGCCCTACACCTTCAACCGCACCATGAACCAGAACAGCACCATCAGCAGCTATGTGGTCAAGGCCAAAAGCGCCTCCGCCACCACCGAGGCCATGACCCTGCTGGACGCCTATCTGGCCGGACTGTTCCCCAAGGACGAGATGGGCAACAGCACCCAGGGCGACTATTATGTCCAGAGCGACAACAGCTATGCCCAGGACATCAAGAGCCAGAACACCATGCAGGCCCTGGTGCTGGGGGCCATCGCCGGTATCTCTCTGCTGGTGGGCGGCATCGGCATCATGAACATCATGCTGGTCACCGTGACCGAGCGCACCCGGGAGATCGGCATCCGCAAGGCCATCGGCGCCGAGCGCAAGAGCATCATCACCCAGTTTTTGATCGAGGCGGCGGTGATCTGCTCCATCGGCGGCCTCATCGGCATCGGCATCGGCTGCGTGGGCACTCTGGTGGCCGGAAAGCTGCTGCTGAACGAGACGGCCATGCTGCCCAGCCCCTTCATCACCATGGGAGCCTTCCTGTTCTCGGTGGTGCTGGGCGTGATCTTCGGCATGTATCCCGCCATCAAGGCCTCCGGTCTGCAGCCGGTGGTGGCCCTGCGGGCGGAGTGAGCCAGCGAAACGTGAAAAGCGAAGACCAAAAGGAGTGAATATAAGACTATGAGACAAAAGCGCGTACTTTCTCTGGCCCTGGCGGCGGCGCTGGCCCTGTCCCTGTCCGTCCCCGCCGGGGCGGCGGGCGGCTCGTCCTTTTCCGACGTGTCTGACCGGACCACCGCCGTCAACGCCGACGTGCTACGGCTGATGGGCGTGGTGGACGGGGTGGGCGGCAACCGCTTCAACCCCGGCGCCAACCTGACCCGGGCGGAGTTTTGCACCATGGTGGTGAAATTTTTGCAGAAGGGGGACCAGGTGGCCATGAACGCCACCCGGACCATCTTCTCCGACGTGACCAGCCGCCACTGGGCCCTGGGCTATGTGAACCTGGCCTCCAGCCTGACGGTGGGGGGCGGCAGCAGCAGCTCCGGCTCCTCTGACGGCGGCGGCGACAGCGCCCCCGCCGCGGCCCTGATCTCCGGCGTGGGCAACGGGCGCTTTGACCCGGACGCCAAGATCAGCCTGGCCCAGGCGGCCACCATCCTCATCCGCGTCCTGGGCTATAACACCCAGCAGGTGGGGGCGGTGTGGCCGGAGAGCTATATGAACCTGGCCGCCTCCATCGGCCTGACCGACGGGGTAAACGCCGGGGCCTACAGCCCCATCACCCGCGCCCAGGCCGCCCAGCTGTTTGTCAACGCCCTGACCTGTAAGACCGGCGAGGGCAGCGACTATTACAAGGGCCTGGGCAGCGCCAAGAGCGACGTGGTCCTGCTAGCCGTGAACGTGGAGTCGGAGGACGGCAGCGTGGCAAAGGGAGCCATCCGCACCTCTGACGGGACCTATCTGCCCAAGGCGGACAACGTGACCCCCACCGGCCTTCAGGGCCGCCGGGGCACCTTAGTCACCAACGACAAGCAGGAGATCGTCACCTTTGTCCCCGACGACAGCATCTCCACCACCGTCACCCTGTCCGCCGACGCCCAGGCGGCCTATCTGAAGGGCACCGACGGCAAGCAGTACACCATCTCCGGCAGCACCCCCGTCTACACCGCCAGCAAGAGCGACGGGGAGAGCTATTCCAGCGCCCACACCTCCCTCTATGCCGGCAGTCAGGTCACTCTGTTTTCCCAGCGGGGCAAGATCGTCTCCGTCTATGTCAGCGGCGGCGCGGTCTCCTCTGACGGGGACGCGGTGGTGGTCATGGGTCCCGCCAGCGCGGCCACTTTCCACAAACTGACCGGCGGTGTGGAAAACTTCTCGATCCAGAAAAACCGCCAGACCATCGGCCTGTCCGGCATCAAGCCCTATGACGTGGTGACCTATGACGACCTGTCCAACACCCTGATCGTATCCGATCTGCGCCTGACCTGCGTACTGGAAAACGCCAGCCCCAACTTCAAGGCCCCGGAAAAGCTCACCGCTTTGGGACATGAGTTTGAAGTGCTGGATTCGGCATGGGACAATACGGGAGATTTCAGCACCGGCAGCCAGGTGGTCCTGCTGCTCACCGCCGACGGCAAGGTGGCCGGAATGGCCAAGCCCAGCGGCGACGTGGGCTCCACCGCCATCGGCACCGTGACGGCCGGCTCCGCCGAGGTGTTCCTGCCCAGCGGCGGCACGTTGAGCCTGAAGGGCACCGTATCCAGCGGCGACAAGCTGGCCGGACAGCTGGTGTCCATCACCTCGGGCACCAAGGGCCAGATCGGAGCCAGCAAGCTGCCCACCCGCCGGGCCGGCAGCGCCTTCTTGGTCAGTGCCATGAAGTTGGACGGCTATACCGTCACCCCCGGCGTGAAAATTTACGAGCAGACCAACAGCGGTTCCATGAGCCGCATCACTCTGGGCAGTCTGAACGGGGCGGACGTGCCCGCCTCCTCCATCGCCACCTACCATCTGAACTCCTCCAACATGGTGGACTACATCGTACTCAAGGATGTCACCGGCGATGCTTATATCTACGGCATCATGGTGTCCAAGACCAACATCACCGAGGAGGAGGTGCTGGTGGTGGACAAGAACGGCAATCCCGTGGTGGACGAGAACGGAAACTGGAAATACACCACCAAGAAGACCGACCATAAAACCTGGACCCTGGTCAGCCGCCAGTCCACCCAGTTCAGCACCGAGACGGACTACTCCGGCAAGAACGGGGACTTTGTAGGCGTGTCCGTCGGCCAGAACCTTAGCGGCGGGACCATGATCCGGGACGTGAAGGAACTCACCGAGATCAGAAACGTCACCCCCAAGGACTTCTTCGAGAAGGACGGCAGCTACTACGTCACCATCAGCGGCAAGACCTATGCTGTATCGGAAAATGTGGAGTGCTGCAAAAAGGTGGGCGGCAGCCGCTATACCCAGGACGACTGGTTCCAGCAGGACACCGGTGCCGAGCGCCTGAACGCCTGCCGGGTGTCTCACCAGAACATGACCATCTACATTGACCCCGTGGGTCAGCAGGTGCGCATTGTGGTGGGTAACTGAATAAACGCCCAGGGAGGGCCGACGGATGTCGGCCCTCCCTGGCTTTTTGTCTTTCAGCGGTATCCGGTGGCGTCCCGGACGGTGTTTTCCACGCCGTTTTTGGCCTCTTTGGCGGCGTTTGTTACGTCCCCTGCGGCCTTCTCTCCGGCGTTTTTCACGTCCTGTCCGGCGTCCTTCACGTCCTGGCCGATGTCTTTGGCGGCCTTTTCCGTGTCGCCCAGCATGTCCCGCACGTCCTGGGTGAAGTCCCGCTCCGCCCTGCCCGCCTGGTCCCGGATCTTTCCGGTGCGGGCGGCGGAGTAGTGCCCGTCCTCCAGATAGTCATAGGCGCTGCGGGCGCTGCGCTGGTCCGGGCCGCTGTTGCCTGTGCCGGTGCGGCTGGCTGTGGGGTCGCCGCTGTTGGCGGCGGTGCCGCAGGCCGTCAGGCTCAGCGACAGGACCAGGGCGGCCACTGCCGCCGCGTATCCCCGTCTGCTCACTGTGCATTCCCCCCGCTTGTTGCTGCGGAAGTTCCATCCGGGGCTTATTGTGCGCTGTTTTTGGCGGAACGATGCTGGAATTTTTTGCGCGGCGCGTGGAAAAACCGGTGCAGCAGCCCCGCCGCGTTCGCCCCCAGACTTTTTTTCTCCGGCTGGGGCTGGGGCGGCGTGTGGGGGGACTGCTCCATGAAATAGTTCTGGCAGTCGAAGGGCACCGCCCCGTGCCGCCGGGCATAGGTCCCGTCTGGCAGCAGGTCGCTGGCCTTCACGTTGTCCCGCAGCTGGCTTTCCAGCATCCACCGCAGCTGCTGCTTCAGCTGGGGGTCGTGGACGGGACAGGCGATCTCCACCCGGCGGTCCAGGTTCCGGGTCATCAGGTCGGCGGAGGACAGATACACCGCCCCCTGCTCCCCCCGGCCAAAGACATAGACCCGGGCGTGCTCTAAATAGCGGCCCACCACGCTGGTGATGTGGATGTTGTCCGTGTACCCCGGCACCCCGGGCAGGATGCAGCAGATGCCCCGGATGATGAGCCGCACCTCCGTCCCCGCCTGAGAGGCCTTGCACAGCCGGTCGATCACCGCCCGGTGGGTGACGGAGTTGGCCTTGATGCAGATGTAGCCCTCTCGGCCCAGGGCAGCCTGGCCGTCGATCCGGCGGCACAGCTCCTCCCGGATGCCGAAGGGGGACACCCGCAGCTGGCGGTATTTCCCCTCCAGGTCGTTGACCAGCATGTTGCGGAAGAAGGCCGCCGCGTCCTCCCCGATGGCCTGGTCGGCGGTCATCAGACACAGGTCGGTGTACATGGCGTTGGTCTTTTCGTTATAGTTGCCCGTGCCGATCTGGGTGAGATAGCCCGTCTTGCCCCGGCTGCGGGTGGTGATGAGACAGACCTTGCTGTGGCACTTAAAGCCCTCCATGCCATAGATGACCTGGCAGCCCGCCTCCTCCAGCTGTTTGGCCCAGGCTAAGTTATGGGCCTCGTCAAACCGGGCCCGCAACTCCATCAGCACCAGCACGTCCTTCCCGTTCTCCACCGCCCGGCACAAGATCCGGGCCACCTTGGACGGGGAGGCCAGGCGATAGATGGTGATCTTGACGGACAGCACCTCCGGGTCCTCCGCTGCCTGGCTCAGCAGCAGCAGAAAGGGCTCCACTGAGTCATAGGGATAGAAGAGCAGCTTGTCCTGCTGCTCTACCTGGGCCCGGATGGGCTTCTGCCGGTCCAGGTCCTCCGGCCAGCGGCCCTCGTAAGGGGGATAGAGCAGGGAGACCGACACCTCCCGGGGCAAAGTGCCAATCAGATTGAACACATAGCCCATGTTCAGGGGACAGGGGTCGGCAAAGACCTGGCGGTCCTCCACCCCGGCCAGCTGGGCCAGCTTTTTGGCAAAGTCGGGGGACACCCGCCGGTCCAGCTCCAGGCGCACGGCGGACAGGTGGTCCCGCTTTTTCAGCAGCTTGGACATGTGCCGCCGAAAGTCCTCCTCGTCATCCTCGAACTTCTCGTCGTCAAAGCTGATGTCCGCGTTCCGGGTGACGCACATGAGGCAGCTCTCCCGCACCAGCTGCTCTCCGAACAGGGTGCCCGCCCAGCGCAGCAGAATGTTCTCCCCCCGGACAAAGCGCCGCCCGTCCGCCAGCATCACATAGGGGTCCAGCCTGTCGGGCATGGGCACGATGCCGATGGACTGCCGCCCCTTCTTGTCCTGGAGGAGCAGGGCGGCATACAGCCGCTTGCCCACTAAGTGGGGCACGGGGTGGTGGGGGCCAATGACGATGGGAGAGAGCACCGGGGTCATCTCCGTTTTGAAATAGCGCCAGATGCGCTTCAGCTCCTCCGCCGTCAGCGCTTCCGGGTCCATGTCCCGGATGCCCCAGCGGTCCAGCTCCTCCATCACCCCGGCATAGATGCGCTTTTTTCGCTCCAGCAGACCGGGCACGGCCCGATAAATGGCCCGCAGCTGGTCCCGGGCGGTCATGCCCGTCTTGCTGTCCCGCTCCTCGGGGGACATGCGGGCAATGTCGAACAGGCTGCCCACCCGGACCATGAAGAACTCGTCTAAGTTGCTGGTGAAGATGGACACGAATTTCAGCCGTTCTAAGGGCGGCACGGCGGGGTCCGCCGCCTCCTCCAGCACCCGCTGGTCAAAGCGCAGCCAGCTCAGTTCCCGGTTCTGCGTATAGGGGCAGCGGGTGTTTGCAGCATTTGACATAAATATCCCTCCCGAACGCCGTAGCGGCTGACCACCAGCTCGTCGGCGTGAAAAGCCTTGATGATATGGACCAGGACCATCAGCCCCGGCACCAGGGTGTGGATGCGGTCCGGGGCCGTCTTTAAGATCAGCCCGGCGGCCTCCCGCTCCCCCTGGGTCAGCAGGTTGACCAGCTCCTCCAGCTGCGCCCGGGTGACAGTGCGGCAGTCCCCGTCCAGGTCAAACCGCTGCCGGGCCAGCTTTAACACCGCCCGGGCCGTGCCCCCCACGCCTACTAACGGGGAGCGCTTCTCCTTGGGGTCGAGGCCCTTCTCGTCCATCTCCCGGCGGAGGGTATGGCGGATGCGCTCCAGAGAGCCGGGGCCGGGGAGAATTTTCTTCACACAGGTGCGGTAAAGGCTGAGGGAGCCCACAGCGAAGCTGGCCGAGTCCACCACCTGGCCGCCCTGAAAGGCGACCACCTCGGTGCTGGCCCCGCCCACGTCCACAAAGACGCCGCTTTTCAGGTGCAGCTCCTCCATGGCCCCGGCGTAGCCCAGCCGGGCCTCCTGCTGGCCGCTGAGCACCGTCACGGGAAAGCCGGTGGCCTGCTGCAATTCCCGCACCGCCTGGTCCGTGTTGGTCACGTTGCGCAAAGACGCGGTGGCGATCACCGCCACACGATGGATGTCCAGCAGCTCCAGCGTCCGCTTGAACTCCAGCAGGGCGCTTTTGGCCCGGGCCACGCCCTCGCCGCTCAGGGCGCCCCGCTCCACATAGCCCGCCAGCCCCGCCATGATCTTCTCCCGGAACAAAATGTTAAAATTCCGCCCCTCCACGGCGTAAAGGGTCAGGCGGATGGAGTTTGAACCGATGTCGATGACAGCCTGTTTCATGCCAGTCTCCTTGTTTTTTGTATTTTTCCGCAAAATTCGCGCCCAACTGTCCGGGCGCTGCCCTATCAGTATAGTGTGCCCGCCGCCGGGCCGCTATCCCGCCCGTGTTAAATGCCTGTATCATTTTTGTAAAGTCAGCAAAGTTTTGTGCTGATTTTGCGCTTTCCGGCGAAAAGTTCCCGCCTCTTTGGCAAAAAAACTCTTCCCCTCCCCTTGCATTTGCACGCCCGTTATGGTATAGTCTTATTGTAATTAAGGTAGTATTGGTAAGAGTGGGGTCAAGGCTCCGCTCTTTTTGATTGACTAAATGGGCCGAAGCACCTGTTTTTCGGCCCGGTGGGAGGAGTATTCCATGGCAAAAGTGACCGACGTTGTGGCCCAGCTGGCCGCCCCCGTGGTGGAGCAGGCGGGCTGCTCCCTCTGGGACGTGGAGTATGTGAAGGAGGCCGGGGAGTGGTTCCTGCGGGTCTATATCGACAAGGAGGGCGGCATCTCCATCGACGACTGCGAGGCCGTGTCCCGCCCCCTGTCCGACCTGCTGGACGAGGCCGACCCCATCGAGGGCAGCTATACCTTCGAGGTGTCCTCCGCCGGGGCGGACCGGGTGCTGAGAAAGCCCGAGCACTTCGCCCAGGAACAGGGGCAGGAGGTAGAGGTCAAGCTCTATCGCCCCCGGGACGGCCGAAAGGACTTTGTGGGCATGCTCCAGTCCTGGCGGGACGGGGACGTGACCCTGGACGTGGGCGGCGAGCCCATCACCTTTGAGAAAAAGAGATCGCGCTGGTACGGCTGTACCCCCGCTTCTGATTCGTTTAGGAGGAACACACTGTGGCTAAGAGAACGACAAAACCCGCAAACAGCAACGAACTGGACGGCAAGGAGTTTTTTGCCGCCATCGCCCAGATCGAGCAGGAGAAGGGCATCAAGCCCGGCTATATGATGGAGAAGATCACCCAGGCGCTGCTGTCCGCCTATCGCCGGGACCACGAGGGCGTGGGCGATAACCTGGTCATCGACGCCGACCCCGACACCTGCACCGTCCGCCTGTTCCTGAAGAAGGACATCGTGGAGGAGGTAGACAACCCCGCCACCGAGATCAGCCTGGAGGAGGCCCGTCTGGTCCTGCCCCAGGCCCAGCTGGGCGACGTGGTCCGCATGGAGATCAAGCCCAAGAACTTTGGCCGCGTGGCCGCTCAGACCGCCCGCCAGGTCATCGTCCAGGGCATCCGCGAGGCCGAGCAGGGCATGATCTATGACGAGTTCTGCAATAAGGAGCACGAGCTGCTCACCGGCATCGTCACCCGCATCGACCCCCGCAACGGCTCCGTCACCCTGCGCATCCACTCCGGCTCTGAGTTCACCGACGCCTATCTGGGTGCCAACGAGCAGGTGAAGGGCGAGCACTATGTGGAGGGCCAGCGCCTGAAAGTCTATGTGGTGGAGGTCCGCCACGCCACCAAGGGGCCCCAGGTCCTCATCTCCCGCACCCACCCCGGCCTGGTCAAGCGCCTGTTCGAGATGGAGGTGCCCGAAATTTACGACGGCACTGTGGAGATCAAGTCCGTGGCCCGGGAGGCTGGCTCCCGCACCAAGCTGGCCGTGTGGTCCGCCGACCCCAACGTGGACCCCATCGGCGCCTGCGTGGGCCCCAAGGGACAGCGGGTGAACACCATTGTGGAGGAACTCAAGGGCGAGAAGATGGACATCATTCGCTTCTCCGAGGACCCGACCCAGTACATCGCCGCCGCCCTGTCCCCCGCCGACGTGGTCAGCGTGGAGGAGCTGCCCGACGGCAAGAGCTGCCGGGTGGTGGTCCCCGACGACCAGCTGTCCCTGGCCATCGGCAAGGAGGGCCAGAACGCCCGTCTGGCCGCCAAGCTCACCGGCTATAAGATCGACATCAAGCCTGCCTCCGCCCCCGCCGAGGACCCTGCCGAGGCCGAGGCCCTGTTCACCGAGCCCGCCTCCGCCGAGGAGACCGTCGAGAGCGAGACTGCCAAGACCGAGGAGTAATTTGCCTGCCCGGGCGGTTATTAGCCGCCCCCACCATATGAAAAGGGGTTGTGACGTTTGCCCAAAAAGATTCCCATGCGCCAGTGTGTCGGCTGCCGGGAGATGAAACCGAAAAAAGAGCTCATCCGGGTGGTGCGCTCCCCCGAGGGGGCCGTGAGCCTGGACTTTAAGGGCAAGCTGCCCGGACGGGGGGCCTATGTGTGCCCCGACCCGGCCTGTCTGGCCCGGGCCCGCAAGTCCAAGGCCCTGGAGCGCGCCTTCTCCGCCGCCCTGCCCCCCGAGGTGTGGCAGGCCCTGGAGGAGCAGATGAAGGAGGTGCCCGCTGATGGCTAACGATCCCATTCTCCACCTGCTGGGCCTGGCCAAAAAGGCCGGACGGCTGGAGATCGGCGAGGAGCCCGTGGGGGCCCTGTGCCGCGCCCGCCACGCCCGGCTCATTCTGCTGGCCAGCGACGCCGCCCCCAACACCCGCCGCCGCTGCGCCCACTTCGGCGAGATTGGCAACGTGCTGTGGCTGGAAGTGCCCGCCACCAAGGCGGAGCTGGGCTTCTGCCTGGGCCGCACCTCCTGCGCCATGCTGGCTTTGAGCGACGCGGGCTTTGCCGCCTCCATTGTGGAAAAGCTCTCCGCCCGCGACCCGGAGCACTATGGCCCCGCCGCCCAGCAGCTGCGGACCAAGGCCGACCGGATGCTCCAGCGCCAGCGGGAAAAACGTCAGCACGAGAAAAACCTGCGGGAGGGCAAGCGCAAGCCCTGGGCTCCGCCCCCCCAGCCTAAGCAGGAGCAGCCTGCCAAAGATTCCAAGACCCAGGGCGGCCCGGACCGGAAGAAGTCCCGGCCCCCCCGTCATACGAAGCCGCACCGCCCCGGGGATACGGCTTCCCACACCAAGGCCGGTTTTGACCGGCCCAGCCGTTCCAACAAGCCCGGCCCCGGCGGCCGGCGTCTGACCGGCAAGTTCCGGCACGATTCCTAAGAAACGAGGTGGCTTCCCCCTATGATGATAAAATATCCCATCCACAAGGTGGCCAAGGACTTTAAGAAGGGCAGCAAAGAGCTCCCCTCCAAAGAGGTCATGGACATCCTGACCCAGTATGGTCATCCCCCCAAGAACCACATGCAGCCCCTGACCGACCAGGAGCTGTCCATCGTGTTCGAGTATCTGACCCAGCACAACCAGATCGACTCCATCGAGTCGGTGTACGCCGACGTCTATCACGACGCCAAGCCCGCCCCCAAGCAGGTCGCTCCCGCCGCCGCCAAGCCCCAGCAGGGCAAGGCTGCCCCCGCCCAGCAGCACGGCCAGAACCAGGGCAATCACAATAACAACGCCCAGGCTCAGCACAAGGGCCAGCAGCAGGCTCCCGCCGCCAAGCAGACCCAGACCGTCACCCAGCCCACCTCCCGCATCCCCGCCAAGAAAGTGGTGGACACCCGGGGCGGCGGCAGCGTGAACCTGGATAAGTATGACGAGCGGCTGGAGTCCTTCACCAGTGAGAAGACCCAGGACCGGGGCGGCAAGCAGAAGTTCCAGGGCCGCAACGCCCAGCGCCAGCGGGGCGGCAGACAGGCCGGCAATTTTGGCAACAAGCGCCGCCAGGAGGAGCAGGACCGCCTGCGCCGCCTCCAGCTGGAGATCGCCAAGAAGGCCCCCGTCAAGGTCATGATCCCCGACGAGATCAGCGTGGGCGAGCTTGCCAGCCGCATGAAGAAGACCGGTGCGGAAGTGGTCAAGTGCCTCATCAAAAACGGCGTGATGGCCTCCCTCAGCGACGTGATCGACTATGACACCGCCGCCATCATCGCCGAGGAGATGGGCTGTAAAGTAGAGAAAGAGGTCGTCGTCACCATCGAGGAGAAGCTGATCGACACCACCGAGGACAAGGAGGAGGATCTGCTCCCCCGCGCCCCCGTGGTGGTCGTCATGGGCCACGTGGACCACGGCAAGACCTCTCTGCTGGACTATATCCGCCACGCCAACGTGGTCTCCGGCGAGGCCGGCGGCATCACCCAGCACATCGGTGCCTATCAGGTGAACGTGAAGGGCAGCCCCGTCACCTTCCTGGACACCCCCGGCCACGAGGCCTTCACCGCCATGCGCGCCCGGGGCGCTATGATCACCGACGTGGCCATCCTGGTGGTGGCCGCCGACGACGGCATCATGCCCCAGACCGTGGAGTCCATCAACCACGCCAAGGCCGCCGAGATCCCCATCATCGTGGCCATCAACAAGATGGATAAGCCCACCGCCAACCCCGACCGCATTATGCAGCAGCTCACCGAGTATGAGCTGGTGCCCGAGGAGTGGGGCGGCGACACCATCATCTGCCCCATCTCCGCCAAGACCGGCCAGGGCATCGACAACCTGCTGGACATGGTGGTCCTCACCGCCGAGATGCGGGAGCTGAAGGCCAACCCCAACCGCGCCGCCCATGGCGCTGTCATCGAGGCCCGGCTGGACAAGGGCCGCGGCCCCGTGGCCACCCTGCTGGTCCAGAACGGCACCCTGCACCAGGGCGACGTGATCATCGCCGGCACTGCCGTGGGCCGTGTCCGCGCCATGACCGACGCCCGGGGCAAGAAGCTCAACGACGCCGGTCCCTCCGTCCCCGTGGAGATCATCGGCATGAGCGAGGTGCCCGGCGCAGGCGACGAGTTCCACGCCGTGGCCGACGAGCGCATGGCCCGCGAGCTGGCCGAGCAGCGCAAGCAGGAACAGAAGGCAGCCGTGGCCAGCCCCGTGGGCAAGGTCTCTCTGGAGGATCTGTTCAGCCAGATCCAGGCCGGTGAGATGAAGAACCTGAACATCATCGTCAAGGCCGACGTCCAGGGCTCTGCCGAGGCCGTGAAGGCCAGCCTGGAGAAGCTGTCCAACGAGGAGGTCCGGGTGCGGGTCATCCACTGCGCCGTGGGTGCCATCAGCGAGAGCGACGTGATGCTGGCCTCCACCTCCGGCGCTATCATCGTGGGCTTCAATGTCCGCCCCGACGCCAACGCCAAGGAGTCTGCCGCCCGCATGAACGTGGATATGCGCATGTACCGGGTCATCTATGACGCCATCAACGAGGTGGAGACGGCCATGAAGGGCATGCTCACCCCCAAGTTCAAAGAGGTGGACCTGGGCCGGGCCGAGGTGCGCAGCGTCTTCAAGATCACCGGCGTGGGCATGGTGGCCGGCTGCTATGTGCTGGACGGCAAGATGCAGCGGGGCGCGCAGATGCGTCTGCTGCGGGACAACATCGTCATTTACGACGGCGCCATCGCCTCCCTCCAGCGCTTCAAGGACTCCGTCAAGGAGGTCGCCGCCGGTTACGAGTGCGGCATCACCTTCGAGAAGTTCCAGGACATCAAGGAGGGCGACATCATCGAGGCCTTCCTCATGGAGCAGATCGAAGTGTAAGCAAATTTCTGAAACCAACCATTTTGTGGGGGCGGGCGTTTTCGCCCGCCCCCATTTGCATATCTCCGAGAACCTAAAGGAGGAATTCTGTTATGGCAAGCAATCGGATCGGACGCATCAACGAGGAGATCCAGCGGGAGCTGGCCTCCCTCATCCCCAACGTGAAGGACCCCCGGGTGTCCGGGCTCATCTCCGTCACCGCCGTGGACACCACCCCCGACCTGCGGTACGCCAAAATTTATATCAGCGTGCTGGACAAGAGCGACTGCGCCCAGGTGCTCAAGGGTCTGAAGTCCGCCTCCGGCTATCTCCGCCGGGAGCTGGGCCACGCCCTTCAGCTGCGCTATACCCCGGAGCTCACCTTCGTCCGGGACGACTCCATCGACCAGGGCGCCCACATCCTGGACATGCTGCGCAACCCCAACGTGGTCAAGCCCGCCAACCCCGCCAACGAGCACATCCATCTGGACGAGGAGTGAATGCCATGAGCGCTTCTATCACCATTCAGGCTGCCGCCGACTTTCTCCGCGATCACGACGGCTATCTCATTCTGACCCACCTCCGCCCCGACGGGGACACGGTGGGCTGCGCCGCCGCCCTGTGCCGGGCCCTGCGCCAGCTGGGCAAGCGGGCCTTCGTCCTGCCAAACCCCCAGGCCTCCTCCCTGTTCACCCCCTATTTTGAGGGGCTTCTGGCCGAAGACGGCTTTGCCCCGGACACGGTGGTGTCGGTGGACATCGCCGCCCGGGGGCTGTTCCCCGACAACGCCCAGAAATATCTTCCCCGGGTGGACCTGGCCATTGACCACCACCCCTCCCAGGAGTTCTTCGCCCAGCGCACCTGTCTGGACGCGGGCCGGGCCGCCTGTGGCGAGCTGATGTATGACATCCTCCGCCTGCTGGGCCCCGTCACCGGCGACATCGCCACGGCCCTGTATGTGGCCGTGTCCACCGACTGCGGCTGCTTTGTCTATGGCAACACCACCGCCGCCACCCACCGGGTGGCCGCCGACCTCATCGACTGCGGCATTCCCCTCTCCCAGCTGAACAAGCGGCACTTCCGCACAAAGAGCATCCGCCGCCTGCGGCTGGAGAGCGCCATCATCGCCGGGATGCAGCTCTATGACCAGAGGACCATCGCCGTGGCGGCCCTCACCCTGGACATGATGGCCGCCGTGGGGGCCGACGAGCGGGACGCGGAGGACATCGCCTCTCTGGTGGGCCAGCTGGAGGGGGTCAAGACCAGCGTGACCATCCGGGAGCTGGCCCCCGGCAAGTGCAAGATCTCTCTGCGCACCGACCCCCAGGACCTGAACGCCAGCACCGTCTGCGCCCTGATGGGTGGCGGGGGCCACGCCGCCGCCTCCGGGGCCACCCTGGACCTGCCCGTGGAGGAGACCCGGGCCGCCGTGCTGGACGCCATCCACCAGGTGAAGGCCGCCGCCCGCGCCTGAAGAGCACCTGATACCTGACAGAAAAGGAGAGGACCTTTCCCATGCCAAGCGGGATCATCGTCATTGACAAGCCCTCTGACTGGACCAGCATGGACGTGTGCGCCAAGCTGCGGGGCCGGTTTCACGAAAAGCGGGTGGGCCACGGGGGGACACTGGACCCCATGGCCACCGGGGTGCTGCCCGTCTTTCTGGGCCGGGCCACCCGGGCCGTCACCTTCGCCAGTGAATCCGAAAAGGAATATCAGTTCGGTTTAAAACTGGGCGTTGTCACCAATACCCAGGACGTCACCGGGGAGATCGTCCGGCAGACCCCCTTCATCGGCACGGCGGAGAATCTGCTGGCCGTTCTGCCAACGTTCCGGGGGGACATCCAGCAGGTGCCCCCCATGTACTCCGCCATCAAGATCAACGGACAGAAGCTCTATGACCTGGCCCGGAAGGGCCGGGAGGTGGAGCGCGCCCCCCGCCCGGTGACCATCCACGCCCTGGAGCTGGAGGACCAGCTGGGCCCGGACGAGTTCCTGCTGCGGGTGCGCTGCTCCAAGGGGACCTATGTGCGCACCCTGTGCCACGACATCGGTGCCGCCGTGGGTTGCGGCGGCTGCATGAGCAGTCTGCGCCGGACCATGGCCGCCGGGTTCACCCTGGCCGACAGCGTCACCCTGGACGCCGTCCTCCAGGCCGACGACCCCGCCGCCCTGCTGCTGCCGGTGGACGCCTATTTCTCCGGATATCCCGACCTGGTGGCGAACCCGGAGCAGGAGAAGCGCATCCGCAACGGCGCGGCCCTGCCTATGCCCGGGCTGCCCGACGGGCGCTATCGGGTCTATGGTCAGGACGGGACCTTCCTGGCCCTGAGTCAGGGGGAGAACGGCGTGCTGACCACGGTGAAGAGCTTTTACGAGGTTTGAATTTTCTACCTCTTGCAATATAAAGGAGCGAAATTACTTTGAGTACACCAAAACGTGTCATTGCCCTGGGCTTTTTCGACGGGGTACACAAGGGCCACGGGGCTCTGCTCCGCACGGTGGCCCAGGTGGCCGACCGGCTGGGGGCCAAGCCCTGTGCCTTTACCTTTGACCGCAGCCCCACCGCCGCCATCACCGGCCAGGCCGTCCCCCTGCTCAGCTCGGTGGAGGACCGGGTGTGGCTGATGCGCCGGTACTATGGCATCGAAGAGGTCATCGTGGCCCCCTTCGATGGGATGCAGAAGATGGACTGGCAGGACTTTGTGTCGGAATATCTGCAAAAAGAGCTGGGGGCCGTCCACGTGGTGGCCGGACACGACTTCCACTTTGGCTATATGGGCAAGGGCAACCCCCAGCGCCTCCAGGAGAAGTGCCGGGAGCTGGGCATGGGCTGCGACATCATCCAAAAGGTAGAGCAGGACGGTATCACCATCTCCTCCACCTATATCCGCACCCTCATCGCTCAGGGGGAGGTGGAACGGGCGGACCAGTTCCTGGGCCATCCCCACACCCTGACCAACCGGGTGGCCCACGGGAAGAAGATCGGCACCACCACCCTGGGCTTTCCCACGGTGAACCTGCTCATCCCCCAGGGGGTCATCGTCCCCGCCTTCGGCGTGTACGCCACCCGGGTGTGGTTCGACGGACAGTGCCGCTGCGCCGTGACCAACGTGGGGGTGCGCCCCACGGTGGAGGACAACGACGGCCACGTCACTGTGGAGGGCTTTATCCTGGACTTTGACGGCGACCTGTATGGCCACGAGATCCGCATGGAGTTTTATAAATACCTCCGGCCCGAGCAGTGCTTCCCCTCTATGGACGCCCTGGCCGCAGAGATCCGCCGCAACGCCCAGCAGACCCGGGACTATTTCCGCCAGCTGACCTGATCCCGCCCCTTCCCGCCCGCCGCTCCGCCAGCCGGGGCCTGAGTTTCCAGGAGGACGAGATATCATGACCACCCGCCTTCACCCCCACCAGCATGACCGCTATCGCCGGATGCCCCGCTATTTCTGGCTGTTTGCCGCCCTTCAGCTGCTGGCCGCCCTTTTGCTGGACAGCCCCGGCAACATCCTGCGGGGGCTACGCACCATCGTGTACACCGAGGACGCCCTCATCACCGACTACATCGCCGTGGCCGGGCCGGGGGCCGCCCTGTGCAACGCCGCCCTGGTCACCGCCATCACCCTGTGCCTGCTCTATTTCTCCAACGAGACCTTTAACGGCACCACCCAGCTGGAGGTGGGGCTGATGTCCGGCTTTGCTCTGTTCGGCAAGAATTTTGTGAACATCTGGCCCATTCTGGCCGGGTCCTTTCTCTATGCCCGCTTTCGCCGGGAGCCGTTGGGCACCTATATCCACATCGGCCTGCTGACCACCGCCCTGTCCCCTCTGGTCAGCTATATTGCCCTGGACAACGGCTGGGGAAACGTATATTCCGCCGTGGCGGTGGGGGTGCTCATCGGCTTTATCATGCCCCCCCTGTCCAGCTATACCTATCGCATCCAAAACGGCATGAATTTGTACAACGCCGGCTTTGCCTGCGGCCTGGTGGCCATGATCCTGGTGCCCCTGATGAGCTCCCTGGGGGCTGACCCCACCGTCCACTATAACTGGGCCACGGGGTATAACCGGCTGTTTGCCGGGATGCTGTCCGGCCTGTGCCTGGTGCTGATCCTGTGCGGGCTGTTCTGCTGCCGCAAGCCGGTGTGGGCCGCCTGGGCGGGCTATCGCCGTCTGCTGCTCACCAGCGGACGCTCCCCCAGCGACTTTCTGCGCATGTTCGGCCCCGCCCCGGTGCTCATCAACACGGGGGTGAACGGCCTGATCGGCATGGCCTTTGTCCTGGGCGGCGGCGGAGACTTGAACGGCCCCACCATCGGCGGCATTCTCACCATCATGGGTTTTTCCGCCTTTGGCAAGCACGCGGCCAACATCATCCCGGTGATGGCCGGGGTGTTCCTGGGGGGAATGGTGATGCACTGGTCCCTCAGCGACCCGTCGGTGCAGCTGGCCTGTCTGTTCTGCACCACCCTGGCCCCCATCTCCGGCTATTTCGGCTGGCCCTATGGCCTGCTGGCCGGGTTTCTCCACTCCTCCGTGGTGCTGTACACCAGCTCCCCGGTGGCGGGGATGAATCTGTATAACAACGGCTTCTCCGGCGGACTGGTCGCCATCGTCCTCTATCCCCTGATCATCGACGTGGCCCAGCGGCGGAAGGCTGTGCTCCAGGACCAGGACTATTTTCAGCCCATGGTCCACGACGAGCCCATCGTCCCCCCTGCGCCCCATACCCTCTCCGAGGAGGAGAGCCGCTAAAGATACGAAAAACCGCCGGATGCAGTGTTTCAAACGCTGAAGTGACCCCCAAAAGTTAGACAATATTTTGAAGTAAAAATTGTTCAAGCAGCCGAAAGGGCTTGCTGTCTGTGAATTGCAGGCGGCAAGCCCTTTAGCTTTGCCTTGATGCGGCGGTTGTTGTAGTAATCCAGATATTCGATCAGTTCCAGTTTGAAGTGTTCCATGGAGCGGAACTCCTGCAAATACAGCAGTTCACTTTTGAGTAAGCCGAAGAAATTCTCTATCACGGCGTTGTCCAGACAGTTTCCTTTCCGGCTCATGCTCTGGCGAACACCTTTCTCCCGGAGCATCTGTTGGTATTGTTTGTGTTGGTACTGCCAGCCCTGGTCAGAATGGAGAATCAGGTTTGTTCCGGCCGGGATCTTTGCAAACGCCTCGTCCAGCATGGTGGTTACCATGCTGAGTACAGGACGATCCGATATGGTGTAACTGACCAGATCGCTGCTGCACAGATCGAGAATCGGGGACAGATAGAGCTTCTCTCCAAACAGGCTGAACTCCGTCACATCCGTGACCCATTTCTGATTCGGCTTTTCGACATGAAAATCCCGATTTAGCAAATTTGGTGCAATTTTGCCTACTTCTCCCTTGTAGGAACGATATTTTTTCATCCTGACACGACAAACTAAGCCCAGCTTCTTCATGAGCCGCTGGACAGTCTTGTGGTTCACAGAGAATTTACGCTTGCGAAGTTCTGCCGTGATCCGGCGATAGCCGTACCGGCCCCTGTTTTCGTGGTAAATTGCTGCGATTTCTTCCTTAACAGATGCATATTTGTCTTCTCTCTGCATCTGCTTCAAATGATAGTAGAAAGTTGCACGGGGCAGCTGAGCGATTGAGAGCAGAATACTGAGTGCGTGTTTTTGCCTTAGCTTCTGAACTACCAGCGTTTTCTGCGCTGGCGTCGCTCGTCTTCCAAAACCAAGGCTTGCAAGTTTTTTAGGTAATCGTTCTCCGCACGCAGTCGCTGCACTTCGGCCAGCAGATCTTCTTCCACCTGCTTCGGCAGCTGCTTTGGCGGACGACCCTTACTGCTGCGGCCACGCCGTTCGATGGCTAACCCTTCCGGCCCTTCTTCCAGGTAGATTCGCTCCCATGATTTGATTCGATCTCTACTGTTTACCTCAAATCTACGGCAGGTTTCGCTGTAACTCAATTTCTCTTTCTGCATGGTTTCAATCACCAGTTTTTTGAATTCCGGCGTATATCGTTTGTTTGGTACTCCTTTTGGCATAGCAAAACACCCCACTTGTTAGATAGTATACCATACTGTCTAACAAATGGGGTGCAGTTCACGCTGCATCCGGCGGTTTTTTTATTGTCTTTTCTTTCTCAGTCCCGGGCCATGTAGTCCCGGACCTCCTCCGGGGTGGGCATGACGCATAGGGCCCCCTTCCGGGTAGTGACCAGAGAGGCGGCGGCGTTGGCAAAGGTGAGCATCTCATGCAGCCGGTCCTCGTTCAGGCCGTCCAGGCCATATTTCAGCACAAAGTGCAGGGCGCAGCCGCCGAAGGTGTCCCCCGCGCCGGTGGTCTCGATGGTCTTTTCCGTGAGTTTGGGGGGCGCGAACACCGTCTGTCCCCGGAAGAAGGCCTTGCTGCCCCCGGGGCCCATGGTGGCCAGCACCAGGGGTATGGGGTGGCGCTGGAGGAGTTTTCCCACTCCCACGTCGATGTCCGTCTCCCCGGTCATGAATTCGATCTCGTTGTCCGAGATCTTCAGCACGTCGCACTGGGACAGGCCGAAGTCGATCTCCTCCCGTGCCCGGTCCAGGCTGTCCCACAGGGGCGGGCGCAGGTTGGGGTCGAAGGAGATGAGACAGCCGTGGGCCTTGGCATAGGCCAGGGCGGCCCGGGTGGCGCTGCGGACGGGCTCCCCGGTGGAGGACAGGGTGCCGAAGTGGAACACCCGGGATGAGGCGATCTTCTCAAGGTCCACCTCGTCCTCCCCCAGCATCAGGTCGGCCCCGGGCTTGCGGTAGAAGGAGAAGTCCCGCTCCCCGCCCGGCTGGGTGTGGACAAAGGCCAGAGTGGTGGGGATATTCTCGTCCACCCGCAGGCCGGACACGTCCACTCCCACGCCGGACACCCGTTGGCGGAGCATGTCCCCGAAGGCGTCGCGGCCCACCTTGCCCAAAAAGGCGGTCCTATGGCCCAGCCGGGCCAGCATGGCCAGCAGATTGCAGGGGGCCCCGCCGGGGTTGGCCTCCAGCAGGGGGTTCCCCTGGGGACTCAGGCCGCTCTCGGTAAAGTCGATGAGCAGCTCCCCCAGGGCGGTCACGTCAATGGTTCGTTCCATGTTCACTCCTCCTCATTCCGATCAGTCCAGGCCGGGCAGCCGGTCCAGCACCTGAAGCCCTAAGGCGGTCAGTTTCTCTCTGGCCCCGGCGATGTCCGCCACCTGGCCGATCACCTCCGGCTGGTGGGCGTCCAGGGCGATGATGGCCTTGCAGCCATATTGGGCGGCGATGGCCCAGAACTCGTCGCTGGTATAGCCCCAGCCCTTGGACTCCCCCCGCAGCCGGTGCCCCGCCAGGTTATATTCCAGGGGCAGGTCCAGTTCCCGGGCACGGCGGCATAAGATCTCGCTCATGTTCCGGGCGTGGGCGTCAAACTTGGGATAGCTCTTTAAAGGCAGGTCCGGGTGGCACAGGCAGGCGAACAGCCCGCTCTCCATCCCCGCCAGGGCCACGTCGGTATATTGTTCCAGCTCCTCCGGCGTGGTGGCCGCGGCGAACTGGGGCCACCCCTCCTCGTTGGGGGGATAGTGGACCCCCAGGATGAGATACTCCAGCCCCAGCGCCTCCTGCTGCTCTTTCAGCCAGGGGAGATAGTCGGGAAAATACTCGCACTCCGCCCCCAGGTGGATGGACAGCCGCCCGGCGTACTCCTCCTTCCGCTTTAAAATGGAGGCGGCGTACTCGGGCATCTGGCTGGCGTCCATGCGGACGGGGCTGACAAAGCCGTCAGAAAAGGGCCAGGCCACGTGGTCGGTAAAGCCCAGCACCTGATAGCCGCTGTCCACGGCCTGCTGAACATAGTCCCGGTCCGTCCCCCGGGCGTGCTTGCACCGGGCGGTGTGGGTGTGATAGTTGGTAATGGGAAAGGCCATAGGGAAAACCTTCTTTCTTTACTCCTTTACTCCAAAAGCGGCTCGATGTTTTGCAGCAGCTGGTCGATATAATAGATGGCCGCCCCCAGCACGGCGGCGTTGGGGCCGTAGCGGCTTTGGGTCAGGCAGATGGGCAGCTCGGGGAAGGCGGTCTGCCGGTGGATATACTCGGTGAGCCGCTCCATGTCCTCCCCGGTCAAAAACTGCTGCAAATAGCCGCCGATAACGAATTTGCAGTCCACCAGCATCCGCATGTTGTCCATGGCCAGGGCCAGGTTCTGGAGATACTCGTCCCACACCTGGCGGCACTGCCCGTCCCCCGCCCGCAGGCGCTGGAAGAACAGCTCCACGGGAAAGCCCGTGGCCCGGCGCAGGCTGTTGGCCGAGCAATAGGCCTCCACGCAGCCCTTTTTGCCGCAGTAGCAGGGCTCTCCCCCGGGAAAGAGGGTCATGTGCTCGATGATGCCACTGCCCTGCTGGACCTTGCCGTCCACCACCAGGGCGCCGCCCATGTTCCGGTTCAGCACCAGATAGATGGCGTCCCGAATCTCCTGATTGTGCCAGAACTCCGCCGCGGCGCCCACCTCGGTGTCGTGGAGCAGGCGGCAGGGATAGGGGATATACCGCTGGAACATCTCCCGGGTGACCCCGTTGTTGTTCAGGATGGCGCCATACACCACCCGCTCGCCGTCGGCGGACACCAGGCCCTGGATGGCGATGCCCACCCCCAGCACCCGCTCCTTGCCATAGGGCAGATGGGCCATCAGCCCCCGCACCAGGCGGCCCACCTGCTGGTAATAGCCGTCGCTGTTCTCATAGGGCAGGGGGTGGGTCTCCTCCCGCAGCACCTCTCCCAGCAGGTCCACGGCGCACAGCTGCACGCTCCCCTCCAGAATGGCCACGCCCACGGCCACCCGGGCGTCCTGCACAAAGCGCAGCACGTGGGCCTTTCTGCCGCCGGTGGACTCGTAAAACCCGTCCCGGCGGACCACCCCCGCCCCCTCCAGCAGCTTCAGGTTCTGGGACACGGTGGGCATGCTCAGCCCCAGGGCCTGGGCGATGGTCTGCTTAGAGGTGCGCTGGTTCTGATATAAATAGTCAAAGACCTTTTTGCAGTTTTGCTTTTTGATCTCAGTGGTGGTCAGACTCTCGTTCCCGTTCATAGGGTGTCCTCCAACTTTTGCAAATGTAGTTTCCTTATAACTATAGCATAGCCGAGCAAAATTTGTAAATAAAAATTTCATCACGGCCCGTCCGTTCCCGATTTTCTCGCTCCGGCATAAACAGTTACTGTCTATATTCTATTTTGTGCCTCCCGCCGCCCCCTCCGTCCGCCGGTCCTTCATGAATATTGCACAACTAACTTCAAAAAATCTTATGCTGTTTGCATGGTTGTCAACTATCCTGAAATGTGCTATCCTAGTTACAAACTTAAGTAAAGTTTCTTTTTATAAGTATCAGGCCCCTTTGTTCTTCCCTCAGCCGGTTTTCCCGTCTGCGGCGTCGCGTCGTTTTGAAAGGAGACGATCCCATGAATGGAAGTTATTTTTTAGGAAACCAGTCCTTTGAGGTCCGGCCCCTGCCGGATCAACAGCCCGGTCCAGGCTGCGTCCGGGTGCGGGTGGCCGCCTGCGGCGTGTGCGGCACCGACGTACACATCTACCACGGTGGAAAGGGCTCTGCCGACGTAAAGCCCCCCGTGGTGCTGGGACACGAGTTCTCCGGCGTGGTGGAGGCCCTGGGCCCCGGGGTGGACACCCTGGCCCTGGGGGACCACGTCACCGTGGACCCCAACATGTACTGCGGTAAGTGCCACTACTGCCGCATCGGCAAAAAGCAGCTGTGTACCGGGCTTCAAGCCTATGGCGTGAACCTGAACGGCGGCTTTGCCGAGACCTGCGTGGTCAAGCAGGAGCAGTGCTATCGCCTGTTCCCCTCCGTCCCCCTGAAGTATGGGGCCATGACCGAGCCTTTGGCCTGCGCCGTCCACGGCATTGACCGGGCCAACATCCGCCACGGGGACACGGTGTGCGTCCTGGGCGGCGGCGCGGTGGGCCTGATGATGGTCCAGCTGGCCCGCATGGCCGGGGCCAGCCAGGTGCTGCTCAGCGAGCCGGTGGCCATGCGCCGGGAGATTGGCCTGCAAGTGGGCGCGGACGCGGCCATCGACCCGGTGAACGAGGACCTGGCCGCCCGGGTGCGGGAGATCACCGGTCTGCCCGGGGTGGACGTGGTCATCGAGTGCGTGGGCAACGCCATCGCCATGAAGCAGGCCTTTCAGATCTGCAAGCGGGGCACCACCATCCTCCTCTTCGCCGTTCACCCCGTGGACGAGCTGGACCAGTTCAGCCCCTTTGACATCTATAATAAGGAGCTGAATATCGTGGGCTCCCTCATCAACCCGGACACCCACGACCGGGCCGTCTCCCTCATCAACCACGGCCGCATCCAGCTGGAGCCTCTGCTGACCCACTTCTTCCCCATGGACCAGCTGGAGCAGGCCATCCTGACCCAGATGGGCAGCGAGTCTATCAAGGTGCTGGTAGAGCCCAACGGCCATGTCTAAGTCGATGGTTCTCTCCGGCCCCATGTCCGCCCTCCGGTCCCGCTTTGGGGACCGGGAGGCCATCCGCCGCATGGCCAAGGCCGGGTTTGACGCGGTGGACTATACCTTTAATGAAATGGTCTCTGACGACTGCGTGTGGAACACCCCCCGGTGGGAGGAGTACGGCAAGGAGCTGCTGACCCTGGCCCGGGACCAGGGCGTGTTCTTCAACCAGGCCCACGCCCCCTTCCTGTTCGACTGGGATCATGAGTGGCTCACCCCCGCCTTTGAGACCAACATCCTGCCGAAAATTCACCAGTCCTTCCGCTGCGCCGCCCTGCTGGGCATCCCCCGCATCGTGGTCCACCCCATCCACCACATCCGCTATCGGGGCAACCAGGCCATGCTGTGGGACTGGAACCAGGAGTATTACCACCGCATTCTGGCTCTAGGCAAGGAGTGCGGCGTGCAGATCGCACTGGAGAACATGTGGCAGACCGACCCCCTCCGGGGCTGCGGGGACAGCGACGTATTCTCCACCCCGGCGGAGTTCCGGGACTTCCTGGACTCCCTCCGGGACCCCTGGGCCTGCGCCTGTGTGGACGTGGGCCACGCGGGGCTGGCCGGGGAGGACCCGGCGGAGCTGCTGCGCACCCTGGGGGGCGGCAGGGTGAAGGCCGTCCACATCCACGACAACGGCCACAGGGCCGACGACCACACCCTGCCCTATCTGGGCAAGCTGGACTGGAACGCCATCACCCGCGCCCTGGGGGAGATCGGCTATGCGGGGGACTTCACCTTTGAGGTGACCAACTATCTCACCCCCTTTGACGACGCCCTGGCCGACCAGGCCCTGGCATTTCAGGTGACGGTGGGCCGCCATCTCATCCAAAAGGTGCAGGCCGCCCGCCGGGGGAAGGAGGGGCAGTGACATGACCGGCCTTTCCATAGCATTGGAGCTGGAGTGTTTTGTGCGCATCCTCATGGCCAGCCTGTGCGGCTGCATGATCGGCTATGAGCGCACCCGCCGCCTGAAGGAGGCCGGGGTGCGCACCCACTGCGTGGTGGCCTGCGGGGCGGCCCTGATGATGGTGGTGTCCAAATATGGCTTTGCCGACATCATCCAGAACGGGGTCTATCTCTATGGCTCCGACGGGGTGGATGCCTCCCGCATCGCCTCTCAGGTGGTCACGGGGGTGGGCTTTCTGGGGGCCGGGGTCATCTTCCGCACCGGCACCTCTGTCAAGGGCCTGACCACCGCCGCCGGCATCTGGGCCACCTCCGCCGTTGGCCTGGCCTTTGGGGCGGGGCTGTATCTCATCGGCTGGCTGACCACCGTCTTCATCGTGGCCATCCAGTTTTTGATGCACAAGCTCCACATCGGGGCGGACGCCTATACCAACCAGGACATCACCCTGCAATTTCACGACTGCCCCCAGGTGAAGGAGCAGCTGTTCAGTATGCTTCAGGAGCGGGGGGCTCTTATCTATGGCTGCTCCACCAAGCGGCTGGACAGCGGAGACATGAGCTATCACCTGTGCATCCGCATCCGCCGCCCCATCCAGGCCGCGGAGTTCCAGGCCATGATGGACTCCTACCCCCAAATCACCGCGTTTTCTGTTTGATTTTAGAATACCAGCTGTACGTTTTCCTTCCTTTCGTACAGTTGGTATTCTTTTTGTGTCGTTTTTATACAGAGACTCCCGTATTCCCGTCGTTTAATGTTGGATTTAAGAAAATATTCGTGTTATTTAGTGTGAAATTTCATCTTAAATTCGTTGATTTTTACACGAATACTTGTTATACTATACTCAGCACCTTCAAGGAGGTCTGAGTATGTATCGAAAAATCGTTGGTTTTTTGGAAGCGTGGAAAGATAGTGAACATCGCAAGCCCCTGATCCTACAGGGCGCAAGGCAGGTCGGAAAGACCTATTCCATTCTGGAGTTTGGGCGCACCCACTATGAAAACGTGGCCTACTTCAACTTCGAGACCAATCCAAAGCTGAACGAGACCTTTGCGGAAAACATCAGCCCCGACTATCTGATCCCGATCTTGTCCCACATCGCAGGCCAGACCATCGTAAAGGAAAAGACACTGATCGTATTCGACGAGGTGCAGCTCTGCGAACGGGCGCTGACCTCCCTCAAATACTTCTGTGAGGACGCCCCTGACTATCACATCATCGTCGCGGGCAGCCTGCTGGGCGTTGCGGTCAACCGGGCGAAGTTCTCTTTTCCTGTGGGAAAGGTGGATATGAAAACGCTGTATCCCATGGATATGGAGGAATTCATGCTGGCCCTGGGCGAGAACGAGCTGGTCGCGCAGATCAAAGAGTGCTTTCGCACCAATGCACCGCTGCCCTCTGCCCTGCACGACGCCGCAATGCAGCTTTACCGGCAGTATCTTGTGGTGGGCGGTATGCCGGAGTGCGTGATGCAGTTTGTGGAGACGAAGGACCATATCCTTGTCCGCCATACGCAGGACACGATCCTTGCCAGCTATCTCAACGACATGAGCAAGTATAACAGCCTGAACGAGATCAAGAAAACCAGACTTGCCTATGACAACATCACCGTTCAGCTCTCCAGGAAGAATACCCGTTTCCAATATAAGCTCATCAAAAAGGGCGGACGGGCCGCTGAATTTGAAAATGCCATCGAATGGCTCTGCCTGTCTGGTATCGTGTCACAGGTCTATAAAGTGGAGCAAATCAAAAAGCCCCTGGAAAACTACCGCGACATCGATTCGTTCAAAATTTATGTGTCCGACCTGGGGCTGCTGTGCGCCAAGAAAGATCTGGCCGCCAATGACGTTCTCTATATGGTGGAGGAGATCAACGACTTTAAGGGCGGCATGGCGGAGAACTATGTCAATGTGCAGCTCACCATCAACGGCTACCGCACCTATTATTGGGAGTCTGAGCGCGGCGCCGAGATCGATTTTATCATTCAGCGCGACGGCCAGCTCATCCCCATCGAGGTCAAATCTGCCGACAACACCAAAGCCAAGAGCTTGAATATCTATATGAAGGCCTATCAGCCCGCCTACGCCATCAAGCTCTCTGCAAAGAACTTCGGCTTTGAGGACAACAAGAAGATCGTTCCGCTCTATGCCGCATTTTGCATCTGAAATCGATGACTCCCCGCACTCCCGCTTGACCTTTGTCCCCGTTTATACTATAATGTGGGAACAGTTTCTTCCATCGGTTTCCGGTGTTCCGCCCCGGGTCCTGTCCGGCGGCGCGGTGCTGCGATTTTTGCCCTGCCCAAATCTCCCTTTGGGCAGGGCTTTTTCCCGGAAGCCATCTTAAGAAAGGACGCGCTTATGAAAATCATCATTACGGGCAGCGGCAAGGTGGGCTTTACCCTGGCCGAGCAGCTGGTGCGGGAATCTCACGACGTAACTATTGTAGATTTAAAGGAGGCCGCCCTGCGCCGGGCTGCCGACATGCTGGACATTATGGCGGTACAGGGCAACGGCGTATCCGCCAACGTGCTGCGGGAGGCCGGGGCGGACAGCGCCGACCTGGTGGTGGCCACCACCAATTCCGACGAGGTGAACATGGTCTGCTCCCTGGTAGCCAAAAATCTGGGGGCAAAATATACCATCGCCCGCATCCGCAACCCGGAGTATAACAGCACCCTGGCCGAGCTGCGCAAGGACCTGAAGATCGACATGGTGATAAACCCCGAGCGGGCCACCGCCCTGGAGATCTCCCGCCTGCTCCGCTTCCCCTCCGCCGCCAATATCGAGTCCTTCTGCCGCGGCCGGGTGGAGCTGATGGGCTTTCGCCTTCAGGAGGGGGACTTTCTGGTGGGCTCCTCCCTGCGTACCCTGTCCAGCGGGGTCAAGCGGCTGTCCCTGCTGTTCTGTGCCGTAGAGCGGGAGGGCACTGTGCTCATCCCCAACGGCTCCTTTGTGCCCCGGGTGGGGGACAAGCTCTATCTGGTGGGCCAGCCGGACAGCCTGGACCAGTTCTTCCGCCTGCTGGGCCGCTATGCCCCCAAGATCCGCCGGGTGTTCCTGGTGGGGGGCGGCAAGATCTCCAACTATCTCATGTCCCTGCTGGAGAACACGGGCATCCAGGTAAAGGTGGTGGAGCGCCGGGAGGACCGGTGTCGGGCTCTCCAGCTCCAGCACCCCAAGGCCACCGTCCTCTGCGGCGACGGCACCGACCAGGAGCTGCTGGAGTCGGAGAATCTGTCCGCCTGCGATGCCTTTGTGGCCCTTACCGACCAGGACGAGGACAACATCATCATCTCCCTCTATGCCAAGCAGATGGGCCTTTCCAAGATCATCGCCAAGTGCAACCGGCTCAACTATGCGGGCATCGTCCACTCCGTGGGGCTGGAGAGCGTTTTGTCCCCCAAGTTCATCACCGCCTCCCACATGCTGCGGCTGGTGCGTGGGCTGACTAACTCCCAGGGCAGCGTGATGAACGCCCTCTACCGCATCGCCGACGGCGGGGCGGAGGCCATGGAGTTCACCGTCAGCCCCAACACCCGGAACCTGGGCGTGGCCCTGAAGGACCTGCGGCTCAAGCCCAACATCCTCATCGCCGTGCTGGTGCGGGATCAGGAGATCATCATTCCCGAGGGCTCCACCGCCATGCAGGCCGGGGACCGGGTCATCGTCATCTCTAAGGACAGCGGCATCCGGGATCTAAACGACATCTATCGGGACGAGGTCCCCGTGGGGGGCGCGCAATGAACGTAAAGCTGGTTTTCAAGGTCCTGGGCCATATCCTGCGCATCGAGTCGGTGTTCTTCCTGCTCCCGGCAATCGTGGCCCTGATCTATGGGGAGAGCCCCCTGCCCTTTCTCCTCACCGCCCTGCTCCTGCTGGGGGTGGGCCAGGGGCTGTGCCGGTTAAAGACCAGCCCCCACTTTTTCACCCGGGAGGGCTTTGTGGCCGTGGGCCTGATCTGGTTTGCCACCTGCCTGTTCGGGGCCCTGCCCTTCTGGTTCAGCGGCAGCTTCCCCTCCTTTGTGGACTGCGTGTTTGAATCGGCCTCCGGTTTCACCACCACCGGGGCCTCCATCCTCACAGACATCGAGTCTATGCCCAGGGGTGTGCTGTTCTGGCGCTCCTTCACCCACTGGCTGGGGGGCATGGGCGTGCTGGTCCTTGCCACCGCCGTGCTGCCCTCCATGGGCATCCGCTCCCACTATCTCACCCAGGCAGAGACCCCCGGCCCCGTCTTTTCCAAGCTGGTGCCCAAGCAGTCCACCACCTCTAAAATCCTCTACAGCATCTACTTCGGCCTTACCGTGGTGGAGACGGTGCTGCTGAAGATCGCCGGGATGCCCTGGTACGATGCGGTCATCCACGCCCTGTCCTCTGCCGGCACCGGCGGCTTCTCCAACCGGAACGCCAGCGTGGGGGCCTATGGCAGCGTGGCCATCGACCTTATTATTACCGTGTTCATTCTGCTGTTCTCGGTGAACTTCGCCGTGTACTTTTTGCTGCTCACCCGCAAGTTCCGGGATATCTTGGCCAGCGACGAGCTGCGCTTTTTCCTGACGGTGGTGGCCGGGGCCACCCTGCTCATTGCCTGGAACATCCGGGGACTGTACCCCTCCTTCGGCCAGGCCCTGCGCTATGCCGTGTTCCAGGTGGCCTCCATCATCTCCACCACCGGCTTTGCCACGGCGGACTTTACCCTGTGGCCCCAGCTGTCCCATCTCATCCTGATCCTGATCATGTTCTGCGGGGCCTGCGCCGGGTCCACCGGCGGCGGCATGAAGTGCTCCCGTATTCTGATCCTGGGCCGCTCTCTCCGGCGGGAGATCCACCGCATTGTCCATCCCCGCTCGGTGGAGGTGGTCACCCTGGATGGCAAGGTGGTGGAGGAGGACACCATCCACTCGGCCCTCACCTTTGTAGGGAGCTATTTTCTGGTCATTCTGGCCGGGGCCCTGATCATCTCCCTGGACAACTTCTCTTTCTCCGTCTCTTTTTCCGCCGCCCTCACCTGTGTGAGCAACG
Source organism: Flintibacter sp. SJQ-8 (assembly GCF_054108085.1). Classification (NCBI taxonomy): domain Bacteria; kingdom Bacillati; phylum Bacillota; class Clostridia; order Eubacteriales; genus Flintibacter; species Flintibacter sp. SJQ-8. The sequence continues at coordinate 133,432 of NZ_JBPJWR010000004.1, forward strand.
TGGGACCCGGGCTGGAGCTCATCGGCCCGGCGGGGAACTTCTCCATCTTCTCCCCCCTGTCCAAGCTGGTCATGGCCCTGTGCATGATCGTGGGGCGGCTGGAGATATTGCCCGTGCTGGTCTTGTTCAGCCGTAGCACCTGGCGGAAGGGGTGAAGTTTCCGCTTATCCGGTCCCCGTTCCATTTAAGAGAACACTTACAAAAATTTAAAAAGTATTAGTGTGCAAGTAGTTTAAAATGTTCACTTGCAATTTGCGTGCTATATGGTAAAATAACAACATAACATAGCGCTAGGGTCCTAGCGGCTTTTTTTAACCCTTCCCTAGCGCAGGCAAGAATCGAAAGAAGTAAGTAAAAGAGGAGAGTGCAAGTTTTGGACAATTATTTCTGGATCGGACTTGTCGGTGCGGTGGCAGCCTTGCTGTTTGCCATCCTGCAGCGGCAGAAAGTCCTGGCCTTCTCCGAAGGCAACGACACCATGAAGAAGATCGCCTCCGCCATCCGTCAGGGCGCTAACGCCTATCTGCGTCACCAGTACACCACCGTCGCCAAGGTGTTTGTGGTGGTGTTCGTCATCCTGCTGGCTCTGGCCTATTTCGGGATGCTGGACAACTGGTTCATTCCCTTCGCCTTCCTGACCGGCGGCATCTACTCCGCCCTGGCCGGCTTCGTGGGCATGCGCATCGCCACCGCCGCCAACTCCCGTACCGCTCAGGCCGCCAGCGAGAGCCTGAACAAGGGCCTGAACGTGGCCTTCTCCTCCGGCTCCGTCATGGGCTTCACCGTGGTGGGCCTGGGCCTGCTGGACATCTCCGTCTGGTTCCACATCCTGAAGTATGTGGCTCACTTCGACGCCGCCAAGATCGCCCAGACCATGGTCATGTTCGGCATGGGCGCCTCCTTCATGGCTCTGTTTGCCCGTGTGGGCGGCGGCATCTTCACCAAGGCCGCCGACGTGGGCGCTGACCTGGTGGGTAAGGTCGAGGCCGGCATCCCCGAGGACGACCCCCGCAACCCCGCCACCATCGCCGACAACGTGGGCGACAACGTGGGTGACGTGGCCGGCATGGGCGCTGACCTGTACGAGTCCTATGTGGGCTCCATCCTGGCCACCTTCGCCCTGGGCGTGGCCGCCTATCCCGACAACAGCTGGTCCGCCATGCTGCTGCCCATCTCCCTGGCCGTTGTGGGCATCCTGTGCTCCATCGCCTGCTCCTTCCTCATCCGCACCAAAGAGGGCGCTTCTCAGCGCGAGCTGCTGGGCACCCTGCGTAAGGGTACTTACGGCGCCGCCATCCTGGCCGCCATCCTGGCCGCTCCTCTGACCTACTTCACCGTGGGCAACTGGGGCGTGTACGTCGCCATCCTGTGCGGCCTGATCGGCGGCTGCGCCATCGGCTACTTCACCGAGTATTACACCTCTGACACCTACAAGCCCACCCAGGTCCTGGCTGACGCCACCGAGACCGGCGCCGCCACCACCATCATCGGCGGTCTGTCCCTGGGCATGATGTCCACCATCGCCCCCATCCTGATCGTGGGCGCTGCCGTTATTATCTCCTTCCTGGCTGCCGGCGGCTCTCTGGCCACCGCTTCCGAGAATTATGCTGACCTGTTCTCTAAGGGCCTGTACGGCATCGGCATCGCCGCTGTCGGTATGCTGTCCACCCTGGGCATCACCCTGGCCACCGACGCCTATGGCCCCGTGGCCGACAACGCCGGCGGCATCGCCGAGATGTCCGGCCTGGGCGAGGAGGTCCGTGAGCGCACCGACGCCCTGGACTCCCTGGGCAACACCACCGCTGCCACCGGCAAGGGCTTCGCCATCGGCTCCGCCGCTCTGACCGCTCTGGCTCTGCTGGTCAGCTATGTGGACATCGTCAAGTCTAAGATGGACCACGCCCCTGACCTGTCCCTGACCAACCCCGCCGTTCTGGTGGGTCTGTTCGTGGGCGCTATGCTCACCTTCGTCTTCGCCGCCTTCACCATGAGCGCCGTGCAGCGCGCCGCCCAGTCCATCGTGGTCGAGGTCCGCCGCCAGTTCCGGGAGATCACCGGCATCATGGAGGGCAAGACCGATCCCGACTACGCCAGCTGCGTGGGTCTGTGCACCAAGGGCGCCCTGAAGGAGATGGTCAGCCCCTCTCTGCTGGCCATCGTGGTCCCCATCGCCACCGGTCTGATCCTGTCCGTTGAGGGCGTTGTGGGCCTGCTGGGCGGCGTGTCCGTCACCGGCTTCGCCATGGCCGTGTTCATGTCCAACGCCGGCGGCGCTTGGGACAACGCCAAGAAGTACATCGAGGCCGGCCACCACGGCGGCAAGGGCAGCGACAACCACAAGGCCGCCGTTATCGGCGACACCGTGGGCGACCCCTTCAAGGACACCTCCGGCCCCTCTCTGAACATCCTGATCAAGTTGGTCTCCACCGTTTCCATCGTGTTCTCCGGCCTGATCGTGAACTTCCACCTGCTGTAATTCTGCTGCAAACGAAACGCTCTGTCATTGCTAACGCGCCCGCCCCGTCTGAAAACCAGACGGGGCGGGCGTTCTTTTGTCTTCTCTGCCGTTGTTTCTGATCGTTTTACTGGATATGCTCCTCCACGCAGTTGTCCACCACGGGAAAGCCCATGCCGCTGCGCACCCCCGTGGGGTAGTCGGCCATGCTCATCCCGTCAAACCGAGCGCACAGCCGCCCCTGGGGGCTCAGCCGCAGGTCGTTTAATAGACCGGGGCTGGATTTGTGGGAACGGGGTTTTTTCTCTGGCATTTCGTTCACCTCCACCCCTTAATATGCGCCGCCGCGGCCCGGCTACTCCCCACAGCATGAACAGCGCCTCGGGACCTGAATCGTCCCGGGGCGCTGCCGCCGTTTCGTCTCTTATTTGTCCTTCTTCATGGAGGCACCGATCACATAGATGACCATGCTGCCGATCACGCCCTGGAGGAAGGGGAAGCCCACGGGGATCAGCTTGATGATGGCATATCCCGCCAGCCAGGACACAACGCCGATGACGTTGAAGCCCTTTTTGTGCTGATACTTCTTCGGGTCGCCCCGCTTCACGATCCAATAGTCTGCAATGATAATGCCCAGCATGGGGATCATAAAGTCGCCCATAAAGGTGAGGTAGTCAGAGAAGTAATTGGAGAAGCCCATCATGGCCAGTATCGTCCCCAAAACGCCGGTGGCCAGGGTGGCGACGGCCCGCTTGTCGTCCTTCAGGTGGAAGACCATCACCGCGCTCAGCCCGCCCGCATAGGCGTTGTTGGTGTTGGTGGTCCAGGTCGCCGCGATCAGCACCAGCATCCCGATCACAGGCAGGCCGATGTCGCTGAACACCATGGTGATGTCATACTGGTTGGCCACCTTGGTCATCACCGCACCGGCGATGACCAGCAGCGCACCGGCGGGAAACACGCCGAACACCGTGGACAGGATGGTCTCTTTTCTGCACTTCTGATACCGGGTCACGTCGGCGGACACCAGACAGCCAGAGGCCATAAAGCTCATGGTCATCACAATGCCCTCCGTCATGGACATGCTATAGCTCTCTGGGGGGGTGTTCAGATTGGCGGTTCCAAACTGGTTCAGCGCCATGATACAGCCGCCCACCACCAGGATAAACAGCGCGGGAACGGCGATCTTATTCAGGATATCCATGGCTTGGATGCCGTATACCGCCGTGACCAGCATGATCATTCCCCACACGGCCATAGAGACCGCAACTGGCACCTGAACGTGAAAGGCCTGGGCACACAGATTGGAAAAGGCACTGCCACACACCGCAGTCTGCACAGCAAACCAGCCCACCGAGGTTATCATCTCGAACATGCTGACAAAGAACTTGGCCCCGTGTTCACCAAAGCTGGGAACGGCGGTCATGCAGGTGGGCAGTCCCAGGTCGCTGCCGATCATACCCATCAGGGAAAACACCACGCACACCAGAATAAAGCCGATCACGCCGGACAAAATGGCATCCCGGGTGGACATTCCGCTGACCAGCATCTGCCCCAGCATCAGGCTGGGCACGCAGATGACCACGCCCGCCTGGATAAAGGCCACATCCAGCCATTTTTTCCGTGCCTCCTGCGGCACCGGACTGAGCGCCAGACTTTCTACGCTCGATTTTTTCTCACTCATAACTCTGCTACCTCCACTTTTTATTGTATATCTTTTGAGCTTTTCGCTCAGACCCTTCGTTCAAAATTTCCGCTGACCGCCACGCCGTCGTCCCGTATCACAAAGGCGTTTGGATCTATGGTATAAATAATGTGCATAAAGCTGTCGATCTCATATTTGTTGATTACCGTGACCAGAATGTTGGAAGCCTCTCCCGTATAGGCCCCCACGCCCCGCCACTCGGTGACACCTCGGGCCGTCTTACGCATGATGTCCTGATCGATCCCATTTTTCTTTGTAAAGATCATCAGCCGGACATTGATGTTCTGAAAATGGGTCTGGTCCATGATCTTGGCATAGACCGCCATATAGAGCATGGAATACAGCACGGTCGGCACATCAAACAGCAGCAGGAACACGGCAAACAGCACCGCATTTACCAGAACCGTCAGTTTTCCAACGCTGAACCCCGGGACGGCCTTGCTCAGCCAGACGCCGACCACCTCCAGGCCGCCAAAGGAGCCCCTGGCCGTCAGTGCCAGGCCGATCCCGCCGCCGCTGACCAAGCCGCCCACCAGGACCGAAGCCAACTTGTCGTCCAAAACCGGGGCCTGCGGCACGGGGACCGCAGCCAGAAACAGGCTCAGCCCCAAAATACCGCATACCGTTTTACAGAAAAATTTCCGGCCCATCTGCCGCCAGGCCAGCAGCAGAATGGGGACGTTGGACAAAAGATACAGCAGACCATATAAGTTCAGTCGCTGTCCCAGGATGGGAAACAGCCTTGTCAAACCCAGACTGAGCAGCTGCACCACGCCCACCATGCCGCCGCTGTACAGTCCCAATGGGACGATGAACCAGTTCAGACCCACCGCATACAGCCCACAGCCGATAAACAGGGCGGCATATTGCGTCCACCCGCGCTCTAACAAACTTGCTTTCATGCTTTTTCAGTGCAGCAGCTTGTCCAGCGCCAGAATATAGATCTGTGTCATCTTCTTCAGGCTATCCAGGCTGAGACACTCGTTGGCCTGGTGGGCCAGTTCCGTCTCATAGGGAAACAGCGGTCCAAAGGACACCGCATTGGGAATGGACCGGGCATAGGTGGCTCCTCCGATGGAGAAGGCGTCATGATCCATGTCTCCCGTCACTTCCCGATACGCCTGCATCAGCTTTTGGATCAGGGGGGCGTCTTTGGGAACATACAGCGGGTCCATGGCAAGGGCCTCTGCGTAAGTAAACCCGGCCTGCTTCAGGGCCGCGGCCATGCTGTCCAAGATCTGCTGGTGGGTAAAGGTGGCCGGATAGCGGGCGTTGGCTTTGAGCATGATCTGATCTTCTTTCAGCTCCAAGGTCCCCACATTGATGGTCATCGCCCCGGACAGATCATCCCGGAACGCACATCCCAGCTTCTCTCCCGTATAGTCCAGACCGATGGCCCGCTCATAGGCACTGAAAAAGCGCTGGATGGAACAGGTCACACCGGACTGATACAGTCCGTGGATCAGGATGCTGATGGCGTTTTTCCCCTTTTCCGGTTCCATGGCATGGGCGGAAACGCCCGTGCTCTCCACCAGACAGCCGTCTTCTGTATCCGTCACTGTCAGCCCGCTTTGCGCCCGCAGCAGTTTCAGCGCCACATCTCTATGCTCCTGCGGGATCTGCAAGCGGCAACTGGCACTGCTGGCCACCACATTTCGCCCACTGCCGCCAGTCAGCGAGAGCACCCTGGCCACAGCCCCGTCCATCGGCTCCACCGGGAAGGACAAATCAAAGTCGATCAGGCCCTTTTCACAGTTGACCATGGGGAAATAGCCGTCCGGCACAAAGGAACAGTCAGGCAGCCGGGTCGCATGCTTTACATAGTACTCGATGCACCGCAGGCCCTCCTCCTCATCCGTGCCCACGATAAGGCGGATGCTGTGGTCCTGGGGCAGCAGTCCGTTGTCCCGGATGTACTTCATGGCATACAGGCTGCTGATGACCGGCCCCTTGTCGTCGGAAACGCCCCGGCCAAAGACGGTCTCTTCCCGCTGAGTCATCTGAAACGGCTCGGTATTCCAGCCTGCTCCGGCCTCCACCACGTCCAAATGGCCCAGAATACCGACCATCTTTTCCCCGTGGCCCAACGTAACCTCTCCGGCATAGCCGTCGTAGTCCACTGTGTCCATGCCCATCTCCCCGGCTATGGCCAGGAATGTGTCTAATACCTTTCTATTGTTCTCTCCAAACGGTGCTCCGGGCCGTGCGCTGCTCTCGTCCAGCACAGATGGGACTGCGACCAGTTTTTTCAGGTCCTTTACCATTTCGGGGAGGTTTTGCGTGATGTATTCATCTGGTTTCATGTGGGAACGCCCTCCTTTGCCCATATTGTACCGGTTTCGCTCCCTTTCGTCTTTGTATTTTTTTCAAAATGAAAATTTAAATTTTAAAATTATTCCAGCGACTTTCTTTCGTTTCTTTTGTAGAATCAGGCTGTCATCTGCGAAAGGCACAGAGCGTGATCGATTCGTATGCTCCGCCTCTGTGTTTAAAACAAAGGAAAGGACTGACCAATATGCTGCATTTTGAATTACAGCGCGCCTCAGACAAGCTTATCCGCGAAGTGTTCGCCGTGAAGAAGGACGAAGTCGTCGTGATTACCGCCGACACCGGCTCTGATATGGAGCTGGTCCACGCTGTGGCCTCCAGCGTCTATGCCGCCGGAGCCAAGCCCATGGTCATCACCATCGTCGCCCCCGACGGCGTCGGCAAAGCCGCCGACCCCGGCATCCCCGTGGACTGTCTCACCGGTGCGCTGCTCCACTGCGATGTGTGGATCGAGTTCAACCACCAGTGGCTGCTTTACTCCACTCCCTTCGAGCGTGCCCTGGATGGCAATAAGAAAATGCGTTATATGTGCCTGGTGGACTTTGACTGCGCCCTGCTCACCCGCGTTGTGGGCAAGGTAGAGACGCCCCAGCTGCAAAAGTTTATGACTGCCGTGGCCAATATCCACGAAAACGCCCGCGAGGTCCATGTGACCACCCCCGCCGGGACCGACGTCTCCTTCCTCATCGACCCGGAGCACGTGATGTCCAACGACTGCGGTGACGCCTCTCAGCCCGGAATGCACTTCCTCACCGGTCAGCTGAACGTCATTCCCCAGTTCGATACCATCAAGGGCAAGATCGTCTTTGACGGGACCATCACCCCGCCCTTCGGCAAGGTACCCGACGCCCCTGTCACCCTCTATGTGGACCAGGGCCGGATCCAGCGCATCGAAGGTGGCCGCGCTGCCACAGAATATGAGCAGTGGCTGGCCTCCTTTGATGACGAATACATGTTCCACATGGCTCACATCGCCTATGGCTTCAACCCCGGCGCCGTTCTCAGCGGCAACATCTGCGAGGACGAGCGGGTGTGGGGCTGCACGGAGTGGGGTATCGGCTATGTCAGCCCCACCGAGGCTCCCCCCGTGGGCATTCCCGCCAAGTCCCACACCGACGGCATCTGCCTGAACTCCAGCGTCTGGATCGATGGCCGCCAGATCCTGGACTGCGGCAAGGTCTGCGATCCCGAGCTGATTGCTCTCTCCCCCGTCAAATAACGTATTTCCCCTCTTCCCCTTCTTCCCCCAGCCCTTTCCGGGCTGGGGACTTTTTATGCCCGGAACAGAAAAACGCCCGCCAGCACCCCGGCTGACGGGCGGACCACTTCTTCCTTACTCCTGCAACAGCGTGCGCAGCTTGGCGGCCAGGGCGATGGTCTCGTAAAAGCGCACCTGGTCTTCCTCCATCCCCAGCGCGCCCTTCACCCGGTTCAGGCGATAGCGCACGGTGTTCACATGCTGACCGATCTGCCGGGCCGTCTGGCCATAGTCTCCCGCGTTGGCCACAAAGGCCTCCACCGTCCGCAGCATCTCGGGCAGGCCCTCCCTGGACACATGGCTGGCGATGGCCTCCACATAGGCGTGGTAAAAATCCTTTGCCTCCTGGCTGTGGTGCAGGGCCAGCAGCAGATGCAGGGAGCGCATCGGCTCATAGGTCTGCTGAGAAATGTGCATGGCCACCGCCGTTTGCAAAGCCTTCTCCCCCTCGGCCAGGGTGCGCACCGCCTCGTCCACCGGGTAGATCCGGCTAAAGCCCACGTGGAAGGCCGAAAAATAATTTTTCAGGTCGGCACAGACCGCGTCCGACTTGTTTTTCAGGTCCTTTTCCCGGGCGGCACTGAGCAGAAACACGATCTGCTTGCCCACCACCAACAGGTCCTCCTTCAGGGAGAGGTAGTTCCGCTGCATATCTAGGGCTGCGATTTTGGAATAAAAGCTCCCCTGCACATACATTGTTCTCACATGGTCGGCTATGCCCGGGATCAGCTCCCGCAGCATGGCCTGCTGCTCCGCCTGGGTCAGATGCCCCAGCTTCAACTGCTCCAGCTTCAGGCTGTTCGTGGTGTTGGAGGTCCCCATGGAGAGATAGCGGTTGATCCGCTTCATGATGGCCGAGTACGGCACGCTGCGCCCCAGCAAAAGCACCGGGAACTCCTTCTCCTCGCACAGCCCCTTGATCCGCTCGTCTATGACAGACAGCTTCCCCGTGGGCACTACGATCAGCCCCGCGCAGCCGTGGCTGTCCAAAAAGTTCAGAAAATCCACCAGGCTCTCGCTGCCCGGCTGAAACTGCTCCAGGCAGGAGAGAAAGATATCTCCGCTTGAAATGATGCCGCTGTTCAAAATATCCTCGTGATAGGGACAATCGAACACCGACACGCTCTGGACGATCCGGGACAGCCCCTCCCGTCCGGCCAGGACCTCGGTCCCGGAAAACAGCTCATCTGTCAGCAGCTCATAAACGCTGATTCCCATGTACACACCCCTTCTCCGCTTTCTGTCTCCTTTGTTTTCTACGATACCACAGTTCTTTTTTCGACACAAGGGAAAAGGCCCCCGGGTCGGCTCCGTGGACAAACACGATCACTGATTCCAGGGAAAAGGATGGAAAAACCGGGCGGCTCGTTTTTGGGACGGAGCCGTCCGGTCTTTCCTCTTATTATATTATACCGCCAGGCTGATCTTGATGGCGCGGTCTACCTGCTCCTGGGTCTTGTCATCGATGCTGGCCAGCCAGCTGCGCAGGCGGGCTTTGTCGATGACGCGCATTTGTTCGGCCAGGACGATGGACTCGTGCTCCAAGCAGCCTATATAAACGTGGGTAGGCATGGGCTTTTTCGTGCGGCGGTCAGTGGTGATGGGCAGGACGATGGTGGTGGTGGAGAAGCGGTTGCCCACGTCGTTCTGCACGATGAGGACGGGGTGCATCCCCCGCAGCTCCGCGCCGCAGCTCTCCGCGGGCAGGTCGGCGTAGTAGATCTCGCCCCGCAGGACCTTCTTCAGCTTCTTCTCGGTGGTCTTATTGGTCTTCATATGTACTCCTCCTAAATTTTTTCTGTTCCCGCCCCCAGCAGGGGGCGGGGAAATATGCGCTCTCTTGTGTTCTCTTAAAACTGCCCGCTGAACATGCGGCGGGCCTTGAATTGCAGGCGGCGGATGTCCTTTTCCAGGCCGGACAGATTGCCCAGGCGGAAGAGCAGCTCCCCTTTGACGTCCTTCTCCCGGATCTGGCCGACGTAGTCGCGGCGGCTGTCTGCGCTGTTGGGGCGGTTGTCCCCCAGGACGAAGACGCAGCCCTCCTCCACCGTGATGGGACCCTCCTCGTCGCCGGTGTAGTAGCTGTCGGCGACGATGTAAGGCTCGTCCAGGGGCTGGCCGTTGCGGTAAACCACGCCGTTGGGCCCGTCGATCTGAATGACGTCCCCCTCCAGGCCGATGACCCGCTTGATCAGCAGCTCCCCCTGCCGATCCTTGCAGGCCACGATGTCGCCATAGTCCGTGTGGCGGCCCACCCGCTGGAGCACCACCAGGTCCCGGTTTTGCAGGGTGGGTTCCATGGATCGTCCACTGACAATGGAGATGCAGAAGAACACCCGCGTCAGCGCCACGGTGAAGCCTGCGGCGATCATCACGCACATGACCATGTCAAACATCTCTCCCAGCCACTCCTTCCACGCTCTCCGCCGCATGATGTCATCCAGGGCGTCGCTCCAGAAATCGCTCTCGTTTTCTTCGTTTTCGTTCTTGTCTTTCCTGTCGTCCATGTAAATTTCCTCCTGACTTGATCTGTTGGCCGGGTCATTTCCCGCCCTCTACTACACATCGGCAGGATGGCGTCGGATTTTAGGGATGAGCCAAATTTTTTTGAAAAAATTTTTGGGGGCCTGTTTTGGCCTTGTGCGTTCTCTGCTGGGGATGGTACAATGAAACTATAAAAATAGCGGCAGAAAGGGGATGCGCGGTCATGGACGTGGAACTGAAATATGGCTTTCAACCGGCGGATTTTCAGCCCGCAAATCTGGAACTGGCCCGCCGAATGCTGGAGGAGCACCATCAGGCCCTGCGGGCGCTGATGAAACAGCCAGACAGCAGAGCCAAGGACCTCCGGGCCCGGCATCTGCTGTCTGTGATCGATGCTTTGGATTGGTATGTGACAAATTACGACGCCATCCGCCGTCAGTTCAACAGCGGCAAGATCGCCACCCTGTTCACCTCCCACCGGGGCGACGGGCCCTGACCCCTTGCAGGGCCGGGCAGCACGTGCTATAATCATCCCATCGGCTGGCTGATCTTTGTGCAGTTTTGCCGATGCAGTCTATGCCCCTTACGGGGACGGAAACTCGATGCCGTAGTGGTTGACGCAGTGGTTGCAGGATGCAATCTATACCCCTTACGGGGACGGAAACGTCAAGCTGCGCTTGATATCCACGAAGGTGATGGACGCAGCCTATGCCCCTTGCGAGGACGGAAACCAACAGCAGACATCGGCTGGCATATCCTTACCAGGATACGACATGCACCCCTCACGGGGACGAAAACAGCGTGTAACGGCGCGTTCCAAGGAAGATATGTCTCGGCGCAGTCTATGCCCCTTACGGGGACGGCCCTCTCAGTCACGGCTCCGCCGTGACAGCTTCCCCACGTGGGGAGCCAAGTGGCGCGCGCTCTTAACTCATCACTCATCACTCCTAACTCCTAACTCATCACGAAAAAAGCACGCTGTCCGTACAAAACGCGGACAGCGTGCTTTTTTGTCGTGTTGAATTTTAAGGTTGGGCGCTGTGGATCACGCCGCCCATGCCCAGGGCGGTCTTGATGCCCACGCCGGAATAGCCGGAGAAGAGCAGCAGGGCGTCGGCCAGCTGGCGGTGGAAGCCGGACAGGCGGTTTTCCACCACCGTCCGGCCCACAAAACCAGGGATGGCGCTGCCCTTCAGGCGATAGCTCTGGTCCCTGAGCTGAAAGCCGCGCCACCGCAGCCCCGCCGCCAGGGTCTCCACCCCCAGGCCGTCCTCGTCCTCGATGGGGCAGTCCAAAAAGCTGCCGTTCCACTTCTGCACCAGGCTCTGCATCAGGAGCCGTGTCGTCGGCAGATTCACATACTGCCCCCGGCTCTTAAAGGCGGTGGGGGTCTGAAAGCGCAGGGCGTGGCGGCCCTCCTGCCGGGCGGCCCGGGCGAACAGCTCGTCCACGTCGTGGACCCAGTCTGACCGGATGGCGGTGACGCGCAGCTCCACCCGGTCCCGCTCCAGATACAGGGATGGGACGCCCTCCAGCAGGGGGGACAAGATCTCCTCGCTGATCTCCCCCAGCAGGCTCACCGTCCAGTGCAGGGCGCCGGTCTTCTCCGCCCAGACGAACTGGCTCAGGGGGGTGACGGCGTTCTGGTGCAGCGCCGCGCCAAAGCCCTCCGGCGTCTGGGAGAGCAGGGCGGCATACAGGCGATAGCCCCACTCCGGGCCGATGGCACAGGGCCGGTCCGGCTCCAGGATCAACTGATAGCGGGTCAGCATTGCAGCATCCTCTTTAAAAAGGCCCGATAGGCCGTCCGCTGCTGGGAGATGGCGGACAGGCCCGCCCTGCGCCCCTCCTCCCGGGCCAGATAACTGCGATACACGTCCTGGGGCAGGGGCTGCTCCACGGGCTCGTCCGGGCGGCCCTCCACCAGCTGGCCATAGGGCCTGGTCTCGCTGCTGGCCAGGCGGGGGACAGTCCGGCAGACCCGGTCCAGGAAAAAGTCCAGAAAGGGCAGCTTGGCGGCCTGGAACAGGTCGGCCTCGTGGGCGAAGAACACCTGGCCGCCGCTGGAGCGGACATAGTCGGTCACGCCGTCGGTGAAGAACATGCGGTAATAGTTGATCTTCTCCGGGTTGTTGGCCTTGCCCTGGAGCTTGTTGGGCAGGTCCAGCATCAGGGACAGGCACTCATAGGCCCGCTCGTCCAGGAAGAGCTCCTCCAGGGCCTCCTCCGCCCTGGGGTCCCGGACATCGCGGGTCATGTCATCATCTGCGTCCTTCCCCCCGGTGTCGTCCAGGGAGAAAGCGCCCTCCGTGACCGTCTCCCCGTCCCGCTTCACCCGCCGCAGGCCCAGGTCCTCCCGGACCCCGTCCCGCGCCCGCAGCTTCAGGCGGCTGAGCAAAAATTTGGAGAAGGGGGACAGGGCGGGGTCAAAGCGCCGGAAGTCCTGCTCCCAAAAGTCCCCCAGGCCGTCCATCATGGACTCGCTGAGCAGATCGCACGACAGGCCCAGAAACTCCTCCAGCAGCTTCTGCTTTATGGCCGCGTGCTCCTCCCCGGCTGGGGTGGCGTACCACTCCTCCGCCAGCCGGTCCACCTGGTCCCAGGCATACTGCTTTTTCATGGGTCCGTCCTCCCTTACAAGGCCAGCACGCTGTCGATGACCTCCTTGGGGTCTTCCACGCCCCGGTCGGCCAGCATCCGCACGATCTCGTCCAGCTGCACCAGGGCCGTCATGTCATACACCCGGCCCGTCCAGGTGCTCCTGTCCCGCTCCGGGCGCTGGATCTGGCCATAGACGATGCAGGAGATGGTGGTCTGCTTCTTCACCCGATAGGCATACTGCACCGCCATCATCAGGGCGGTGGACATGGGCTTGGTGCCATAGGTCATGCAGGAGAACAGCTCGTCCCCGTCGGCGGCATAGTTCAGCAGCTTCTGGAACGTGGCCGTGTGGGTGGCCACCCGGTCATCCTCCGGCACCGTGACCACCTGCACCCCGGGGCAGACAAGCCCCTTGCGCCGGCACAGCTCCTCCACCTCGCGGCGGAACAGCTCCAGGTTCCGGTGCCCCGCCGCCAGGTCGGTGACCACGGCGATCACGGCGATCTCCTCCCCCGGCTGGGTATAGCCCTCCATGGCCGTCATGATGGGAAAGCGGGTCTTGTGGTCCAGCTGGAGCTTGGGGTTGCCCACCGCCTGATAGCAATAGGCCGAGCGCTCGTCGTCCAGGTCCTGCTGGAGCGAAATAATGGTGTAAAACTTCTTCATGGGGGTTCCTCCTTCTGGCTGCGGGATCGTTCTTACTGTGCATTATAGCATCGTTTTCCCGCCTCTGCTATGTTCATCGGCATTCCCCCGGCAAATTTCAGGGCAGACCGGCCATTTTCTGCCCGATTTTTCTCCGGCAAAAAATAATTTTCGTTTTTTTCAAAAAAGGCTTGACGTATGAAAAAAAGCTGGTATAATAATCGATGTTGCCGCAAGGCCGACCACAATTGAACACTTTTTCTCACGTGTGAACACGGAGTAGTATCGAAGTGGTCATAACGAGCACGATTGGAAATCGTGTAGCCTTCACGGGCTCGAGGGTTCGAATCCCTCCTACTCCGCCAGAAAAAAACACCACCCTTTGGGTGGTGTTTTTTTGTTGCTCTAACCCTTCACGACAAACGTGGGGTTTCCCTCTGCCATGGGGGCTATGGCGCCCTGGGGGAAGGCCAGTTCGATCCCCTCCCCGGTGAAGCAGGCGTCCCGCCAGGGGAGATTTTTCTGTACTTTTTCCCGCCAGTCCCCGTCGGGGACCCAGGCCCCGGCCCTCTGGCGCTGCTCCCCCTGGGCGATGATCTGGTCGGCCAGGCGCTTTTTCCGGCCCCGGCGTTTCCCAAGCCACTCCTCCGGGGGACAGGGCGCGCCCTCCCGCACTTTCCACACGTCCCCCCACTGCACCCGGTTCACTTTGCCGTCCCCCCGGCTCTCCCAGCCGGTCAGACGCAGACTGAGCACCCCGTCCCGCCACAGGACCTCCTCCCCCCGCAGTTCCCCCTTCCAGGGGGTGAAGGGCTGGGCGGCGGCCCGGCGCTGGGCCAGCTGAATGCAGGCGCGCCAATAGACCTCCCGCCGCCACCGCCTGCGCCAGTCCTCCGCCAGACGGGCATAGTACCGGCTGATCCACCGTCCTCCCAGCCCCGCTCCCTCCAGCTGCGGCCAGACCAGGCGGAAGGTGAGCACATTTTCCCCCTCCAGAGTCAAGGTCTCCTCCGCCTCCCGCCAGACAAGCCGGGGTTCCTCCCGGTCCTTTCTCCATTTTTTGGCCATTTTCCCGCCCTCCCAGGTGTTTTTCTTGTGTCATCCTATGTTAAATTATTTTTTCTGTGCAAAATTCGCATTTTCTGTTTACTTTCATATTTTACCGTATTAAAATAGAACCATCACCACATAGGTCGTGGATAGAAAGGAGCTTCCTTATGTCTAAATTTCTGGATAAGCCCGCCAGCGATACCCTCTACCGTGCCATCATCCTGTTGCAGACCGAGGAGGAATGCCGCAACTTCCTCCAGGACCTGTGTACGGTGTCGGAGCTGAAGGCCATGGAGCAGCGCATGGAGGTCGCCATGCTGCTGGACGACGGGCTGATCTACAGCGATATTCTGGAGCGCACCGGCGCCTCCAGCGCCACCATCAGCCGGGTCAACCGCTGCCTGCATTACGGCGCGGAGGGCTACCATACCGTCATCCCCCGGCTGAAGGGGGAGAAGGAAGAGAAATCGTGAGCAGCTATGAATTTCTGGCCGGCTGCTATGACGAGCTGACCTATGACGTGGCCTATGCCGCCTGGGCCGACTACATCGAGCGCCACTTCCGCCGGGGCATCCCCGGCAAGACCATCTTGGACCTGGCCTGCGGCACCGGCTCCCTCACCCGGGAGCTGGCCCTGCGAGGCTATGAGATGATCGGGGTGGACCTGTCCCCGGAGATGCTCGCTGAAGCGGCGGAGAAGAACCGGGACCTGGGAGAGGGCGTCATCCCCCCCATTTTCCTGTGTCAGCCCATGGAAAAGCTGGACCTGTACGGCACCATCGACGCCTGCGTCTGCTGCCTGGACAGCGTGAACTATGTCACCGACCCCAAAAAGCTGAAGCAGGCCTTTCAGCGGGTCCACACCTTCCTCCTGCCCGGGGGGCTGTTTCTCTTCGACGTGAACACGGTGGAGAAGCTCTCCGCCCTGGACGGCCAGGTCTTCCTGGACGAGACAGAGGACACCTATTGCGTGTGGCGGGCGGAGTATTCCAAGCGCAGCCGCATCTGCTCCTATTTCATGGACCTGTTCCGCCTGGACGAGGAGTCCGGCCAGTGGGAACGGGGGGAGGAGCTTCACCGGGAGCGGGCCTATACCGTGGAGGAGCTGACCGGCTTCCTCCGCCAGGCCGGGTTCCTGGGCATCAAAGTTTATGGCGACAAAAAAATGCGCGCCCCCAAACCGGGAGAGCAGCGCGTCTTTATCGTGGCCAGAAAGGACAAAAGGTCAAAGATCAATGGCAGATGAAATCGTAAGAGCAATGACGGCGGACGGCTATGTCAAGGCCGTGGCTGTCACGGGCCGGGACCTGGTGGAGCGGGCCCGGAATATCCACACCCTGCTGCCCATGGCCACCGCCGCCCTGGGCCGGACCCTGCTGGGGGCCTCTATGCTGGGGGACATGCTGAAGGAACAGAAGGGCTCCCTCACCCTCCAGATCAAGGGCGGCGGCCCCCTGGGCACGGTGCTGGCCGTGTCCGACTACGAGGGCAACGTGCGGGGCTATGTGCAGAATCCCCACGTGGAGCTGATGGAAAAGCACCAGGGCAAGCTGGACGTGGGGGCCGCCGTGGGCAGCACGGGCACTCTCACCGTCATCAAAGACATCGGCCTGAAGGAGCCCTATGTGGGCTCCATCGGCCTGTTCTCCGGGGAGATCGCCGACGACCTGGCCATGTACTTTGTGGAGAGCGAACAAATCCCCACCGCCTGCGCCCTGGGGGTGCTGGTGGGCACGGACCAGAGCGTCACTTCCGCCGGGGGCTACATCATCCAGCTCCTGCCCGGGGCCAGCGACGACATCATCGACAAGATCGAGGCGGGGGTCCACCGGGTGGGCTCCGTCAGCCACGCCCTGGAGGGCGGACTGGACGGCGAGGGCCTGCTGCGGGCCGTCCTCAGCGACTTCGATCTGGAAATTCTGGAGAAGCACCCGGTGGAGTACCGGTGCTACTGCTCCCGTGACCGAGTCACCCGGGCCCTCATCAGCATGGGCCGGGAGGAGCTGTCCTCCCTCATCCAGGACCAGGGCCAGGCCGACCTCACCTGCCAGTTCTGCGATAAAATTTATCACTACTCCAAGGAGCAGCTGGAAGAGCTGCTGGCGGAGATGTAAAAAACACAAAAAACCAGCCGAAGAACCGCACTTGCACGCTTCTCCGGCTGGTTTTCTGTTTTGATGTAAGTCTTAGGTCAGTCCCCCGCGCCGGTGGTGGTGGCCTCCAGCACGCGGTAGCGCTCCATGTCGAACACCTTGGTCATGGCCAGGGCCTCCTCCATGTCCAGGTCCACCACCTTGCCCTCCTGGGTGCCGATGATGCGGTTGCCCCGGCCCTCGGCCAGGCTCTGCACCGCCTCATAGCCCATGCGGCTGGCGGTCTCCCGGTCCCGGGCGGAGGGGGAGCCGCCCCGCTGGATGTGGCCCAGCACAGTGACCCGGGGGTCGATGCCCAGCTCCTCGTGGATGCGCTTGCCGATGTCCACGGCGCTGCCCGCGCCCTCGGCCACCACCACCATATAGTGGGTGGTGCCGGACAGGCGGGCCTGACGTATCTTCTCCACCACGTCCCGGTCAAAGTCCACGGGCCGCTCGGGGATGAGCACCGCCGTGGCACCCACGGAGATGCCCACATACAGGGCCAGATAGCCGGCGTGGCGGCCCATGACCTCCACCACCGAGCAGCGTTCGTGGGACTGCATGGTGTCCCGCAGCTTATCCACACACTCGATGGCCGTGTTGCAGGCGGTGTCAAAGCCGATGGTATAGTTGGAGCAGCCGATGTCGTTGTCGATGGTGGCGGGGACGCCCACCACCTGAAGGGTCTCCCCCTGCTCGGCCAGCTGGCGGGACAGGGCCAGGGCCCCCCGGAAGGTGCCGTCGCCGCCGATGGCCACGATGCCCTCCAGCCCCAGCAGCTTGCAGGTGGCGATGGCCTTCTCCCGGCCCTCCGGCGTCATAAACTCCTCGCTGCGGGCGGTATACAGCATGGTGCCGCCCTTGTCGATAATATGGCTGACGCTGTTGCTGTCCATGCGGATAAAGTCGTGGTTGATGAGACCGTTCCAGCCCCGGCGGATGCCGATGCACTCAATGCCCCGGTTCACCGCCGTGCGCACCACTGCCCGCACCGCCGCGTTCATGCCGGGGGCGTCGCCGCCGCTGGTCAATACGCCGATCCGTTTCACCTGGTTGCCCATGTTCAAAGGCCCTCCTTTTATGCGCTATGCAATAGGTATGCTTAGGAATCAAATACTTGCTTTCATCTTTCGCCCTCCGGCGGGAAAGGCCCCGCCCAAGGTCAGGCTAATTATGTCACTGGGCAAAAAAATTGTCAAGCGCAAAGCCATGGGGCCCAAGGCTTTCCAGCCTTTGGCCGGGCCCTGGCGAAAATTTTTTCAAAAACTTTTGGATTTTCTGTTGACAAATGGCCCAGGGTTTAGTATACTAACGAAGCCGTCGCAAGAGCGGGGCGCTTCAAGGGAGCATAGCTCAGCTGGTAGAGCACATGCCTTACAAGCATGGGGTCACAGGTTCGAGCCCTGTTGTTCCCACCACTCCTAACTTTTTAGGAACTACCTGGCTCGGTAGTTCAGTTGGTTAGAACGCCGGCCTGTCACGCCGGAGGTCGAGGGTTCAAGTCCCTTCCGAGTCGCCACTTTTTCATTTACTTTTGAGTGCTTCAAAAGTAAATATGCCTCTGTAGCTCAGTTGGTAGAGCAGGGGACTGAAAATCCCCGTGTCGCTGGTTCGATTCCGGCCGGAGGCACCAACTTCCCCAGCATTTTGTTGGGGAAGTCAAATGCGAGTGTAGCTCATCTGGTAGAGCGCCACCTTGCCAAGGTGGAGGTAGCGAGTTCGAGCCTCGTCACTCGCTCCAAATTTTTGGAGCACTCTGCGGCTCCATATGGTGCCATAGCCAAGTGGTAAGGCAGAGCTCTGCAAAAGCTCCACTCCCCAGTTCAAATCTGGGTGGCACCTCCAGAAAAAGACACGACTTTTGTCGTGTCTTTTTGCTTTTCGCTCCGGTTCTATCATAAAAGTTGGGGGCAGGTGATGAACCTGGCCCCTTCATCATGCAGAAAAGTCGATCCCGGAATGCTGTGCCTCGCTACACCTCAATGAGATGGAAGAAACAAAATCATAAAAATTTAGAAATCCCATGCAATAAATCGTCCTTTCCGTGCATTACACGGATGACAGGAGATGGAAGTCAATGCTCAGCTTGCTGATGACAACCGAATATGCTCCGGCAGAGGATCGGTACGAGCTGCAGCAGATGCTGATCCACATTGCCGGCGGAGAGCACGAAGCCCTGGCAGAACTGTACCGGCGCACGCGGACGGCGGTGTACGGCCTTGCACTTTCCTACCTCAAAAATGCGCATGATGCACAGGATCTCACACAGGACGTGTATGTGCAGGTGTGGGACTGCGCAGGGCAGTACCGTCCCACCGGCTCGCCGATGGGCTGGCTGCTGACCGTGTGCCGCAACCTGTGCCTGATGCGTCTGCGGCGTGAGGAACATCATGCTGCGCTCAGCGAGGCGGAATGGGACGCCCTTCCCGCGCAGGAATGCGGTTTGGACACCGACGAACGCATTCTTTTGCAGCATGCGCTGGCAAGCCTCGCTGACGGGGAACGGCGCATTGTACTGCTCCACGCCGTTACGGGCCTGAAGCACAGGGAGATCGCGGCGCTGCTGGAGCTTTCACTTCCTACCGTCCTGTCAAAATATCACAGAGCATTGAAAAAGATGCGAGCTTACGTAGAAGGAGATGGCGCCAAATGACCAGCGAAAAGCTAGAGCAGCGTCTGGCCTCGGCGGTCGAAAAGACCGCACCGAACGACGTGAACGGCGTTCTCTCCCGCTGTGAAGAGCGGAAAGGAACGGTGATCCCCATGACGGCAAAGAAAACGACAAAGAGAAAATGGACCACGCTTGTAGCCGCCTGCCTTGCTGTGATGCTGCTTGGCGGCGGAGGGCTGTTCTACCAACAGGCGAATGCGGTCGCGTCCGTGGTATCTCTGGATGTGAATCCGAGCATCGAACTGAAGGTGAATCGAAGCGAAAAGGTCCTTGTCTGCACGCCGCTCAACGAGGACGCGAAAGCTATCCTTGCGGATATGGGCAACGGCGCGGATCTCAAGGGCGCGAAGCTCGATGTGGCGGTGAATGCTATCGTGGGCAGCCTTGTGCGAAACGGCTACCTCAATAGCATTTCCTCCGCCATCATGATCTCGGTGGAGGACAAGGATACCGCTCGCGCAGAAAAACTCCAGCGCGAGCTGACCAGCACCGTGGATGGTGTTTTGCAGACAAGCGAATCGAGGGCGTCCGTCCTGACGCAGACGCTTACGCAGGACGCGGGACTTACGCAGCAGGCGCGGGAAAACAGCATTTCGACCGGAAAGGCGGCGCTGGTGAACCGTGTGCTTGCACTCAACGCCACGCTGAAGTTTGACGCGCTGGCAAAGCTCTCGGTGGAAGAGCTCAAGGACCTCGCCGAAGCGGGCGCACCTGCCATGCCGATCGGTATGGATGCAGCCCGCAGTGCTGCGGAGGAGTATGCCGGAACGACGGCAATGGACTCCGTCACGGCGGAGGTCGATCCCGAGCTCGACGAATCCCCTGCACACTACGAAGTAGAGCTGCAAACGGCACGGGGCGAGTTCAAGTATCTAGTGGATGCCTACACAGGGAAGGTGCTCAGCGGGCAGAAAGATTTATTGGCTGCCGTTTCCGCATCGAATGAAACGACGAAGCCCTCTGATCAAAAGCCCGCGCCGTCCGGAACGGTGCAGGATATCGGCTACGCCAAGGCAAAGTCCATCGCCCTGAACCATGCGGGCTTGCGTGAAAATCAGGCGTATGACATGGACATTGAGCTGGACGACGAGGACGGAACGCTCATCTACGAGGTTGAGTTCAAATCCGGCAATATGGAATATGACTACGAGATCGACGCGGCCTCCGGCGCGATTCTCAAGCATGAGACAGAGCTGGACGACTGATCTGATTATGCAATAAGGGGACGGCTCCCATGATCTTGAGATCACGGGAGCCGTCCCCTTACATATTTTTCAAATCGATGACACGTATTCCCCGATGAACGAGATGGCGGCGCCTACGGCGGCGGATTCTACTTTGGCTTTGCACACAGAGACATAGTCGGCGTTTTGGATGAAGGGGTCCATGGCGGCCAGTTTGGCGCACAGGGTGTCCAGATAGCCGTCCAGGCGCTGGCCGATCTGGCCGCCCAGGACTACCTTGCAGTCATAGAGCATATGAATATTGTGGATAAGCTGTGCCAGATAGTTCAGATACTCCTGCCACAGGTCCCGGGCGTCCCGGTCTCCCCCCTCCAGCCGGAGGAAAAACTCCGCCAGGTCGCCGCCGGTGAGCTTTACCAGAGGCTTTGCCGAGCAATAGCAGTCCGCGCAGCCGAAGCGCCCACAGTAGCAGGGCTTGCCGTTTTGCACCAGCTGGGTGTGGCCCACCTCGCAGCTGCGGCAGTTGTCCCCGTTGTACAGATCGCCGTTGACGAACACCGCCCCGCCGATACTGTTGCTGAGCATGAGATAGAAGAAGTCCCCGTGGTCCGGGCAGGCCCAGCTCTCGGCAAAGGCAGAGGTGTCTGTATCGTGGCACAGCCGCACCGGGAAGGGGATATACTCCGCGAAGTCCCCGGCGAACAGCTCATCCGTCCCGCCCAGGGCTTTGCAATAATAGCTGTGTGTCCCGTCTTTTTCCGTGAGACAGGGCACGCTGATGCCCACGCCCAAAACGTGGGAGGTGTTCAGCCCGGCATTGAGGACCAGGTCGTCCACCAGCCGCCCCAGCTGCCGGTAATAATCCGCCGTGCGGACGAAGGGGACCTTCAGCCGCTTTCGGGCTAAGATATGTCCACATAGATCCACCGCCACGGCGGCCACCTCGTGGGGCGTCACATCCAGGCCGATGGCCGTTCTGAAATCGTTCACCGATGTATAGGTCTTGGCCCGGCGGCCCCCGGTCTTGGTCTGCTGCCCCGCCTGGCAGATCAGCCCGTCCTCCGTCAGCTCGTTCAGGTTCTGCACCACCGTGGGCAGGCTGAGATTCAGCTGCATGACGATATCCCGGCGGGAGCACGCCCTGCCGCTTCGCAGCAGATTGTAGATCCTGCGCCGGTTCGTCCGCTTTAAGTCTATTGCCACCGTTTTGACGGAACTGCTCTCCTCAGAATTCAAATCGATCCCATCCACTCTTTTGTTTTATAAAACCAATTATATTTTGTTTTATAAACCTGTCAACGAATTAAAGCAAAAGTCCGATTTTTCTACGGACTGAACAAATGAAACGCGCAATGTTTGGTGGTTTTAATTATATTGACAGATATAGTAATAAGGGGTATAGTAAATATGTAATGTAAAGTTAAATTATAAAATGATTTTATATCTAAAACGACGGACTACGACAGCGCGGCCCTCAGGCGGCGCGGTAATAACTGGAGTGTTTGTGATATGTATCTGATCGGACTGGATAACGGCGGCACCTCTACCAAGGCCGCGGTTTTCGACGTAAACGGCAACGAGGTGGCCACTGCTGGCCGCCACACCAAGCTCATTACCCCCAAGCCCGGTTATACCGAGCGGGACATGGAGGAGCTCTGGCTGGCCAACTGCGCCTGCGTGCGGGAGGCCCTGGAGAAGGCCGGGATCGACGGCAAGGACGTTCTGGGCATCGCGGTGTGCGGCCACGGCAAGGGCATGTACGCCTGGGGCAAGGACAACAAGCCCGCCTACAACGGCATCATCTCCACCGACAATCGGGCCTGGAAGTACACGAAAAAGTGGTATGAGGACGGCACTTATGAAGCGCTGCACCCCCAGCTGTGTCAGGAGTTCATGGCCTGCCAGCAGACCGCTCTGCTGGCCTGGTTCAAGGATCACCTGCCTGAGGTCTATCACAACATCCAGTACGTCTTCTCCGTAAAGGACTACATCCGCTTCCGTCTCACCGGCGAGGCCTTCTGCGAGGCCACCGACATCTCCGGCTCCGGTCTGATGGACGTGAAGAACGCCCGGTTTGACCGCTCCATTCTGGAGAAGCTGGGCATCGGCGAGGCCTTTGACATGCTGGCCCCCATCCGCTATTCCTATGACCTGTGCGGCAAGATCAACGCCGAGGCCGCCAAGCTCACCGGTCTGCCGGAGGGCACCCCCGTGGCCGGCGGCATGTTCGACATCGACGCCTGCGCCGTGGCCGCCGACATCACCACCCCCGAGGAGCTGGTGACCATCGCCGGTACCTGGAGCATCAACGAGTTTATTTCCGACCATCCCATTATGGATGGGAACATCTCCCGCAACTCCCTGTTCGCCATCCCCGGCTACTATCTGGCCGAGGAGAGCAGCGCCACCTCCTCCGGCAACCTGGAGTGGTTCCTGGACACCTGCATGAAGGACGTGAAGCTGCCTGAGGGCGAGGACCTGTACAGCTATGTGAACCGGCTGGTGGACGAGGTCCCCCCGGAGGACTGCAACGTCTATTATCTCCCCTTCCTGTACGGTTCAAACGCCCACCCCCTGGGCAAGGCGGCTTTCGTGGGTCTGACCAACTTCCACGGCACGGCCCACATGCTGCGGGCCGTATACGAGGGCGTGGCCTTCTCCCACCGCCGCCACATTGAAAAGCTGCTGGCCTCCCGCCAGCCGCCCGAGGCCATCCGCATGGCGGGCGGTCCCGTGCAGTCCAAGGTGTGGGTGCAGCTGTTCGCCGATGTGCTGGGCTTCCCCATCGAGACGGTGGACGCCAAGGAGCTGGGCGCGCTGGGCTGTGCCATGGCCGCCGCCATCGCCGCCGGTGTCTATAAGGACTACAAGGACGCAGCCAAGCACATGGTCCGCGTGAGCAGTCGGGTCTATCCCAACCCTGACCGCATTGATATCTACAACAAGAAGTTCGAGCGCTACATGGCCGTCAGCGACGCGCTGGACACCGTGTGGGAGAAGTTCGAGGTCTGATAAAATAGGTAACTCTCAAATTTACAGCTATAGATCTAGGAGGAAATGAGTTATGGCAGTAAAAGGAAGCATTCCCAAGACGATGAAGGCCCTGGTGGCCTACAGCAAGGACGACTACCGTCTGGAGCTGGAGTACCCCACCCCCGAGTGCGGGCCCGACGACATCATCATCAAGACTGAGGCCTGCGGCGTGTGCGCCGGTGACCTGAAGTGCAAGCACGGCGCGGCCATGTTCTGGGGCGACGACGTGCAGCCCTCCTGGGTCAAGCCCCCCTTCATCCCCGGCCACGAGTTCTTTGGCCGCATCGTCCAGATGGGCGAGAACGTCACCGGCTATGAGCTGGGTGACCGCATCACCGCCGACCAGATCGTCCCCTGCGGCAAGTGCCGCTTCTGCAAGGACGGCCACTACTGGATGTGCCAGCCCCACGACATGCTGGGCTATCAGTATTACAACAACGGCGGCATGGCCGAGTATGTCCGCTATCCCAAGACCTGCGTCATCAGCCGCGTGCCCGATGAGATGAGCCTGGAGCAGGCCGCCCTGATCGAGCCCTATGGCTGCTCTAAGCACGCCGTGGACCGCGCCAACATCTCCAACGAGGACGTGGTGGTCATCTCCGGCGCCGGCACCCTGGGCCTGGGCATGATCACCTATGCCCGCATGAAGAACCCCAAGCTGCTGATCGTGCTGGACATGCAGCAGAACCGCCTGGACAAGGCCAAGGAGTTCGGCGCTGACCTGGTGTTCAACCCCGGCGAGTGCGACATCGACAAGGAGATCAAGGCCCTCACCGACGGCTACGGCTGCGACATCTACATCGAGGCCACCGGCAACCCCGCCAGCGTCATCCAGGGTCTGACCATCATCCGTAAGCTGGGCACCTTCGTGGAATTCAGCGTGTTCGGCAAGGAGACCACCGCTGACTGGTCCATCATCGGCGACCGCAAGGAGCTGAACATCCTGGGTTCCCACCTGAGCCCCTATGCCTATCCCTTTGTCATTGAGAACATGCTCAAGGGCAACCTGAAGACCGACGGCGTGGTCTCTCACATCTTCAAGATTGAGGAGTGGGAGAAGGCCTTTGATTACGCCACCGGCAAGTACGGCGATTTCAAGGTCGCCTTCAAGTTCGACTGAATCTCGGACCTAAAGCGATCAGCACTCCCCCGGCAACTTCCCCGGCACATCCATTGAGTGAGACAATCGTCTTACGTTCTATCGTTCTCATGCGCGAAAGCGTGGAGATAAACAGAAATCAGATGATCGAAAGGAAGGAAAAAAATGAAAAAACTGCTTGCACTGGCCCTGGCCGCGTCCATGACTGTCTCTCTGGCGTCCTGCGGCAAGACCGGCGGCGACTCCGGTTCCACCGGTTCCGCCTCCTCCACCCCCGCTGCGACCGGCGAGTTCGACTGGCGTGCCTATGAGGGCACCGAGCTGAACGTGCTGTTCAGCGAGCACACCTATGCTGACGCCGTGAAGGCCAAGCTGAACGACTTCCAGGACCTGACCGGCATCAAGGTCAATCTGACCACCATGCCCGAGTCCAACTACTACGAGAAGCTGAACGTAGAGCTGGCCAGTAAGTCCGGCTCCATCGACGTGTTTATGACCGGCGCCTATCAGGCCTGGGAGTATGCCACCGCCGGCTACATGGAGCCCCTGGAGGGTTACATCGAGAACAGCTCCCTCACCTCCGCTGACTACGACTACGACGACTTCATCGACGGCGTGATCGACGCCCTGAAGTGGGACTGCGTCCCCGGCCACGCTGTGGGCACCGGCTCTCAGTGGGCTCTGCCCATGGGCTGGGAGATCAACATCCTGACCTATAACAAGCAGATCCTGGCTGACCACAACATCACTCCCCCCAAGACCGCTGAGGAGCTGCTGGCCGCCGCCACCGCTCTGAAGGAGTTCGACGGCTCCGGCACCTATGGTCTGGCTCTGCGCGGCACCGCCGACTGGGGCACCATCCACCCCGCTTACATGTCCATGTACACCACTTGGGGCGCCAAGGACTTCGAGATCGAGGACGGCAAGCTGGTGTCCAAGGTCAACTCCCCCGAGGCCATTGCTATGACCGAGTACTGGGTCAACCTGGTCAAGAACGGCTCCGCTCCCCAGTGGGCCACCTATGGCTGGGAGATGGCCGGTGCTGACCTGGGCGCCGGCAAGGCCGCTATGATGTGGGATGCCGACCGCGGCGGCTATACCCAGAACGTGGCCGGTGCTTCCGCTCAGTCCGGCAACCTGGCCTTCGGCACCGTTCCCTATCCCACCGATGCCGGCAAGACCGAGGCCGACATGAAGTCCAACCTGTGGGTGTGGTCCATGGCCATGAACTCCGCCTCTCAGAACAAGGAAGCCGCCTGGTACTTCCTGCAGTACTTCACCAGCAAGGACTTTATGCAGTGGTCCGGCACCGAGGGTGCCTGCACCGATACTCCTCGTGAGTCCGTGCTGAACAGCGACGAGTACGTCAAGTGCCTGTCCGACGCCGAGGGCTACTACGAGGCCTTCAACACCGTGAAGGACACCGCCAGCATCTACTTCACCGCTCAGCCCTACTTCACTGAGACCACCACCGAGTGGGCCAAGACCCTTCAGGAGCTGGTCACCACCGACAAGTACAGCTCCGTGGAGGAGGCTATGAACCAGCTGGCCGATACCATGACTCAGATGGTGTCTGATCTGGACGTTGGCTAAGACGGCTCATAACATCACCTTGAACAGCAATTTCCATTAGCGAAAAGGCGGGGGGAGGGCTCTCCCCCCGCTTTCTTCAAACAACCGACTCCCTGTGTGTGATTTCTGTTTATCCGCGCCGGTGCGCTGTCCTTTCTGAAAAACTATTGTGTCCCGAGGTTATGTATTATGAGTAAAACGAAAAAAGAAAAGCTCCCGGATCTAAACCGGGTGCCCTTTAAAACGCGGGTCAGACCTTATCTGATCGTCGCTCCCTCCCTCATCATCACCATCGGTATCATGGTCCCCTTCGTTATGGCCATCTGGTACTCCCTGACCAATTTCTCCTTCAAACTGCCCACTCACAAGTTTATTGGTCTGACCAACTGGGTGAACGTGCTCTCCTCCGGCAGCACCTGGAAGGCCATTTGGGTCACGCTGCTCTATGGTGTCGCCTCCACCGTGGTGGAGATGGCTCTTGGCATGGGCGTTGCCATGCTGCTCAACAGCCTGAACAACCGCTTCTCCAAGATCATGCGGGTGGTGCTGATCTTCCCCCTGATGGTGGCTCCCGTCACCGCAACTATCGTTTGGCAACTGATGTTGAACAGCTCCGCCGGCATCGTGGAGAAGCTGTTGAACGTTTTCAATGTGTATAATTTCCCCTGGGCTTCCAGCCCCAAGACGGCCATGATGACCGTGGTCCTCATCGACGTGTGGGTGAACACCGCCTTTGTCATTCTGCTGGTGCTGGCCGGTCTTCAGTCTCTGCCCAAGTCCCCCTTCGAGTCCGCCAAGATCGACGGCGGCAGCAACTGGTTCAACTTCCGCAACCTGACCCTGCCCATGCTGCGGCCCAGCCTGTACATCGCCCTGCTGTTCCGTCTGATGGCGGCCCTGCAGGAGTACGCCGTTATCTACGCCCTGACCAAGGGCGGCCCCGGCGACGCACTGATGTCCCTGTCCCTGACCGCCTATCAGCAGGGCTTCAAATTCCAAAAGTTCGGCGCGGCCCTGCCCTATATCCTGATTTTGTGGCTTATCATCAACGTGGTGGCCAAGGAGATCGTAAAACGTCAGCGGGCCGCCCAGAAGCAGGCCGCCGGTCTGGACGAGTAAGGAGGGAATGTCAAAATGAAAACGCAGAAATTCCGTCTTTCGCGGATCGTGATGAACTTCCTGCTGCTGGTCTATGCGGTCTTCGCCATCTTCCCCCTGATCTGGATGCTGCTCATCTCCTTCAAGTCGGACACCGAGGTGTTCACCACCACCTTCCTGTTCCACCCCACCTTGAGCAACTACGCCGCGGTGCTGCTGGAGTCCAACTATGTGCAGTACATGAAGGACAGCCTGATCGTGGCCGGCGGCTCCGTGCTGGTGTCTGTGGTGGTGGGTATCCCCGCCGCCTATGCCCTGGCCCGGTATAACTTCAACCGCAAAGAGGACCTGGCCTTCCAGATCCTGTCCTTCAAGTTCGCCCCCGAGATCCTGGTGGTGCTGCCCCTGTTCATGATCTATCAGAAGATCGGCCTCTATGATACCTATCTGGGTCTCATCTGGGTGTATCAGCTCATCTGTATGCCCCTGCTCATCTGGGTGGTCCGGGGTTATTTCGAGGACATCTCCGTGGAGATCGAGTATGCCGCCCAGGTGGACGGCTATACCTGGTATCAGATCTTCTTCAAGATGCTGATGCCCCTGGTCAAGCCCGGCATCGTGGCCGCTGCCCTGCTGTCCTTCATCTTCGCCTGGAACAGCTTCACCTTCCCCCTGATCCTGGCCAGTTCCAAGGTGCAGCCCATCACCGTGGCCATCACCAAGTATCTGGGCACCGACACCGCCCACTATGGCCAGCTGGCCGTGGCGGCTACCGTGTCCGCAATACCCGCTATCGTGTTCGCGCTCTGCATCCAGAAGCATCTGGTGCGCGGCCTGAGCTTCGGCGCTGTGAAGGGATAAGGTGCGATTATGGCAAGAATTCAACTGGAAAATGTGAAGAAGAAGTTCGGCAAGGTGACCGCCCTGGACGGCGTGACCATCGACGTGAAGGACAACGAGTTCTTCGTGCTGTTCGGGCCCGCCGGTGCAGGCAAGACCACCATGCTCAACTGCATCGCCGGCATCACGCTGCCCGAGGAGGGCCTGATAAAGTTCGACGGGGAGATCATGAACCTGGTGGACCCCGCCCACCGGAACGTGGCCATGACCTTTGAGAACTACGCCCTGTACCCCCAGATGACCGTGTATGACAACATGGCCGCAGCCCTGCGCAGCAATCTCTATAAGACCGACGAGGCCACCATCAAGGAAAAGGTGTACAAGGCCGCCAAGATCATGAAGATGGAGAACCTGCTGGAGCGTCTGCCCAGCCAGCTGTCCAACGGTCAGAAGCAGCGTGTGGCCATGGGCCGCAGCCTGGTGCGCAACCCCAACGTGTTCCTGATGGACGAGCCCCTGGCCCACCTGGATGCCAAGCTGCGCAACTCCATGCGCACCGAGCTGAAGAAGATCCAGGCCGATCTGGGCTCCACCTGTATCTACGTGACCCACGACTTTTTGGAGGCCATGGCCCTGGGCGACCGCATCGCCATTGTCAAGGAGGGCCGCATCGTGCAGGTGGGCTCCGGCGACGAGATCTATTACCTGCCCTGCAACAAGTTCGTGGCCCAGCTGATGGGCGAGCCCCAGATCAACATCATCGCCGGTAAGATGATGGTAAACGGCAGTCAGCGCCAGTTCGTCATCAACGTCCTGGGCCAGGAGGTGGCCCTCCCCATGCCCGAGGATGCCCCCCTGTTCGCCAAGCTGGACCAGCTGGGCGAGGTCTCTCTGGAGATGGGTCTGCGGCCCCAGAACATCGCCTATCGCTTCGAGCCTGCCGAGGGCTATTTCAAGGCCACCGTCTACAGCTACGAGAGCATCGGCAACAAGTCGGTCATCGTGGCCGAGTGCGGCGGCTATCAGGTGCGGATGATCGCGCCCAACGGCCTGCACGTGGACATCGACCAGGCGGTCTATGTCAAGCCCGACGTGGGCCACGCCATGTTCTTTGACGGACAGAGCGAGAACTTTGTCGGGCGCTATGCCGAGGCGGATTACCGCGCCCTGGCCAACGAGGAGGCGTAAGTTATGGCTGGTTTGACGTTAAGCCATCTCTACAAGAGATATGAAAACAGCGGCAAGAAGAAAAAGACGGTGAACGATTTCGCCGTAAAGGACCTGAACCTGGAGTGTGAGCAGGGCGAGTTTGTGGCCTTCCTGGGCCCCTCCGGCTGCGGCAAGACCACCACCCTGCGGATGATCGCCGGTCTGGAGGACATCACCGACGGCGACATCTACATCGGGGACCGCCGGGTGAACGACCTGCACCCCAAGGACCGCCACATCGGCCTGGCCTTTGAGGACTACGCCATGTATCCCCCCCTGACCGTGTATGACAACGTGGCCTTCAACCTGCGGGCCAAGGGCGTGGACAAGGCGGAGATCGACCGCCGGGTGCGGGAGATCGCCCCCCTGATGCAGATCGACGACCTGCTGGACAAGATGCCCGTCAAGCTCTCCGGCGGCCAGAAGCAGCGTGTGAACATCGCCCGCGCCATCATCCGCGAGCCCGAGCTGCTGCTGATGGACGAGCCTCTGTCCCACCTGGACGGCAAGGCCCGCCAGGCCATGCGTACCGAGATCAAGCGTCTGATCCACAAGATCAAGTGTACCACCGTCTACGTCACCCACGACCAGCTGGAGGCCATGTCCCTGGCCGACAAGATCGCCGTTATCAACTTCGGCGTGCTCCAGCAGTACGGCACCCCCGCCGAGGTGTATGACGACCCCGTGAACGAGTTTGTGGCCTCCTTCATCGGCGACCCCCCCATGAACATTCTGGAGACCACCACCGTGAAGATCGACAACGACTTCTTCTTCACCTTTAAGGACAGCGACCTGAAGATCGCCGTGCCCAAGCGGTATTACAGCGTGGTCAGCGACGGCTTCCGGTGCAAGATGGGCGTGCGGCCCATGGACGTGCTGGTGGGCGGCGCGGACTCTCAGGGCACCCCCGAGAAGATCACCACCTTCGAGAATCTGGGCGACGAGCGGCGCATCGGTATCAGCGTGGGCGAGTCTCTGCTGATGCTCATCACCTCTGACGAGACCCGCTATCACGCCGGTGACGTCATCAAGCTGGAGGTCCGGGGCGACAAGACCCACCTGTTCGACCTGGAGACCGGCGCGCGCATCAAAGAGAAGTAAGGAGCAAGTGTTATGACGACTTTTGCGACCATTTTATCCGTAGTCATCCTGCTTGTCCTGGCCTGGCAGATCTGGGGCTCCATCTGGAACATCATCGCGATCTTCCTTGGCCTGTTCAAGGAGTAAATACGTCTGACAAATCTGCAAGGGGTCCCGGTCTCCCGGACCTCTTGCAGATTTTGTCCCATTTCGGCCTGATATGGGCCGACCCATTTTGAAAATAAGCAAAGAGGGATTTCTTTTGTATCAAGATCTTCAATATCAGGCCGTCATCGACCTGATCCACTCCACCCGCGCCCTGGTGCTGGACCGGCACAAGGCCGAGGACATCACCCAGAAGGGCCGGTCTGACTTTGCCACCGCCGTGGACTACGAGGTCCAGACCTATATGCAGACCAAGCTCCACAAGCTGTATCCCGACGTCCAGTTCTTTGCCGAGGAGAACCACATGCAGCACGTGGACCCCGCCCGGCCCTATTGGATCTTAGACCCCATCGACGGCACCACCAACCTGATCCACGACTGCCACCAGAGCTGCGTAGCCCTGGCCCTGTGGGACGGGGAGAAGCTGGTGTTCGGCTGCTGCTATAACCCCTTCCGGGAGGAGACCTTCGTGGCCGAGCTGGGCAAGGGGGCCTATCTCAACGGCCAGCCCATCCACGTCAGCGACATGAGCGAGATGGAAAAGGCCCTGGTCATCGTGGGCACCTCCCCCTATGAGCGGGAGAAGACGGACCGGGTGTTCGACATGGTCAAGCGCATCTTCCAGCGCAGCGCCGACATCCGCCGCCTGGGCAGCGCGGAGCTGGACCTGTGCTGGGTGGCCTGCGGACGGGCCGACTGCTATGTGGAGTATAACCTGAAGCCCTGGGACTACGCCGCCGGGAGCGTCATCCTGCACGAGGCCGGGGGCAAGCTGTCCGACTGCGCCGGGCAGGACCCAAAGCTGCCCTTCAACAGCGACATCTGCTGCTCCAACGGCCTGCTCCAGGCAGAGTTTCTGGACATCGTCCAGGACCCTGCTTAACATACGGGCTTAAAATCCCCAACAAGGGAGGAAACGACTGTGAAAAAATATTTAGGCGTGGAGCTGGGCTCCACCCGCATCAAGGGCGTGGTCATCGACGAGAGCTTTGCCCCCGTGGAGTCCGGGGACTTTGAGTGGGAGAGCACCTATGACCACGGCATCTGGACCTATGACCTGGCGGACGCCCGGGAGGGCCTGTGCCAGGTACTCAGCCAGCTGAAGGACCGGGAAGGCCTGGCCGCCGCCGGCATCTCCGGCATGATGCACGGCTATCTGGCCTTTGACAAGGACTGGAACCTGCTGGTGCCCTTCCGCACCTGGCAGAACACCATCACCGCCGACGCGGCGGAGCAGCTCACCCAGCTGTTCCAGTTCAACGTGCCCCAGCGGTGGAGCATCGCCCACCTGTATCAGGCCATTCTGAACGGTGAGCCCCACGTGGGCCAGATCGCCCACATCACCACCCTGTCCTCCTATGTCCACTATATGCTCACCGGGGAAAACGTGGTGGGCGTGGGCGAGGCCTCCGGCATGTTCCCCATCGACAGCGCCACCGGCGACTGGAACGAGGAGATGCTGAAAAAGTTCGAGACCCTCACCCAGGACCAGCCCTGGAACATCCGGGACGTGCTGCCCCGGGTGCTGCTGGCCGGTCAGGACGCAGGCCGCCTGACGGCGTCCGGTTCCGCCTGGGTGAAGGGCCTGCTGCCCGAGGGGCTGCCCTTCGCGCCCCCGGAGGGCGACGCGGGCACCGGCATGGTGGCCACCAACGCCGTGGCCCCCCGCACGGGCAACGTGTCCGCCGGTACTTCTATTTTTGCCATGGTGGTGCTGGAAAAACCCCTGAGCAAGGTCTATACTGAGATCGACGTGGTCACAACCCCCTCCGGCAAGGACGTGGCCATGGTCCACTGCAACAACTGCACCTCTGACATCAACGCCTGGATCGGTCTGCTGCGGGAGACCCTGGGCCTGTTCGGCTGCAACGTGTCCGCGGGCGAGGTCTTCACCAAGCTCTATCAGAAGAGCTTGGAGGGGGAGGCCGACTGCGGCGGCGTGCTGGTGTATAACTACATGGCCGGCGAGGGCATCACCCACCTGGACGCGGGCCGCCCCCTGGTGGTGCGCAAGCCGGACAGCCATTTCAGCCTGGCCAACTTCATGCGCAGCAGCGTCTATGCGGAGATCGCCACCATGCGCCTTGGCATGGACATCCTGGCCGAGGAGCACGTGAAGATCGACAGCATGACCGGCCACGGCGGCATTTTCAAGACCCCCGGCGTGGCCCAGCGCTATCTGGCCGCCGCCTGCAACGCCTCCATCACCTGCATGGAGACCGCCGGAGAGGGCGGCCCCTATGGCATCGCCCTGCTGGCCGCCTTTATGGACGAGCATGAGCTGCCCCTGGAGGAGTTCCTGCGCCAGCGGGTCTTTGTCCACGCCAAGATCACCACGGCCCAGCCCGACCCCGCCGAGGTGGAGGGCTTTGCCCGCTATCTGGCCGCCTATGACAAGGGGCTGGACGTGGAACGGACCGCGGTGGAAAAAATCTGACAGGGAGAGATCACCTTGGGAAACAAGAAATATCACATCGGCCTCTACGAAAAGGCCATGCCCTCCGCTCTGAACTGGGAGGAGAAGCTCCAGTGCGCCCGGGACTGCGGCTATGACTTTGTGGAGATCAGCATCGACGAGACCGATGCCCGCCTGGCCCGGCTGGAGTGGACCGCCGAGGAGCGCGCCCAGCTGCGGGAGACCATGCAGAAGGTCGGCGTGCCCATCCGCAGCATGTGCCTGTCCGGCCACCGGAAGTATCCCTTCGGGGCCAGCGACCCCGCCGTGCGCCAGCGCAGCCTGGAGATCATGGAAAAGGCCATTCAGCTGGCCGACGACCTGGGCATCCGGGTCATCCAGCTGGCGGGCTATGACGTGTACTATGAGGAGGGGTCTGAGCAGACCCGAAAAGATTTTGCCGAAAATCTGAAAAAGGCGGTGGAGATGGCCGCCGTCCACGGGGTGGTCCTGGGCTTTGAGACCATGGAGACCGAGTTTATGAACACCGTGGCCAAGAGCATGAAGTATGTCGACCTCATCGACAACCCCTATCTGGGCGTCTATCCCGACGTGGGCAACCTGACCAACGCCGCTAAGACATACGGCACCAGCGTGCTGGACGACCTGGAGACGGGCCGGGGCCACTTAGTTGCCATGCACCTGAAGGAGACCGTCCCCGGTAAGTTCCGGGAGATTCCCTTCCTCACCGGCCACGTGGACTTCCCCGCCGTCATCCGCAAGGGGTGGCAGCTGGGGGTGCGCCGCTTCGTCACCGAGATGTGGGACACCGGCAAGCCGGAATGGAAAGAGGACATCTGCTTCGCCCATGACAAGATGAGCGAGATTCTGGACACAATGGAGTGAGCGATATGCTGGAAGAACTGAAAGAAAAAGTATGCGCAGCCAACCTGATGCTGCCCAAGTATGACCTGGTCACCTTCACCTGGGGCAACGTCTCCGGCATTGACCGGGAGAAGGGCCTTGTGGTCATCAAGCCCTCCGGCGTGGAGTATGACACCATGACCGCCGAGGACATGGTGGTGCTGGACCTGAAGACCGGCGAGCGGGTGGAGGGCCGCTATAAGCCCTCCTCCGACACCCCCACCCACCTGGCCCTGTACCGGGCCTTCCCCGATCTTGGCGGCGTGGTCCACACCCACAGCCGCTGGGCCACCAGCTTCGCCCAGGCGGGCGTGGGCATCGAGGCCATGGGCACCACCCACGGGGACTATTTCTACGGCGAGATCCCCTGCACCCGGAAGATGACCGAGGAGGAGATCCGCGGGGAGTATGAGCTGGAGACGGGCAACGTCATCATCGAGACCTTCCAGGGCAAGGACCCCATGTCCATCCCCGGCGTGCTGGTCCACAGCCACGGCGTGTTCTCCTGGGGCACTGACCCGGAGAACGCCGTCCACAACGCGGTGGTCATGGAGGAGGTCGCCTTTATGAACTACCACGCCCTGATGCTCAACCCCGGCCACGGCCCCATGCAGCAGGTCCTGCTGGACAAGCACTATCTGCGCAAGCACGGCAAAAACGCCTATTACGGCCAGGGCTAAGTAAATCCCTGCCAAATCAGAGAGGGCAAGCGCCCCGGCGCTTGTCCTCTCTTTCGCTTCTCTCCCACCAACTCAACCAAAGGAGCCTGCCCCATGTATCAGCTGAAAAAGGTCTATCTGGAGATCACCAACGTGTGCAATCTGCGCTGCGACTTCTGTCCCGGCACCCGCCGCCCCCAGGGCTTTCTGTCCCCGGAGGACTTTTCTGTTTTAGCCCAAAAGCTGCGGCCCCACACGGAGTATCTCTATCTCCATCTCATGGGGGAGCCGCTCCTCCACCCCCAGCTGCCAAAGCTGTTAGACATCGCCGCCGGGCTGGGCTTTCAGGTGAATCTCACCACCAACGGTACCCTGCTCCCCCAGCGGGCCAGTTTGCTGTGCCAGAGCCCGGCGGTGCGGAAGGTCAGCGTCTCCCTCCACTCCTTCGAGGGGAACGAGGGCCAGGGCCAGCTGCTGCCCTATCTGGACAGCTGCATCGCCTTTGCCCGGCGGGCCGCCCAGGCGGGCAAGCGGTGCGCCCTGCGACTGTGGAATCTGGACGGCGAGCACACCCAGGGGGCCAACTCCTGCAACGAACAGATCCTCCGCCGCCTGGAGGAGACCTTCCCCCGGCCCTGGAAGGAGGGCTGGCAGGGCACCACCCTGGCCCCCCGGGTCTATTTGGAGTGGGGGGAGCGGTTCGAGTGGCCCGACCTGAACGCCGACGACCAGGGACAGTCCGGCTTCTGCCAGGGCCTGCGGGACCACGTCGGCGTGCTGTGGGACGGCACGGTGGTCCCCTGCTGCCTGGACCACGAGGGGGACATCCCCCTGGGGAACCTGTATGACGGCAGCCTGGAGGACATCCTGTCCTCCCCCCGGGCCAGGGCCATTTACAACGGGTTCTCCCAGGGCCGGGCCGCCGAGGAGCTGTGCCGCCGGTGCGGCTATCGCCGCCGCTTCTCCAAATGACCGTCGGCCTTTGGAAAAGCAGGATTTTCTACGTTTTTTCTATGGGCTGTCCCCTTGTCAGCATAGGAAAAACGCAGTATAATGTATGCGTTGCGTTATGCGCCGGATAAGGCAAATCCGCACAGCGGTTGCGAATCCCGGTCTACGGAGGTAACATATATGGTAAAAGCTATTGTGGGCGCCAACTGGGGCGACGAGGGCAAGGGCAAGATCACGGATATGCTGGCCGAGCAGTCCGACGTGGTCATCCGCTTTCAGGGCGGAGCCAACGCGGGCCACACCATCATCAACGATTATGGCCGCTTTGCTCTGCACATCCTCCCCTCCGGCGCTTTTTATCCCCACATCACCAACATCATCGGCAACGGCGTGGCCCTGGACGCGGCCAAGCTGGTGGCCGAGCTGAAGTCTATCACCGACCAGGGCGTGCCCGCCCCCAACCTGATCGTGTCTGAGCGGGCCCAGCTGCTGATGCCCTATCACGTGCTTCAGGACAGCTATGAGGAGGAGCGCCTGGCTGGCAAGGCCTTCGGCTCCACCAAGAGCGGCATCGCCCCCTTCTACTCCGACAAATACGCCAAGATCGGCATCCAGGTGTGCGACCTGTTCCACGAGGACCGGCTGCGGGAGCGTCTCACCGCCGCCGTCACCCTGAAGAACGTGCTGTTTGAGCACCTGTATCACAAGCCCGCCCTGAACGTGGACGAGCTGATGGACCAGCTGCTGGCCCTGCGGGAGCAGCTGCGCCCCTATGTGGGCGACGTGGTCACCTTTATCCACGAGGCCCTGGCCCAGAACAAGACCATCCTGCTGGAGGGCCAGCTGGGCTCTATGAAGGACCCCGACCTGGGCATCTTCCCCATGACCACCTCCTCCCACACCCTGGCTGGCTTCGGCTGCGTGGGCGCGCCTGTGCCCCCCACCGCCATGGAGGACGTGATCTGCGTCACCAAGGCCTATTCCTCCTCCGTGGGCTCCCACACCGAGCCCTTCGTCAGCGAGGTCCTGGGGGACGCCGGGGACGAGCTGCGCCGCCGGGGCGGCGACAAGGGTGAGTTCGGCGCCACCACCGGCCGTCCCCGCCGCGTGGGCTGGTTCGACGCCGTGGCCACCAAGTATGGCTGCATGGTCCAGGGTGCCACCCAGGTGGCCCTGACCTGTCTGGACGTGCTGGGCTATCTGGACGAGATCCCCGTGTGCGTGGGCTATGACATCGACGGCAAGATCACCGACAAGTTCCCCACCACCCCCGATCTGATGCGGGCCAAGCCCGTGTTCGAAAAGCTGCCCGGCTGGAAGTGCGACATCCGGGGCTGCACCGACTATAACGCCCTGCCCGAGAACGCCAAGAAGTACGTTGACTTTTTGGAGGCCCACATCGGCCACCCCATCACCCTGGTCTCCACCGGCCCCAAGCGCCACGAGATCACCCACCGCGCCACCAAGCTGTAATCATGTTTCACACGCCGGGTGCCGTTTCGGCATCCGGCGTGTGTCAATAAGGAGAACGCCATGAAACGTAAACTTCTGTCCGCCCTGCTGGCTCTCAGCCTCACCTTCTCCCTGTCCGCCGCCCCCGCCGCCGCCCTCACCCTGGACGAGGCCCGGCAGCTGCTGCGGGACCACTATGTGGACCAGATCCCTGAGAGCATCCTGTCTCTGGACTCCCTGGACGAGATCCTGGAGGCCCTGGGCGACCCCTACACCTATTACATGACCGCCGAGCAGTATCAGCAGTTCACCGACTCCGTCAACGGCGAGACCCTGGTGGGCGTGGGCATCACGGTGCAGACCGCCTATGACGACGGCTTTCTGGTCCTGTCCATCCTGCCCAACTCCCCCGCCAAGGAGGCCGGGCTTCAGGCCGGTGACCGGATCATCGCCGTGGACGGCGTGGAGATGACCGCCACCACCGACGTGCGCAGCGCCGTCACCGGGAAAGAGGGTTCCACCGTCACCCTGACCATCCGCCGCTCCGACGGCCAGGTGCGGGACTTCACCATGCAGCGCCGGGCGGTGGTCATTCCCATCGTCACCTATGACAAGGAGGGCAATGCCGGGGTCATCGAGTGCATCAGCTTTGGCGACTCCACCGGCGACACCATCGAGGAGGCCCTGACCGCCCTGGAGCCTGACGTGGCCGCCTGGATCATGGACCTGCGCAGCAACCCCGGCGGCGATGCCGATGCCGCCGCCGTGTCCGCCGGTCTGTTTGTGGGCAGCGACATCATGGTCTATTTCCGGGACGCCAACGGCAACTATCGCTTTGTGGGCACCACCCAATATTGCCCCGACCTGACGGACAAGCCCCTCATCATCCTCACCAGTGACTACTCCGCCAGCGGGGCCGAGCTGTTCTCCGCCGACGCCCGGGACCTGGGCTTTGGCATCGCCATCGGCCAGACCACCTTTGGCAAGGGCATCGCCCAGATGATCTTCAACAGCGCCAACACCGAGGACCTGTTCGACGGGGACGCCATGAAGATCACCGTCTATCGCTTCTACTCCCCCGACGGCGCCACCAACCAGTGGATGGGCGTGATCCCCACCCTGGTGATGTCCAAGGAGAATACGAAGACCGCCGCCATGCTCCTCACCCAGCCGGAGCCCAGCCGCAACGCGGGCTATTATAAGCTGGAGCTGGCGGGCTGGACCTTCTATATCAGCCGGGACGAGGCCCTGTCCGGGGACAACCGAGCCGCCTTTACCGAGCTGCTGGAGGCCCTGCCCCCCTCCGCCGCCCTGTACGAGGGGGAGCGCAACAGCGGCTGGAACGCCGTGACCCCCGCCAAGCTGGCCGAGAGCCTGGGGCTGGACTTCCACGCCCGCACCTTTGCTGACGCGGCGGACAGCCCCTTCGCCACCGAGATCGACACCCTGAGCACCTTCGGCCTGCTGGAGGGCTATGAGGACGGCACCTTCCGCCCCACCAATGCCATCACCCGGGCCGAGTTCTGCGCCATGCTCTCCAACGTGCTGGACCTGCCCGAGGGACAGAACCTGTCCTTCTCCGACGTGGCCGACGACGCCTGGTATAACAAGGCCGTGTCCGCCATGGCCGCCCGGGGCTTTGTCTCCGGCATGGGGGACGGGACCTTCCGCCCGGACGACACCATCACCTATGAGCAGATGACCACCATCCTGTCCTCGGTGGCCGTGTGGGCCAGCATGTCGGCGGAGGAGCTGAACGGCAAGACGGATATCTCCCTGGCCGACTATCAGGACTTCTCCCCCTGGGCCCAAAGGCCCGCCTGGATCATGGACCAGCTGGGCGCTCTGGTGGGCGGCCTCCAGCCCCAGGACCTGGCCACCCGGGAGACTGCCGCCGGGATGCTGTATGCCATGATGGACAGCCTGCACATCCTGTGGCAGTGAGCATCTCTTTTATTTGACCCCTCCGGTCCCCCCGCTGCGGGCGCGGGCCGTGTGATTTCAGAAAGGATATGACAACTATGACCAAGATCGACATTATCTCCGGCTTCTTGGGGGCCGGCAAGACCACCCTCATCAAAAAGCTGCTGGACCAGGCCTTCCGGGGCGAGAAAGTGGTCCTCATCGAGAACGAGTTCGGCGAGATCGGCATCGACGGCGGCTTTTTGAAGGACGCCGGGGTGGAGATCACCGAGATGAACTCCGGCTGCATCTGCTGCTCCCTGGTGGGCGACTTCGGCGCGGCCCTGAAGAAGGTGCTGGACGACTATGCCCCCGACCGCATCATCATCGAGCCCTCCGGCGTGGGCAAGCTGTCTGACGTGATCGCTGCCGTGGAGGGCGTGCAGAAGACCACCCCCGCCCTGCACCTGCACAGCTTTGTCACCGTGGTGGACGCCACCAAGGCCAAGGTGTATATGAAGAACTTCGGCGAGTTCTTCAACAACCAGGTGGAGCACGCCTCCGCCATCCTCCTCTCCCGCACCCAGAACATGGACCAGGCCAAGCTGGACACCGCCGTCCGTCTCCTGCGGGAGAAGAACGCCAAGGCCGCCATTCTCACCACCCCCTGGGACCAGCTGACCGGCGCGCAGATCGTCTCCGCCATGGAGGGCGGCCACTCCCTGGCCGAGGAGCTGATGGAGGAGATCGCCCACGAGCACCACGACCACGAGCATCATCACCACCATCACGATCACGAGCATGACCATGACGAGCACGATCATGACCATGAGCACCACCACGACCACGACGAGCACGAGCATCACCACGACCACGACGAACACGATCATGACCATGACCACGAGCACGAGCATCATCACCACGACCACGGGGATGACTGCACCTGCGACTGCTGCTGCGGCCACGACCATCACCACCACGACCACGACGCCGACGAGGTGTTCACCTCCTGGGGCCGGGAGACCGCCCGCAAGTACAGCCGCGAGGAGCTGCAGGAGGCCCTGTCCGCCCTGGCCATGGGCCAGGACTATGGCTATATCCTCCGGGCCAAGGGCATGGTGCCCTGCGAGGACGGCCAGACCTGGCTGCACTTCGACCTGGTGCCCGAG
Organism: Flintibacter sp. SJQ-8; assembly: GCF_054108085.1. Taxonomy (NCBI): domain Bacteria; kingdom Bacillati; phylum Bacillota; class Clostridia; order Eubacteriales; genus Flintibacter; species Flintibacter sp. SJQ-8. Next base: position 173,496 of record NZ_JBPJWR010000004.1, read on the forward strand.
GAGTTCCAGATCCGGGAGGGCGCTGCCGACTACACCGGCCGCCTGTGCGTCATTGGCTCTGACCTGAAGGAGGACCAGCTGGAGAAGCTGTTCCTGCTGGCCTGAGGTGACGCGCCATGAATAACGATCCCCGTATCCCCCTGTATCTCGATCACCGGGTTTTTGGACAGCGGCAAGACCACCCTGCTCATCGACACCCTGGAGATGGACTATTTCAACGACGGCCAGCGCACCGTGCTGCTCATGTGCGAGGACGGCGAGGTGGAGTATAACGCCCAGTATCTGGCCGAGCGCAACTGCCGCCTGATCCCCATTGAGGACCAGAGCCAGCTGAACACCGCTTTCCTGGAGGAGATCGACCGCCGCTATCAGCCCGAGCGGGTGCTGCTGGAGTATAACGGCATGTGGCCCATCCAGATCCTGCGGGACCTGAAGCTGCCCAAGAACTGGGGCCTGTACCAGGCCATCGACGTCATCGACGGCACCACCTTCGAGATGTACCGCAGCAACATGCAGTCCATGATCATCGACATGGTGACCGAGGCGGACATGGTCCTGTTCAACCGCTGTAAGGAGGACATGCCCCTGTCCGGCTGGAAGCGCTCCATCCGGGCGGTGAACCGCATGTGCCAGATGGCCTTTGAGGACGAGAACGGCGACGAGCTGGAGGTGGAGGACATCCTCCCCTATGACCTGGAAAGTCCCCACATCGACCTGGAGGACCCGGACTATGGCATCTGGTATCTGGACATTCAGGAGCACCCGGACCGCTATGTGGGCAAGACCATCACCTTCACCGCCCAGGCCATGGTGGGCGGGCGTGTGCCCAAGGGCTGCTTCGTCCCCGGGCGCAACGCCATGACCTGCTGCGCCGAGGACATCCGCTTCTTCGGCTTCCTGTGCAAGTATGACAAGGCCAAGAGCCTGAAAAAGGGCGAGTGGGTCAAGGTCACCGCCGAGGTCCGCTGGGAGCAGGCCGCCGTGTACGACGGCGAGGGCGTGGTCCTCTATGCTCAAAGCGTCGAACCCGGTGAGCGCCCCGAGGACCCCTTAGTATATTTCGTGTAACCTTTCCACATTTTTTCGAAATATGTGCAAAAATCCCGCCGGTTCGTTTGAACCGACGGGATTTTTTTGTGCTTCACTTGCGCTGAACTCAGATCAGCCCACAAACTTGTTCCAATAGCCCATCACAAAGAGGTTCTACGTCAATAGTTGGGGTAGAGAAAAAGGAAATCGTCTCAAGCGGTGCCGGGAGTACTCTCGGCACTGCTTTTATGTGTGGCAAAACAGGATACGTCTTCTGAAATTATGGAAATTACGCATGCCGAAGCATACACGTTTCAGGACTTTCGTTTTGTTGTTGCAGCCTTCGATGAAGCCGTTTGACCAGGGTACATCCATAGAGTTCAAAATCTCGCGGAACCAGTTGCGATATGCTTTGATACAATCAGAAAATTCTGGTAGGCCCATTGTCTCAGCAGACCGCAGCCAATCGATCAGTTTCGGTTTTCCTGCCGCAGATGATTTGGCGCGTATCACGTCAAGAAACTCATTTTTTAGTCGATATGCGTCCGCAAGTCTGGGCGCGATCTCAAACATAAGAGCCAGCCGCTCCATTTCTTCGTTCGAGAGTTTTGCCATTGGTTTCATCAGAAGACATCTGGATCTCTTGAAGTATTTTCGGAATCTGGCGGAGGGTTTCTTCTGCTCCTTCTTTCTGACACGTTCCATCGCCCAATAGACCTGGCGGATCACATGATACCTGTCCGCGACAATGGCAGCGCCGGGAAAACAGGTTTTGGATACCGCTCGAAAATGAGGACTCATGTCACAGACAAAGTATTTTACACCGGTTTTGGATGGGAATTGTGAGAAATATTTGATAAGATCGTTCTCAAAGCGATTTGGTAAAATATCGACCACTTTGTGCTTTTCAGCATCCACGATAATGCTGTTGTACTTTTCTCCCCCGGAGTTGCCCTTGAATTCGTCGATGGAGAGCACTTCCGGCAATTGGGTCGGCTTAAAGGCGACGTATTTGAAATATCGCGCTGCGGTCGCCCCAGAGACGTTGTAGCGTGCGCCAATTTCTGAAGCGGGTACCAATTCATGAAACGCACCGATGATCGCAGCGACCAGCCGGCTGGTGACTCGGTGGTATCTTGGGAGAAAGAAATTTTTCTCAAAGAAGCGCTTGCCGCACATGCAGCGATAACGCCGCTTACGCAGGTGCAGCAGCGTTTTTCTGCCAAAGGGAACATCCTTGACCGTCTGCATTCGGTAGTCGTGTACACGGTCAGTGAGCGCGCCGCAGGCTGGGCACGGGTGCTTTGTTCTGGGTAATTCGAGGAAAATGTGTACCTCTCCAGAAATGTTTTCAACATTTGTAATAATCGCGTCTTCCAAGTTCAGCAGTTTTGCGGTATAATCTTTGTTGAGCATAGAGATCTTTCCTTTGTTGTGATTGGTGGTACTTTTATGATAAGGGATTTTTCCTCTATGCTCAACTTTTTTCATAATTAAGGGGTCAGGTTCTTCACCTGACCCCAACATTTATTATAGAACCCACAAAGATGAACAGGACGATCAGGGGCAGGATATAGGTGACGTACAGGCGGACGGCGGTGGGGAACTTCAGGCCGCTGCCGGTGTTGGCCTCGTTTAAGAAGTTCTTCCAGCCCCAGCCCCGCTTGCTCACGCAGAACAGCAGATAGACCAGGGAACCCAGGGGCAGCAGGTTGTTGGAGATGATAAAGTCCTCCAGGTCAGAGATGTTGCTGCCCGGACCCATGGGCTGGAAGCCCGCCCACAGGTTAAAGCCCAGCACACAGGGCATAGACAGCAGGAAGATGGCGATCAGGTTGACCAAAACGGCCTTCTTCCGGCTCCAGCCCCACATATCCATGGCGAAGGAAATGATATTCTCGAACACGGCGATGACGGTGGACAGGGCCGCGAAAGAGAGGAACACAAAGAACAGGGCGCCCCACAGCTGGCCCAGGGGCATCTCGTTGAAGATGTTGGGCAGGGTGATGAAGATCAAAGACGCGCCCTGGTCCGGGGACACCCCAAAGGCGGAGCAGGCGGGGAAGATGATCAGGCCCGCCACAAAGGCCACAAAGGTGTCCAGAATGCCGATGCGCAGGGCCTCGCCCCCCAGGGCATACTGCCGGTCAATATAGCTGCCGAACACAGCGATGGCTCCGATGCCCAGGGACAGGGTGAAGAAGGCCTGGCCCATGGCGGCGAAGACGCTCTCTCCCAGCCGCCACTTGCCGTTGGCGTCGTACATCAGATTCTTGAAGTTGGGCTGAAGATAGAACTTCAGGCCCTCGGCGCCCCCCTCCAGGGTGAGGGAGCGCACGGCCAGCACGGCCATGATGGCCAGCAGGCAGAGCATCATCACCTTGGTGATGCGCTCCACGCCGTTTTGCAGACCCTGGAGGCACACGCCCATGGCGATGAGCACCACAAGGGCCATAAACAGGGTCATGATCCCCGGCTCGCCCATGAGCTGACCGAACTGTCCGGCCACCCCGTCGGCATCCAGGCCCACAAAATCGCCCTTGGCCATTTTCAGGCAGTACAGCAGCAGCCACCCGGCGATGACGGTGTAGAACATCATCAGCAGATAGTTGCCCGCGATGCCAAACCAGCAGTACCAGTGCCACTTGCTTCCATTTGGCTCCAGCACGTGGAAGGAGCGGGCGATGCTCCGCTGGCTCCCCCGGCCCACGGCCAGCTCCATGACCATCACAGGCAGCCCTAAGATCACCAGGAACAGCAGATAGATGAGCACAAAGGCCCCGCCGCCATACTGTCCCGTGATATAGGGGAACCGCCACACATTTCCCAGCCCGATGGCACAGCCTGCCAAGATCAGCAGAAAGCCCAGCCGGGAGGAAAAGGTCTCTCTCTTCTCCATAAAAGCAAAAACATCTCCTCTTCTTGTTCCTGCAGCCAGACCGCTTCTTTCAAACGCTATCCGTGCCGCGATGCCGGTATATTTTACATGAGTTTGACCATTTGGTCAATCTTTTTCTGGATTTTTGTTGGTTCTTCCCTCTATTTTGCGCAAAACAGGGCGCTGTCCCCGGGTTCAGGGGGCAGCGCCCTGTCTGTGCTCTCTCAGGTCTGATCCGGCCCGGCGAACAGGTCGCCGCAGGACTTCAGGTCCACCTCGGGCATCAGCTCCTCCCCCACCACCTGGAGCATCCGATCCAGCTGGCGGGCCTCGTCCGGGGTGAAGCGGTTCTGGATCCGCTTCATCACCTGGCGCATATATTGGCTGCTGATGTTGTAATAGTTCATATACTTCTGGGTGGGCCGCAGGTGATACTCCCGCCGGTCCTGGTCTGAACGGATCTTCTCCACATAGCCCTTTTGGATCAGGCTGTTGACTTTATATGCCGCATTGGGCGAGGAGATGTGGACAAAGGCGGCAAACTCGTTGATGGTCGGCTCCTTCAGCGCCTGAATGATCTCCATGCAAAAGGTCTCCACCGCCGTCAGGCTGGCCTCCCGGTTCTGGAACCGGGAAAATACCTCCTGGTAAAAATGCAGCTTGAATTTCGTGTACACCTCGGAAAAGCTCTCCTCCAACAAATTCCGCACACTCCCCGTATCTTCTTTATTCCGGCTTGTCCGTCAGGGCAAAGGTCAGCTCCGCCTTACAGGCCAGCTTGCCGTCCACCCGGGCCTCTGCGGTACCAAAGCCCACAGGACCCCGCCGGGCCGTCAGCTGGCAGGACAGCTCCAGCACGTCGCCGGGCCGCACCTGCTGCTTGAACCGGGCATTTTTAATGCCGCCGAATAAAGCAAGTTTACCCTGATTTCCCGCTTCCGTCAAGATGGCCACCGCGCCCACCTGGGCCAGAGCCTCGATGATGAGCACGCCGGGCATCACTTTAAAGCCGGGGAAGTGGCCCTGGAAAAAGGGCTCGTTGGCGGTGACGCACTTGCGGCCCACGGCGCTCTGGCCGGGGACACAGTCCACGATCTTGTCCACCAGCAGGAAGGGATAGCGGTGGGGCAGCAGCTTTTCGATCTGGTCGATGTTCAGTTCCATGTTCAGCCCTCCCACTTTTTCAGCACGATGCAGGCGTTGTGTCCGCCAAAACCCAGGGAGTTGGACAGGGCAGCCTTGATGTCCGCCTTCCGCCCCTGATTGGGGACGATGTCCAGATCGCAGGCGGGGTCGGGGACCTGATAGCCGATGGTGGCGGGCAGATAGCCCTCCACCAGGGCCATGGCGGTAAAGATGGCCTCCACCGCCCCGGCAGCCCCCAGCAGGTGGCCGGTCATGGACTTGGTAGAGCTGACGGCCAGACGGGCGGCGTGGTCGCCAAACGTCGTATGGATGGCCGCCGTCTCGCAGGCATCGTTCATGTGGGTGGAGGTGCCGTGGGCATTGATATAGCCCACCTCCTCCGGCTTCATTCTGGCATCGGCCAGGGCCTGGGCCATACAGGCCGCACCGCCGGCTCCCCCGGGGGCGGGGGCGGTGATGTGGTGGGCATCGCAGTTGGCGCCGTAGCCCGCCACCTCGGCATAGATCTTGGCTCCACGGGCCTTTGCGTGCTCATATTCCTCCAGCACCAGCATCCCGGCGCCCTCGCCCATGACAAAGCCGCTGCGCTCCGCGTCAAAGGGGATGGAGGCGCGGGCGGGGTCCGTGCTCTCGCACAGGGCCTTCATGGCGGTGAAGCCGCCCATGGCCAGGGGGGTGATGGCCGCCTCGGCGCCGCCGCACAGCATCACATCGCCATAGCCGTCCCGGATGTGGCGGAAGGCATCGCCCACGGCGTTGGTGCCCCCGGCGCAGGCGGTGACCACACAGGTACACATGCCCTGAAAGCCGAAGCGGATGGCGATCTGACCGGCGGCCATGTTTGAGATGATCATGGGGATCATAAAGGGGGACACGGAGTCATAGCCCCGGCTCTCCCCCCGCAGGAAGGCACCGCCCACCGTCTCAAAGCCGCCGATGCCGCTGGAGCAGATGACGCCGCAGCGGGACAGGTCCTCCCGCTCCCGGTCCAGGCCGCTGTCATCCATGGCCTGCTGGGCGGCGATGAGGGCAAACTGGGTAAAGCGGTCCATCTTCTTGGCCTCCCGCTTGCCCAAAACGCCGTCGATGTCCAGGTCCTTCACCTCTCCGGCCAGCTTTACCCGCATGTCAGAGCAGTCATACCGGGTGATGGGGCCGATGCCGCACTTGCCGTCTTTGGCCGCCTGCCAGCTCTCCGCCACGCTGTTTCCAATGGGGTTCACCGTGCCCATGCCGGTGATCACGACCCTACGTTTTTCCATAGTAACCTCCTAAAACTCACACGGCCATTCCGCCGTCTACGCACAGCACCTGTCCGGTGATATAGGCGCTCTCTGGCCGGGCGAAGAAGGCCGCGGCCCGGGCCACGTCCTCCGGCTGGCCGGGGGCGGCCATGGGGATGGTGGCTAGCATGGCCGTCTTGGCCTTTTCGGGCAGCACGGCGGTCATGTCCGTCTCGATAAAGCCGGGGGCCACGGCGTTCACCGTGATGTTCCGGCTGGCCAGCTCTTTGGCGGCGGCCTTGGTCAGGCCCAGCACGCCCGCCTTGCTGGCGGCATAGCCCGTCTGGCCCGGGTTGCCCCGCAGGCCCACCACGCTGCTCAGGTTGACGATGCGGCCATAGCGCTGGCGCATCATCACTTTGGCGGCGGCCTTCATGCAGAAATAGGCCCCCTTCAGGTTGGTGTCCAGCACCTTGTCAAAGTCCTCCGGCTTTGCGGTCATCAGCAGGCCGTCCCGGGTGACGCCCGCGTTGTTCACCAGGATGTCCAGGCGGCCAAAGCGCTCCTTCACCTGGGCGATGAGACTCTCGCAGGCGGCGGGGTCAGACACGTCGGCCTGAAAGGCCTCCGCCTGAACGCCCAGGGCCCGGCAGGCCTCCACCGTCTCCTGGGCGGCCTGTTCGTTTCCGGCGTAGTTCACGGCCACCGCCGCGCCCTGGCGGGCCAGCTCCAGGCAGATGGCCCGGCCAATGCCCCGGCTGCCGCCGGTGACAAGGGCCACAGATTCGTTCATGGTCATTGGGCTGCTCCTTTCAGCTGCTCCGCCACGGTCTCAAAGTCGGCGGCGGTGTCGATGTGATAGGTCTGGATGCCGGGGGCGGTCTTTTTCACAAAGGAGGTGAGGGTCTTGCCCGGGCCGATCTCCAGAATGGCGTCGATGCCGTCGGCCTCCATGCGCCGGACGGTGTCCTCCCAATAGACGGAGGACTGCACCTGCTTCTCCAGCAGGGCGGGGATGGAATCTCCCGCCTCCATGGGGCCGCCCTTGCAGTTGAAATAGACGGGCAGGGCCATGGGGTGGAATGTAATGGTCTTGAAATAGTCGGCCAGGGCGTCGCCCGCGGGCTTCATCAGCCGGGTGTGGAAGGGGCCGCTGACCCGCAGGGGCATACAGCGCTTGGCACCCAGTTCCTTGGCGAGTTCTCCGGCCCGGTCCACAGCGGCCTTCTCGCCGCTGATGACCAACTGGCCGGGGCAGTTATAATTGCAGATCTGCACCACGCCCAGCTCACTTGCCTGGTCGCAGGCCGCTTGCAGCTTGTCCCGCTCCAGGGAGAGGACGGCGGTCATGCCGCATGCCAGGCCTTCAGCGGCCTGCTCCATGGCACGGCCCCGGAAGGCCAGAGTCTTCAGCACGGTCTCCCGGTCCAGCACCCCGGCGGCATACAGGGCGGAGTACTCCCCCAGGGACAGGCCCGCCGCCGCGCAGGGCTTAATGCCCCTGGCATACAGCAGGTCGGTGACCCCCACGGCAAAGGCCGCCATGCAGGGCTGGGTGTAGCGGGTCTGAGACAGCGTCTCGATAGGCCCTTCAAAGGTGAGGGTCTTCAGGTCAAAGTCCAGCCCGGCGTTGTCCAGCACCGCCCGGTATTCGGGGTACTGGTCATAGAAGTCCCGGCCCATGCCGACTTTCTGGCTTCCCTGACCGGCGTATACAAAGGCTAATTTCATGTTCAAACCTCCTGGGCCAGCCGGGCCACGGTGGCCTGATACTCAGCGTACATCTCTTCAAAAATAGCACGCAGGGGGCGGATCTCGTGGAGCATCCCGGCCACCTGACCGGCCATGAGAGAGCCCGTCTTGGTGTCCCCGTCGAACACCGCCCGGCGGAGGGAGCCCAGGGTATATTTCTCCAGCTCCATCTTGTCCGCCCCGGCCCGCTCCCGGGCCAGGTACTCCCGGGCCATCTGGTTTTTCAGGATGCGCACCGGCGCGCCCACGCTGCGGCCAGTGACAGTGGTGTCGCTGTCCTTGGCCTTCAGCAGGGCCTGCTTATAATTTTCGTGGATGGGGCACTCCTGGCTCACCAGCAGACAGGTGCCGATCTGCGCGCCGCAGGCCCCCAGGGCAAAGGCGGCGGCCAGCTGCCGTCCGCTGGCGATGCCTCCGGCGGCGATGACGGGCAGGTCGGTCATGTCCCGCACCTGGGGCACCAGGGCCATGGTGGTCAGTTCGCCCACGTGGCCGCCGCTCTCGGTGCCCTCAGCGATGAAGCCGTCCACGCCGAGAGGGGCCAGGCGGCGGACCAGGGTGGTGGCGGGGACCACGGGGAAGACCTTGATGCCCGCCTCCTTCCAGGCGGGGATATACTGGCTGGGCACCCCCGCTCCGGTGGTGACCACCTGGACGCCCTCCTCCACCACCACCTTGGCCATTTCGGCGGCGGCGGGGTTCATCAGCATGATGTTCACGCCGAAGGGTTTATTGGTCAGGGCCTTGCACCGGCGGATGTGCTCCCGCAGGGTGTCGGCATTCATGCCCCCCGCGCCGATCAGGCCCAGGGCCCCGGCGTTGGACACGGCGGCGGCGAATTCGCCGGTGGCGATGTTGGCCATGCCGCCCTGGATCAGGGGAAACTCGGTCCCCAGCAGTTCATTCAATTTCATATTCGCTTCTCCTCGCCTTCCGCGCCCTCTTTGCAAGTGCGCCTGTTGCAAATGTGGAATCCCTCAGTCAGCTTCGCTGACAGCCCCCTTTCACAAGGGGGCCATATTACCAGGTAAACAGCGCTCCGGCCCAGGTCAGGCCGCCGCCAAAGCCCACGGTGAGCACCCGCATGCCGGGCTTTAACAGCCCCTTCTCCACCAGCTCGTCCAGGGCCATGGGGATGCTGGCCGCGGAGGTGTTGCCATAGTGCTCCATGTTTTTATAGAACAGGCCCTCCCGGGCCTTCAGCCGCTTGGCCACAAAGTCGATGATCCGGGCGTTGGCCTGGTGGCAGACCACCAGGTCCAGGTCGTTGACCTGGCACCCCTCCGCCGATACCAGCTGGCGGATGGACCCCTCCACCACTTCAGTGGCAAAGCGGAACACCGTCTTGCCCTCCATGTGGACGGCGGACTTCTCCGGCCCGGGGCCCTGGACCCAGATGCTCTTGCTGTCCCCCCGGGAGCCGAACACGGTGTGCCACCGGGCGCTGTCCTCCCGGGCGATCACCGCCGCCCCGGCTCCGTCGCCGAAGAGGACGCAGGTGTTCCGGTCTGTGTGGTCCAGCACCCGGCTGATGACCTCCGCCCCCACCACAATGGCATAGGGCCGGGGGGCGTCGGCCAGCAGGGCGTGAGCCGTCTTGGTCCCATACAAAAAACCGGCGCAGGCGGCGTTTAAGTCAAAGCAGATGGTGTCTTCTTTCAGCCCCAGCCGCTGCTGGAGCATACAGGCCATAGAGGGGCTGGCAAAGTCGGGGGTAAAAGTGGCGACAAGGCACACGCCGATGTCCTCCGGCTTTAAGCCCGAGCGCTCCAGGGCCTGCCGGGCCGCCCCCTCCGCCAGGTCCATGCCGCTCTCTTCCTGGCAGAAGTGCCGGGCGTGGATGCCCGTGCGGCTGAACACCCACTCGTCGTTGGTGTCCACCGTGCGGCTCAGATCGTCGTTGGTGACGACTTTGGCGGGCAGGCAGCGTCCGGTGGCTAAAAATTTCGGTGCGCTCATGGCTCCTCCTCTCTTGCCGGAGGCAGTCCCTGCCCCATGGCGCGAAACATTTCATATCGCTGGCGGGCCAGCGCGGGGCCCTTCAGCTTGTCCAGGGCGGCCAGCTCCTTGCGCAGGGCGGCGTCCATGGTGTGGAAGGTGGCCTCCCAGTCGGTGTGGGCGCCCCCCTCCGGCTCCTTCAGCACCCCCTGGACGATGCCCCCCCGGCGCAGATCCTGGGCGGTGAGCTTCATCACGGCGCAGGCCTCCCCGCTGCGGGAGGCGTCCTTCCACAGGATGGAGGCAAAGCCCTCCGGGGACAGGACGGAGTACACCGCGTGCTCCAGCATGAGCACCCGGTTGGCCACGGCCAGGGCCAAGGCTCCGCCGCTGCCACCCTCCCCGGTGATGACGGAGATGACGGGCACGGTGAGGGAGCTCATCAGGGCCAGGCACTGGGCGATGGCCTCGCCCTGGCCCCGCTCCTCGGCCTCTTTGCCGGGGTAGGCCCCCGGGGTGTCCACAAAGGTGATGATGGGGCGGCCAAATTTCTCCGCCTGGCGCATCAGCCGCTGGGCCTTGCGATAGCCCTCCGGCCCGGGCATCCCGAAGTTGCACTTTAAGTTCTCCTCCAGGTTCTTGCCCTTCCGGTGGCCGATCACCGTTACCGGGCGGCCATGAAAGCGGGCGATGCCGCCCAGAATGCTGCCGTCCTCCCGGCACTGGCGGTCTCCCCGCTGCTCAAAAAAGTCGGTGAACAGGGCGGAGATAAAGTCCGCCGTCCCCGGGCGGCCCGGGTCACGGGCGATCTTCACTTTTTCTTCCGGCGTATAGTGGCTCATGCCCGTCCACCTCCCTCGTGCAGGGCCAGCAGCTGGCCCAGAACGGCCCGCCACTGGTCCCGGGGGACGATGCGGTCCAAAAAGCCGTGGTCCAGCAGATACTCCGCCCGCTGGAAACCCTCGGGCAGCTTCTCCCCGATGGTCTGTTCAATGACCCGGGGACCGGCAAAGCCGATGAGGGCCCCCGGCTCGGCCAGCATGATGTCCCCCAAGGAGGCAAAGCTGGCCGTCACCCCGCCGGTGGTGGGGTGGGTCAGGCAGGAGATATACAGCCCGCCCTTATCTTGATGCCGCTGGATGGCGGCGGCGGTCTTGGCCATCTGCATCAGGGAGAAAATGCCCTCCTGCATCCGGGCCCCGCCGCTGGCGGCGAAGATGATGAGGGGCAGGCGCCGCCGGGTGGCATACTCCGCCGCCCGGGTGACCTTCTCCCCCACGGCGGTGCCCATGCTGCCCATGAAGAAGCGGCTGTCCAGCACCACGCACACGGCCTTGTGTCCCATGATCTTACCCACGGCGGCCACCGCCGCGTCCCGCAGGCCGGTCTCCTCCTCCCGGACGGCCAGCTTGGCCGGATAGCCGGGGAAGTTCAGGGGGTCGGCTGGCTCCAGCTTCTCCTCCAGCTCCTGAAAGGTGCCCGGGTCCAGGATGATGGACAGGCGGTAATAGGCCCCAATGGGCTTGTGAAAGCCGCACCGGGGGCACACCTGGCGGTTGCGGCTCCAGTCCAGGGCGGAGCTGTCCTCTCCGCACCGGGGGCAGGGGATCTTGCGGGCGGAGGGGATCTTGCCCTCCCGCATGGCCTGATAGGTCAGCAGCCGGTCCCGGCGCTGGCGAAAGAAATAATTCACAGCTTCTCCTTTCCCGCCGTATCCAGAAAAAGAGCCGAATGTGCTTCGGCTCTTTGTTCCAGGCCGTTATTCGGCGGTCAGCGTATCACAGGTGCGGGCCAGCTCCAGCAGCCGGGGCAGGTTCCGGTCCAAAAAGCTGGTGTCATACTGGCCCCGGACAAACTCCCCGTCGTGCATGATCAGGTGGGCCAGGGCGGAGTTGGTGGGATAGCCCTCGATGACCAGCTCCTCCAGACTGCGGCGCATCCGGCGGATGGCCTCCAGCCGGGTGGGGGCGTGGACCAGCACCTTGGCCACCAGGGAGTCGTAGAAGGGTGAGACTTCATAGCCCGGATACAGGGCGGTGTCCACCCGTACCCCGGGGCCGCCGGGAAGATGGAGAAACTCCGTCTTGCCCGGGCAGGGCCGGAAGTCGTGCTCCGGGTCCTCGGCGTTGATGCGGCACTCGATGGCGTGGCCGCTGACATGGATGTCCTCCTGGGTGAAGGACAGGGGCAGCCCCGCGGCCACCCGCAGCTGCTCCTTCACCAGGTCCACCCCGGTAACCAGCTCGGTGACAGGGTGCTCCACCTGGATGCGGGTGTTCATCTCGATGAAATAGAACTGCCCCTGGGGGGACAGGACGAACTCCACCGTCCCCGCCCCCACATAGCCCGCGGCTTTGGCGGCGGCCACGGCGGCCCGGCCCATCTCCTCCCGCAGCTGGGGGGTCAGGGCCCGGGAGGGGGACTCCTCGATCAGCTTCTGGCGGCGGCGCTGGATGGAGCAGTCCCGCTCCCCCAGGTGGACCACGTGGCCCTGGCTGTCCGCCATGATCTGAAATTCAATGTGCCGGGGGGAGAGGACCAGCTTCTCCAGATACATCTCCCCGTCGCCAAAGCAGGCGATGGCCTCGGCCTGGGCGGCGTGATAGGCGCTCTCCAGCCCCTCGGGGCCGTCCACCTGGCGCATTCCCCGTCCGCCGCCGCCGGCAGACGCCTTCAGCAGCACGGGATAGCCCACCTGTTCGGCCAGCTCCTTGGCCTGCTCCACGTCCCGCAGGGGGCCGTCGGAGCCGGGGACCACCGGCACCCCCGCCTGCTGGGCCAGGGTGCGGGCGGCGGCCTTGCTGCCCATTTTTCGGATCACGTCGCCGCTGGGGCCGATGTACTTCAGCCCCGCCTCTACGCACCGGTCGGCAAAGTCCGGGTTCTCAGACAGAAAGCCATAGCCGGGGTGGATGGCGTCGCAGCCGGTGGCCAGGGCCGCCGACAGGATGGCGTCCTGGTTCAGATAGCTGTCCGCCGCCCGGGCGGGACCCACGCACAGCGACCGGGTGGCGATCTGGGCGTGGAGGGCGCTCTCGTCGGCGGTGGAATAGACGCCCACCGTCTCGATGTCCAGCTCCCGGCAGGCCCGGATCACCCGCAGGGCGATCTCTCCCCGGTTGGCGATCAACACGCGCTTGAGCATAGCTTTAAACCCTCCGAATGCGCAGCAGCGGCTCCCCAAAGCCCACGGCCTCGCCGTCCCGGGCCAGGACCTCCTCCACCACGCAGTCGGCGGGGGCGGGGATCTCGCTCATCATCTTCATGGCCTCGATGAGACACAGGGTCTCCCCCTTCTTCACCTGCTTGCCGGGGGCGGCAAAGGCCTCCTCTCCCGGGGCGGGGGCGGCGTAGAAGGTGCCCACCAGGGGGGCGTTCACCGTCTCCCCCTGGTCCTGCCCAGCGGCAGGGACAGGGGCGGCGGCTTCCGCCTGGGCCGGGGCCGCCTGAACGGCAGGGGCGGCGGAGGGGGCGCTCACCACCACGGGGGCGGCGGAGCGGCGCAGGGCGATCTTCTCCCCCTCCCGCTCCCACTCCAGGTCGGTGAGCCCGGAGCGGGCAAAGCGCTCCATCAGCGCGTACAGCTCCTCTAATTCCATAGGTAGTCTCCTTACAACCGGAGCTTGACGCTCCAACGAAAAAAATTACTGCTTAAAAATTACTGCTTCTTGCCGGACAGATAGTTCACGATGTCGGCCACGGTCTTCACCTGGGTCATGTCCTCGTCGGCGATGCCCACGCCAAAGGCCTCCTCCAGAGCCATGGACAGCTCCACGGCCTCCAGGGAGTCGGCCTCCAGGTCCTCATACAGGTTGGTCTCGGGGGTGATCTGGTCGGCCTCGCAGCTCAGAGTGTTGACGATGATGTCGCGGACGTTCTCGAAATTGATCTCCATAGTGTTACTTCCTCTCAAACGGTTATAAATTTTTAGTTAAATTTTTTTAGGTAAAATGCTTGAGCCTTATTATAAGAAAAAATCCGCTCTTGTCAAGCGGATTTCTTGGTCGTGTCTATTACTTTGTCTGTTTTCACGAAGCCGCACCCCCTGTATGGGGGCGCTCTGTCAAAATAGCACCGCCGCATCGAGTGATGAGATAGGAGTTAGGAGTGATGAGTTAAGCTCTAACTCCTAACTCATCACTCTATGGGAACTGTGATCTCCGTCACGAACTGGCTGGGGTCGTCGGTGACGCCATAGTCAATCAGGGTGATCTCCCGGGCAAAGCCCGCCGGGCGCAGGCGCTCCCCGGTCAGAAAGTCCATCAGGCGGCGGTATTGGGCCGGGGCCTCCCCATGGCTGCCCCGAAAGCGCACCTGGGCGCATCGGCCCCCGGGCAGGTCCACTGTCTCCCCGGCAAAGCGGTCCGCCCGGTCCAGCACCAGAAAGATGCCGTCATACCGGTCAAACTCCCCCCGCTCCAGGGCCTGGACGGACAGGCCAAGGCCCACCTTGCCCAGAAAGACCACCGCCTCCTCCTCGTCCCGGAACAGGCGGCTCACGGGCAGCTCCATGTCGTGATAGTCCCGGATGGTCAGCGCCCCGCCCACCCACACGATGCGGCAGGGGGTAGCCTCCACCAGGCGGATGTAGTCCAGATCGCAGTGGCAGGCCTCCTCCAGCTGCTCCAGGCGGGCGTCGATCTTCCGCTGCACCCGCTCCAGCTCCGCCCGCTTTCTGGCCACGGTCTCCCGCTGCTGGCGCAGCTTGGCCTGGATATTGTCCAGGTCCCGGTTGTGGACAAAGTCGGATATCTCCTCCAGGGGCATATCCAGGGCCCGGAGATAACGCACAGTGTTCAGCGCCTCGAACTGCCGGGCGCTGTAATAGCGATAGCCCGTGTCCGGGTCCACCCGCTCCGGGGTCACCAGCCCTAAGCGCTCATAGTGGCGCAGGGTGCTCACGCTGAGATGGAACAGCCGGGCCACCTCCCCGATGCGAAACAGTTCTCCCCCGCTCACACCAGCACCCCGCTTTGCTTTTTGTCTCGGCCCATGAGCCAGAAAAAGCAAATCAGACACACGATATCAGACAGCAGAGATCCCCCCGCGCTGGCCAGACCCATGGGGAACAGGGTGTTGGGAAACAGGGTGGAGGCCAGATAGGCCCCGGGCACCCGCACCAGAATGATGGACAGGCAGTTGTGCAGGAAGGACAGGCCCGACTTCCCCCGGGCGCAGAAATAACCGCTGAAGCTGAACTGCACCCCGGCCAGCATACAGTCCAGCACATAGCCCCGGATGTACTGCCCGCCCCGCTGGACCACCAGGGCCCCGTCGGCCCGGGCGCTGTCAGTGAACAGGGCCACCAAAGGCTCTGCCGTCAGCTGCACCGCCGCCACAATGGCCACGCCCAGGGCGGTGGCAATGGCGATGGCATAGCCCAGGGTGGCGATGGCCCGCTTGGGCTTGCCCGCGCCGATGTTCTGGGCCCCCAGGGCGGACACGGTGGACAGCATGGAGGAGGGGACCAGGAACAAAAATCCGATGATCTTCTCCACAATGCCCACCGCCGCCGCGTCGGTCAGGCCCCGGCGGTTGGCGATGATGGTGATGATGATGAACGAGATCTGGATAAAGCCGTCCTGCAAAGTCACGGGAATGCCGATCTTCAGGATCTTTTTCATCACCGCCCCGTCGGGCCGCAGGTCACCTTTCTGGATGCGGACGCCCATGTCCCGGCGGAGGATGACGAAGAGGGACACCGCCACGCTCACCGTCTGGGCCAGGGTGGTGCCCAGGGCCGCCCCGGCGGGGCCTAAGTCCAGGGCCCCCATGAACAGATAGTCCAGAGCGATGTTGGCCGCGCAGGCCACGGCGATGAAATACATGGGACTTTTGCTGTCCCCCAGCCCACGGAAAATAGAACTGATGATGTTATAGGCCGTGATGAAGGGGATGCCCAAAAAGCAGATGGTGAGATAGGCCACCGTGCCCTCCACCGCCTCTGCCGGGGTGGACATGACGGCCACGATGGGCCGGGTGAGGCACAGCAGCACCCCGGTGAGGACCACGGACAGACCCATGAACAGGGTGACCGTGTTGCCGATGCACCGGGAGGCCCGCCTGTGGTCGCCGCCGCCCACCGCCTGGCCGATGCTCACCGTGGCCCCCATGGCCAGGCCCACCAGCATGACGGTGAGCATGTGCATCACCTGGGAGCCAACGGACACCGCCGTAGTGCTCTCCACCCCACGAAACTGGCCGATGATGAACAGGTCGGCCATGCCGTAAAGGGTCTGTAGAAAATAGGACAGCAGATAGGGCAGGGAAAACAGCACCACGTTTTTCAGCACGCTCCCCTGGGTCAGGTCTCTTCTCATGGTCTTGCAGCACTCCTAGTCGCGAACGCGAAGTTTTTTACAGCAACCGCATTATAAACTCTATCATTATTATAGAGTCAAGGTAAAATTTTAAGCCCGGGCCGAAGGGATTCGGCCCGGGCGCGTTTACGCATGCTTACTTTTTCTTTCTCAGATAGCAGAACCACATCAGCAGGGACAGGATTACGCCACCCAGGATGTTGCCGATGGTCACGGGGATCAGGTTCTTCACCACGAAGTTAGACACCGTCAGAGCGGACAGGTCCAGCCCGCTCTCCGCCGCCAGCTGGGCATAGGCGGGGACGGCCTTGGCCATCAGGCCCGCGGGGATGTAGTACATGTTGGCCACGCAGTGCTCAAAGCCGCACAGCACAAAGTAGCACACCGGCAGGAAGGCCGAGATGATGCGCCCGGCGCTGTCCTTGGCGGACATGGCCATCAGCACGCCCAGGCACACCAGGAAATTACACAGGATGCCCAGCACCACCGCGTTCTGGAAGGGCAGGTTGCACTTGCCCAGGGCCACCTTCATGGTGTAAACCGCCAGGGCCCCGCCGGAGTAATTCATCTGGCCGAACCAGGCGCAGCCGGCGGCCACCAGCAGGGAGCCGACCAGATTGGCCAGATAGACGATGACCCAGCTGCGCAGCATCTGGCCCAGGGTGCAGCGGCGGTCCAGCACAGAGATGGTGATGAGACAGTTGCCCGTGAACAGCTCTGCGCCCATGATGACCACCATGCCCAGGCCAAAGGGGAAGAGCAGGCCGCAGATGGTACGGGCGGTCCAGACAGCGTCGATGCCATAGACGGCGGTGTTGGTGGCGGCGCTGCCCAGGGCGATGAGGGCCCCGGCCAGCATGCCCAGAATCACCAAAAGCGCGGTAGACCGCTTGGCCTTTCCTTCACCGGCGGCGGCGTATTTGGCCGCGATCTCCGCGGGGGTCAAACTTTCCATATTGTGGGTCATCCTTTCCTATTTATCCTCTTTTCTCTTTTTCCTCGGGTCTTCTCGGGTCCGCCCGGGGCGGACTAATGCTTGTATTATATCGGATGGAGCCAGAAAGTCAATTCTTTCCCGCCCTCTCCCATAAAAACAACGGAAAAAAAGCAGTCGGGCGGCGGTTTTTTAAGCCGTCCGCCCAACTGCTGCGCGATTTTTGCGTTCCCGTAAAGGGAAGAAATTACATGACTTTTCCGGCCTTGATGACGGTCTTGGCCAGGTTGCTGCCCACGCGGTAGCAGATGTAGTCCAGGTCGGGGGCGTCCCAGATGACCAGGTCGCCCTTCTTCCCGGCCTCCACAGAACCCACCTGGTCGGCCATGTCGATGGCGGCGGCGCCGTTCAGGGTGACGGCGGTGAGGACCTCCTCGGGGGTCAGCTTATACTTCAGGCAGCCCAGGTTGATGACGAACTGCAGGTTCAGGCAGGGGCAGGAGCCGGGGTTGAAGTCGGTGGCCATGGCCACGGCCACACCGGCGTTCACCATGTCCCGGGCGGGGGCGAAGGTGGAGCCCAGGTTGAAGCTGGTGGCGGGCAGCAGGCAGGCGATGGTGCCGCCCTTGGCCATGCTGGCGATGCCCTCGGGGGGGCAGACGATCAGGTGCTCGGCGGAGATGGCGCCGATCTCACCGGCCAGGACGGAGCCGCCGATGGCCTCGATCTCGTCGGCGTGGATCTTGGGCCGCAGGCCATACTTCAGACCGGCCTCCAGCACCTGGCGGGACTCCTCCACGGTGAAGGTGTCGGCCTCGCAGAACACGTCGCAGAACTTGGCGATGCCCTGCTCCTTCACCTTGGGCATCATCTCCTCGCACACCAGACGGATGTACTCGGCGCGGTTGTTCTTATACTCGGCGGGGACCAGGTGGGCGCCCATAAAGGTGGCCACCACGTCCATGGGCATGGTGTCGTTCAGGTCCTTGATGACCCGCAGGGCCTTCAGCTCGTGCTCGGTGGCCAGACCGTAGCCGCTCTTGGCCTCTACGGTGGTCACGCCAAAGCCCATCATCTCCTTCAGGGCCTTGGCAGCCTTCTCGGTCAGCTCCTCCTCGGTGGCCTGGCGGGTGGCGTTGGTGGTGGACTGGATGCCGCCGCCGGCGTTCTGGATCTCCAGATAGGTCTTGCCGTGGAGCTTCATGCCCAGCTCGTTCTGCCGCCAGCCGCCGAAGATCAGGTGGGTGTGGGCGTCCACCAGACCGGGGGTGACCAGGTTGCCCTGGGCGTCAATGACCTCAGCGCCGGGGGCGGCGGGGGCCGCGCCGGTGCCCACAGAGTCGATGACCCCGTCCTTCACCAGGACCCAGGCGTCCTTCAGGATCTGGATCTGGCCCTGCTCGGCGCCCTTCTTGGCGGTCTTGCCCTGGGGGGTGGCCAGCATACCGATGTTCTTTACCAGAATGTTTCCCATCATGAAAACCTCCTAATTACGATCAGTCTCGCAGTCTTGCAGTTTTGGACTATTTTTGATAAGAAAAAGGGGCCCGAAAACGGGCCCCTTTTTGGAGTTTTGCCGTATGCGGCGACAATTACATGTTCAGGGCCTTCATAGCCTCGGCGATGTACTCGTCGTCCTTCTCGTTGATGTAAGGCAGGGTGATGTGATCCTTGCCCTCATACATCTTGTTGTACTCGGCAACGACAGGCATAGCGTTCTCGTTGCGAGCCCAGGCGCGGCGGGAAACACCGATCATGGTATCCCAAGGCATGGACATCTTCAGGATGGTGTCCACGCGCTCGGAGCCGTCCAGCACCATGCCGAAGCCGCCGTTGATGGAGTTGCCGATACCGGTGCCGCCACCATTGTGCAGGGCGATGTAGCTCATGCCGCGGGCGGCGTTGCCGGCGTAGCACTGAGTGGCCATCTCAGCCATGATGTTGGAGCCGTCCTTGATGTTGGAGGTCTCACGGAAGGGGGCGTCGGTTCCGCCGGTGTCGTGGTGGTCACGGCCCAGGATGACGGGGCCGATCTCGCCGTTGCGGACCATCTCGTTGAACTTCAGAGCCAGGTTCATACGGCCCATGGCGTCCTGATACAGGATGCGGCACTGGGTACCGACGACCAGCTTGTTCTTCTCAGCGTCGCGGACCCAGACATAGTTGTCGTAGTCCTGATAGCGGCGGTTGTGAGCCTTGATGTACTCGGCGGCAGCCACGTCGGTCTTGTGCAGATCCTCGGGCTTGCGGCTCAGGCAGCACCAACGGAAGGGACCATAGCCATAGTCGAACAGGCAGGGACCCAGGATGTCCTCGACGTAGGAGGGGAAGACAAAGCCGTCCAGGTCGTTCTCGCCGTTCTTGCAGATGCTCTTCACGCCGGTGTCGTACACGGCCTTCAGGAAGCTGTTGCCGTAATCGAAGAAGTAGGTGCCCTTCTCGTGCAGCTTGCAGATCATCTCATAGTGGTGCTGCAGGGTCTTGTTGACCAGCTTGGCGAACTGCTCGGGGTCCTTATCCAGCATCTCGGTGCGCTCCTCGAAGGTCAGGCCCTGGGGGCAGTAGCCGCCGTCGTAAGGAACGTGGCAGGAAGTCTGGTCAGACAGCAGATCAACGTGGATGTTGTTGTTGTACAGATACTCCAGCAGGTCCACGATGTTGCCGTGATAGGCGACGGCGCAGGGCTGCTTGGAATCCATGTGCTCCTTGGCGATCTTCCAGGCCTCGTCCAGGCTGTCGGTGCGGTGGCTGACCCAGCCCTGGGTGTAACGGGTCTCGATACGGGAGTCATCGACCTCGGCGATGATGGAGGCAGCACCGGCGATCTCAGCGGCCTTGCCCTGAGCGCCAGACATGCCGCCCAGACCGGCGGACACGAACAGACGGCCAGCCAGGTTGCCATCCTGAGGAATGCCCAGCTTCAGACGGCCGGCGTTCAGCAGGGTGTTGAAGGTGCCGTGGACGATGCCCTGGGGCCCGATGTACATCCAGCCGCCGGCGGTCATCTGGCCGTAGTTGGCAACGCCCAGAGCGGCAGCGCGGTTGAAGTTCTTCTGATCGTCGAAGGTGCCGACCATCAGGCCATTGGAGATGATGCAGCGGGGGGCCATCTTGTGGCTGTGGAACAGGCCCAGGGGGTGACCGGACATCACGACCAGAGTCTGCTCGTCGGTCATGACCTCCAGATACTTCTTGATCAGGCGATACTGCATCCAGTTCTGGCAGACCTGACCGGTCTCGCCGTAGGTGACCAGCTCATAGGGATACAGAGCGACGTCGAAGTCCAGGTTGTTGTCGATCATGACCTGGATGGCGCGGCCCTCGATGCAGACGCCCTTGTACTCGTCGATGGGCTTGCCGTACAGCTTGCCCTCGGGACGGAAGCGGTAGCCATAGATACGGCCGTGCTCCTCCAGCTCCTGAGCAAACTCCTTGGCCATCTGCTCGTGATGGTCGGGGTGGATGTAACGCAGAGCGTTCTTAATGGCCAGAGCCTTGTCCGCCTCGGACAGGTGGGACTCACGGCGGGGAGCACGACGGTACTGAGGGTCCATCTTAGGATACTCAGGCAGGTCGTAGTCCAGCTTAATGGTCATGGCATCATTGGCTGTCATAACTTTAAGTTCCTTCTTTCTGTTAAATTCTCGCAGGTGTTTTGCACCTGCGGGGGTCTTTATCCTATGGGCACATTTTAACAGAATTTCGCCCTTTAGAAAAGAACTTGTATTGTATATTTGCTATACCGAATAAGTATGTCAAATTTACTCCGCACAACCTAAGTTATTTTGCCGGATTTTTGACTTAAAAAAGGAAAGACGTCTAGTCCAGACGTCTTTCCTTTCGCTGTTTAAATCGGTCTCTTTCGTCGTTTTATTCAGCCTTGGGACCGGCGTTGACCACGTCCTCGGGCATGTGGGTGTACTTCTTGAAGTTCTCCACGAAGGAGTGGGCCAGCTCCTTGGCCTTCTTCTCATAACCGGCCTGGTCGTCGCCCCACTGCTTGGCGGGGATCATCTGCTCATCGGGCACGCCGGGGCAGGAGGTGGGCACCTGAACGCCGAAATAGGGGTCGGTGACGAACTGGGCCTTCTCCAGCTCGCCGTTCAGGGCGGCGGTGACCATGGCGCGGGTATACTTCAGGTTCATGCGCTTGCCGCTGTTGCCGCACCAGCCGGTGTTGACCAGATAGACGTTGGCGCCGGACTGCTGCACCTTCTTCTCCAGCATCTCCGCATAGACGGAGGGGTCCAGAGGCATGAAGGGCGCGCCGAAGCAGGTGGAGAAGGTGGGCACGGGGGAGGTGATGCCCCGCTCGGTACCGGCCAGCTTAGAGGTGAAGCCGGACACGAAGTAATACTGGGCCTGCTTGGCGTTCAGCTTGGAGATGGGGGGCACGACGCCATAGGCGTCGGCGGTGAGGAAGATCACCGTCTTGGGGGTGCCGCCGATGCCGGGGATGGCGGCGTTGGGGATATAGTCCACGGGATAGCCCACGCGGGTGTTCTCGGTGAGGGAGCCGTCGGCATAGTCGGCCTGGCGGGTCTCCTCGTCGATGATGACGTTCTCCACCAGAGAGCCGAACTTGATGGCCCGATAGATCTCAGGCTCCCGCTCCTCGGTTAGGTCGATGCACTTGGCATAGCAGCCGCCCTCGAAGTTGAAGACGGAGTCGTCGGCCCAGCCGTGCTCGTCATCGCCGATCAGCTTGCGGTCAGGGTCGGCGGACAGGGTGGTCTTGCCGGTGCCGGACAGGCCGAAGAAGATGGCGGAGTCGCCCTTCTCGCCGATGTTGGCCGAGCAGTGCATGGGGAACACACCCTGCTTGGGCATCAGATAGTTCATGACGGAGAAGACGGACTTTTTGATCTCGCCGGAATACTGGCTGCCGGCGATGAGGACCAGCTTCTTCTCATAGTCGATCATGATGGCGGCCTCGGAGTGGGTGTGGTCCCGCTCGGGCACGCACTTAAAGCCGGGGGCGGCGATGATGGTGAAGTCGGGGACATAGCTCTTCAGCTGCTCCTCAGTGGGCCGCAGCAGCAGCTGGTGGATGAACAGGTTCTGAGAGGCCAGCTCGTTGACGATGCGGAAGGCCTTGGTATACTTGGGGTCGGCGCCGGCATAGCCGTCGAAGATGAAGATCTCCCGGTTTTGCAGATAGGCGACCATCTTTTCATACAGGGCGTCGAAGACCTCCTGGGTGGTGGGCACGTTCACCTTGCCCCAGGCGATGTCGTCGTGGACGCCCTTGGAGTCAACAATAAACTTGTCGTCGGGGGAGCGGCCGGTGTACTTTCCGGTGGTCACGCACAGCGCGCCGGTGGCGCTCAGCTTACCCTCGCCGCGGCACAGGGCCTTCTCCACCAGCTTGGCGGGGGTGAGGTTGCGGTAAACAGCGCTGGGATTGATGATCCCGAGAGATTCCAAACCATAAGTTTCCATAACAGTTCCTCCTTGATTTGATATGCGTGGGGCGGCCCGGGTTTTC
Organism: Flintibacter sp. SJQ-8; assembly: GCF_054108085.1. Lineage (NCBI taxonomy): Bacteria > Bacillati > Bacillota > Clostridia > Eubacteriales > Flintibacter > Flintibacter sp. SJQ-8. Next base: position 196,204 of record NZ_JBPJWR010000004.1, read on the forward strand.
AGGGGGGAGAGGGCCGCTCAGTGAAGTTTTTCAGCAATTCAGTCTGCAAAAACACTTCTTACTGTGGTTCATTTTACCCTATTTAGTGGAGAAAGGCAAGATTCAGTCCTGTGGAAAAGCGCCGAAAATCAGCCCTGGGTCTGACGGATTTTTCTCGATATTCCTGCAAATTCGGCGATACCCAGCCGCTCCCCCCGCACGTCGGCGGGCAGACCGCAGTCCACAAGGATGTTTGCCAGCTGCTCCTTGGTCAGCTTGTCCCCAAAGGCGGCGTGCAGTCCGTTGACCAGGGTCTTCCGCCGCTGGGCAAAGGCGGCCCGCACCACCCGGAAGAAGTGCTCCGGGTCATCCACCTCCTCCGGCGCGGGGCGGGGGACCATGCGCAGCACAGAGGAGGTGACTTTCGGGGCGGGGATGAAGCACTCTGGGGGCACGTCGAACAGCAACTCCGGCGCGGTGTGATACTGGCAGAAGACGGAGAAGGCCCCATAGTCCCCCGTGCCCGGCTTGGCGCAGATGCGCCGGGCCACCTCCCGCTGGATCATCACCGTGATGGACTGAAAGCAGCCCGCCTCGATCAGGGCGGTGATGGCGGGGGTGGTGATGTTATAGGGCAGGTTGGCGCAGGCCACCGCCTTCAGCCCGGCGAACTTCTCCTCCACCAGGGCGGGGATGTCCGTCTTCAGAATGTCTCCGGGGACGATCTCCGCGTTGGGGCAGTCGGCCAGGGTCTCCTTTAAAATGGGCAGCAGGGACCGGTCCAGCTCCACCGACGCCACCTTGTCCGCCCGGCGGGCCAGCTGGCGGGTGAGGGGGCCGATGCCGGGACCCACCTCCAGCACCCCCGTGCCGGGACCCGCGCCGGAGGCGGCGGCGATGTCCTCGGGCACCCAGGACTGGATGAGGAAGTTCTGGCCCATGGACTTGGAAAAACGAAAGCCGTTTCGGGCCAGCAGCGCCTTGATCTCGTTGATATTGCAAAGATCCATATGAGGCTCCTTTACTTACGATAAAATAAATCAGATTTCCTCATCCATCATAACGAAAAGGCCGCCGTCCGTCAAGGGATAGCCGACGGCGGCGGTCTTCGGGCATGATACGCAATGCTCAGTTTGCCTGGGGCAGGGTGACTTCCGCTTTAAAAAGGTCCCCGTCCACAGTGAGCCGGAACTCGCCCCCCTGCAGCTCGGTGAGGCTGCGGGCGATGGACAGCCCCAGGCCGGAGCCCTCGCTGCTGCGGGACTCCTCCCCCCGGACAAAGCGCTCCATCAGCCGCTCCGCTGGGACGTTCAGCGCCTCCCGGGAGACGTTCTTCACCGACAGGGTCACCTGGCCCTTCCCCCGGGAGAGCTCTACATAGATGCGGGTGCCCTCCATGGCGTATTTGGCGCAGTTGGACAGCAGGTTGTCGATGACCCGCCACAGATGCCGCCCGTCGGCATAGACCCAGGTCTCCCCCTCGGGCACGGTGGTCACCACCGTCAGCTTCCGCTCCTCCAGTTTCTCCGTCCACTCCCCCAGGGCCTGGTCCAGCAGCTGGGACATACCGATCTTCTCCCGGCTGACGCTGAGCACGCCGGTGGATGCCTTGCTGGCCTCCACCAGGTCCTCGGTAAGCTTTTTCAGCCGCTGGGACTTGCGGTCCAGCACCTCGATATACTCCGCCGCCTTGGGGTCGGTCTGCCGGGTGGTCTTCAATAAGTTTACATAATTTATGATGGAGGTGAGGGGGGTCTTCAGGTCGTGGGAGACGTTGGTGATGAGCTCGGCCTTAAAGCGCTCGCTCTTCATCTTCTCGTCCACCGCCCCGGCAAGGCCGATGGAGATGTTGTTCAGGTCCTCGGCATAGGCCCGCAGGTCGGCGGGCATCCGGGCGGTGTCCACCCGATAGTTCAGGTCCCCGGCGGCGATGGCCCGGCTGCCCCGGCGCAGGCGGGCAAAGCTGGTCGTCCACCGGCACAGCAGCACCAGGGCCGCCCCGTTAACCAGGATGACCAGCAGCCCGCCGCCATAGCCCATGGCCGCAGACAGAACATTGGCCAGAAGATAGACGAAAAAGCCCGCGATGGTCCGCCAGGTCAGGGGCAGCTGGCGGACCAGCTCCCCCACGCCCCGATACACTGCGCTCCAGCCCCGGCAGAGCAGACTGGTCCGGCCCAGGGTGCCCGTGCGCAGGCGCACCGCCAGCGTGCGCAGCAGCAGCGCTGTACACAGCATGGCCCCGGCGAAGACGGCAGCTCCCCCTGCGATCACCAGGTCCGCCTGCCACTGCATCTCCGCCCGCTCTGACCATATCTCACCCGCAGCGGCCGCCTGACAGGCCATTCCCGCCGCCGCTGTCAGCAGAACGTCCACGGCCCCTGCCCCCAGCAGATAGACTTCCAGATAGATCTTCTCCTGCCAGGTGGGGACACAGCCCTCCCCCGCCGACAGGCACAGCAGACAGACCAGGCTGGCCAGCGCCGCCAGCAGCAGCGCCGCACCCACCCCCACCCGAAAGGCAAACTGCCCTTGGGCCCGGGTGATCTCCTGCCGCAGCTGATAGAAGCTGTCGTCGATCTGCGGCTCAGCCGCCACGCCATACTCCAGGATATACTGGCCGTCGGCGTCCTCACCGTTTCTCGCCACGTCCTCCAGGGCGGAGACCGTCTCGTCGGTTTTCTCCGTCCAGCCGTAGTACTGGGCGTAATAGACATAGCTGTCCAGCCCCTCGGCGGTGTAGGCCCCGGGGACAAAGCTGGCATAGCCGATGTGATCCACGGCGGTCAGCAGGCTCTCCCCATCCCCCAGGTTGGAGGACAGCTCCTCCCCGCTCCGGTCCAGCAGGCGGAAGCGATAGTTGGTCTCGCTGGCGTCCGCATCCGCCTCAAACTCCGCCATGGTGCCCTCCAGCTGCTGGCGCTCCACATAGCTGATGGTGTCGCTCTTCAGGGCGATGGAGTCGGCCACGGAGGTGGCCACCCGGTCGTTCCAGCTCTGGCACAGCGTTTGAAACTGGCGGCTGTCCTGCCAATAGACCCCCTGCCACTCCAGAGTGGACAGGGCGCTCAGTCCTAAATAGGCCGCCAGCAGGGCGCACACCGCCAGGGCCGCTGCGGCTGCCCATACTCCGCTGTGGCCGACGTGTCTCGTCTCCTTCACCGCACGCCCTCCTCCAGCTTATAGCCCAGGCCCCACACCACCTTTAAATACCGGGGGTCGGCGGGGTCGATCTCGATCTTCTCCCGCAGGTGGCGGATGTGGACGGCCACCGTGTTCTCCGAGCCATAGGCCGGGTCGTTCCACACCTGCTCATAGATCTGGGCGGAGGAGAACACCTGTCCCGGGTGGGACAGCAGCAGCTTGAGCACGTTATACTCGATGGGGGTGAGAGCCACCGGCTCCCCGTCCACCGTCACCCGCTTGGCCCCGTCATCCATGGTGATGGGCCCCACGGTGAGCAGACCGGGTCCCTTGTCCGCGCCCCCCAGGCTGGTATACCGCCGCAGCTGGGACTTCACCCGGGCCATCACCTCCAGGGGGTTGAAGGGCTTGGTGATATAGTCGTCCGCCCCGATGTTCAGGCCCAGGATCTTGTCCGCGTCCTCGCTCTTGGCGGTGAGGAGGATAATGGGCACGTTGCTCCCCTCCCGCAGCTTGGCGGTGGCCCGGATGCCGTCCAGCTCGGGCATCATCACGTCCATCAGGATCAGATGGACCTCGTTCTGCTCCACGGCCTGGATGGCCTCCCGCCCGTTATAGGCCTTCAGGGTGCGATAGCCCTCGCTGGTGAGATAGATATCCAGGGCGGAGACGATGTCCTTGTCGTCGTCACAGATCAAAATGGTATACATACGCCGCTCTCCCTTGCGTCATCAGATTTCTTGTCTTGTGTCTAGCATAACACACCGCCATTAAGTTGCAAGGGCGAATTTTCTTAAGAAATATTAAAGACCGCCGCCAAAGCCCCATTTCAGGACTTCGGCGGCGGCCAATTTCGATCTCTTATATTTCTTCTTATGTCTCCACCGGGACGGCCTCCGGCACAGCTTGGATGTCCTCCGTGGCATAGGTGCTGTTCCACAGCTCCCGCGCGCCGGTGCGCCGGTCCACCCGATAGACGTCCGTCCGGGTCACCTGGGCGGACACGTCCACCCACACCTTATAATAGTTCTCGTCAGCTGGGACGAACACCGGCGTTCCGTTCATGCCGCCCAACTCCCCCAGGGAGATCGACACCGGGACGGCCTTGTCGGGGAACTCCGCCGTCAGCTCCAGCTCGGGGCCGCCCTGGTCCAGCCAGAACAGCAGGCCGCCCCCGGCCCCCATGGCCATGCCGCCGGGATACTGCCGCCCGGCAAATCCGCCGCCCTGGACCTGCACGCAGCCGCCGGGCTGGGTCTCATAGGTATAGCGGCTCTCCCGCACGCCGCTGATGGCCAGCAGCAGGACGGCCGTCACTGCCGCCGCCGGGATCACGATGTTTCGTTTCATGGATCAGGCCCCCTTCCTCCGGTTTTGTAAGCAAATTATATAATATTTGTTTCAGCAGTCAAGATATTATTTGTGAACTTTTGTGTCAAACGCAAAAATTCCGCCGGACCGTGGCTGCGGTCCGGCGGCGGGAGGATACACATGAGTCGGAATTTTCAGCGGCTGCTGGGGGTCTGCCGGCTGTCCTGGGTCTGGGGCTGCTTCTGCGGCTCCTGGGGCTGCCGGGCATCCTGGGTCTGGGTGCGCTGGGTGCGGTCCTTGTGCTTTGCCTGCATGGTCCAAGCCTCCTTTGCATTGGGTCTGGGGATAGTCTGGACCGATTGCTGGAGAACTATACCGAAAGAAGAAATTTTTTATCCCCGGAACCGCCAGAGGCACCAGCCCGCCCCGGCCAGCTGGAGGAGCAGCAGCAGGGGGAAGCCATATTTGAAGTACCAGTGGCGGGTCTTGTGGCGGAACAGGCGCATCCCCGCCACGCCCCCCAGCGCCCCGCCGAAAATCGCCGGGAGGAACAATGTCTTCTCCGGGATGCGCCAGGCGTTCTGCTTGGCCCGGCGCTTGTCGATACCCATCAGGACAAAGGCCAGGACGTTCACGGCGATGAGATAATAGAAGAGGATCTGCCGGAAGAGCTTTGGCATGATAATACACCTCGTTTGATTTGATATTCACTCTTTTTTATTCGGTCAAATTTTTCTCAGTGTACCCCATCCCGGGCAAAAAGGCAAGCCCCGGACTGTTTTCGTATACATAGTAATGTATAAAATCCAGTGATTTTTTGCATAATATTCATTTTTGGTGAAAATATACGGATGGGCCGGGAAAAAATATGGATAACTATGCGAATAGGGGGTTGCAATTCCGCCCTAAGAGTGATAGACTGACAGCACTGAAACAACCGAAAGGCTTTTCTTTCCGCAAAAAGCGCGGAAAATCCCTTTCAAACTGTCTTTATGGAGGAAATACATCATGGCTGAAGTGAAAAAAGTGGTGCTCGCCTATTCCGGCGGTCTGGATACTTCCATCATCATCCCCTGGCTGAAGGAGAACTATAATAACCCCGAGATCATCGCCGTCTCCGCCGACGTGGGCCAGGGCAGCGAGCTGGACGGCCTGGAGGAGAAGGCCATCAAGACCGGTGCCTCCAAGCTGTACATTGAGGACCTGACCGACGAGATGGTGGACGACGTCATCATCCCCTCTATGATGATGGGTGCCAAGTACGAGGACTATCTGCTGGGCACCGCCTTTGCCCGTCCCGTCATCGCCAAGCGTCTGGTGGAGATCGCCAAGAAGGAGGGCGCCGACGCCGTCTGCCACGGCTGCACCGGCAAGGGCAACGACCAGGTCCGGTTCGAGCTGGCCATCAAGCGCTTCGCCCCCGAGATGACCATCATCGCCCCCTGGCGTGAGTGGTCCATCAAGGGCCGTGACGAGGAGATCGACTATGCCGAGGCCCACAACGTGCCCCTGAAGATCTCCCGTGAGACCAACTATTCCAAGGACAAGAACCTGTGGCACCTGAGCCACGAGGGTCTGGACCTGGAGGACCCCGCCAACGAGCCTAAGTATGACGAGCCCGGCTTCCTGGAGATGGGCGTGTCCCCCGCCGTGGCCCCCGACAAGGCCACCTATGTCACCCTGGACTTTGAGAAGGGCTGGCCCGTGGCTGTCGACGGCGAGAAGATGAAGGCCAGCGACATCATCCGCAAGCTGAACAAGCTGGGCGGCGACAACGGCATCGGCCTGCTGGACATCGTAGAGAACCGTCTGGTGGGCATGAAGGACCGCGGCGTATACGAGACCCCCGGCGGCACCATCCTCTACCGCGCCCACGAGGTGCTGGAGATGATCACCATCGACAAGGACACCAAGCACATGAAGCAGAAGCTGGCCGTGGACTTTGCCGACCTGGTCTATAACGGCAAGTGGTTCACTCCCCTGCGGGAGGCCCTGCAGGCCTTCGCCGTGGACACCCAGAAGCACGTCACCGGCACTGTGAAGCTCAAGCTCTATAAGGGCAACATCATCACCGCCTCTGTCACCTCCCCCGAGACCCTGTACTCCGAGGACTTGGTCACCTTTGAGGAGAGCGACTATGACCAGAAGGACTCCCAGGGCTTTATCAACCTGTGGGGCCTGCCCGACACCGTTCAGGCGCTGCGGGACCAGGGCAAGCTGAAGTAAGACGCGAATAGACGCTTTTTGAGAGTGGAGACCCGCGCGTCTCCACTCTCAATTTAATATTGCGTCCCACATACCAGATGTTTGTGGGGACGCCGGAAAGGTAGAAAATACTATGAAGCTTTGGGCTGGACGGTTTCAGAAGGAGACCGACACACTGGTAAACGACTTTAATTCCTCCATCGGCTTTGACGCCCGGCTGTATCAGCAGGACATCCGGGGCTCCATCGCCCACGCCACCATGCTGGGCAAGCAGGGCATCATCGAGGAGCACGAGGCCAAGAAGATCATCGAGGGCCTGAAGGCCATCCTGGCCGACATCGAGGACGGCAAGGTGGAGTTCTCTCTGGACAACGAGGACATCCACATGAACATCGAGGCCATGCTGACCCAGCGCATCGGCGACGCTGGCAAGCGGCTGCACACCGCCCGCTCCCGGAACGACCAGGTGGCCGTGGACACCCGCCTTTATGTGAAAGAAGAGATCCCCGCCATCATCAAGCAGGTCCTGGACCTGGAGCAGGTGCTGGTGAAAAAGGCCAAGGCCAACCTGGACACGGTGATGCCCGGCTATACCCACCTCCAGCGGGCCCAGCCCACCACCTTCGCCCACTATATGATGGCCTATGCCAACATGTTCAAGCGGGACGTGACCCGACTGGAGGACTGCCTGGAGCGGCTGGACGAGTGCCCCCTGGGCGCCGGCGCCCTGGCCACCTCCACCTATCCCGTGGACCGGTTCCAGACCGCCCACGCCCTAGGCTTCAGCAAGCCCACGGACAACTCCATGGACTCGGTCTCTGACCGTGACTATGCCATCGAGCTGATGGCCGACCTGTCCATCCTGATGATGCACCTGTCCCGCTTCTCCGAGGAGATCGTGCTGTGGTGCTCCTGGGAGTTCAAGTATGTGGACCTGGACGACGCCTATTCCACCGGCTCCTCCATCATGCCCCAGAAGAAGAACCCCGACGTGGCCGAGCTGGTCCGGGGCAAGACGGGCCGGGTCTACGGCGCACTGGTCACCCTGCTCACCGTGATGAAGTCCCTGCCCCTGGCCTATAACAAGGACATGCAGGAGGACAAGGAGGCCATCTTCGACGCCATCGACACCGTGGAGCTGTGCCTGCCCGTGTTCGCCGCCATGGTGGACACCCTCACCGTCCGGCCCAAGAACATGGCCAAGGCTGCCGCAGGCGGCTTTATCAACGCCACCGACTGCGCCGACTATCTGACCAAGAAGGGCCTGCCCTTCCGTGAGGCCTATATGATCGTGGGCCGTCTGGTGAACATGTGCATCAAGTCCGGCGACACCCTGGACACCCTGACCCTGAAGGACTTCCGGGCCATCTCCTCCCTGTTCGACGAGGACGTGTACGACGCCCTGGCCCTGAAGACCTGCGTCAACGAGCGCAAGGTCTATGGCGGCCCCGCCAAGGAGAGCGTGCAGAAGCAAATCGACCTCATCGAGCAGTTCGTGGGCGAGCACACCAAGTAAGGCGGCCTTAAAAACGCCTGGTAAACCCGAAAATAATCCACAAAAATGCAGGACATTGTGGAAAACAGTTGCAAAAGGACCACAGACCGGGTATGATTGTGGCGAAAAGCCTTTAGCGGCGGGGGCTTGCCCCCGCCCGCGCATTTTATCCGGGAAGGAAGAGAACCGATGTATCACATAAAAAAGCGGGCCCTGGCCCTGGCGGCGGCGGTGTTGCTGCTGGCCGGATGCGGCAGCCGGGGGGAGAGCCCGCTGGACCAGTCTCAGCCGCCCCAGAGCGCCGTGAGCACCTCGGCGTCAGCCCGAGAGGAACGCCCCGCAGGCACTGACAAGAGCACCCAGTCCCCGGCAGACGGCAGCGGCGACAGCTCCGGCGATCAAGCGCCGGAGGACGACCCCCAGCAGGCTCAGGACCCAGACCTGTCCCAGCAGCCCGACCCGGGCCAGCCCCAGGCGCAGACCCAGCAGCCCCAGGAGGACCTGTTCGCCCAGCTGCCCCAGACCTTTGTCTTCTCCAGCGGCGCGGGGGCCTGGTCCACCCAAATCTCCATCAAGGCGGACGGGACCTTTACCGGCCATTATGAGGACGCCGACGCCGGGGACGCTGGGGACGGCTATGACTCCACCGTGTATCAGTGCGATTTCAGCGGCCGCTTCACCCCGCCGGTGGAGCAGAAGCCCCACATCTACTCCATGGAGCTGGAGTTCATCCATCTGTATGACACCCCGGGCAACGAGGTCATCCGGGACCAGGTGCGCTATGTCAGCGCCGACCCCTATGGCCTGGACAACGCCCAGGAGGTCATGCTCTATTGCCCCGGGGCTAAATTAGCCGACCTGCCGGAATATTTCCTTCTGTGGACCAACCAAGGTCCCAAGGAGGAGGTCGGGCCCGAGGACACCCTGTCCTTCTATGGACTTTATAACGTAAACGAGAGCGAGGGCTTTGCCGGTCACAACGGCTGAGACCCGTTTCAGCGCAAAGCGCATAAGGGAGGATCAAAACATGAATCGACCCAAGGTATACATTGACGGGAAAGAGGGCACCACCGGCCTTCAGATCTATGAGCGCCTGGGCAGCCGGGACGATATCGAACTGCTGCTCATCGACGAGGACAAGCGCAAGGACACGGAGGAGCGCCGAAAGTTTTTAAACGAGGCCGACCTGGTCTTCCTCTGCCTGCCTGACACCGCCGCCAAAGAGGCGGTCACGCTGATCGACAACCCCAAGACCCGGGTCATCGACGCCTCCACCGCCCACCGCACCGCCGAGGGCTGGGTGTACGGCTTTGCCGAACTGCTGCCCGGCCAGCGCCAGCGCATCAAGTTCGCCAGCCGGGTGGCCAACCCCGGCTGCCACGCCACCGGCTTTTTGTCCACCGCCGCCCCCCTGGCCCAGCTGGGGGTACTGCCCCGGGACTATCCCGTCACCTGCTTCTCTCTCACCGGCTACTCCGGCGGGGGCAAGAAGATGATCGCCGAGTACGAGGCCCCTGACCGCAGCCCTCTGCTGGACGCCCCCAGCCTCTATTCCATCGGTCTTGCCCACAAGCACCTGCCCGAGATGCAGAAGCTGGCCGGGCTGGACAGCGCCCCCGTGTTCGTCCCCATCCTGGGGGACATCCGCCAGGGGATGATGACCTCCGTCATGCTGCAAAACAAGCTGCTCAGCGGCACCCCCACCGCCCAGGACATCTGCGAGATGCTCTCCTCCTATTACGAGGGGCAGGAGATGGTGCGGGTGCTGCCCTTCGGCGGCGAGACCCCCCGTCTGGCCACCAGCGCCCTGGCGGGTAAAGATTACCTGACCATCACCGTGTCCGGCCACACCGACCAGACCCTGCTCACCGCCCAGTTCGACAACCTGGGCAAGGGGGCCTCCGGCGCGGCGGTGCAGAACATGAACATCATGCTGGGCTTCCCGGAGAGCACCGGGCTGAACATCGACTGACCGTTCTGTTCAAACAGTCAAAACATCTTCCAGGGGCGCGGCCCCTGTCATCTAAGGAAAGCGAGGAAGATCACTATGCTGAATCAGATTTCCGGCGGCGTGTGTGCCGCCAAGGGATTTACCGCCGCCGGTGTCCACTGCGGCGTGAAGGCGGGCAGCAGCCCGGATAAGAACGACCTGGCCCTGATCCTGTCGGAGAAGGAGTGCGCCGCCGCCGCCACCTATACCATGAACCGGGTGAAGGCCGCCCCCCTGTATGTGACCATGGACCACCTGGAAAACGGTGTGGCCTGGGGCGTGGTGGCCAACAGCGGCAACGCCAACGCCTGCTGCCCCCAGAGCCATGAGAACGCCGAGGCCATGAGCGCTTCCGCCGCCGCCGCCACCGGCCGGGAGCCCGGCGACTTTGTGGTGGCCAGCACCGGCGTCATCGGCCAGACCATCAACATCTCCGCCATCCAGGCCGGACTGCCCCAGGCCGCCGCCGCCCTGTCCGCCGACGGCTCTGACGCCGCCGCCCACGCCATCATGACCACCGACACGGTGAAGAAGGAGATCGCCGTCTCCCTGACCATCGGGGGCAAGGAGGTCCGCCTGGGCGCCATCGCCAAGGGTTCCGGCATGATCCATCCCAACATGGGCACCATGCTGGCCTTCATCACCACCGACTGCGCCATCACCCACGAGATGCTCAGCGACGCCCTCCACGAGGTGGTCGCCCGCACCTTCAACCGGGTCACCGTGGACGGGGACACCTCCACCAACGACATGTGCGTGGTGCTGGCCAACGGCATGGCGGGCAACAGCCTGATTGAATGGAAGGACCAGGACTATGAGACCTTCCTGGCCGCCCTGGAGGAGGTCTGCCGTTATCTGTCCCGGGCCATCGCCGGGGACGGCGAGGGCGCCAGCAAGCTGGTCACCTGCAAGATGCACGGGGCCCGCAGCGAGGAGAGCGCCGAGCGCCTGGCCAAGGCCGTGGTGGGCTCCTCCCTGGTGAAGGCCGCCATGTTCGGCGCCGACGCCAACTGGGGCCGTGTGCTGTGCGCCATGGGCTATTCCAAGGCCCCCTTCCGTCCCGAGCATGTGGATGTGTCCTTCTGCTCCCAGGCCGGGTCTATCCTGGTGTGCAAGCAGGGCGACGGCGTGGACTTTGACGAGGATAAGGCCAAGACCATCCTCACCGAGAAGGAGGTCATCATCGACGTGGACCTGCACGAGGGGGACGAGAGCGCCGAGTGCTGGGGCTGCGACCTGACCTATGACTACGTGAAGATCAACGGCGACTACCGCACCTGATCTATGCCCCGTGGGGCAATGACAAGATATTTTACAAACATACTGAAAAGGGGGCCTTTCCCATGGCTTTTAACGAGGTGGACCGCGCTCAGGTGCTGGCCGAGGCGCTGCCCTATATCCAAAAATATTCCGGAAAGACCATCGTGGTCAAATATGGCGGCAACGCCATGATCTCCGAGGACCTGCGCCGGGCCGTGATCTCTGACATCGTGCTGCTGAACCTGGTGGGTATCCGGGTGGTGGTGGTCCATGGCGGCGGCCCCGAGATCAACGAGATGCTGACCAAAATCGGCAAGGAGTCCAAGTTTGTGGACGGCCTGCGCTATACTGACGAAGAGACCATGGACATCGTGCAGCAGGTGCTGTGCGGCCGGGTGAACAAGAACCTGGTGGCCACTCTGAACCGCATGGGCGGCCGGGCCGTGGGCCTGTGCGGCATGGACGGCGGCATGTTCCAGGCCAAGCAGCTCAGCGAGAAGCTGGGCCTGGTGGGCGAGATCCATCATGTGGACCCCAGCCCCGTCACCGATGCCCTGGACGACGGCTATATCCCCGTGGTGTCCACCGTGGCCCAGGGGACGGATGCCGACTGCGCCTATAACATCAATGCCGACACCGCCGCCGCCAAGCTGGCCGTGGCCCTGAAGGCGGAAAAGCTCATCCTCCTCACCGACGTGCGCGGCCTGCTTCGGGACCCCAAGGACGACTCCACCCTCATCTCCGAACTTCAGCTCTCCTCCGTCCCCGCCCTGGTGCGGGAGGGCGTCATCTCCGGCGGCATGATCCCCAAGGTGGACTGCTGCGTGGAGGCGGTGCGCTCCGGCGTGGACTCCGCCATCATCCTGGATGGCCGGGTGGCCCACTCCATCCTCATCGAGCTGCTGTCCGACGCGGGCATCGGCACCATGCTGGTACACTGAAAGCGGGGGAATTTCTATGACGTTTGAAGAGATCAAAGCCCTGGACGAGCAGTATGTGATGCCCGCCTACAGCCGCTTCCCCGTGGCCGTGGACCACGGCAAGGGGGCCACCGTGTGGGACGTGGCCGGGAAGGAGTACATCGACTTCACCGCCGGCATCGGCGTGTGCTCCCTGGGCTATGACTATCAGCCCTGGGTGGACGCGGTGTCCGCCCAGGCCGCCAAGCTGGCCCACATCTCCAACCTGTACTACGCCGAGCCTTACGCCAAGCTGGCCCAGAAGCTGTGCACCCGTGCGGGTATGTCCAACGTGATGTTCGCCAACTCCGGGGCCGAGGGCAACGAGGCCATGATCAAGCTGGCCCGGAAATACTCCTTTGACAAGTATGGCAAGGGCCGTGGCACCATCATCACCCTGCACAACTCCTTCCATGGCCGCACCCTGGCGACTTTGACCGCCACCGGCCAGGACAAGTTCCACAACTACTTCTTCCCCTTCCCCGATGGCTTCCGCTATGCCGACGCCAACGACCTGGACAGCGTGGAGGCGGTGGCCGGGCACGACGTGTGCGCCGTGATGTTCGAGCTGATCCAGGGCGAGGGCGGCGTGCTGCCCCTGGACCGGGCCTTTGTCTCCGCCGTGGCCGACCTGTGTGAAAAGCGGGACTGGCTGCTGCTCATTGACGAGGTGCAGACCGGCGTGGGCCGCACCGGCTCTCTGTTCGCCTTCCAGCAGTATGGCATTTCCCCCGACGCGGTGTCCTTCGCCAAGGGCATCGCCGGCGGCCTACCCTTCGGCGGCGTGATGGCCAACGAGAAGTGCCGCAATGTGTTCACCGCCGGGACCCACGGCACCACCTTCGGGGGCAACCCCGTGGGGGCCGCCGCCGCCTGCTGCGTGCTGGACACCATCGACCAGTCCTTCCTGGACAAGGTGAAGGAGAAGGGCGACTATCTCCGCGCCCAGATCGAGGCCATGGATCTGCCCTGCCTGGGCAAGACCCGGGGCATGGGCCTGATGATCGGCATCGAGGTCAAGGGCGACCAGACCAACCGGGAGCTGGCCGCCGCGCTGGCGGAGCATGGCCTGCTGTGTCTCACCGCCGGGCCCGGCCTGCGACTGCTGCCCCCTCTGGTCATCTCTCAGGAGGAGATGGACAAGGGGCTGGCCATCCTCAAGAACACCCTGTCCTAAGCTGAAAAAAATCACCGGGAGGCGCTTACAATGCAGAAAGACCTGTTAAAACTGCTGGACCTGACCACCGAGGACATTCTGAACATCCTGAACACGGCGGACCAGCTGAAATATAACCAGAAGCACGGCATCGTCCACGACTATCTCCATGGCAAGACCCTGGCCATGATCTTTGAGAAGAACTCCACCCGCACCCGCGTCTCCTTTGAGACGGGCATGTTCCAGCTGGGCGGCCACGCTCTGTTCCTGTCCGGCAAGGAGAGCCAGATCGGCCGGGGCGAGCCTGTGGAGGACACCGCCCGGGTGCTGGACCGCTACTGCGATGGCATTATGATCCGCACCTTCGCCCAGGAGGAGGTGGAGGAGCTGGCCCGCTTCACCACCATCCCCATCATCAACGGCCTGACCGACTTCTGCCACCCCTGCCAGGTGCTGGCCGACCTGATGACCGTGCGGGAGCACAAGGCCGTTCTGGAGGGCTTAAAAATATGCTACATCGGCGATGGCAACAACATGGCCAACTCCCTCATCGTGGGCGGCCTGAAGTGCGGCATGGAGGTGGCTGTGGCCTGCCCCGAGGGCTATGACCCCGACCAGCAGGTGCTGGACTTTGCCCACAGCGACCCCAGCTTCAAGTTCTCCCTCCACCGCGCCCCCAAGGACGCCGCCGTGGACGCCGACGTGGTGTTCACCGACGTGTGGGCCTCCATGGGCCAGGAGGAGGAGCGTGCCGTCCGGGCCAAGGCCTTTGCGGGCTATCAGATCAACCAGGAACTGATGGCCCTGACCCACCCCGACTGCATGGTGCAGCACTGCCTGCCCGCCCACCGGGGCGAGGAGATCACCGCCGACGTCTTCGAGGCCCACGCCCAGGAGATCTTCGACGAGGCCGAAAACCGCCTCCACGCCCAAAAGGCCGTTATGTACCTGCTGATGAAAAACAAAGAGGACTAACCCCCCATCGTAGCCCCCGTCATTGCGAGGAGGGCAACGCCCGACGTGGCAATCCGTTTCTCCGTCCCCAAAACAACCAACACCCCCTGGCAGCCAACCAGCCGCCAGGGGGTGTTCATGTTATTGCTTGTCCTTACTTCTCCATCAGCCCCACAAACTGCTGGAGCATCACGGCCATTTCGGCACGAGTGGCGCCAGCTGTGGGAGCCAGGGTGTTATTGCCCCGGCCAGACAGAATGCCAGCGTTCACGGCCCAGGTCATGGACTGCCCGGCCCAATCGGAAATGCTGTCGTAGTCGCTGAACTCACGGACAGCCATGCCGCCCTGCGTCGTATCGATACCCTTGAGCTTAGCGTAGCTATAGAGCATGGTCGCCAGCTGCTCCCGGGTGATATTCACCTCGGGCATCGTCCCGTCGGACACGCCGGTCTGCTTGGCCCAATTCATAGCCTTCTCATACCAGGTTGCGCCGCCAGTCACGTCCTGGCCGTCCATGCGGGCCAGGATGGTCATCAGCATGGCGCGGGTCGTGTTCTGGCCTCCGCCGAACAGGTTCTCGCCCACGCCGGACATCAGGCCCCGCTGGGCCACAAAGTCGGCGGCATCGGCATACCAGCTGTTTTCAGGCACGTCCACGAAGGCAGTCTTGCTGGGCTGGTCGGGCTTGACCTCGGATTTCACGAAGGTCGCCTTCACGTCAACCTTGCTGTCGGGCATCACGAAGCTGAACTTGCCGTCGCCCTTGTCGGTCACGGTGATGCTGTTGCCCTTGCTGTCGGTCACAGTCACCTTGTCGATCTCATAACCCTCGTCGGGCTTCACGGTGATGGTCACGGTGTCGCCCTTCTTGGCGGTGCTGCCGTTGTTCACGGTGACGCTGCCGTTATCCGCCTTAGGGGTAGACACGGCGTAGCTGTTGTTGCGGCTACCGCCGCCGCCGGAAGAGCCGCCGGAGCTGTTGGCCGTCCACAGGGCTTTGATGGTCATGTCCCCGGCGGGCATGGTCTCGGGGATTTCCGCATCCCAGCCCGCAAAGGTATAGCCCGTCCTGGTCGGGTCCTCCGGCGCGGTGATGGCCGTGCCATAGTCCTGGGTGATGGGCGCGATCTCACTGCCGCCGTCGGCGTCGAAGGTGATGGTGTATTGGTTGATCGTCCACTGGGCCTTGATGGTCATGTCCCCGGCGGGCATGGTCTCGGGGATTTCCGCATCCCAGCCCGCAAAGGTATAGCCCGTCCTGGTCGGGTCCTCCGGCGCGGTGATGGCCGTGCCATAGTCCTGGGTGATGGCTTCCATTTCACTGCCGCCGTCGGTGTCGAAGGTGATGGTGTACCGGTTGGCCATCCACTTGGCATAGAGGGTCACATCCGCTGTCACGGGGGTATCGAAATCATACGTTTGGGTGCAGTCCTCGTCCGCACACCATGCGAGCGTATACCCCTCCTTGGCAACGTCATTGGGCTCAGCGACCTTCTGTCCCTTTACCACCTTCTGCGCTGCCGCGTCACTGCCGTCCTTTAAATCAAAGGTCACGGTGACGTAAGCGCTGTCGGCGATGGTTCCGTGATTCGTCAGCTCCCCGTTAAATGTACCGCCGCTGATGGTACCATCGTAGACATTCGTCACCGCGCCATCGAAGGTGCCATTCCTGATCGTACCGCGATTTATCACTTCGTCATAAAATGCACCGCCCTCGATGGTGCCGTAATTTGTCACCATGTCGTGGAACTCGCCGCCGCTGACGGTGCCGTCACTTGTCACCGTCCCGTGGAACTCGCCGCCGCTGATGCTGATGGTGGAGTTGACCCGATCTCCAAGATACAGTGCCTCTGATCTCGAATCATCAGCCGTACAATCGACGATGCTGCCGCCATTTATGATAAAAGTACCGTCCTCTGCACACACACCGCCGCCGCTGCTGCCCAAGTGGGCGTCGCCAGTCGCTACGCAGCCCACGATGCTGCCGCCGGTCATGGTGAAGCTATTGTTAGACAAATACAGATTCCCCCTCGATTTCAGCTAACAGTGGACAAACGAGTAAAATATGGTATAATGTTATTTGTCTTTTTGCTGCTGTTTTGGTCAGCTGGGACAAAAGCACCCTGGAAAGTTTCGTTCTTTCCGTTCAATATGACCGTCGAGGGCGGCTTGCCGCACCCGACTGGAGGTAACAACGTGTCAGATCAGTATCATTCCGACCGCTCGCTTTATGAAAACAGCGACTATCCCCCCCGCCGCCATCCCAGCCGGGAGGCGGAGCACACCCACGAAGACCGCCGGGCCGCGCCGCGGCGGAGCCGCTCCCGCCGGCCGCGCCGGGAACACGGACGGCTGTCCTTTATCCTGGGCACTCTGCTGCTGGTATTCCTGTGCACAGGGGCCATTCTGTGCTGCTTTGCCGCCGTATATGTCAAAACGGTGATCTTCCCCATGGCCGACCTGAGCCTGGACGACTTCACCCTGGGGCAGAACAGCGTGATGTATTACACCGACCCGGACACCGGGGAGGACAAGGAGCTGGTCACCCTCCTCAGCGACACCAGCTCCATCTGGGTGGACTATGACGACATCCCCCAGGATCTCATCAACGCCGCCGTGGCCATCGAGGACAAGCGGTTCTGGTCCCACTCCGGCGTGGACTGGAAGCGCACGTCCAAGGCCGTGCTGGACATGTTCACCGGCGGGGACATCTCCGGCGGCTCCACCATCACCCAGCAGCTCATCAAAAACCTCACCGGCTATAACGAGACCACCGTCAAGCGCAAGATCACCGAGATCGTCCGTGCCCTGCGCTTCACCCAGAACAACTCGAAAGAGGACACCATCACCTGGTACCTCAACGTCATTCCCCTGGGCAGCCGGTGCGAGGGGGTGGGTTCCGCCGCCTACACCTATTTCGGCAAGTCCGTGTCCGAGCTGGACCTGGCCGAGTGCGCCAGCCTCATTTCCATCACCAACAACCCCTCCCGCTACGGCCCCTATTCCCTGGCCCGGGTGAAGAACAAGGAGGGCGAAGTGTGGACCGCCAAGCAGTGGAACAAGTGGCGGCAGGAGAACGTGCTGGACCAGATGCTCGCCCAGGGCATGATCACCCAGGAGGAACACGACCAGGCCGTGGCCGAGGAGCTGGTCTTCGTCCGGGGCGGCAACGCCGCCTCCAGCGAGCAGGAGGTCTATTCCTGGTATGAGGAGACCGTCCTGTCCGACGTGAAGCAGGACCTGAAGGAGAAATACGACCTGTCCGACAAGCGGGTGGCCCAGCTGCTCAGCCGGGGCGGTCTGCGCATCTACACCTGCATCGACCCCAAGATCCAGGCCATCGCCGAGGAGGTCTATTCCAACCGGGCCAACCTGAACTATACCTCCGCCCGGGGCAACGACATGCAGTCCTCCATCACCATCATCGACAACTCCACCGGCGACGTGGTGGCCATCGTTGGCCAGTTCGGGGAGAAGACCCAGAACCTGCTGAACAACTACGCCAACACCGCCCAGCGGCAGCCGGGCTCGTCCTTAAAGCCCCTGTCCGTCTACTCCCCGGCCCTGGAGCTGGGCAAGGTCTCCCCCATCACGGTGGTGGACGACTACCCCTATAACGACAGCAACGGCACCGGCTGGCCCATCAACTCCGGCGCGGCCCGGTATAAGGGCTTGACTACCGTCCGCAGCGGCCTGACCCACTCGGTGAACACCATCGCCGTGCGTCTGCTGGCCGACATGGTCACCCCCCAGGAGAGCTTCAACTTCGTCCAGAACCAGTATCACATCGACCTGGTGGACTCCATGATCTCCAAAAACGGCAAGGTGAGCAGCGACATCGACGTGGCCCCCCTGGCCATGGGCGGTCTGACCAAGGGCGTGTGTACCCGTGACATGGCCGAGGCCTATGCCACCTTCCCCAACAAGGGCGTTTACACCTATTCCCGCACCTATACCCGGGTGGAGGACAGCACGGGCAAGGTCCTGCTGGACAACAGCAGCGTGCAGGAGCCCGTCATTAAAGAATCCACCGCCTATTATATGAACTCCATGCTCCGGGACGTGGTCACCAGCGGAACGGGCTATGAGGCCGCCCTGTCCAACATGACCGCCGCCGGTAAGACGGGTACCACCAGCCAGAACTATGACCGCTGGTTCGTGGGCTACACCCCCTATTACACCGCCGCCGTGTGGACCGGCTATGACCAGAACGAGAAGATGCGCACCTCGGGCAACCCCGCCGCCCAGCTGTGGAAAAAGGTGATGAGCCAGGTCCACCAGGGGCTGGACAACAAGTCCTTCTTCTCTGCCAACGGCCTGAAGAGCGTTCAGTACTGTCTGGACAGCGGTATGCTGGCCACTGAATACTGCGCCATGGACCCCCGGGGCAGCCGGGCCGCCAGCGACTCCGTCTTCCAGAGCGACGTGCCTACCGGAGCCTGCACCGTCCACACCGCCAACAGCGTGGTGCGCATGTGCAAGGACTCCCCCATCCTGGACTCCAACGGCAACCCCACCGGGCTCTATCACCTGGCCGGGGAGCACTGCCCGGAGGACAGCATCGTCACCATGTGCCTGCCCGACTATGACCGCAAGCAGATCGGCACCGCCACCGCAAACGACAACATGTACCGCAAGAGCGTGGTGGAAGCCCACGGCAGCTGCGAGGTCCACACCTCCAGCTCTGTGGTCCCCGACCCCGAGCCCGCCGACCCGAGTGACCCGGACAGCTCCGTCACCGATCCCTCCGGCTCCAGCACGGAACCCGTCACGCCCACCGAGCCCGGCGGGAACCACTCCGGCGGAACCACCGGTGGACAGACCCAGCCCACCACGCCGGAACAGCCCCCCTCTCAGGACATTGGGTGAGGCAGACACGTTTTATCATCCACAAAAGGCCCTCCGTTTGGGGAAAACCAGACGGAGGGCTTTAGTTTTGCCCTGCGGGGGTGACCTCTCAGTCACGGCTGCGCCGTGCCAGCTCCCCTTTCAGGGGAGCCAAGCGGCCCAGACGCCGCTCTGCCGCTTGTCGCTTCCACAAAAACAAGTGTTTTCGTGTGGCGTTGTACAATTCGACGGAAGGGGACCAAATTCGGCTGAATTTTTTTACACTCGTTGGGGAAAGTAACCGTTGCGCCCATCCCAGACCTGTGTTACAATAGTCCACATCGGAAAACAAATGCCCGCGCAACACGGACACGCAGGGCGAGTAGACTGGAGGAGAGGCCATGAACACGCCGGCAAAGTATTTCATCGTAGAGGCCGACGCCATGCCCGAAATTTTCCGCAAGGTGGCCGAGGCCAAGCGCCTGCTGGAGACCGGGGAGGAGACCACCGTGAACGGGGCCACCCGGGCCGTGGGCATCAGCCGCAGCGCCTTTTATAAGTATAAGGACTCTGTCCGCCCCTTCAACGACATGCTCCACGGGCGCATCGTCACGTTCCAGATCCTGCTGAAGGATGAGCCGGGTATCTTATCCGGCGTGCTGAACGTGTTCGCCGGGACGGGCGTGAATATCCTCACCATCAACCAGAACATCCCCGCCAACGGCTGCGCCGTGGTCACCATGACGGCGGAAACCTCCACCCTCCGCCGCTCTCTGGAGGAGGTCCTGGGGGACGCCAAGGCCAGCCCCGGGGTGCTCAAGTGCGAGATACTGGCCGGATAACCCCCGGCTTTCCGCGGCAGGCCGGACGGCCTGACCGCAAGACAGAAACTATGAGGTGAATGCAATGGTAAACGTAGCGATTTTGGGTTTTGGCACCGTGGGCTCCGGCGTGGCCGAGGTGCTGACGAAAAACGGCGGTCTCATTGACCAGCGGGTGGACGATCTGCTCCGCCTGAAATACATCCTGGACGTGCGGGACTTCCCTGACAGCCCCTATAAAGACTGCTTTGTGAAGGACTTCTCCGTCATCGAGAACGACCCCGAGGTGGACATCGTGGTGGAGACCATCGGCGGCGCCAAGATCGCCCTGGACTTTACCACCCGGGCCCTGAAGGCGGGCAAGAGCGTGGTCACCTCCAACAAGGAGCTGGTGGCCACCCACGGCTATGAGCTGCTTCAGCTGGCCAAGGAGCACGGCGTGAGCTATCTCTTCGAGGCCAGCGTGGGTGGCGGCATCCCCATCCTGCGGCCGCTCACCTCCTGCCTGGCCGCCAACGAGCTGACCCAGGTCACCGGCATCCTCAACGGCACCACCAACTATATCCTCACCCGGATGATCCGCGCTGGCCTGACCTTTGAGCAGGCCCTGAAGGAGGCCCAGGACAACGGCTATGCCGAGAAGGACCCCACCGCCGACGTGGACGGCCACGACGCCTGCCGCAAGATCTGCATCCTGGCCGCCCTGTCCTTCGGCCAGCACGTCTATCCCGACCAGGTGCCCACCGAGGGCATCCGCAACGTCACCCTGGAGGACGTGGCCTATGCCGACTCCTGCGGCTATAAGATCAAGCTGCTGGGCCGCTGCATCCGCCAGCCCGAGGGCAAGGTGTGCGCCTTTGTGGCCCCCCACCTGGTGCCCGCCAGCAATCCGCTCTCCGGGGTGGAGGACGTGTTCAACGCCATCGCCGTCACCGGCAACGCCATCGGCGACGTGATGTTCTATGGCCGCGGCGCGGGCAAGCTGCCCACCGCCTCCGCCGTGGTGGCCGACGTCATCGACATCGCCAAGGATCTGAAGCGGGATCACCGCAACGAGTGGGGCCCCGGCGCTCCCGACCTGGTGGTCTCCTCTGACATCGTCACCTCCCGGTGGTATGTCCGGGCCCAGGCCCCCGTGGACCAGGTCCGCCTGGCCTGCGGCGACATCCAGCTGCTGGCCCGGGCCGGTGCGCCCGCCGGAGAGGTCGCCTTCCTCACCGCGGCCATGACCGAGCCCCAGATCAAGGATAAGCTCCAGGGTCTGGACGTCCGCTCCCGCTTCCGCGTGCTGGACTAACGCCATAAGATGGAGAGCGGACCGTCCGCTTTTCACTCTCTCACATGATTTGACCTTTAGGGGGAACGACACATATGTCACTTATCGTACAAAAATTCGGCGGCAGCTCCGTCGCCGATGCCGACCGCATCCGCAATGTGGCCCGCATCATCACCGAGACCTATCGCAAGGGCCACAGCGTTGTGGCCGTCCTCTCCGCCCAGGGCGACACCACCGACGACCTGATCGAGAAGGCCAAGGAGATCAACCCCAGCGCATCCAAGCGGGAAATGGATATGCTGCTGGCCACCGGCGAGCAGATCTCCATCTCCCTGTGCGCCATGGCCATCGAGCGCATGGGCTATCAGGCCGTGTCTCTCACCGGCTGGCAGGCCGGGATGCTCACCGACTCCTCTTACAGCAGCGCCCGGATCAAGCGCATCCGCACCGAGCGTATCCAGAAGGAGCTGGACAAGAAGAAGATCGTGCTGGTGGCCGGGTTCCAGGGCATCAACAAGTATGACGACATCACCACCCTGGGCCGCGGCGGCTCCGACACCTCCGCCGTCGCCCTGGCCGCCGCCCTGCACGCGGACCTGTGCCAGATCTACACCGATGTAGACGGTGTGTACACCGCCGATCCCCGCCATGTCACCGGGGCCCGCAAGCTGGAGGAGATCACTTTCGACGAGATGCTGGAGCTGGCCAGCCTGGGCGCCCAGGTGCTGCACAACCGCTCGGTGGAGATGGCAAAGCGGTATAACGTCAATATGGAGGTCCTTTCCAGCTTCAGCGGAAAGCCCGGCACGAAAGTCAAGGAGGTTGTAAAAACCATGGAAAAAATTCACGTCAGTGGCGTTGCCAAAGATAAGAACGTAGCCCGTCTGGCCCTGATCGGTCTGGCCGATCAGCCCGGCATTGCCTTTAAAATTTTCTCCCTGCTGGCCAAGAAGGACATCAATGTGGACATCATCCTGCAGTCCATCGGCCGGGACGAGAGCAAGGACATCAGCTTCACCGTGGCCCGGGACGACGCCGAGACCGCCAAGGCCATCCTGGAGGAGCTGAAGGAGTCCATCGGCTTTAAGTCCATCGAGGTGGACGACCACGTGGCCAAGGTGTCCATCGTGGGTGCCGGCATGGCCCACAACGCCGGCGTGGCCTCCAAGATGTTCGAGGCCCTGTACTCCGCCGGTATCAACATCCAGATGATCTCCACCAGCGAGATCAAGGTGTCCGTCCTGGTGGACGAGCGGGACGCGGACCGCGCCGTCCAGGCCATCCACGACCGCTTCTTCAGCGAGTTCGGCATCTAACACGATTCATTCAAAAACGTTCAAAACCCCGGCGGCCCGCAGGCCGCCGGGGTTTTGCTGTCTTAGTGCTGTTTTTACTGCTCCATCAGCCCCACAAACTGCTGGAGCATCACGGCCATTTCGGCCCGGGTAGCGCCCGCCTGGGGGTCCACGGTGCCGTTGCTGCGGCCAGAGATAATGCCGGAGTAAGCGGCCCAGGACACAGCCTCGCTGGCCCAGGTGGAGATGCTGTCGGCGTCACTGAACTTGGACAGAGCCATGCCGTTGGGGATCGTATTCATGCCCTTCAGCTTGGCGTAGCTATAGAGCATCGTCGCCAGCTGCTCCCGGGTGATGTTCACCTCGGGCATGGTGCCGTCGGACACGCCGTTGGCCTTGGCCCAATTCATGGCTTTCTCGTACCAGGTGGAACCGCCAGTCACGTCCTGGCCGTCCATACGGGCCAGGATGGTCATGAGCATGGCCCGGGTGGTGTTCTGATTCCCGCCGAACAGGTTCTCGCCCACGCCGGACATCAGACCCCGCTGGGCCACAAAGTCAGCAGCGTCAGCGTACCAGCTGTTTTCGGGCACGTCCACGAAGGTGTTCTTCGTGGGCTGGTCGGGCTGGACTTCGCTCTTCACGAAGGTCGCCTTCACGTCCACCTTGCTGTCAGGCATCACAAAGCTGAACTTGCCGTCGCCCTTGTCGGTGACAGTGATCGTGTTGCCCTTGCTGTCGGTGACCGTCACCTTGTCGATCTCATAGCCCTCGTTGGGCTTGACGGTGATGGTCACAGTTTCGCCCTTCTTGGCAGAGGCTCCGTTGTTCACGGACACAGAGCCGTTGTCCGCCTTGGGGGTGGACACGGCGTAGCTGCTGCCGCGGCTGGAACCGCCGCCGCCACCGGAGGAGGTGGAAGCGGTCACCTTGCCGCACACCTCACAGGTGGTGCCGGGGTTGTGGGGCTGGTCACAGGCGGTCTGACAGGTCTTGCAGATGCCGTCCTTATTGCTCCAGTCGTGACCGGTGGCGGGCACGACCAGAGCTTCCTGGGTGGTCTCGGTCTGCCCGTTCGCGTCGGTGAACAGCTTGTGGCATACGTCGCATTCCCAGTAAGCCTTGGTGCCGTCCTCGGTGCAAGTTGCGGTCTTGGCTTCATGGTAGGCAAGCTGGTGGTCCACCATCTGGATTTTCCCGTCGCCCTGCTTCCAGGCATCCAAATCAATGATCTCGTTCACACCGGCGTCGTCAGCGAAATACTTGCCGCATCCGTCAAAGGTACACTGATAGTAGTTTGTCCAACCGGCTTCAGTACAGGTAGCCGCCTGACCGTCTACTAACTCCAGCGTATGGCTGTGTTCCGTCATCCAAACGGGATACAGCGTAAGCGTGGGAATCGTGTTTACAAGTACACTGGCCTCAGGGCTCGGGTTTTCGTTCAGAACCCCTCCATCTGTCGCCACAATAGCGTTGCTGTCTGCCGCAACGGACCAACCGGCAAACATTTTTCCTTCCGGCACAGTCAGGCCAAGCGCCGATACAGTCTGCAACTTTGCCCAGGAATCCAGCAGCTCCATGGTTCTGGAATTATAGATGAATCTTGTGGTCTTATTCTCTACGCCGTCATATTTTACATCAAAGAAGTAGATCGGCATATAGGTAAAGGTCTGCTCTGTGTTCGGATTATTGTCAAATACCGTTTTGACCTGGACCTGAGTTCCGTCCTGATACCAACGGGTCCCGATACAATATCCATCCCGGGCGACTTTTTTGTGTCCGATCTTGCTGGAATGATCCTGGCTCATGGTCACCTGTTCCAGTGCCGTGCTGTCAATAAACGCGTTGCCACCAATCGTGGTTACCGTCGCGGGAATAGTAAGGTCTACGACTGCCGTTCCTCTGAATGCATTTGCCCCAATCTCAGTCACATTGCCCAGGTCAATGGAAGTCAGCGCTTCGCAGTTCATAAAGGCATTGGCCCCAACGCTGCCGCTGCCAAGGGAAACAGAAGTTAAACCAGTTTCCTGGAAAGCGCCTTCAGCAATGCTCGTTACCTTGCCCAGGTCGATCTCAGCCAGAGCGCTGCAAGGATGCGGCGCGTTGTCAAGCTCCGCAGCCGCAATTTTCGAAAATGCCTGCGCCCCAATGGTTTCAACATTATTCAAAGTCACAGAAGCCAAGCTGCTGCATCCGCTAAAGGTCCACTTTTCAAGTTCCGTGACCTTCGGAGGAACTACAAAGGACTCCAGAGAATAGCACTTCATAAAAGAACTATACTCGATTTTTTCCACAGAGTCAGGCAGATGAACGCTCTTCAGATTCCGGCAGCCGCCGAAAGTAGTTCTGCCCACCAGGGTCAGATCAGCGACGCCGCTGAGATCGACCTCCGTCGTGTCGCCGCCGCCCAGGTTATCCGGGCAGACAATAGTCATCAAATCAGAACTATCTTTGACCTTACCGATCAAAACCCCATCTACGACCTGATAGGGGGACCCATCTCCCACCTGAATGGACTCCAGGTTAAACGTGCCATCCAAGAAGTTATAATAGTCCCCGTTCTCGTCTACATGTAAGTTTGTCACGGACGCCGGGATGCTAATAGTTTTCAGCCCCAGGTCCCACAGAAATGCACCGCTACCAATGGAAGTCACGGAATCGGCGATTTGTGCCTCTGTCACCGTGGTAAAAGCAAAGGCATTCTTGCCAATACGAGTGACCCCGCCCTCCACAATGACCTTATCGATCTTCGCAAAGTCCTTATCTTTTTCATTTTCAATGGCACCATTCGTCTTTGCATACTGGTACCAGGGTGTATTGGCATAGCTATTATAATCCGCCATCGCACCTTCACCGGAAATGGTCAGCGTATAAGCGGACGAATCATCCTCATCCGGGGACAATTCCCACTTTACGCTCTCTCCGTTCTCCTCTGCATCGCAGAAACCGCTCGCGTTTTCCGCCTGTGTGTCCGCCGCCCACGCCGCCGTCGGCAATAAGCCGACCAGCAAGTATAGCGACATGCACAGCGCCAATAATCGTTTCTTCATACTCGCTTCCTCCTATAAAAAGTTCTGAAAAAATATAAAAAGACCCATTCCCGGCACGAAACTACTCCGTGTCGGAAATGGGTCTTTTCATCCAGATATTTAGATTCAGACAGCAAAAAGCGGCAGAGAAGCTGTCTACTGCTCTGCTCTGCTCTGCTCTGCTCTGCTCTGCTCTGCTCTGCTCTGCTCTGCTGTCAGTGTACGGGTGCGGCGCAGCCATGTCAAGGTTTTTTTCATGTGCTCCACTCCCTTTCTCACGATACGCCCCGATTATAGCACAATTTTTCTAAAAGTACAGAGGTTTACATGAAATGTAGGTTTTTTGTCATGAAATGCAGAGGCATTACCGTTTTGTGGAAAATTCACAATCATCGGCGGGCGGACACAGAGGTCCGCCCCTACAAAATCAGGGAGACGGTCCCCGCCTCCCTGATCACGGATATTCTAATTTAATACCGGTGTACCCACCCGGACAGGAACCACACGGGGGCCAGCCAGGTGAGGAGGAAAATGAGCAGGTTCAGTGGGGACAGGGAGCCGTAAGCCTGGGCGGAGACCAGGTAGGCGGCCAGGAGCAGGCCCAGGGTGGAGCCCACGCAGCACAGCACCGCCCCCACCACCGTGGCCCACCGCAGACGGCGTGCGCCGGTGACGGACTCGGCCAGGGGATAGATGCCCTCCCGGCACAGCAGGGCCACCAGCTGGTCGCTGTGGCTCTGGTCGGGGTCAGACAGTTCCCGCCGCCGCTCCACGGGGGGGAAGTCCATCTTGTCCGCCGCCAGCTTGAAGCGCTGCTTGAGCATGGCGGGGATCAGATTGAAGTCCCGGGTGGCCAGCACGGGGCCGACCTTCTCCCGCATCAGCTCCTCGATGGAGGGGAATACCGTGTCGGGCAGGGTGTAGCTCAGGGCGAAGATGCCCGCCAGCTCCCCGTCGATGGCGCAGAACACGGCGTTTTTCACGTTCAGCCCCACGGGGAGGGAGACCTCCATCAGGTTCATAAAGGCCGCCGAGCCCACCAACACCTGGTCGCCCCGGATGTTGGCGGACAGGCCGCCCCCCTCGTAGCAGTGGAGGTGGTCGGCGTTGCGCATCAGGCCGCCCAGGGCTCTTAAATGGTCGTGGAAGAGCTTGGTCAGGCCGCTGCCCGAGTCCCGGATGAGGGTAGCCGTGTAGGCCACCACCCGCTCCATGGGGAAGTCCCCCAGGACCTTATAGCCGTTGAGCTCCACATACCCCGGTGGGAACAGGTCCCCGTCGGTGATGAGCACCCGGTCACCCCGCCGGGCGCAGGCCGCACCGGGCCATCCGGCCAGGGCGCCGCCGCTCTGGATGAGCCGCCGGGCGATCTTGTGGAAAGAGCGGCCATAGGCCAGTGCCCCGCCAAAGGCGGCGGTGGCGCAGAACAGGGCGGACATGCCCCACAAAAGCTCCAGGCTCCGGCCCCGGCCCACCGTGGCCAGCACGGAGAGCAGGATGTCCCCCAGCAGCAGCAGGGGGCAGTAGCGCCGGAAAATGAGCTGGGCCCCGTCATCCATCTGGACCCGGCTGCCAAAGTCCCGGCAGTCCCCGGACCACTTGGCATAGGTGTCCCGGCCATTCCACTTCCCCTCGTCCAGGGTGACCCGGTAGGGGTGGGAGGAGGCCGCCGCTGTGCGGCAGGACAGGCGCAGGGCGCATTTCTTATGATAGCTGCCGTGGAGCTGGCACCACAGGCCCGCCAGGGCCACCGCCGTGTAGGGCAGCCGGGCGGCCCCGTCCCCGGTGAGGGCCAGGACGACCCCGTCTCCCAATGTGGTGAGGCAGGCCAGGGCAGTCAGACTGTCCATGCCCACCTTTCCGTGGAAGGCCCGGCTCAGTCCCACGACCAGCACATCCAGCCCCAGCAGAAGCCCTAGCGCCATCAGGCCCGCCGCCCCCCAGCACTGGATGGCCATGCTGTCTAATGGGGGCAGCCACACCAGGCCCACGGCGGGCACGATGAGCTGGGCCAGGGCGGCCAGAAACAGAAGGGCCACCACCAGCGCCCGCAGGCGCAGGGCTTTTAAGCCCCGGCCATAGGTCTTGGCCAGGTCGTGGGGGTCGGTGTCCGGGGGCGGCGGCTCCGGGGGACGGGGCTTGCGCAGGCGGCGCAGATCAAAGTCCCGGTGCTCCTCCCGGTCTGTGCCGGGGATCAGTTTTTCCAGGCGGCGGACCTCGTTTAAGTCGGTGTTCTCGTCCTCGGCATACATCTGGTCGGCGTAGTCGTCGGCCTTGCGGCCCAGGCCCTTGAAAAAGGCGGACAGGATGCTCTCCGGCTGGGGGAACTCCACGATGCGGTCATCGCCGCCGTTTTGGTCCGGCTCCTCCTCGTCAGATTCCTCGTCTTCTGAGTCGTCCTGGTCAGACTCGCCCGGTTCGTCCTCCGGCTCGTTCTCGTCCTCGTGGGTATCTTCGGACGCTTCGTCGGCGTCCTCCTCCGGCTGGTTGTCCGTCTCCGGCTCGTCCTCGGGGGTATCGTCCGGTCCGTCTGGCTCTTCCAGCTCTTCTTCCGGCTCCGGGCGCTTCGTCCCACCGGGGAAGGCGACCACATTATCCCGTTTGTCCCGGCTGGGCCGGACGGGGATGCCGCCGGGCCGGGCGGAGGGGTTCCCGCCGAACTCGGCCAGGATGTCGTCCAGGGAAAAGCCGCCGCTGTCCGCGTCGCCGATCAGCGATTTGATCTCCCGCAGGTCGCCGTTATTCAGTTTTTCGTCCTTGCGGTCACTCATGGGTGTTCCTCGCTGGCCCCACGGGGGCGGTTAGTTTCCGGTGCGCTGGCGCACCGCCTCATACAGCAGCACGGCGGCGGCGGCAGAGGCGTTCAGGGAGTTGATCTTGCCGAACATGGGGATGGACACGGTGAAGTCGCAGTTCTCCGCCACCAGACGGCTCATGCCGTCCCCCTCGCTGCCGATGACGATGGCGGCGGGGCCCTTCAGGTCGGCCTTGTACAGGCTGGTGTTGCCCTGGGCGGCGGTGCCGAAGACCCACACACCCTCGTCCTTGAGCTGCTTGAGCAGGGCGGTGATGTTGGGCACCCGGGCCACGGGCACATGGGCCACGGCTCCGGCGGAGGTCTTGGCCACCACGGCGGTGAGTCCGGCGGAGCGGCGCTTGGGGATGATGACCCCGTGGGCCCCCGCCGCGTCGGCGGTACGGATGACCGCGCCCAAATTGTGGGGGTCGCTGAGCTCGTCGCACACCACGATCAGGGGGGCCTCCCCCTTCTCCCGGGCGATGTTCAGGATGTCGTCCACGCTGGCATACTCCCGAGCGGCGGCCACGGCGATCACGCCCTGGTGGGAGTGGGTGCGGCTCATGCCGTCCAGCTTCCGCCGGTCCGCGTCCACCACCACCACGCCCTTCTCCCGGGCGGTGGAGGCGATGTGGCCCAGGGTGGCGTCGGTCTCACCCTTTAAAATATAGATCTTGTCGATGGTCACGCCGGCCCGCAGGGCCTCGACCACGGCGTTGCGGCCCTCGATGATACCGTCGTTCTCCGTCTCCACCGGAGCGGAGCGGCGCAGAGGCTTTCTTGTATCCATAGGGGGTTCCTCCCAATTCTCATTCAGTTTTGCATACATGGGCCAGTATAGCACATTTGTCCGCCGGGGAAAAGAAAAATTTTCAAAAACAAAGGGGAAACCGCACCAGCCGGCGGCCGTTTTCCCGGCGGATCACTTTCACAGAAAGTTTACACCGCCGTTTCTTGTTTTTACCGGCGGGATGTGGTATGATATAGGATAAATTGCGCAGTCTCTGCATGATTTAAAATTCAGTGTCAGGAGGTATACTCCTTTGAAGCCAGACAAAGGGAACAACAAAAGAAATACGTTCGGTCTCATCACGCTTATTCTGTGGGCGCTGGTGCTGACCTTCCTGTTCCGCAGCTGCTCTTCGTCCTATGCCAGCGCCAACGAGGTGCAGGTGGACTACTCCACCTTTAAAGAGTGGGTGCAGCAGGACAAGGTGGACCGGGTGCTGATGCAGTCGGGCAAGTACACCATCACCCTGAAAGAGGGCGTAACGGTGGAGGTGCCCGAGCAGAACAGCTCCACCAGCTCCATCTTCTATAACTGGATGGGCAATCAGGACCGGGAGACCGTCTATGTCACCACCCCCACCCCGGTGGCCGATCTGGAGCTGTACTCCCTGATGGAGAGCCACGGCGTGGACTACTATGACAAGCCGGTAGACAGCTCCACCCAGATCATGTATCTGCTGCTGTCCTATCTGCTACCTGTGGTCATTATGGTGGGCGCCATGATGTTCCTCTTCCGCGGCGTGGGCGGAAAGGGCGGCATGGGCGGTCTTGGCGGCGTGGGCAAGGCCAATGCCAAGGTCTATGTGGAGAAAAAGACGGGCGTCACCTTCCGGGACGTGGCCGGACAGGACGAGGCGAAAGAGTCTCTGCAAGAGATCATCGACATCCTCCACAACCCCCAGAAGTACACCGACATCGGCGCCAAGCTGCCCAAGGGCGTGCTGCTGGTGGGCCCTCCGGGCACCGGTAAGACGCTGCTGGCTAAGGCCGTGGCCGGAGAGGCGGGGGTGCCCTTCTTCTCCATCAGCGGCTCTGACTTTGTGGAGATGTTCGTGGGCGTGGGCGCGTCCCGTGTCCGCGACCTGTTCAAAGAGGCCAGCAAAATGGCCCCCTGCATCATCTTCATCGACGAGATCGACACCATCGGCAAGTCCCGGGACAACCGCATGGGCGGCAACGACGAGCGGGAGCAGACCCTGAACCAGCTGCTGGCCGAGCTGGACGGCTTTGACCCCGGCAAGGGCGTGATCGTCCTGGGCGCTACCAACCGGCCCGAGGTGCTGGACAAGGCCCTGCTGCGGCCCGGCCGCTTTGACCGGCGCATCACCATTGACCGGCCCAACCTGGCCGGGCGCATGGCCACCCTCCAGGTCCACACCCGGAAGATCAAGCTGGCCGAGGACGTGAACCTGAAGAAGATCGCCCTGGCCACCGCCGGGTGCGTGGGCGCGGACCTGGCCAACCTGGTGAACGAGGCCGCCCTGCGGGCGGTGCGCAATGGCCGCCGCCTGGTCACCCAGGAGGACCTGCTGGCCTCCTTCGAGTTCGTCATCGCCGGCAGCGAGAAGAAGAACTCCGTCCTCACCGAGTTTGAGAAGAAGCTGGTGGCCTATCACGAGGTGGGCCACGCCATGGTGGCCTATAAGCAGAAGAATGCCGAGCCGGTGCAGAAGATCACCATCGTCCCCCACACCGAGGGCAGCCTGGGCTATACCCTGCTGATGCCCGAGGAGGACAAGACCAACCTGCGCACCCGGGAAGAGCTGATGGCCAAGATCACCGTGTCCATGGGCGGTCGGGCCGCCGAGGAAGTGGTGCTGCACACCATGACCAACGGGGCCTCTCAGGACATTCAGGAGGCCACCAGCATCGCCCGGAACATGGTGGCCATGTACGGCATGAGCGACGAGTTCGGCATGATGGCCCTGGGCTCCGTCCGCAACCAGTATCTGGACGGGGGCTATGGCCTGGACTGCGCCCAGGACACCGCCGCCGCCATGGATAAGCAGGTGAAGCTGATCCTGGAGCAGTGCTATCACGACGCGGTGGAGCTGCTGAAAGAGAATATGGACGACATGCACAAGGTGGTGGCCTATCTGCTGGAGAAGGAGACCATCACCGGCGGCGAGATGGTGGCCATCATCCAGGGCCGCGACCCCGCCCTGGTGGAGGACGCCTATGCCTCCACCCACGCCCGCCAGCGGCCCCTGCCCGGGGACATCGAGCCCCCCGCCCGGAACATCCATATGGTCAGCGAGAGCATCCCCGCTCCCGCGCCCCAGGAGGAGGACCAGAATGGCCAGAGCGGCCAGCAGGACGGCCAGAATGACCAGTCCAGCGAGACCCCGGCGGACCAGCCCCAGACCCAGCCTGAGACTCCCGCCCAGCCCCAGAGCGCCCCGGAGGAGAAACCCGAGGACAACGGCCGGCAGGACGGCTGACAACAGAACAGACACACCAAAGCGATCCCGGCTGCCTGGGTACGGACAGCCGGGATCTTTCTGTATTACCCGCCGTTTTTTGCGGTTTTTATACTTGTGAAAAACTGCGGCCCCGTGGTATGATTGTGGGGCAATTTACACTGGAGGAAAGCCACCATGACGGACAGCAAGAAAAACAAAAAGTCCACCGGCTGGGTCCAAACGGGCATCGGCATTCTGGCTGCCATTCTGGCCCTTCTCATCGTCGTGATGATGTATCTGGTCTCCGGCATCCAGGGCACGGCCCGGGTGGTCAACTATGCCGGTCTGGTGCGGGGCAAGACCCAGCGCCTGGTGAAGATAGAGATTGCCGGTCAGCCCCAGGACGGGATGCTGAGCGACGTGGAGTCCTTTATTCACGGTCTGCGCTATGGCGACGACCAGCTGGACATCGTCCGCCTGGACGACGCCGCCTTTCAGGACAAGATGGAGGAGCTGGATGACTACTTCGGCTCGCTGAAAGACGAGCTGATGCTGGTGCGCCGGGAGGGCTATCAGGCCACCGACATCATCCCCAAGAGCGAGGAATTTTTCAACATCTGCGACCAGGCCACCGGCCTGGCGGAGGTCTACTCCCAAAAGCGGGCCACCGCCCTGGAGGGACTGGAGAAATACATCACGGCGGACATCGTCTGCCTGATGGCCCTTATCGTCTATGCCCTGGTCCAGGCCCTGCGCTATGCGGCCATGAACCGGGCCTTGCAGCACAAGGTCTATGTGGATGGGGCCACCGGCCTGCCCAACAAAAATAAGTGCGAGGAGCTTCTGTCCGACCCGGAGATACCGTGGGAGGACGTGGGCGTGTGCAGCTTTGACTTAAACGACCTGCGGCGGATCAACAACAGCATGGGTCACGAGGCGGGGGACGCCTATATCCGCTCCTTTGCCCAGCAGCTGCGCCTGGCCATGCCCCAGCAGCACTTTGTGGGCCGGGCCGGGGGCGACGAGTTCCTGGCCGTGACCCACGGGCTGGACCGGGCCGCCCTGGACCAGTGCCTGGACGGGGTGCGCCGGCACATGGCCGACTATAATCAAAACCACCCGGACATGCCCATCAGCTATGCCGTGGGCGCGGCCCTGGCCCGGGAGGAGGGCCCCTGCACCATGCGGGAGCTGTTCAACGCCGCAGACAAGAACATGTACATCAACAAAAACCACGTCAAGCGGGAAGAGGCCGCGGCAGAGCGGCGGATGAACTATCAGCTGCTCCGCCGGGTGCGGGAGCTGGGCTACTCCTTCTCCGACTGCCTGTACTGCGACGCTCGGCAGGACACCTATCGGGTCATTCGGGGCAGCGAGTCCTTCTTCCTGGCCGCCGACGGCAGCTACTCCGGGGCGGTGGAGCAGATCGTGGCCGAGCAGGTGGCCCCAGAGGACCGCCGCCGGGTACGGGAACAGCTCCAGCCCGGCGCTCTGGGCGGTCAGCTGGGGCCGGACGCCCCCGCCCTTCAGGTGCAGTATCAGCCCAGCGGCGGCGGCCAGGCAGCCTACAGCCGTCTGATCCCCGTGTTTGTGGACCGGGACGGTTCAGGACAGCTGCACCACTTCCTGCTGGCCTTTCAGACCATCCGGGATGACCGCCCCTCCTCCGGGGACGCAAAAGAGCAGCTGGCCCAGTATTACGAGCAGCTGAAGCAGTCCATCCTGGAAAACGACAGCTATGTAGACGCCCTGCTGTCCACGGCGGACGCCATCTACTCCGTCAACCTGACCCAGGACATTCTGGAGCGCCGCTTTTTGAAGGAGGAGGAGGGCCCGGTCTCCCTGGTCATCGACTATCCCCTCCCCGGCTCCTATCAGGACTACTGCCGGGAATACGCCCAGGGCATCACGCCGGACACCCTGGAGAGCTATCGCCTCACCGACTCCCCGGCCAAGCTGCTCAAGCGCTTCTCCGCCGGGGACAAGCAGTTCACGGTGGAGTACCGCCTGACGGGCCCGGATGGAGGGCGCTGGGTGCAGAAGACCACCCTCATGTCCGACGGGCTGGTCTATGACCCCGTCACCGGCCAGGAGAGCGCCGTGGTCCACGGTCTGATCCTGCTGAAGGACACCACCCAGTTCCACCAGCGGGAGCAGGAGGAGAACGCCCGGCTCCAGGCCGCCTATGACCAGGCCACCTCCGCCAACCAGGCCAAAACGGAGTTTTTAAGCCGCATGTCCCACGACATCCGCACCCCCATCAACGGTATCATGGGCATGCTGTCCATCATCCAGAAAAACCGGGAGGACCGGGCCACGGTGGACCGGTGTCTGGAAAAGGTCCAGGCCTCCTCCCAGCATCTGCTGTCCCTTATCAATGACGTGCTGGACATGAGCAAGCTGGAGAGCGGCCACATCCAGCTAGAGCACATCCCCTTCGACCTGACCGATCTGCTGAGCCAGGTGCGCGCCCTGGACGAGTCCCTGGTGGAGGGCACCGGCCTGACCTATCGCTGCCACCCCCTGGCCCAGGAGCCTGTCTGGGTGCTGGGCAGCCCCCTCCACCTGCGGCAGATCCTGCTGAACCTGTTCAGCAACTCCGTGCGCTATAACAAGCAGGGCGGGACCATCGACACCTGGGTCACCCGGCGCTCCGTCCAGGATGACGCCGCCGTTTTTGAATTCAAGATCCAGGACACCGGCGTGGGCATGAGCCCGGAGTTTGCGAAAAACAGCCTGTTCCAGCCCTTCAGCCAGGAGCACCCCGGCGCCCGCACCCTGTATCAGGGCACGGGCCTGGGCATGTCCATCGTGAAGGAGCTGGTCACCCGCATGAACGGCTCCATCCAGGTGGACAGCGCCCCCGGCGTGGGCACCACCTTCACCGTGGAGCTGCCCCTCCCCCTGGCCCAGCCGCCCCAGCAGGCCGCCCCCGCCGCTGCGGCAGAGCCAACCCGGTCTCTGGACGGCGTCACCGTGCTGCTCACCGAGGACAACGCCCTGAACATGGAGATCGCCCAGTTCTTCCTTCAGGACGCGGGGGCCAGCATCATCCAGGCCTGGAACGGCCAGCAGGCCTTGGACATCTTCCAGTCCTCCCGGCCCGGTGAGATTGACGTGATCCTGATGGACGTGATGATGCCCGTGATGAACGGCCTGGAGGCCACCCGCCGCATCCGCGCCCTGCCCCGGCCCGACGCCAAGACTGTGCCCATCCTGGCCATGACGGCCAACGTCTTCGCCGACGACGTGGCCCAATGCCGCCAGGCCGGCATGACCGACCACCTGTCCAAGCCCCTGGGCGAAGAAAAGCTCCGCCGGGGCATTTTAAAGTGTCTGCCCCAGTGAACCAAAGAAACAGCGCCCCCGTGCGACGGTTTTCGTGCCGTCGCACGGGGGCGTTTTTCTGTCTTATCTTCGATTTTTCTTGTCGTTAATCCCAGCGCTCCGCCAGGAGAAAATCCCGGATATTCCGGTGCTTGATGCCGCTGCGGCTCAGGTCCAGCTCGTCCATGGAGACCACATATTTGGGGAAATTATCCCGGATACCGTCATATGCGCCGAACTCCCGGGCGACGGTCTCCTCCGAGGCCAGCAGATAGGTCACCTGAACATAGAGCGTCTCCCCTCGCCTGTCACAGACGAAGTCCACCTCCCGCTCCCCGGCCTTACCCACCGTGACGGTATAGCCCCGGCGGAGCAGCTCCAGAAACACGATGTTCTCCAGCACCAGGTTGATGTCCCGCATGTTGCCGCCGAACACCGCCTCCCGGATGCCGTGGTCGGCGATGTAATATTTCTCGCTGGTGGCCAAGATCTGCTTGCCCTGCAAGTCCTGGCGCTTTACCTGATAGAACAGATAGGCGTCGCAGCAATAGCGGATATAGTTCAGCACCGTCTCCGGCGACACGCTGCGCTGCTCACTCTTGAAAAACTTGGCCAGAGAGCCCGCCGAAAAAGTCGTCCCCACGTTGGCCATCACATAGGCCAGGATGCGCTCCAGCAGGTCCACGTCCCGGACCTTGTTGCGCTTGATGATATCCTTCAGCTGCACCGAGTCGTACAGGTCGCTGAGATACTGCCGGACCGGCTCCTCCTGATAGTTCAGCCGGGACAGATAGGGCATCCCGCCGAAGAGCAGATACTGCTGAAAGCACTGCCCCGCCGTGGCCTGGGGATCGGTGGGCCGGTACAGCTCCAGAAATTCCGCAAAGGAGAAGGGATAGATCACAAACTCCACATAGCGCCCGCCCAGATAGGTCGCCAGCTCCCCGGAGAGCAGCTTGGCGTTGGAGCCGGTGATGTAGATGTCGCAGTCCAGGGCCACCCGCAGGGAGTTGACGCACTTCTCCCAGTCCTTTACCTCCTGTATCTCGTCGAAAAACAGATAGACCTTGCCCCTTATGCCCTCGGCCCGGGTCAATATCTCCTGGTGCAGAGCCTGGGCCGTACACAGGTGCAGATAGCGCATGTCCTCGAAGTTGATGGAGATAAACTGCGCCTTCTCCACCCCCATCTCCAGCAGCTCCTGCTTCACCAGCTCCAGCATCACCGATTTCCCGCTGCGCCGGATGCCCGTCATCACCTTGACCAGCTCGCCGTTGATAAATGGCCGGATGCGCCGCATATAAGATTCCCGCTTTATCATGGGCCTTCACCTCGTTTCAAGCCCATCTTATCAAAGTTACAGTGAAAATTCAATCGGATTTTCCTGTTTTATTCGATATAACCGATAAATTCCGATTTTAACCTGCTTTATCGGTTATACCTGAAACGTTTCAAATCTCCAGCTCCAAGCAAAACGCTTTCCAACTCTGCTGCAATATGGTATGATATTGCCAGAAAACACGAATTCAGGAGGGCTTACACCATGACGGACGTGCAGCAGCGGGCGGCGGCAAGACAATTTGCGGCGGACTGGGAGGACCGCGGGGACGAGAAGCAGGAGACCCAGGCGTTCTGGCTGGCGCTGCTGCAAAAGGTCTTCGGCGTGGACGAGCCGGAGAAGTACATCAGCTTCGAGCGCCGTGTGGAGGTGGATGACCCCCGCACGGGGAAGCGCACCACCAAATTCATCGACGGCTACATCCCCCAGACCCGGGTGCTGGTGGAGCAGAAGGGCAAGGACATCGTGCTGACCCGGGGCTATAAGCAGTCCGACGGCTCCCTCCTGTCCCCCTATCAGCAGGCCCGGCGGTATGGGGCCTATCTGCCCCAGTCGGAGCAGCCCCGGTGGATCGTGGTGTGCAACTTCCAGACCTTTGAGGTCCACGACATGAACTTCCCCAACGGGGAGCCGGAGGTGCTGACCCTGGCCGACCTGGCCGCAGACTGCTCCAAGCTGAATTTCCTGGTGAACACCGGCAGCGATGCCATCAAGCATGAAGAAAAGGTCTCTCTCCAGGCCGGCGAGCTGGTGGGCGTGCTGTACGATGCCCTCTTGCAGCAGTACAAGGACCCCACCGACCCAAAGACGCTGAAAAGCCTGAACGCCCTGTGCGTCCGGCTGGTGTTCTGCCTGTACGCCGAGGATGCGGGCATTTTCAACCACCGCCGGGATATGTTCCACGACTATCTGAGGGACATCCCCGCCCACGGCATCCGAAA
This sequence comes from Flintibacter sp. SJQ-8, assembly GCF_054108085.1. Taxonomy (NCBI): domain Bacteria; kingdom Bacillati; phylum Bacillota; class Clostridia; order Eubacteriales; genus Flintibacter; species Flintibacter sp. SJQ-8. The sequence continues at coordinate 233,501 of NZ_JBPJWR010000004.1, forward strand.
GGCCCTGGTAGAGCTGTTCCGCACCCTGGACCAAAAGCCCCAGGACCGGGACAAATACCTCTTTGACGACAACCCCACCCTGGCCGCCTTCCCCTATGTCAACGGCGGCCTGTTCGCCGATGAGGACATTGAGATCCCGCCCTTTACCGAGGAGCTGAAAAGCCTGCTGCTCTCCAAGGCCAGCCAGGACTTTGACTGGTCCGCCATCAGCCCCACCATCTTCGGCGCCGTGTTCGAGAGCACCCTGAACCCGGACACCCGCCGCTCCGGCGGGATGCACTACACCAGCATCGAGAACATCCACAAGGTCATCGACCCCCTGTTCTTAAACGGCCTGAAAGCCGAGCTGGAGGAGATCAAACGCATTCCGGTGGAACGGACCCGAGAGGCAAGGCTGGCCGCCTATCAAAGCAAGCTGGCAAGCCTGACCTTCTTAGACCCCGCCTGCGGCTCCGGCAACTTCCTCACCGAGAGCTATATCTCCCTGCGGCGGCTGGAAAACCAGGTCATTGAAGAGCGGATCATTCTGGACAAAGGCCGGCACGGATACCAGGTCGCCGGTCAGGTGGCCTGGGGCGAAGGGGCCCTGAACCCGGTCCAGGTCTCCATCCACCAGTTCTACGGCATCGAGATCAACGACTTCGCCGCCACCGTGGCCAAAACCGCCCTGTGGATCGCAGAGAGCCAGATGCTGAAAGAGACCGAGGACATTATTGCCCACCAGATCGACTTCCTCCCCCTGAAATCCTACGCCAACATCACCGAGGCCAACGCACTGCGGCTGGATTGGCAGACCGTTATCCCCAAAGGGAAACTAAACTATATCATGGGAAACCCGCCGTTTGTGGGCTACTCTTTGCAGAGCAAAGAACAAAAAGAGGATATTCTGTCCATTTATGTGGATGAAAAAGGAAAGCCCTATAAGACCGCCGGAAAAATTGACTACGTCTCTGGCTGGTATTTCAAAGCGTCCCAATATATGCAGGACACCCACATCAGGACCGCCTTTGTGTCCACCAACTCCATCACCCAGGGGGAGCAGGTGGCCGGTGTCTGGAAACCCCTCTATGACCGCTTCGGCATCCACATCGACTTCGCCCACCGCACCTTCCGCTGGGACAGCGAGGCCAGCCTGAAAGCCCATGTGCATTGTGTGATCGTGGGATTCAGCGTGGCACCCTTCACCGAAAAAAAGTGGCTTTTTACCAGTGAGCGAGTTCAGGAAGCAGAAAATATCAACGCTTATTTGATGGATGCACCAAATGTATTCATCGGTAGTCGAAATAAACCGCTTTGCAATGTTCCACTAATGACAACTGGAAATCGTCCGGCCGATGGTGGGCACTTAATCATTGAAGATGCCGACTATGCTGACTTTATTAAAGAAGAACCCTCTGCAAAGCCGTATATCAAACAACTGATTGGTGCTGCTGAATTTATTAACAATAAAAAACGCTGGTGCTTGTGGCTAGTCGGCGTTAGCCCCGCTGAATTACGGAAAATGCCATTGGTCATGAAGCGAGTAGCAGCATGTAAAGCAGACCGCGAAAATGCACCAGATGCAGGCCGCCGCAAACTGGCTGATTGTCCGACACAATTCAGAGAAATCAATAATCCAGACACTTTTATCGTTGTTCCCGCAGTCTCTTCTGAACGTCGAAAGTATGTTCCCATTGGATTTTTGGACAAAGAAACTATTGCCACAAACCTTGTCATTACAATTCCAGATGCAACGCTGTACCACTTCGGCATTCTGACCTCTAATGTCCACATGGCATGGATGCGGGCCGTGTGTGGTCGGCTGAAAAGCGACTATCGCTATTCCAAAGATGTGGTTTACAACAACTTCCCCTGGCCCACGCCCACGGACGAGCAGAAGGCTAGAATCGAGCAGACCGCCCAGGCGATTTTGGATGCCCGGGAGCTCTACCCGGATTGCAGTCTTGCTGACCTGTATGACGAGGCCACCATGCCCCCGGAGCTGCGCAAGGCCCACCAGCAGAACGACAAGGCCGTGATGCAGGCATATGGCTTTTGGGGCAAGCTGAACAGCGAAAGCGCCTGCGTGGCGGAGTTGATGCGGATGTATAAATTATTGACAATGGATACTCTCAAGTAACATAAGGAAGATGCTTATGGATATAAAATCTATACAACTTTTGAATAATATCCACAACAAAATCGTAAATCGCTCTTTTGATGAAATCGATATTTTGGCCCTACTCATATTAATCAGAGAAAATACCCTCGTTAACCATGATTATAAGAAGGTAGATTGGACATACGGATTTCTTCGAGAAATTTGCAATTTTGTTGCACACAGAGATCGAAATAAAGGCTTCGTCGTAGAAGAGGCACGTCTTACATACAAACATTGTACTGATAACGGAATCTTCCATACAGGCGTAGAATGCAAACGAACGGTAATCTCTGGAATTCTCGAAAACATTGTTATAAGCGAGTTAAATAATGTTTTTTCAAAATTAGGGTTATCCAAAATCCCAGCAGAGTGTGAATCCGAAGTCATTTTATGCATCATTTCCTTACTTCAATTTGCCAAACTAGAAAGTGATGACGGACAAATTCATGGCTACTTGTGTGCCGAAATTTGTAATGACGGAATATACCTTTTAAGTTACGTTTCTGGATCTGGTTTATCGGCAATCATCTTAGAAGTAGAAGATTCACGATACCACAATTTAGTTATACGCTCAAAAACACTAGACAAGGCTCCGTTCTTTCTTAAACGAGTCGATTCAAAATTAAAGATAATTTTGCCTGAATAAACACATATATAAACTTTTATTATCCATCGGACTTGTGCAACCCCGCGTCCCATGGTAAAATGTATCGTTGCACAGTGCGGTCCTGTTTGGCCGTTTGTTGTGTCTATATTTGAAAAACACAGGAATTTTCCGTAAATTTTGAATCGGAACAGACTGAAGGGCCTTGTCATTGCGAGGAGGCCCTATGGGCCGACGTGGCAATCCGTTATTTTCGTCCACAAGACGCAGAGAACGGATTCCCACGTCGCTGCGCTCCTCGGAATGACAGTATCCGACTGATCTCATAATATTTCCGAAGATTCTTTTGTTTTTCGGTAAAAATAAAGGAGAAATGTGTCACATGAAGCTGGGTATTGTGGGTCTTCCTAATGTGGGCAAATCGACCCTGTTCAACGCCATCACCAACGCCGGCGCGGAGAGCGCCAACTATCCCTTCTGCACCATCGACCCCAACGTGGGCATGGTGGCCGTGCCCGACCACCGGCTGGACAAGCTGGCGGAGATGTATCACCCCAAAAAGACCACCCCCGCCGTCATCGAGTTCGTGGACATCGCCGGACTGGTGAAGGGCGCCTCCCGGGGCGAGGGCCTGGGCAACAAGTTCCTGGGCAACATCCGCATGACCGACGCCATCGTCCACGTGGTCCGCTGCTTTGATGACGAGAATGTCATCCACGTGGAGGGCTCCACTGACCCCATCCGGGACATGGACACCATCGACCTGGAGCTGGTCATGGCCGACCTGGAGATGGTGGAGCGCCGCATCGACAAGGCCAAAAAGGCCGCCAAGGGCGACAAAAAGTTCTTGCAGGAGGCCGCCGACTTCGAGGGTCTGCGGGACTGGCTCAACGACGGCAAGTCCGCCCGGACCTATGAGGAAGTGAACATCGCCGAGGAGTATCCCGACTGCGAGCTGCTGTCCCTCAAGCCTGTGATCTATGCCGCCAACCTGGACGAGGACGGCTTTGCCGACCCCCACGGCGTGGAATATTACCGCCAGGTGGAGGAGCGGGCCCAGGCTCAGGGGGCCCAGGTCATCCCCGTGTGCGCCAAGCTGGAGGCGGAGATCGCCGAGCTTGACCCCGAGGAGAAGAAGATGTTCCTGGACGACCTGGGCATCGCCGAGTCCGGCCTGGACCGGCTGGTGAAGGCCAGCTACTCTCTGCTGGGCCTCATCTCCTACCTCACCTCCGGCGAGGACGAGTGCCGCGCCTGGACCATCAAGCGGGGCACCAAGGCCCCCCAGGCCGCAGGCAAGATCCACTCTGACTTCGAGCGGGGCTTCATCCGGGCGGAGGTGGTCTCCTATGACGACCTGATGGCCTGCGGGACCATGGCCGCCGCCCGGGAGAAGGGCCTCATCCGCTCTGAGGGCAAGGAGTACGTGGTCCAGGACGGGGATATCATCCTGTTCCGCTTCAACGTGTAAGCGGGAGAACGCCATGAAACTGCTGTGGGACCTATATTTTACCTTCGCCAAGATCGGCGCGTGCACCTTTGGCGGCGGCTATGCCATGCTGCCCATTCTCCAGCGGGAGATCGTGGAGAAAAAGCACTGGGCCACCGACGCGGACCTGACCGATTACTACGCCATCGGCCAGTGTACTCCCGGCGTCATCGCCGTGAACACCGCCACCTTCATCGGCTATCGGTATAAGGGTCTGGCCGGGGGCATTCTGGCCACCCTGGGGGTCATCTCCCCCTCCATCATCATCATCTCGGTCATCGCCGCGTGCCTGTCCAACTTCGCGGACATCCCCGTGGTGCAGCACGCCCTGCGGGGGGTGAACGCCTGCGTGGTGGCCCTCATCGCCTCCAGCGTCATCAAGCTGGGCAAGTCCACCATCATTGACGCCCTCACCGTGGGCATCTTCCTGGTGGTGCTGGCCCTGGCCTTCTTCGTGGGGCTGTCCCCCGCCATCCTCATCGTGTGCGCCGGGGTGCTGGGCTATGCCTGGCGGCGCATCCGGGGCTTTGAGCACAACGAGAAGGGGGGCGAGGGCAAATGATCCTGCTGCGCCTGTTTTTTGAGTTTGCCAAGACCGGCCTGTTCGCCGTGGGCGGGGGCCTTGCCACCATCCCATTTCTTCAGGATCTGGGGGCCCGCACCGGCTGGTTCTCCGCCGCCGACCTGAGCACCATGATCGCCGTGTCCGAGTCCACCCCCGGCGCCATGGGGGTGAACATGGCCACCTATGTGGGCTTTACCATCGCCCGGCTCCACGGCATCCCCGGCGTCATCGGGGCCATCGTGGCCACCCTGGGCCTCACCTTCCCCTCCATCGTGGTCATCATCATCATCGCCGGCTTCCTGGAAAAATTCCGCCAGTCCAAAACGGTGGATGCCGTGTTCTATGGCCTGCGCCCCGCCTCCACCGCCCTCATCGCCTCCGCCGGACTGACGGTGGCCATGACCGTGCTGGTCACGTTGGGCGAGACCATCTCCATCCACTGGCCCGCCCTGATCCTGGCCGTGGTGGTCTTTATCGCCATGCGCTACACCCCCCTGAAAAAGCTCCACCCCATTTTGTTCATCGCCTTCTCCGCTGTCGTGGGCGTGATCTTGCAGTTCTGATGGAGTGGCTGGTATTGGGGGCGTTCTGCGCCGCGCTGCTGCTGTGCGTGGCCCTGGGACAGTCCATTTTATATGCCTTGGCGGCGGGGTTTGTCCTGTTCCTGCTCTATGGCCGCCGGAAGGGCTTTGCCTGGTCCCGGCTGTTTCGCCTGGCTTTAGATGGCGTTCTGACGGTGAAGAATATCCTTATTACCTTCCTGCTCATCGGGATGCTCACCGCCCTGTGGCGGCAGGCGGGGACCATCCCCGTCATCGTCTGCTTCTCCGCCCGGCTCATCCGGCCCGCTCTGTTTGTGGTGATGGCCTTTCTGCTCAACTGCCTGGTGTCTTTTCTTACGGGCACCTCCTTCGGCACGGCGGCCACCATGGGGGTCATCTGCGCCGCCATCGGCTCCAGCCTGGGGCTGAACCAGCTGCTGGTGGGCGGTGCGGTGCTGTCCGGGGTCTATTTCGGGGACCGGTGCTCCCCCGTGTCCACCAGCGCCCTGCTGGTGTCAGAGCTGACCCGGACGGACGTCTTTCACAACATCCGGTCTATGGTCCGCTCGGCCCTGGTCCCCTTTCTGCTCTCCTGCGGCGTCTATGGCCTGCTGGGGGTGCTGTCCCGCCCCGCCGGGGAGGTCATGGATCTGGAGGCCCTGTTCGCCCCCGCCTTTTCTCTCAGTTGGCTGGCCCTGATCCCCGCCCTGGTGATCCTGGCCCTGTCCCTGATGCAGGTGAACGTGAAAATCGCCATGTCCGCCAGCATCCTCTCCGCCCTGCCTGTCTGCCTGCTGGTGCAGCACGCCCCGATTGCTGACCTGCCACGGCTGCTGTTCTTTGGCTATCGGGCGGCGGACAGCCAGCTTGGAGCCATGCTCAACGGCGGCGGCATCTGGTCCATGGCCCGGGTCACCGCCATCGTGTGCCTGTCCTCCTCCTACTCGGGCATCTTTCAGCAGACGGGCCTGCTGGACCACGTGAAGGCCGCCATTGGCCGCCTGGCCCGCCGTGCGGGTCCCTACGCCGCCATCCTGGCCGCCTCCATCCCCGCGTCTATGGTGGCCTGCAACCAGACCCTGTCCATTCTCCTCACCCACCAGCTGTGCGACCAGACCCAGGAGGACCGGGAGCAGCTGGCCCTGGACCTGGAGGATGCGGTGGTCGTCGTGGCCCCCCTGGTCCCCTGGTCCATCGCCGGGGGCGTCCCCCTGGCCTCCATCGCCGCCCCCACTGCCTCCATCTTCTTCGCCTGCTATCTCTATCTGTTGCCCCTGTGGCGGCTGTCAGGGTCGCTGCTCCGGCGAAGCGCACACAAGTGAACCGTTTCCCCTCTCCCGACTGCCAAGAGCAGCCGGGAGATTTTTTTCGGAAATTTTAAAATTTCCCTTGACTTTTGCGGTTCTCTGCGTTAAACTTCAACGCAGCAAAGTAACAAACTGTGTGTGAGAGGAATGATCCCAATGGTTATCAAGATCACCCTGCTGTTGGTGTTCTTCGCCGTGATGGTGGGCATCGGCCTTTACTGCCGGAGACACGCCACCAACGTCAGCGGCTTTGTGCTGGGCGGGCGCTCGGTTGGCCCGTGGCTCACCGCCTTCGCCTACGGCACGTCTTATTTTTCCGCCGTGGTCTTTGTGGGCTATGCCGGACAGTTCGGCTGGAAATATGGCATCGCCGCCACCTGGGCGGGCATCGGCAACGCCCTGCTGGGCTCCCTGCTGGCCTGGGCCGTGCTGGGCCGCCGCACCCGCATCATGTCCCAGCATCTGGACAGCGCCACCATGCCCGAATTCTTCGGCAAGCGCTTTGGCAGCAAGTCGCTGAAGATCGCCGCCTCGGTCATCATCTTCATCTTCCTGATCCCCTACACCGCCAGCCTGTACAACGGCCTGAGCCGCCTGTTCGGCATGGCCTTTAACATCGACTACTCCGTGTGCGTCATCGTCATGGCGGTGCTCACCGGCGTGTATGTCATCGCCGGGGGCTATATGGCCACCGCCATCAACGACTTTATCCAGGGCATCATCATGATCTTCGGCATCTGCGCCGTCATCGCCGCCGTGCTCCACAGCCAGGGCGGGTTCATGGCCGCCTTAGAGGGCCTGGCCCAGATCCAAGACCCGGAGGTGTCCCAGGCCCCCGGCGTGTTCGCCTCCTTCTTCGGCCCCGACCCCCTGAACCTGCTGGGCGTGGTGCTGCTCACCTCCCTGGGCACCTGGGGCCTGCCCCAGATGGTCCAGAAGTTCTATGCCATCAAGGACGAGAAGGCCATCGACACCGGCATGGTGATTTCCACCGTGTTTGCCGTGTTCGTCTCCGGCGGGTGCTATTTCCTGGGCGGCTTTGGCCGGCTGTTCTCTGACAAGGTGAACCTGGCCGCCGGCGGCTATGACTCCATCATCCCAACCATGCTCTCCGGTCTGCCCGATCTGCTCATCGCCGTGGTGGTGATCCTGGTGCTGTCCGCCTCTATGTCCACCCTGTCCTCCCTGGTGCTGGCCTCCAGCTCCACCCTGACCCTGGACTTTTTGAAGGACAACATCATCAAGGACATGAGCGAGAAGCGCCAGGTGTTCATCATGCGCTGCCTCATCGTGGTGTTCATCGCCATCTCCGTGGTCATCGCCCTGGTGCAGTACCACTCCAACGTCACCTTCATCGCCCAGCTCATGGGCGTCAGCTGGGGCGCGCTGGCGGGCGCTTTCCTGGCCCCCTTCCTGTTCGGTCTGTACTGGAAGCGGGCGTCTAAGGCCGCCTGCTGGGTCAGCTTCATTTTCTCCACCGTGGTGATGATCGCCAACATCTTCGTGCGCTCCTCCTTCCCCGCCCTGCTCCGCTCCCCCATCAACGCGGGCGCGTTCTGCATGATCGCCGGGCTGATTTTGGTCCCTGTGGTCTCTCTGCTCACCCCCGCCCCGGACAAAAAGCTGGTGGACGACGCCTTCTCCTGCTACGACGAAAAGGTGCTGGTCCGGCAGACCCAGGCCCTGGGGGACCGGCTGTAACGCTTCTCTTTTCTCTTCTCTCTTTTCAAAGGCAAAGACCTGTGGTATGCTTCAACCAGCACCCACAGGTCTTGCGCCTTTTTCCTGAACCATCCGGGGCGGATCGCCCCATACAGAAAGGACCCTTTTCATGATCGTCGACATCCACACCCACACCTTCCCCCAGGCCATCGCCGCCGCCACCATTGAAAAGCTGGCGGCCATGAGCCACCTGACCCCCTTCACCCACGGCTCCAATGCCGAGCTGGCCGCCTCTATGGCCCAGGCGGGGGTGGACCAGTCCATCGTCCTGCCGGTGGCCACCAATCCCGCCAAGGTCAGCCACATCAACGACGCCGCCGCCAAAGTAAACGAGGACTACGCCCAGACAGGCATCTTCTCCTTCGGCGGGATGCACCCCGACGCCCCCAACTGGAAGGAGGAGCTCTCCCGGGTGGAGCGCCTGGGGCTGAAGGGCATCAAGCTCCACCCCATCTATCAGGGGGTGGATTTAGACGACCCCCGGTTCCTGCGCATCCTGGACCGGTGCGGCGAGCTGGGGCTGGTGGTGCTGGTCCACGCGGGGCTGGACGTGGGCATCCCCGGCAAGGTCCACGCCTCCCCGGAGATGAGCCTGAACGCCCTGCGCCAGGTGGGGCCGGTAAAGCTGATCCTGGCCCACATGGGGGGCTGGCGGAACTGGGACCAGGTGGAGCAGCTGCTGCCCCACACCTCCGTCTGCCTGGACACCTCCTTCTCCCTGGGGGACATGAACCCGGCCCCCGACGGCTTCTATCGCCCGGAGGAGCTGCACATGATGGGCCGGGAGCAGTTCACCCGCATGGTTGGCCTGTTCGGCCCGGAGCGCATCTTCTTCGGCACCGACTGCCCCTGGGGCAGCCAGAAGGAGAGCCTGGACCGCATCCGCGCCCTGCCCCTGTCCCAGGATTCCCTGGACGCGATCTTAGGCGGCAACGCCCAGCGGCTGCTGACGCTGGACTGATCTGCATCCACTATTCCAAATTCACATATTTTCACTCAACAGAGTGAATGAAAGTGAATTTTCACTCTGCCAGGTGAAAAAAGTGAAAATTGGGTATAAAGGATTGGAGCCTGTGGCTGTTTCAGCGACAGGCTCCGATTTTTCTTACTTATTTCCCCCGCTCATTCGGAAAGCTGACCCGGATGGTCGTGCCCTTGCCCAGGGTGCTGTCCAGGTCGATGCGGGCGTCGTGGAGGGCGGCGGCGTGTTTGACGATGGACAGCCCCAGGCCGGTGCCGCCGATCTGGCGGGAGTGGCTCTTGTCCACCCGATAGAACCGCTCGAACACCCGGTCCCGGTCCTGGTCGGGGATGCCGATGCCCGTGTCCTGTACGGTCAGGACGGTCTCGTGCTCCCCTGGCTCCACCGAGATGGTCACCGAGCCCCCGGCGCGGTTATACTTCACCGCGTTGTCGCACAGGTTGAAGACCATCTCGTCCAGCACGGCGGGGACGCCGGTGATTTGGGCCGGGCTGCCCTTTACCTCCATGGCCACCTCCGCCCGCCGGGCCACCGGCTCCAGGCGGCGGGCCGTCTGGCGGGCCAGCTCCAGCAGGTCCACCGGCTCCATCTTCAGCCCGTCGCCCCCCTCGTCCAGGCGGGACAGGTGGATGATGTCCTCCACCAGGGCGATGAGCCGCTGGCTCTCCCGGTAGATGTCGCTGGCAAAGCCGTTGACGTCCTCGGGCTTGACGATGCCGTCTTTGATGATCTCCGCCATGCCGGAGATGGCTGTGAGGGGGGTTTTCAGTTCGTGGGAGACATTGGCGGTAAACTCCCGCCGCAGCCGCTCCCCCTGCTCCTGGGCGGTGATGTCCACCAGCACCAGCACTGCGCCCTCCACCTGGGTCTCGTGGAACACCGGGTCGGCCAGCAGCTGGACACACCGCTCTCCCCGCTCCAGCCGGCCCTGGGCCCGCTGACCGGCCAAGGCCCGCTCCACCACCGTGCGGAAGGCATCGCTGCGGTCCAGGGTGAGGACGCTGGCCTGCTCGGCGGGGCTGACCGCCCCAAGCAGGCGCAGGGCCCCGGAGTTATAGGACAGGATGCGCCCCTTGGTATTCAGCAGCACCACCCCCTCGGACATGTTCTCCGCCAGGGTGGCAAACTCCCGCTGCTGCTGGCGCATGGTGTCCATCTGACAGCGGATGGTGTCGTTCTGACGGCGGATCTTGGTGATAAGGGGGGCCAGCTCGTCATAACCCCGGCACTGCTCCGGCTCTTCCAGGTCCAGGTCCAGAATGGGGCGGATGATGCCCTTGGCCAGCCGGGAGGCCAGCACCGCCGCCAAAATCATGGACAGCACCAGAATAATGAGCAGCGGCTGGATCATAGAGGCCAGCAATACCACCACCGTAGACTGAGCGCTGGCCAGGCGGATCACCGTGCCGTCGCTCAACCGGCGGGCGGCATAATAGGTCCGGCGGGACAGGGTGGACGACTCCCGCTGGGCCGTACCCTGGCTGGCCAGCATGGCCTGGCGGATCTCCGCCCGGTCAGCGTGGTTCTCCATCTGGGCGGGGTCTGCCCGGTTGTCATACAGCACGGTGCCGTCCTTGTCCACCCAGGTCACCCGGCTGGACACATTCAGCGTGTCTAAGTAGTCCCGGCCCGTGGTCTCCACGCCCTGGGCCACCATGGCCGCCTCGGTGGCCAGTTCCCGGGTGAGCTGGTCGCCGAAATACTGGTACAGCATCCCCATGAACAGGGCCACCGACAGCAGAAACACGGCAAGGCCCACCGTCATGGCGTTTTTAAAAATCTTCGCGGCCATTTTCTCGCTCCATTCTGCCCAGGGCCGCTTTTACGCTCAGCCCTCGGCGATCTTATAGCCCACGCCCCGCACCGTTTCGATGCAGCCGCCGGACTCCCCCAGCTTCTGGCGCAGGGTGCGGATATGGACGTCCACGGTGCGGCTTGCCCCGTCGAACTCATAGCCCCAGATGGTGTTCAGCAGCTGGTCCCGGGTGAACACGGTCCCCCGGTGCTCCAGCAGCAGGCACAGAAGCTGGAACTCTTTCAGCGTCAGGGCCACGTCCCGCTCCCCGTCCCGGACGATGTGGCGGGCCGGGTCTACATACAGCCCGCCCAGGCGATACACCGGCTCCTGCTCCTCCCGCCCCCCGGCGTGGCGCAGGGCGGTGCGGATGCGGGCCATCAGCTCCATCATGCCAAAGGGCTTGGCGATGTAGTCGTCCGCCCCCTGGTCCAGCCCCAGCACCTTGTCATACTCGGTACTCTTGGCGGTGAGCATCAGCACCGGGGTCCGGCGGGTGGCCGGGTCGGCCCGCAGCTTTTTCAGCACCTGCAGGCCGTCCTCCTCGGGCAGCATGATGTCCAGCAGCACCAGCTCCGGCTTTTCCAGGGCCAGGGCGCTCCAGAACTGAGAGGGGCGGTCAAAGCCCCGGGCCTCCATGCCCTGGCTGTTCAGCGTGTACACCACCAGCTTTTGAATGCTGGCGTCATCCTCCAGAACGTAGATCATATCCGTTCAAAACTCCTGTCAAAAAGCGCTTTCAGTCATCCTCATACTGACCGGTGAGGGCATACTCCACCCACTGGGCGATGTTGCAGGCGTGGTCCCCGATGCGCTCGTAATACTTGGCGATCATCAGCATGTCCAGACAGGCGGCGGCGTCCTCCCCCCGGCCGATCATGGCCACCAGCTGCTCCCGCATGTTCAGGAACAGGCTGTCCACCTTGTCATCCCGGGCGATGACCTGATGGGCCAGGTCCAGATCCTGCCGGACGAAGGCGTCCACGCTGTCCGTCACCATGCTGATGGCGGTGCGGGCCATGTCCCCCATGGGGGTCTCGTCCGCCAGCTTGCCGGCCTGGACGTCCCGGGCGATTTCTGCGATGTCTGCGGCCTGGTCGCCGATGCGCTCCATGTCCGAGATCATGCGCATGGCCGCCGAGATGGTCCGCAGGTCACGGGCCACCGGCTGCTGCCGCAGCAGAAGCTGCATACAAAGGCTCTCGATGTCCCGCTGCTGCTGGTCGATCTGCTGCTCCAGCTGTCCGGCCCGCTCCCCCAGCCGCCGGTCCCCGGTGAAATAGGACTTGGCCGCGTCGGAGATGGCCTCCTCGCACAGGGCGCCCATGGTGATCAGCGCCTCGCTGAGCTGCTGCAATTGTTCGTGAAAACGGTCTCTCATGGTTATCCGAACCTCCCCGTGATGTAATCCTCGGTGCGCTTGTCCCGGGGCATGGAGAATACCTGTTCCGTCTTGCCGAACTCCACCAGCTCGCCCAGCAGGAAAAACGCCGTGTTGTCAGAGATACGGGCCGCCTGCTGCATGTTGTGGGTCACCATGACGATAGTATAATCTTTTTTCAGCTCGGCGGCAAGGTCCTCGATCTTAGACGTGGAGATGGGGTCCAGGGCGGAGGTGGACTCGTCCATCAGCAGCACGTCGGGCTTGACGGCCAGGGCACGGGCGATGCACAGCCGCTGCTGCTGGCCGCCGGACAGACCCAGGGCGGACTTTTTCAGCCGGTCCTTCACCTCGTCCCAGATGGCCGCCCCCCGCAGGGACTCCTCCACGATCTCGTCCAGCTTTACCTTGCTGCGGACGCCGTGGGTCCGGGGGCCGTAGGCCACGTTGTCATAGATGGACATGGGGAAGGGGTTGGCCTTTTGGAACACCATGCCGATGTGCTTGCGCAGGTCGGTCACGTCCTGGTCCGGGGCATAGACCTCCTGGCCTCGATAGGTCAGGGAGCCGTCGATCTTCACGATGGGGATCAGGTCGTTCATCCGGTTCAGGGTGCGCAGAAAGGTGGACTTGCCGCAGCCGGAGGGGCCGATCAGGGCGGTGATCTCGTTGGCGGAAATGTCGATGTTGATATTCTTCAGCGCGTGATTTTCCCCGTAGTACAGGTTCAGGTCACGGGCGGAGAGGATGGCGTTTTCCATACATTAAAACTCCTCGTTCAATTTTTCTGTCTCAGCTTTTTGCCCGCAGCCTTGGCCGCCAGATTGATGGCGAAGGTGAGCACCAGCAGCACCACCGCCACGGCAAAGGCGGGGTCCATCATGGCCCGCTCCTTGGCAAAGACGTACAGCTGCACCGTCAGGGTGGCACCGGAGCTGTGGAGGAACTTGTCAGGGCTGGCGAAGAAGTCGTTCATGGCGTTGCCCATGCCGCCCACATACAGCAGCACGGCGGACTCACCCACGATGCGGCCCACGGCCAGGATGCAGCCGGTGACGATGCCGTCGATGGAGCTGGGCAGCACCACCGTGCGGATCATGTGCCACTTGCCGCTGCCCAGGCCCAGGGCCCCCTCCCGATAGGACTGGGGCACCGTCTTCAGTGATTCTTGCGTGGTGCGGATGATGGTGGGCAGGTTCATCATGGCCAGGGCCAGGCTGGCCGCCAGCAGGGAATAGCCCAGGCCCAGCGTCTTGCAGAAGGCCAGATAGCCCACCAGGGCATACAGGATGGAGGGGATGCCGGACAGGGTCTCAGCGGCAAACTCGATGGCGGAGACCAGCTTGTGGTTGGTGGCGTATTCGGTGAGGTACACCGCCGCCCCCACGCCCAGGGGAAGGGCGATGCACAATGTCACGCACACCACATACAGGGTGTTGCAGATGGCGGGCAGGATGCCCAGGGTGCCCTTGAGCACCGACTCTGCCGAGGTGAGGAACTGCCAGCTCAGCTGGGGGATGCCCCGCCACAGGATATAGCCCATGAGAAACACCAGCAGGGCACAGGTGATCCCGGCGCTGAGCCACAGCAGACCCCGCATCCCCCGGTCATACACCCGGCGGCGCAGGCAGACGGCCCGGGCCGTCTGCTCCCGCTCCAACACGGCGGACTTGTTTGCCGCCACATAGTTGACGCTTTCCATGCTCCTCACTCCTTCTCCCGCTTCAATACCAGATTCAAAAACACGTTGATCATCATAATGAACAGAAACAGCACCAGTCCGATGGAGAACAGGGCCATCTTCTGCAGGGACCCGTCGGCGGCATAGGACATCTCGCTGGCCACGGCGGTGGTCAGGAACTTCACGCTCTTGAACAGGCCGGGCATATTGGCCGCGTTGCCCGCCACCATCATGATGGCCATGGCCTCGCCGATGGCCCGGCCTACGCCCAGCACCACCGCCGCGGCGATGCCGCTTTTGGCCGCCGGGGCGCTCACCCGGAAATAGGTCTCCATCTCCGTGGCGCCCAGGGCCAGGCTGGCCTCCTCATACTCCCGGGGCACCGCCCGCAGAGCGGTCTCGCTCACCGAGATGATGGAGGGCAGGATCATCACCGCCAGCACCAGAATGGCGGCCAGCAGGGTGTCGCCCGCTTTCAGGTGGAACAGGCCCCGGATGCCGGGCAGCAGCACCACCATGCCCACCATGCCATAGACCACCGAGGGGATGCCCGCCAGCAGGTCCACCGCCGGACGGACCACCGCCGCCAGCTTGGGGGGCGCGGCCTTGGCCAGGAACATGGCCGTCATAAATCCCACGGGCACGCCGATGAGGATGGCCCCGGCGGTGCCGTAGATGGAGGTGAGGATAAAGGGCAGGATGCCATATTGGGGGTCGGTCTTGTTGGCGGAGTCCCAAGTGGTGCCCAGCAGGAAGTTGCCCAGGCCCACCTTTTGGATGGCGGGCAGGCCGGAGACCACCAGATACACGGTGATGACCAACACAAAGGCCACCGCCACCGCCCCGCACAGGAAGAACAGCAGCTGCATGGCGTTCTCCAGGGGGTCTAATTTTCGGGTTCGCTTCACGGCGAAGTCCACCTTTCTCTCATTCATTTCTTTCGCTCAGACACAGGGGAACACGCGGGACGTTCCCGCCCTGCGTGTTCCTCCTGAAAATTTCGTTTACTGCTTACTTGGCGGGGGGCACGGCACCGGCCTGGGCGATCAGGCTGGCGGCGTCAGCGCTCATGGCAAAGTCCAGGAAAGCCTGGGCCGCGTCGCTCAGCTGGGTGCCGTCCTTGGTGATCATCACGAAGGGGCGCTGGATCTCATAAGTACCGTCCTGCACGGTGGCCTCGCTGCATTCCACACCATTGACCTTCACGGCCTTCACGTTGTCGCCCACAGCGGACAGGGAGGCATAGCCGATGGCGCTGGGGTTGCTGGCCACGTTGCCGATGACGTCGCCGGTGGAGGAGTACTCGTTCAGGTACTTGCAGGCGTCTTCCACGCCCACCAGCTCCTCAAAGGCACCCCGGGTGCCGGAACCGGCCTCACGGCCATAGACGGCGATCTCTTCGTCAGCGCCGCCCAGGTCCTTCCAGTTGGTGATCTCGCCCTTGAAGATCTGGGCGATCTGGTCCACGGTCAGGTCGTCCACGGCATTGTCGGGGTTGACCACGATGGCCACGCCGTCCAGAGCCACGATGTTGGCCTGAGCGCCCTTCTCCTCCTCCTCGCTCTTCAGGGCGCGGGAGGCAAGGCCTAAATCGGCGGTGCCGTCGATGGCGGAGGTCACGCCCGCGCCGGAACCGGAACCGGTGTAGTTCACGGTGACGTTGGGCTGCTGCTCCTTAAAGGCCTCGATGAGCACCTGCATCACCTTCTCCATGGAGGTGGAGCCGTTGGTGTTCACCACACCGCTGAGCTGCTGGGTCTGGCTGGTCTGGCTGCCCTGGGTGTCGGCGCTGTTGGCGTCATTATTGGTATTGGTGTTGTTGCTGTTGCCGCAGCCGGTGAGCGTGGACAGGGCCATGGCGGCGGCCAGCGCAAGACTGAATAACTTTTTCATGGTGATTCTCCTTACTGTGGGGCGGCTTCAGCGCCGCCCGCGTTTTTCATTTGGCTTTCACCTTACAGCGCACAGTATACCGGCCCATTGTAAAATGCAAAACAACCACTATGTTAAGCCTTTGTAAAATGTAAAAAAGGCAAGAAAACTGCCGCCCTGTGACAGGACGGCAGAGAAAAAGAGCGTATTTTCGTAATACAGTTTGAGATATTTCATTTTAATTGTACGTTTTGCAGCGAAAAGCCTTCCCCTGGGGGAAGGTGGCACGGCAAAGCCGTGACGGATGAGGGGAAGGGCAGCGACATTTGAGCGCTTCTCGCAAAACGGTTCTAGCCTTCGCCCCGCAGGGGAGAAGGTGGCATGACGAAGTCATGACGGATGAGGGGTACCACGGGGGTGCATCCGTTTTCGGCGGGCGGACACAGAGGTCCGCCCCTACCCGTGTTTTGTTATCTTCCCAGATCCTCCCGCCCAAACTCCCGGCGGAAATACTGGACAAATATCCCCGCCGAGATGGCGAAGGAGACCACATCGGCCAGGGTCTGGGTCCACTCCAGGCCGGTGAGACCGAAGCGCCAGCAGAGAATATAGACCAGGGGAATCATCACCCCGTTGCGGCACACAGCCAGAATGGTCGCCCGGAAGGCCTTGCCCACCGACTGAAAATACATGTTAGCAAAGACGCACACCGCCAGCAGGGGTAGGCTGAAGCACTGGGCGCGAAAGGCCCGGGTGCCGATGGCGATGACCTGGGGGTCGCTGCGGCGGAACTCGGTGACGATGGCCGGGGCGAAGATATAGCCCGCCACCGCCGCCACGATCAAAAAGGCGGTACACACCTGGATGGAGAAAACCAGGGCCCGCTTCACCCGGTCCAGCCTGCCCGCCCCAAAGTTAAAGCCCAGCACCGGCTGAAAGCCCTGGCCAAAGCCGATGACCACCGACTGCACCGTGACAAACACCTTGGTGACGATGGACATGGCGGCCACCGCCGCGTCGCCATACAGCCGGGCATTGAAGTTCAGGGCCATGGTGGACACCCCCACCACCCCCTGGCGGAAGAAGGAGGGCATCCCCTGCTTGAAGATGGTGGCGTACACCTCCGGCTTTCGGGAGATATCCCGGACCCGTACCCGCAGGGAGCCCATGCCCCGGAAAAAGAAGGAGGCCAGAATGGCCAGACTGACGCACTGGCTGAGCAGGGTGGCCGCTCCCGCTCCGCCGATGCCCATGTTCAGGCCGAAGATGAACAGGGGGTCCAGCAGGATGTTCAGCACCCCGCCGGTGGCCAGACCGATCACCGCCAGATTGGCCAGCCCCTGCCACCGCAGCAGATTGTTCAGGGTAAAGGCCAGCACCATCACAGGCGCTCCCACCAGGATGTATCCGGCGTACTCCCGGGCATAGGGGTAGATGGTCTGGGTGCTGCCCAATGCCCAGATCAGCCCGTCCAGACGGCACAGGCCCAGCAGGGACAGCAGCAGCCCCAATACCAGCGCCAGAAAGACGGCGGTGGAGGCAAAGGTGTTGGCCTCCTCTCCCCGCTCCTTCCCCAGCAGCCGGGAGGCGGTGGACCCGGCCCCCATGCCCACCGTAAAGCCCACCGCCTGGATGATGGCCATGATGGAGAACACGATGCCCACCGCGCCGGAGGCGCTGGTGTTGATCTGAGAGACAAAATAGGTGTCCGCCATGTTATAGATGGACGTGACCAGCATACTGACGATGGTGGGCAGGGCCAGGGAGCAGACCAGGGGCGGGATGGGCGCTTCCAGCATCCTGCGCCGCTGGGCGGCGGGGTCCTTCTTTCGGGCATGAACGGCGTGGGCCACGGGGGTTCCTTCTTTCTTTATGCCTGCTCAGGGGCTTTCTCTTTTGCCGCCTCCTTCGCCTTCATGGGCGGGTCCAGGCGCATGACGTCTACGTTCTCGGTGATGCTCTCGATGATGCCGGAGGAGACATACTGCCGGGCCTGGCGGATGGCATTTTTGATGGCATAGGCGTCGGAGGAGCCGTGGGCCTTGATGACGGGCTTGGAGATGCCCACCAGGGCGGTGCCCCCCACCTCGCTGGAGCTGAGCAGCTTTTTCATCTTCTTCAGCCCACCGGACACCAGCACGGCGGCCAGCTTAGTCAGCAGGTTCTGGGTGAACATGCCCTTCAGCTCCCGCACCAGGTACAGACCGGTGCCCTCCATGGTCTTCAGGAAGATGTTGCCGGAGTAGCCGTCGGACACGATGACGTCCACCGCGCCCTCCACGGCCTCACGGGCTTCCACGTTGCCCACAAAGTTGATGCGGCCCGCCTTGCCCGCCTCCACCAGCATGGGATAGACGGCGGTCTGGAGACTGGTGCCCTTAGAGGGCTCCACCCCGATGTTCAGCAGACCCACCCGGGGCTCCGGGCGGCCCAGCACGTGCTCGGCGTAGTAAGAGCCCATATAGGCAAATTGCAGCAGATACTCCGGGGGGCACTCGGCGTTGGCTCCGCAGTCGATGAGCACCGCGCCGCCGTTGCCCGTGGGCACCACGGGGGCCAGGGCGGCCCGGCGGATGCCCCGGATGCGCTTGACCACCAGGGTGGCCCCGGACAGCAGCGCTCCGGTGGACCCGGCGGAGACGAAGGCATCCCCCTCCCCGCTCTTCAGCAGGTTCAGGCCCACGGTGAGGGAGGAGTCCTTCTTCTCCCGAAAGGCGGTGGCCGGGTTGTCGCACATCTCCACCACCTCGCTGGCGTGGGCGATCTCCACCCCGGCGGGCAGCTCCTTGATGCCGTTGTCCTCCAGGACCTTCAGGATGGTCTCCCCCCGGCCCACCAGAATAACGCCAACGCCATATTCCCGGTTGGCCTCCACAGCGCCCATCACAGGGGCCTGAGGGGCGTTATCTCCGCCCATGGCGTCTACAATGATCTTCATATCCATCCCGTCCTTTCACTCAGCCCAGGTCCAGCTCGGCCAACTTCTCCAGCGCCCGCTTGGAGATCTCGGCGTTTTTGTTCCGCTTGCCCTTCACCCGATAGCCCAGCTGGGGGATCAGGCCGAAATTCACGTTCATGGGCTGGAAGTTCACCACGCTGGGGTCGCTGACATACAGGGCCATGGCCCCCATGGCCGTCTCCCGGGGGAAGTTGATGGGGGGCTTGCCCTCCAGGCGGCGGGCCAGCTCCATGGCCGTCAGGCAGCCGGAGGCGGTGGACTCCACATAGCCCTCCACGCCGGTGATCTGGCCGGAGAACATCAGCCGCTCCTGGCCGCGCACCCGGTAATACCGGTCCAGCAGCCGGGGGGAGTCCAAAAACGTGTTCCGGTGCATCACGCCATAGCGGATGTACTCGGCATTTTTCAGGGCGGGGATCATGGAGAACACCCGCTTCTGCTCCGGCCAGCGCAGGTGGGTCTGAAAGCCCACGATGTTATAGATGGAACCCTGAGCGTTGTCCTTGCGCAGCTGCACCACGGCATAGGGCTCCTCCCCCGTCTTGGGGTCCTTCAGGCCCACGGGCTTCAGGGGGCCATAGCGCAGGGTGTCCAGGCCCCGGCGGGCCATGACCTCCACGGGCATGCAGCCCTCGAACACGCCAGAGTCCTCAAAGCCGTGGACCTCCGCCTCCTGGGCGTGGGTCAGCTCCTGCCAGAAGGCCTCGTACTCCTCCTTCGTCATGGGGCAGTTGATATAGTCCGGCGTGCCCCGGTCATAGCGGGAGGCAAACCAGGCGCTGTCCATGTCCACGCTCTCGAAGGTGACCAGAGGGGCGGCGGCGTCGAAGAAGTTGAGATATTTGCTGTCGGGGAACAGTCCGGCAATGGCCTGGGACAGGTCCTCCGAGGTCAGGGGGCCGGTGGCGAAGATCACGTTGCCCTCGGCGGGGATCTCCGTCACCTCCCCCTCCACCACAGTGATGTTGGGGTGATTGCGGATCTTCTCTGTGATGGCGGCGGCAAAGGCGTTTCGGTCCACGGCCAGGGCGCCGCCGGCCTCCACCCGGTGCTCGTCGGCGCAGGCCATGATGAGGGAGTTGCAGCGGCGCAGCTCCTCCTTCAGCAGCCCCACCGCGTTCTCCAGCTGGTCCGAGCGCAGGGAGTTGGAGCACACCAGCTCCCCGAAATATTCCGTGTGATGGGCGGGGGACATCTTCTGGGGCTTCATCTCCCGCAGCTGGACGGGGATGCCCCGCTGGGCCAGCTGCCAGGCGGCCTCGCTGCCCGCCAGTCCCGCGCCGATGACAATAACAGGTTCCATAGCGTTCTCCTTCCGGGGTCTCCCCCTGTGTCAGGTCATTCTTCTGTCTTCTTCGCCGCCGTGGTCTTTTTGGCGGCGGTGGTTTTCTTTGTGGTCGCGGTCTTCTTAGTCGTTGTAGCCTTCTTGGCCGTGGTCGTCTTCTTGGTGGCAGTGGTCTTTTTGACCGCAGTCGCCTTTTTCGTCGTGGCCGTCTTCTTGGCTGCCGCCGTCTTTTTCGCGGCGGGCTTTTTGGCGGTCTTGGTCTCTTCCGCGCTCTCAGCGGCGGACTCCTCCGTCTTGGCTGCGGCGGGCTTGCGCTGCCAGCCGCCCCGCTTGTCCTCCGGGGTGAAGTTGGAGCAGTTCTCGTTGATGCAGAAGGGCTTCTTGGCCCCCCGGCCCGCCTTTTTGAACATGGTCTGGCCGCACACGGGGCAGTTATCCTT
This sequence comes from Flintibacter sp. SJQ-8, assembly GCF_054108085.1. Taxonomy (NCBI): domain Bacteria; kingdom Bacillati; phylum Bacillota; class Clostridia; order Eubacteriales; genus Flintibacter; species Flintibacter sp. SJQ-8. The sequence goes on from NZ_JBPJWR010000004.1 coordinate 254,265, forward strand.
TACGGGCACGTCCCAGGTGCGGAAGTCGCACTTGTTGGCCTCGTCCCGGCTGTTGCACCGCTCGCAGCAGTAGAAGGTATACTGCTTGCCGGTGGTGCGGCTCTTGCCCGTGCGCTTGAGCAGCCGCCCGCCGCACTTGGGGCACTTGCCTGGCATCTCCACCACCATGGGCATGGTGAAGTCACACTCCGGCCAGCCGGGGCAGGCCAGGAACTGGCCGAACCGGCCCATCTTCACCACCAGGTTCCGTCCGCACTGGGGACAGACCTCCTCCGACACCTCGTCGGGGACCTTGATGCGCTCGCCGTCCAGTTCTTTCTCCGCCCGGGTCAGCTCGCTCTCAAAGTCCTGGTAGAAGTCGGACAGGACCTTCTTCCAGTCGGTCTTGCCCTCCTCCACCTCGTCCAGCTTCTCCTCCATCTGGGCGGTAAAGGTGGGGTCCACGATGTCTTCAAACTTATCTTTCATCAGGCCGGTGACCACCTCACCCAGGGGGGTGGGGCGCAGGGCCTTGCCCTCCTTCACCACGTAATAGCGGTTCAGGATGGTGGAGATGGTGGGAGCGTAGGTAGAGGGCCGCCCGATGCCCTTCTCCTCCAGGGCCCGGATGAGGCTGGCCTCAGAGTAGCGGGCGGGGGGCTGGGTGAAGTGCTGGCTCTGGGTCAAACCCTGGCTGTCCAGGGCCTCCCCCTCCTTCAGGTCGGGCAAGGGGGAGGAGCGCTCCTCCTCTTCCTCGTCCTTGCCCTCCTCATACACGGCGGTAAAGCCGGAGAATTTCAGGCTGGAGTGGCTGGCCCGGAAGGTATAGCCGCTGTTCTCCACCTCGATGGACAGGCTGTCGTACACGGCGTTGGCCATCTGACAGGCCAGAAAACGGCTCCAGATCAGCTTATACAGGCGATACTGCTCCCCGGTCAGGTCCTTTTTGATGTCCTCCGGGGTCAGGGTCACATCGGAGGGGCGGATGGCCTCGTGGGCGTCCTGGGCGCTGCCCTTGGTCTTGAAGTGCCGGGTGGCGGGGGGGTAATACTCCGGGCCATACCGGTGGTGGATAAAGTCTTTCGCGGCGGCCAGGGCCTCCTCGGACAGTCGGAGCGAGTCGGTACGCATATAGGTGATGAGACCCACCGCGCCCTCGCCGGAGATGTCAATGCCCTCATACAGCTGCTGGGCGATGGACATGGTGCGGGCGGGGGTCATGTTCAGCTTGCGGGAGGCCTCCTGCTGTAAAGTGGAGGTGGTAAACGGAGGGGCGGGCTGGCGGTTCTTCTCCTGCCGCTTCACGCGAGAGACGGAGAACTGTCCCTTCTCCACCGCGTCCACCACGGCCTGGGCCTCGTCGGCGGAATGCAGCTCCATCTTCTTCTCCCGGCCATAGAACTGGGCCTTAAAGCTGCCCAGGTTGGGGGCCACGCGGGCCAGGGCGGCCTCTACCGTCCAATACTCCTGGGGCTGAAAGGCGCGGATCTCCTCCTCCCGCTCCACCACCAGGCGGGTGGCCACCGACTGCACCCGTCCGGCGGACAGGCCCCGGCGGATCTTCCGCCACAGCAGGGGGGAGAGCTGATAGCCCACGATGCGGTCCAGAATGCGCCGGGCCTGCTGGGCGTTGACCAGGTCCTGGTCGATAGCCCGGGGGGCGGCGATGGAGTCGTTGACCACCTTTTTGGTGATCTCGTTAAAGGTCACCCGATAGGTCTTGTCGTCCGGGATGCCCAGCAGCTCCTTCAAGTGCCAGGAGATGGCCTCCCCCTCCCGGTCCGGGTCGGTGGCCAGATAGACGCGGCCGCTCTTTTTGGCCGCCTTCTTCAGGTCGCTGATGACGTCCTCTTTGCCCTTGATGGGCTGATAGTTGGGTTCAAAGTCGCCCTTCTCCAGGTCCACGCCCAGCTTGCTCTTGGGCAGGTCCCGCACGTGGCCCATAGAGGCCTTTACCTCATAGCCCGGTCCCAGGTACTTTCCAATGGTCTTGGCCTTGGACGGGGACTCTACGATCACCAGATCTGTTTTATTCGCCAATTCCCTTCACCTTCCTGTCCGGCGCAAAACTGCCGGAGCTATCTTAAAAAGTCTAAAAAGTCTGTTGTTATCTTGTCTGCGGGGCGTTACTCCTCCAGCTCCACCAGAGCTGAGAAGCGGCGGCCCGGATTTTCGGCCACGGCGGCCTGGATCTGCAGCATGGTCAGGGCCGACAGCACCCGCTTGGCGGGGATCTGGGTCAGCTCCACCAGTTGGTCTGCGGTGCGCTCCCCCTGGCTCAGGGCTGCCAGCAGGGCCAGCTCGTCGTCGGTAAAGCGGCGCTTCTGCTCGCTGCGGGGGACGATCTCCCGCCCGTCTTTGGCCGGGGCAGGCTCCGGCTGGTCGGCGGGAGGATCAGCCTTCTGGGCAGCCTGTTCCCGCGTCTGGGCCTGGACGCTGTCCGCCATCCGTGCCCGGGCGGCCTCCGGGGTCAGGGGGGCGGCCCGACCCAGCTTGTCCGGGAAGCGGCTCCAGTATTCCTCCAGAATGTCCCGGGCGCAGGTGACCAGCTTGGCCCCCTGCTGGATGAGGCGGTTGGTCCCCTCGCTCATGGGGGCGTCTAAGGCTCCGGGCACGGCAAACACGTCCCGGTCCTGCTCCACGGCGTGGTTCACCGTGCTCATGGTCCCGCCGAAGGGGCGGCACTCCACCGCCAGCACCCCCAGGCACAGGCCGCTCAAGATCCGGTTGCGCCGGGGGAAGTTCCGCCAGTCGTGGGGCGACCCCGGGGGATATTCCGACACCAGCACCCCCGCCGCGGCCACGTCGTCATAGAGAAAGCGGTTCTGCACGGGATAGGGCACGTTCACGCCCCCGGCCAGCACACAGGCCACCGGGCCGCCGCCCTTCAGCGCGCCCCGCACGGCGCAGGCGTCCAAGCCTTGGGCAATGCCGGACACCACCAGCGCCCCGCCGGAGGCCAGTTCCATGCCGAACTGCTCGGCCCAGCGGCGGCCATAAGCCGTGGGCTCCCGGGCCCCCACCACGGCGATGGCTGCCTCTTCGTCAAAGTGGAGCCGCCTGCCCTTCAGATAGAGCACCGCCGGCGGGTCGGCGATCTGCCGCAGGCGCATGGGATAGTCCGCGTCCTGGATGGTCATCACCCGCACGTCCAGCCGGTCACACTCCCCCAGAATGACCTCCGGGGCATCCATGCTCTTGTCCGCCAGGCTCCGTTCCAGATTAGGGGAGAGCCCCAATTCGGCGATGTCCCCCTGGTCGGCGTAATACACCTGCTCCGGGGTGACGAACCGCTCCAGCAGCTTCAGGGCCCGGACCGAGTCCATTCCCCTGCGGCTGGTGAGCCAAAGCCAATATTTCAGCTCCGCCATAAAAACGCCCCCTTACTAGACCGGATTTTTCTTTACAAATTCATTGCGCTACGGTATGGTTGTATCAAAGCAACTTGTCACAAAAATATCCGAAAAGGAGGGCCGCCTATGAACCGTCCTCACCGCGCCTGGCTGGTCTGCCTGGGCGGGGCGCTGACCCTGCTGTCCACCATTGGGCTGGGGGTCAACGTGTTCGCCGTGTATCAGCCGGAGATCCTCGCCCTGCGGCACTTTACCAACGCCCAGGGCTCCCTCATCACCACCGTCCGCAGTCTGTTCATCCTCGTCGCCCTGCTCACGGTGAACCGGGTGTGCGCCCGGCTGGGGCTGCGGCGGACCATGACGCTGGGGGTGCTCCTCATCGCCCTGTCCTGCTTCTGCTTCGGCGCAGCACGGGATTTCTGGCAATACTGCGCGGCCGCCGCCTTCACCGGTCTGGGCTATTGCTACGGGGGGATGGTCCCCCTGTCATTGCTCATTGGCCGGTGGTTCCGGCTCCGCCGGAATCTGGCATTGGGCCTGTCCTCGGCGGGCAGCGGGGTGGCCAGCATCGTGGCCTCCCCCTTGGTGGCCCGGGTCATCACGGGCCAGGGGCTGCGCGCCGCCTTCTGGCTGGAGGGGGCCGCCCTGCTTATTCTGGCCCTGGCCGTGTGGCTGCTGGTGCGGGGGGACCCGGCGGAGGTGGGGCTGGAGCCCCTGGGCGGGGCCGCGCCTGAGACCGACGCTCCCCGCTCCAGCAGTTCTTCCGGTCCCCCGGCCTATCTGGCCGCCATGGCCGCCTGCTTTCTCATCGGCGGCATCGGCGGGCCGGGCTACTCCCACCTGACGGTCCACTATGCCACCCTGGGCTACGCCCCCCTGTTTTTGGCGGGACTGGTGTCCGCCTCCGGGGTGTGCATCTGCCTGGGCAAGGTGCTGTGCGGCCAGATCTATGACCGCTGGGGGTCCCTGGCCGGAGACGGCTATTGCTATCTCACCGTGACGGCGGGGACGCTGCTGTGCTGTCTCCCGGTGCGGGAAAGCCCCCTGGTGCCGGTGCTGGCGGTGGGGCTGTTCTCCCTGGGGCTGCCCATCTCCACCGTATCCCCGTCTGTGTGGGCCGCCGAACTGACGGGACCGGGGGACTTCCCCCGGGCGGTGCAGGCCATCAACCTGGCCTATACCGTGGGAGTCATTCTGTTTGGCCCGGTGCCCGGGCTCCTGGCCGACCGGACGGGCAGCTATGCCCCAGCCTATCTCCTCTTCGCCGCCCTGCTCACCCTGGCCATCGTTCTGGTGCGCATGGCCTATGTCCGGGCAAACCGGCAGAAGGTCTAGCGGCCCATCTCCCACAAAACCACGGTGGCGGCGGCGGCGGCATTTAACGACTCGCACCTGGCCCGCATGGGGATCTTCAGGGTCTTCTCACACTGGGAGAGCAGCCCGTCGGATATCCCCCGGCCCTCGCTGCCGATGACCACGGCGCAGCGGGACAGGTCGGCCTGGCGCAGGTCCACCGTGTCCTCCCGCAGGGCGGTGGCGTAAAGGGGAAGGCCTTGCTCCCCCAGCCACGGGGCCAGGCCGTCCGCTGCCGTCTCATACACGGGCAGGCGGAAGCAAGCCCCCATGGTGGCCCGCACCGTTTTGGGGTTCCAGGGGTCGGCACAGCCGTTGACCAGGATCAGTCCATCCGCCCCCAGGGCGTCGGCGGTGCGCCAGATGGTGCCCACGTTCCCCGGGTCCTGCACCCCGTCCAGCACCAGATAGCGCTCGCCGGGCAGACGCTCCGGCGGGGCGGTCTCCCCCGTCCGGCACAGGAACAGCGCCCCCTGGGGGCTGTCCATGGGGGAGATGGAGGCCATCACATCCCTGGGCACCTGCACCAGGCGCACCCCATCCGGCAGGTCTGGGATGTCCACGCCCTCGGTCAGCATCACGGTATCCAGCGGGGCGTGCCACTTCAGGGCCTCCTCCAGCAGCTTGACCCCGTCCCCCAGGAACAGACCCTGCTCCCGGCGGTGGGACCGGCTGGCCGTCAGGCGGCGGATCTGGGTCATCAGCGGATTTTTCCGGCTGGTAATATACTCGGCGTTCACGGCCCGACCATCTCCCTACAGTCTCTCTGTTTTCTTGCTTGCCGAAGAAACCGCCCTTGCGGTTTGTTCAGTACGCATTATAATAAAGGTATCCTCCGGCGTTGTCAAGCCGTCCCTTTTCCACTCTCTGCCTGTTTTCCCCCTGAGCATACCACGACCTGGGGCCGAAACGCGGGGAAATTTGTCCTTTTTTCGCCCGCAGAACGGGGTAAAACGGACCTGCTCCCTTGAAAATCGGGGCTGAATATGCTATTTTGGTATTCAAAGACCGCCGTTTTCCGGCAGGTTCTATTTCAATTTGTATTTTTATCTTGAAAAATCTCTATTTGTTATCGAATTTTGGGGCGTCCGCGCCCCCACACAGGAAGGATGGAAGAAACTATGGCAATTCTTGTTCTGGGCGGAGCCGGATACATCGGCTCCCACACCGTACACGAGCTCATCGAGGCCGGACGGGACGTGGTGGTGGCCGACAACCTGCTCACCGGCTTCCGGGCCGCCGTCCACCCCAAGGCCCGCTTCTATCAGGCGGACATCCGGGACCGGGCGGCCATGGACAAGCTGTTCGAGACCGAGCACATCGACGGCGTCATCCACTTCGCCGCCTCCTCTCAGGTGGGCGAGTCTATGAAAGACCCCCTGAAGTATTACGACAACAACCTGTGCGGCACCACCACTCTGCTGCGGTCTATGGTGGCCCACGGGGTGGACAAGATCGTCTTCTCCTCCACCGCCGCCACCTATGGCGAGCCGGAGCGGGTGCCCATTCTGGAGACGGACCGCACCCAGCCCACCAACTGCTATGGCGAGACCAAGCTGGCCATGGAGCGCATGATGCGCTGGACCAGCCAGGCCCACGGCCTGCGCTATGTGGCCCTGCGGTATTTCAACGCCTGCGGCGCCCACCCCTCCGGGGCCATCGGCGAAGCCCACGACCCGGAGACCCACCTGATCCCCCTGATCCTCCAGGTCCCCGGGGGCAAGCGGGAGAAAATTTCTATCTTCGGCGACGACTACCCCACCCCCGACGGCACCTGTATCCGGGATTACATCCACGTCACCGACCTGGCCCAGGCCCACATTCTGGCCCTGGACTATCTCCTCTCCGGCGGCGAGAACAACGTGTTCAACCTGGGCAACGGCGTGGGCTTCTCGGTGAAAGAGGTCATCGATGTGGCCCGGGCCGTCACCGGCCACCCCATCCCGGCGGAGATCTGTCCCCGGCGGGCAGGGGACCCGGCCCAGCTGGTGGCCTCCTCGGACAAGGCCAAGTCCGTTCTGGGCTGGAAGCCCCAGTTTGCCGACCTGAACACCATCGTGGCCACGGCCTGGGCCTGGCACAAGAGCCACCCCAATGGGTATAACCAGTAAGCAAAGCGAGCCGTCCCAAATCGGGGCGGCTCGCTTATTTTTATATTCAGTTGGATAGCTGGAGGTAATCGGCGGAGACATAGCCCCGGGCGGCCTGGCCTGCGGCGTTGCGATACAGGACTTTACACCAGCCGTTTTCCACGCTCTCCACAATGAGCACGTCCCCGTTGCTCCGCCGGTCCACCACCGGGTTGGTGGTGCCCGGGCCGGAGCGCACGTTCAGGCCCACGTCCGCGTCGAAGACGGTGCCGGTGCGCTGGGCGGGCTGGCAGTCCACGGTGCAGGAGGCGCTCTTCCCGCTCCAGGTGGCGGTGATGGTGGCCTGGACCGTCCCGGCGGCGGTGTTCAGGTTGGTCACCGTGCCGTCGGCGGCCACGGCGGCGGCAGCGGAGTCACAGCTCCAGACGATGACCGCCCCGGCCTGCTCCGGGGACAGAGTGGCGATCAGCGTTCTGCTCTCCCCGGCGTTCAGGGCCAGCTGGCTCACGTCCAGGGTGAGGGAGACCTCCTGGGCGGGGGTATCCGGCGTGTCCGGCTGGTCAGGAGTCACGGGAGTATCCGGGGTGTCGGGCGTCTCCGGCGTATCCGGCTGGCTGGGCTGGTCGGGCGTCATCGGGTCGGTGGGCACGTCGGTGATGGGGGTATAGGTCATCAGCTTGTACAGCAGGGCGGCCATCTCCGCCCGGGTCAGGTTGCCCTTGGGATCGATGCCCGTGCCCTTGCCGCTGACCACCCCCTGGGCCACCAGGGTGGCGGTGTGGCCCTTGGCATAGTCGGCGATCTGCTCCTTGTCCGAGAAGGCGTCCAGCACCGACAGGCCGGCATCCGGGCAGGTCTTGCCCAGCAGGGGCATGGCCTTGCGCAGGATGGTAAAGGCCTGCTCCCGGGTGACGGAGCTGGTGGGGGAATAGCTCCCGTCCCCGGTGCCCGAGGCCAGACCGGCGCTCTGGGCCCAGGACAGGGCCTTGTAGTAATAGTCGCTCTGGCTCACGTCGGTAAAGGTACAGCCGGCGGACACGGCGGGGCGGCCCACGGCGTTATACAGCATGAGCATAAAGTCCCCCCGGCGAATCTGATAATCCCGGCCGAACTCGTTGGCGGACACGCCGCCCACGATGCCCTTTTCATAGCAGTATTCCACCGCCTCATAGGCCCAGTGGCCCTGGGGCACGTCGGCGTGGGTGTCCTTCACCGTCACCTTCACGGTTTTGGTCTGTCCCCCGGCAGCGACGGTGATGGTCCCGCTGCCGCCGCTCTGTCCGGCGGTGAACAGGCCGTTTTCGTCCACCGTGCCGACGTCACCGGAGACGGAGACAGACACGCCCTTCCAGCTGCGCAGGGCGGTGCGGCCCCAATAGCTGCCGGCGATGGCCAGCTGCACGCTGTCCCCCGGCTTGACGGTCATAGAGGTCAGGGCGTTGGAGCTGCCCTTTTTGGACACGGTGAGCACCGTGAGACTGGAGACGATGTTCAGCTGAGACGTCCCCGTCACGCCCAGGCTGGGCGAGGAGAGCTGGAGCCGCTCCACGCCGCTCTGGCCCCCGGCGGTGTAGACGCCGCCGGAAATGGTCCCCAGGCCGCTGCCCGAGGTGATGGCGACGTCGGTCACATTGGAATTGGTCACGTACAGCCCCTTGTCCAGGGCCACCGCCCCGGGGAGGGTGAACTCCGAACCGGTGAGGACGGTCTGTCCCTCCTCCTTCAGGGCCAGGCGGGTGGGGACGCCGTCCCCCTTCTCGTCGGCCACCAGCAGCAGATAGGTGGCACAGCTGCGGGGCCGCCCGTCAGAGGGGATGTTCTTGATGGAGATGGCGCTCTGGCCCGGATACCACACGGAGATGGCGGTGGAGCCGCCGCCATCCAGGTTCACCACCCACTGGCAGCCCCGGTCCCGCATCTCCTCGGCCAGGTCCTTCTGACTCAGACCGATGGAATAGCCGCTCTGGCGGCCGTCCACGGCGTACACCAGCAGGGTGCCGTCCGCCTTCACGCCCAAAGCGGTGCGGGGGGCCCGGCCGTCGTTCACATAGTTCCACTTGCTGCTGTCGGTGAGGGAGCCGTTTTTCACCATGATATCCCCCACGCCCCCGGCCCACTGGGCATTGGACAGGGTCTCGTCGTCACAGCTGGCCCGCAGGGTGATCTTGTCCCCCACGGCAAAGGTCTGATAGTTGAACAGATAGCCGGAGGCGTCATCGGCGGTGAGGACATACTCGTCCTCCCCGATGTCCAGGGGATAGCTGGACTGGAGCATCTCCGTCACCTGAAGGGTCAGGTCGGTGTTCAGGGCCAGCTTGGCCCCCTCGCTGCCGTCCACCAGCTTCATGCGCACATACCAGCCGGAGGTAGAGGTGCGGGTGGACACGGTGGAGAAGTGCCGGTTCATTAAGTACATGCCCCCGGTGGCCGCCCGGACCTTGTTCAGGTGCTGGGGGTGGATCTGGGTGCCGTTGGTCTGGTTGGTCAGGGTCAGCTGGATCTTGGGGCTCTCCACCAGCTGGACCTTGCCGTCGGTGACCGTCATGGCCGCCTCGTTCTCCGGGCTGGACTGATAGTCCCCGTCCTCGATGACGATGCCCATGGGCACGCCGGTGGAGGTGGCGAAGAAGTCGGTGTTGATGGCCCCCAGCACGTGATAGCCCAGGCTCTCCGCCCGGCTGACCGCCTTGTTGATGGTGGCCGCGCCATACACCGTCCCCGCCGATTGCAGCAGGATGGGCTGGGCCGCCGCCCCGGGCTCCAGCTCCAACGAGAAGCTCTCCACCCGGCTGCCGTTGTTGGCCGTCACCGTGTTCTGATAGCTCAGTCCGCTGACCAGCTGGGTGCTGGTCTGTATCTTTTTGTCCCCCGCGGCGGCAAAGGCGCTGGGGATGGACAGCACCACCGCCAGGGCCAGGGCCGTGGCCCGCCGCAGCAGACCGGTCTTTGCGCTTGTTTTCATGCTCGCTCCTTTTTGTATCCGGGCGGCGCTCCCGCCCCTTGTGGCTCCCGGACGCGGTCTGTTCCCGTTCAAAGCCCCCGTGTCCGGGCCGGGAGCCCTGTATTCCCGCACATTATAGCAGGGTTTTCCCGGCTTTTCAACCAAAAGCGTGGGAAATTCTCCTGGTATCCTGTGCCTTTCCCCGCAAGTGTAAACAAGCTGTGAATGCTCCGCCCCAACGGTTGAAAATGTGCCCGTATTGGTGTACAATAAGTCGATTGCGGCCACTGCCGCCGTCTTTTCAAAACCTCTCCCGAAATCTGAAGGAGGTCGACCCTTGGAGCAACAGTCAAATAACGCGGCCAAAACCATCAGCGTGGTCATGCTGGTCACCCTGCTGGGCAAGGTCATGGGCCTTTACCGGGACCGGCTGCTGGCCGTCCACTACAGCGTGGGCGTTCAGGCCAACGCCTTTTTCACCGCCAGCCGCATCCCCCGGGTGTTTTTCGACGCGGTGTTCGCCTCGGCCATCGCCGCATGCTTCATCCCCGTGTTCAGCGAGTTCTTAGAGAAAAAGGGCCGGAAGGAGGCCTTTCGCTTTGCCGGGAACTTTATCACCGTTATGGCCCTGCTCACCGGGGCCCTCACCCTGATCGGGATGCTGTTCCCCCAGGCCCTGGTGGCCCTGTTTGCCGACTATGCCGACCCGGCCACCACCGCCCTGGCCGCCTCCCTCACCCGGGTCATGTTCCCCACGGTGCTCTTCTCCGGGGTGGCCTTCTCCCTGGTGGGCGTTCTACAGGCCCAGGACCGGTTCACCGCCCCGGCCCTCATGTCGGCGGCGTCCAACCTGGTCATCATCGTCTATTTTCTCTTCTTCGACCACACCTTCGGCATCTACGGTCTGGCCGGGGCCTATCTGCTGGGCTGGCTGCTTCAGGGGCTTATTCAGCTGCCCTCTCTCAAGGCCACGGGCTATCGGTTCCAGCCCATGTGCGCCATAGGCAGCGAGGGGATGCGCAAGGTCTTTGCCCTGATGGGCCCGGTGATGGTGTCCACCTGGGTGCAGCCCATCAACCTGGTCATCAACTCCCGCTTCGGCTCACGGCTGTATGACGGGGCCGGCGTGTCCGCCATGGAGTATTCCAACAACCTGTATCTGGTCATTGCGGGCACCTTCATCCTGTCCATCACCAACGTCATTTTCCCCCGCCTGTCCCGGCTCACCGCCGGGGGCAACGAGAGCGCCTTTCGGGACACCATCCGCCAGACGGTCCACAGCAGTCTCTACTTCGTGCTGCCCATGTCCGCCGGGCTGATGGCGGTTTCCCGGCCCCTCATCTCCTTCTTGTACGGGGGCGGGGAGTTTGACGGCTTCGCCGTGGACATCACCTCCGCCGCCCTGGTCTTTCTGTCCCTGGGCATGGCGGGCTACGCCGTGCAGAACATCCTCAGCCGGGCCTATTTCGCCCGGCAGGACGGGAAAACGCCTCTGGTCGCCGGGGCGGTGTCCATCCTGGTGAACATCGCCCTGTGCATGGTGCTCACCGGGCCCTTCCAGGTGGCGGGGCTGGCCTTCTCCTCGGCGGTGTCCTCCACGGTATACGCCCTGCTCCTGCTGCTGCCCATGCAGCGCCGGGGAGAGGGGGTGCTGGACCGGACCATGGGCCTGGACCTGGTGAAGATGCTCCTGGCCGCCGCCGTCACCGGCCTGGCCGCCGCCGGAGTCCTGTCTCTGCTGACTGTGGTCCTGCCCGGGGGCAAGATCGGCGAGCTGCTCAGTCTGGGCGGCTGCGCTCTGGTCGGCCTGATCGTCTATTTTGTGCTGACCCTGGCCCTGGCCGTGCCCGAGGCCAAGCTGGTGGTCTCCCTGGCCCGCGGCAAACACGAGTAAACAAATCCTATCCTGGCGGCCCTTATGCCGCTATCAAAGTGAGGTCGAGTCATGGAACAAGTGAAACAAATCCTGGACGGCAGCTATCTCTGGCGTCTGCTGTCCGTTCTGTGCCTGTGGTGTGGCCGCCAGTGGCAGAATAGCCGGGTGGTGCAGTGGTTCCTCCACCCCGCGGGCTGGGTGGCCGGGGCGTCGGAGAACAGCGTGTTCTTCCGCCTGTGGTCCTTGGTGCGGGGCGGTCTGTGCCGGCTGTACAAAGCCCTGCATCTGGACAGGCTGTTCTCCGGCAGCGTCTTTCTCCAGACCTGGTTCTGGTGCGCCCTGCCGGTGGTGCTGGCCCCGGTGCTGTGCAAGTTCAGCCCCTCGGTGCTGGTGCTGGGCCTGGCCCTCATCGGCTATGCCAGTCTGCTGCTGGTGCTGGTGCGGGACAAAAACCACGCCCTGGCCTGGGCCCCCACCAACCGGTATATCGTGCTGTACGCCGCCGTCTATCTGGCGGGCACCCTGTTCTCCGTCAATCTGAAGACCAGTCTGCTGCCCGGCGTGCTGTCGGTGGCCTTTATCCTGTTCGCCCTGGTGCTGTATAACGCCATCACCACCCGCCGCCAGCTAGATACTCTGCTGGCCCTGGTGGTCACGGTGGGGGCGCTGGTGTCCTTCTATGGCATCTTGCAGTATCTCTTCGGCTGGGGCTATCAGTCGGCGGCCTGGGTGGACAGCGACATGTTCTCCTCCATCCGCTTCCGGGTCCCCGCCACCATGGGCAACCCCAACATGATGGGCCAGTATCTGCTGCTGGTCATCCCCATCGCCGGGGCCAAGCTGCTCTCGGCCAAGGACTGGCTGCGGCGGCTTTATTACCTGGCCTGCTGCGGGGTGATGTGCGTGTGCATGATCCTCACCTTCTCTCGCGGCGCCTGGCTGGGCCTGCTGTTTGCCGGGGCGGTGTTCGCCGTGCTGTGGCACCCCCAGCTAATCCTGCTGGCCCCCTTCGCTCTGGTGGGACTGTACTTCGTCCTGCCGGAGACGGTGATCTCCCGCTTCACCAGCATCGGCAACCTGACGGACAACTCCACCTCTTACCGGGTGTACATCTGGATAGGCACCCTGGCCATGCTGAAGGACTATTGGCTGTGCGGCATCGGGCCGGGGGACGGAGCCTTTAACATGGTCTATCCCGCCTACAGCTATAACGGCATCGTGGCCCCCCACGCCCACAACCTGTTTTTGCAGATCGTGTGCGACGCGGGCATCGCCGCCCTGGGGGTGTTCCTGCTGCTGCTGTTCGTCTATTTCCGCATGCTCTGCTCCGCCATGAGCCGGGAGAAGGACCCGGCCAGCCGACTGCTCCAGATCGCGTTCACCGCCGGAGTGTGCGGCTTTTTGGTCCAGGCCATGACGGACTACTCCTTCTATAACTATCGGGTCATGTTCCTGTTCTGGGCCGTGCTGGCCCTGGGCGCCGCCAGCGCCCGGCGCACGTCCCTGCCGGAAGGGAGGCTTTTCGTATGATCCGCGTGCTGAATATCATCAGCGACACCAACATCGGCGGCGCGGGCCGGGTGATCCTGAATTACCTGCGCTACGCTGACCGGGACAAGTTCGAAACTCTGGTGGCCATCCCCCGGGGCAGTTTGCTCAAGCCCCTGCTGGAGGAGGCCCACGTCACCGTGTACGAGGTGGACGGCATGGCCGACTGCTCCTATGCCAGCGAGGACGTGAAGGCCCTTCAGGCCCTCATCCGCCAGGTGAAGCCCGACCTGGTCCACACCCACGGGGCCCTGTCTGGCCGCATCGCCGCCAAGCGCTGCCGCGTGCCCGTGGTCTACAGTCGGCACTCCGCCTTCCCCGTCCCCGCCAAGCTGAAATATCCCCCGGGCCGGTGGGTGAACAAACTGCTCAACGAGCACTATGCCGACCACATCATCGCCGTCAGCCCCGCCACCCGGGACAACCTGACCGAAGGGGGCATCTCCCCCAAGAAGATCACCGTGGTCATGAACGGCGTGGCCCCTGTGGCCCCCATCTCTGACGGTGAGAAGGCCGCCCTGCGCCAGTCTCTCGGCCTGGGGAAAGACGTGTTCACCTTCGGCATCCTGGCCCGCATCGAGGACTATAAGGGCCACCTGTATCTGGTGTACGCCGCCAAGCTGCTGAAGGACCGGGGCTATTCCAACTTCCGCATTCTGGTGGCCGGCACCGGTGCCTTTGAGGAGGAGGTCACCCGGGCCGTCACCGAGATGGGGGTGGAGGACGTGGTGCAGATGCTGGGCTTCCGCTCTGACGCCGCCGCCCTGCTGAACATCCTGGACGTGCAGCTCAACGCCTCCTATGGCACCGAGGCCACCAGCATGGCCCTGCTGGAGGGCATGAGCCTTGGCCTGCCCACCATCGCCAGCGACTATGGCGGCAACCCCTTCGTCATCACCTCCGGTCAGAACGGCCTGCTGTTCCCCAGCAAGGACAGCGCCGCCCTGGCCGACGCCATGGCCGAGCTGATGGATCACCCGGAAGAGGTGGCCATCATGCGGGAAAAGGCCCTGGAGACCTATCAGTCCCGGTTCACCGGCGAGGTATTCGCCCGGAACACCGAACAAATTTATGAGAATGTCCTGAAAGGAGCATCCAAATGAAGGAGCACAACCAATTCCGTCTGCGGCTGAACCTGTTCGACGGCATCGTCCTGGTGCTGGCCCTGGCCGCCGCCGTCTTTCTGATGTGGCGCTTCACCCGGCCCGCCGCCGCCTCCGGCGACGGGGTGAGCAGCGCCTCGGTGCAGTACACCGTCTGCTTCCAGCGCTGGCCCGCCGGGTCCGCCCAGGCCATCCACCAGGGGGACCAGCTGGCCGACAACATCAAAAATTACGACGTGGGCACCGTGGTCAGTGCCCAGGCCGTCCCCTGCCAGAGCCTGATCCTGGATCAGGTGAACGGGGAATATGTCCTGGCCGACGTGGACGGCTATGAGGACGTGCTGGTCACGGTGGAGTCCCCCTGCACCGTGACTGACGAGGCCGTCACCCTGGGCGGCGGCTACGCCCTGCGGGTAGGGGCCACCATGTACCTCCGGGGCGAGGGCTATATGGCCAGCGGCCCCGTTATCGCCATGGAACGGGAGGGTGTGCGCAAATGAAACTGATGGATAAAAACGGCCGCCTGTTCGGCAAGATCAGCGTCATCGACGTGGTGGTGGTTCTGGTGGTTCTGGTGATGGCCGCCGCCCTGTATGTGAAGAACACCAGCCTGTCCCACACCAGCACCCGGGTGACCAACACCCCCATCACCTATCAGGTGACGGCGTACAACGTCCGGCAGTATGTGGCCGACGCCATTCAGCAGGGGGACCTGGTCTATGACCAGGACTACAGCACCGGCGGCACCCTGGGTGCCATCCAGAGCATTGAGGTCCAGCCCTCCGGCAAGCTCACCGAGCTGTATGACGGCACGGTGGTCAGCGCCCCCGCCCAGGACAGCGTGAACCTGGTCCTGACCATTCAGGGCGAGGGTCTCATCAGCGAGGGCCGCTATCAGCTCAACCGCATCTATGACCTGGGCATCAACGCCTCCCGGAATTTCTACACCCCCTATGCCCAGTTCACCGGCACCGTGACTTCCATCGGCTAAAGCCGGAAAGAGAGGTTTCCTATGAAGATTCTCATGGCCACCATGGGCCTGGACATCGGCGGCGCAGAGACCCACATCGTGGAGCTGTCCAAGGAACTGAAAAGCCGGGGCCACCAGGTGGCGGTGGTGTCCAACGGGGGCGTGTACGTCCCGGAGATCGAGGCCGCAGGCATCCGGCACTACGCCGCCCCCCTGAACCGCCGGTCTGTGGGCAGTATGCTCCAGGCCCAGCGCATCCTGCGCCAGGTCATCGCCCGGGAGAAGCCCGACATCGTCCACGCCCACGCCCGCATCCCCGCCTTTCTGTGCGGGCGGCTGCAAAAGTCCATGGGCTTCGCCTTTGTCACCTCCTGCCACGGGGTGTATCAGGTCAGCGGGGCCCTGCGCCTGCTGTCTAACTGGGGGGAGCGCACCCTGGCCGTGTCCGAGGACATCCGGGACTATCTGGTCCGTCAGTATAACGTCCCCCAGGAGCACATCACCCTGACCATCAACGGCATCGACACGGACAAATTCTCCCCCGCCCTCACCGGGGAGGCCGTCCGCCGGGAGTTCGACTTGGGAGACGGCCCCGTCATCGCCCACGTCAGCCGCCTGGACCCGGAGACGGTGTACACCGCCCGGCAGCTGGTGGAGCTGGCCCCCGCCCTGTGCCGGGACTATCCCGGGCTGCACATCCTCATCGTGGGGGGCGGCGGAGCTTTCGAGCCCCTGAAAGCCCAGGCGGAGGAGGTCAACCGCAAATTGGGCCGGCCCTGCGTCATCCTCACCGGCCCCCGCACCGACGTCAACCAGCTGGTGGCCGCCTGTCAGCTGTTCGTGGGCGTGTCCCGGGCGGCGCTGGAGGCCATGGCCGCCTGCAAGCCAGTGGTCCTCTCCGGGGCCCAGGGGCACACCGGCCTGTTTTGCCCAGAGCTTTTAGACAAGGCAGTGGACACCAACTTCTGCTGCCGCACCGACCCTGTGGCCACCCCGGAGCAGCTCCAGGCCGACCTGCTGCGGGCCCTGGCCCTCTCCCCCGACCAGGCAAAAGACCTGGGGGACTATGGCCGCCGGGTGGTGCAGGAGCGCTACTCCGTCCACCGTATGGCCGACGACTGCCTGGCGGTCTACGACCAGGTACGCCGCCCCTTCCACGTGGTGATGAGCGGCTACTATGGCTTTTCCAACGCCGGGGACGACGCCATTCTGGAGGCCATTCAGCAGGCCATCCACGAGGCCAGCGACCATATCTCCGTCACTGCCCTGTCCAACGACCCGGAGCTCACCCGGCGGCAGTATGGTCTGGAGGCCATCCCCCGGTTCCGGGTGTTAAAGGTCTTCTCCGCCCTGCGCCGGTGCGACGCCCTGCTCTCCGGCGGAGGCAGCCTGCTCCAGGACACCACCTCCACCCGCTCTCTGCTCTATTACCTCACTGTCATCCGCTGCGCCCACTGGCTGGGCAAGCCGGTGATGCTGTATGCCAACGGCATCGGCCCGGTGCGCCGCCCGGCCAACCGCCGCCGGGTAAAGCGGGTGGTGGACCAGGCCACCCTGATCACCCTGCGGGACCACAGCTCCGCCCGGGAGCTTCAGGACATGGGCGTCACCCGCACCGACCTCCACGTCACCGCCGACCCGGTGTTCCACCTGTCCCCCGCCTCAGAAGCCCGGGGTGAGGAGCTGCTGGCCGGGGCAGGCGTGGCCCCCGGCACGCCCTTTGTGGCCGTGTCCGTGCGGGACTGGCCGGACACCGGGGACTTCTGCCGCCAACTTGCTCAGCTGTGCGACCACCTCCACCGGGAATATGGCCTGGCCGTCCTCTTCCTGCTTATGCAGCCCAGCCGGGACCGGGCCACCGCCCAGCAGGTGCAGTCCTTTATGGCAGAGCCCTCCTGTCTGCTGGACACCCCCTGTACCCCCCGGGAGCTGATGGCCGTGCTGGGAAAAGCCAAGCTGTGTCTGGCCATGCGGCTGCACACCCTCATCTTCGCCGCCCGGATGGCCGTACCCTCCATGGGTCTGGTGTACGACCCCAAGGTGGACAGCTATCTGAAGGAGCTGGACCTGCCCGCTGCCGGGCGTGTGGACTCCTTCGACGCACAGGAGGCCATCCGCCGGGCCGACGCCCTCATGGCCGACTACCCCGCCGTGCTCTCCCGCCTGAAGGAGAAATCCGCCGCCATGACCCGCGCCGCAGGTGAAAACGAGCGCCTGCTGCTGGAGATGCTGGAGGAGCATCGGAAGCACTGAGTATCAAAGCGTTCCACGACTTATCCGTGGAACGCTTTTGCTTTTTCTGGCACCTGTTCTCTTTTACAAAACCGAAACACCCTCCCGTTTTTTCTTAACACCCGTTTTATCAAATGTTTTCTATAATAGGGTGCGTGGAAAACAAACCCACCTGTGTGTTGTTCGGGAGGTAATTTGACATGGAAAGCAAAGAATATCTGGCTGCAAAACACGAATTTTGGAACTGCATCCGCATGGCCCCCTTCTCCCTGTTCTTCTCGCTGATCTTCGCCTTTAAGGAGTGGTATCCCGAGATGAAGCGCCTGAAGTCCCACGCCTGAGCGCCCTTTTATCTGCGTCCAGAGGCCCCGGGTCTCTCTCCCCCGGGGCCGTTTTCAGCCGCCGCCCTCCTACCGGGGCGGCGGCTTTTTCTGCTCTTTCTTCGCTATTTTCCAAAACGCCCTTGACATTTCCGGGAAGATGGGCTATCATACTTCAATGGTTTAAAGTTTAAAACCAATGAAGTTTCAGGAGCGCTCCCGCTCCTTATAAGAAAGGATCGACGTAAGATGCCTATCACCGATCTGTTAGAGCGCAACAGCAAGCTATATGGCGACGAGATCGCCCTGGTGGAGATCAACCCCGAGGTACAGGAGGAGCAGCGGGTGACCTGGAAGGAGTATGCCCTGATCCAGCCCACCTCCACCGCCCCCTACCGCCGGGAGATCACCTGGTCCGTCTTTGACGAAAAGGCCAACCGGGTGGCCAACATGCTCCTCAGCCGGGGCATCCGCAAGGGCCAGAAGGTGGCCATCCTGCTGATGAACTGCCTGGAGTGGCTGCCCATCTATTTCGGCATTTTAAAGGCCGGGGCCATCGCCGTGCCCCTGAACTTCCGCTATACCTCCGACGAGATCGACTACTGCCTGAAGCTGGCCGACGTGGACGTGCTGTTCTTCGGGCCGGAGTTTATCGGCCGCATGGAGACCATCGCCCCCAAGCTGTCCAAGCAGATGCTGCTTCTGTTCGTGGGCGAGACCTGCCCCTCCTTTGCCGAGGACTATCACCGGGCCACCGCCAACTGCTCCAGCGTGGCCCCTAAAATTCTCATCGACGACGAGGACGAGGCCGCCATCTACTACTCCTCCGGCACCACCGGCTTCCCCAAGGCCATCCTGCTCAAGCACCGGGCCCTGCTCCAGTCCGCCCGCATGGAGGCCATCCACCACGACACCACCCACGACGACGTGTTCCTGTGCATCCCGCCCCTGTATCACACGGGGGCCAAGATGCACTGGTTCGGCTCGCTGTTCACCGGCAGCAAGGCCGTGCTGCTCAAGGGCAACAGCCCCAAGGCCATCTTCCAGGCCGTGTCCCAGGAGCACTGCACCATCGTGTGGCTTCTGGTGCCCTGGTGTCAGGATATTCTGGCCGCCCTGGACCGGGGCGAGCTGAAGCTGGAGGACTATCAGCTGTCCCAGTGGCGGCTGATGCACATCGGCGCCCAGCCCGTGCCCCCCTCCCTCATCAAGCACTGGATGCGCTATTTCCCCCACCACAAGTACGACACCAACTATGGTCTGTCCGAGTCCACCGGCCCGGGCTGCGTCCACCTGGGCACCGACAACATCCACAAGGTGGGCGCCATCGGCGTCCCCGGCTACGGCTGGAAGGTGAAGATCGTGGACGAGCAGAACCAGCCCGTGAAGCAGGGCGACGTGGGTGAGCTGTGCGTAAAGGGCCCCGGCGTGATGGAGTGCTATTACCACGACCCCAAGGCCACCGCCGAGGTGCTCATCGACGGCTGGCTCCACACCGGCGACATGGCCCGCCAGGACGAGGACGGCTTCTATTTCCTGGTGGACCGGAAGAAGGACGTCATCATCTCCGGCGGCGAGAACCTGTACCCCGTGCAGATCGAAGACTTCCTGGCCGCCTGCCCCAAGGTCCACGACGTGGCCGTCATCGGTCTGCCCGACCCCCGTCTGGGCGAGATCGCCGCCGCCATCATCCAGGTGAAGGAGGGCGAGACCTGCACTGAGGAGGAGATCAACCAGTTCTGCATGGACCTGCCCCGGTATAAGCGCCCCCGGAAGATCATCTTTGCCGACGTCCCCCGCAACCCCACCGGCAAGATCGAAAAGCCCAAGCTGCGCCAGAAATACTGCGGCGTCCGCCTGGTGGAGGCCCAGAACAAGGCATAACCGACAACCACAACAGCATATATCCCATGGTCCGCCGAGGTACTTGTGCCTCGGCGGATTTTCTGTTTTCTATTGTGAAACGCCAAAAATATGATATGATGGTGAAAAGAGACTCCAAAGAAAGCGGGGTGAGGGGCCATGCTCCCCCTGATGCTATCCGCCCTGGTCTGCGAGGCGGACCGGGCGCAGTTTTTGGCTCTGTATGAGGAAAATCACGCTGCCATGGAGCGCGCCGCCATGTCCATTCTCCGGGACCAGCAGGACGCGGAGGACGCCATGCAGAACGCCCTATGCCAGATGGCCAAGCATTTTGAAAAAATTTATGAGATCCCCTGTGACAGACTGCCCTTCTGGTGCGTCTGTATAGTAAAGAACGAGGCCATTTCCATCCTGCGGCGGCGGCACAAGGTCCTGCCCCTGGAGGACTGGGCCCAGATAGAAAACCAGCCCGGCCCGGAGGGGGCGGTCAGCTATCGCGCCCTGGTGGACCTGTTCGCCCGGCTGCCCCAGACCTATCGGGCGGCCCTGGAGATGCGCTTTCTGCTGGGCTATAGCAACAAGGAGATCGCCCAGCGGCTCTCTCTGACCCAGACGGCGGTGAACACCCGCATCGCCCGGGGCCGGGAGCTGCTGAAAAAATTAGCCGAGGAGGAGGGGATACACCCATGACAGATCAGGAACTGGACCGGCTCATGCGCCACGTGCTCATGGACGGCGTGGAGCAGAAATCGGAGCAGCCCTCCGAAGCCGACAACGGGGAGGCCCCCGCCTTTCAGCCCTCCCCCCGGTATCAGCGGCAGATAACCGCCATGAAGCGGGACCCCTGGGCCTGGGCCAAGAAAAAGCAGCGCCCCGCCTGGAAGAAGTATGCCCAAACCGCCGCCGCCCTCCTGTTGGTCGCCGGACTGGGCCTGGCCGCCAGCCCCACCGCCCGGGCAGACATCGTCCGGCTGGCGGTGGAGTGGAACCAGAACCGCGCCAGCTTTGTCTACAGCGGGCCGGATGTGGGGGACGAGCTGCCCTGCTACGTGCTGGGCGACCTGCCCGAGGGCTATGTCCAGACCGACTGGCAGCGCCTGGGTCCCGCCTTGGTGGCGGCGGACTATGAGAGCGCCGACGGCGATTATCTCTATCTGGACTACAGCTATATGCAGCAGGGCGGCGGCACCTTCATCGACATGGAGGAGGGGGAGGTCATCAAGACCCGGGTAAACGGCATGGAGGGCTACTTCTTCCAGGACGCCGACCCGGAGGCCTTTGACATCCTCACCTGGATCGACACCCGGCAGAACATCCAGTTCACCCTGGGCGGCTGCATGGACTTGGACCAGGCTCTGGCCCTGGCTGACGGACTGGAGCGGCTGGATACAGACCCCTAAAAATTTTTTTCAAAACCCTGCAACAAAA
Source organism: Flintibacter sp. SJQ-8 (assembly GCF_054108085.1). Taxonomy (NCBI): domain Bacteria; kingdom Bacillati; phylum Bacillota; class Clostridia; order Eubacteriales; genus Flintibacter; species Flintibacter sp. SJQ-8. Next base: position 275,321 of record NZ_JBPJWR010000004.1, read on the forward strand.
ACCGCCCGTTTTTCGTCTACTATAGTAAAGAGGCCCTTTCGGGGCGTTAGAAAAATTTTGAGAGGTGGTTTCAAGTGACGCGCAAGCATATTGTAACCCTGCTGGCCTGGGCCCTGTGCCTGTTTGCCTTTGTCTCCGCCGTGGCGGCGGCCCCGCCCAGTGAGCCGCGTACCTCCCTGCGGATGCTCCCCATTGCCGACGGGGCTGGGGATGTGTCCTGCGCCCGCCTGGAAGTCACCGCCGGCCCCTGCGACCTGCCCCTTGTCCCCGCCGGAAACGGTTGACATAAATTTATATAGAGACGCTGAAAAGGAGGTCCCCATGAAGAAGTCGCCGTTGTTCCCCCTGATGGGCTTTCTCCCCCTGGTGATGGGATTTTTCTACATCCGCACCGCCGCCTTCCCCCTGCTGGGGACGCTGTTTTTCACCGCCCTGCCCTGGCTGATGGTCGCCCTGTGGCTCCGGGCGGGGTGGCGCTGCGGGGCGGCAGGCCGCGGGTGGCTGCGCTCTGCCATCGTGGCCCACTGGTCGGTGCTGCTGGTGGCCGCCTGCGCCGTGTGGCAGTTTGCCCTGATCCCCGACGAGCGCCGCAGTCTGGCCCTGTCCGTCTTCGCCCAATATCTCTTCGGCCTGGTCCCCGGGGTCGTCCGGTTGGTCGTGCCTTTGATCGAGCGGAACAACACCATCTCCTCCGGCCCCCTCATCGCCCTGGGCACGCCTATGAGCGCCCTGGCCCTGCTGCTGCTCTTCTCCCTGGGCTATAGCCTGGGCTGGCGGAGCCGCCAGCTCCCCGCCGCCCCCGCCTCCGGCGAGACAGCGTGACACACACCCATATCCTCCATAGTTTCACCAGTGGGACCCGGCCTCGGGTCCCGCTTTTTTGCTTTGCTTTTTCCCCTGATTGTGGTAAACTGTCTCTGCGAGGAAAACAATTTCAGTTTTCTTGATCTTCATCGGAAAGGACTGTCACCCCCGGTGCATCTCTTTTTTGATCCGTCTATCCCCGCCCCTCTGCGGCGGTTTTACGTGCTATGCCTGGGCAGCTGCGCGGGCAACCTGGCGGGCGTGCTCGCCAACGCAGCCATCCATGGCCTGTCCCTGCCCACTCTGTTCTGCTTCTGCTGTATGCTGGCCGTGTTCGCCCTCAGCGCCTTCGGCTGCGTGACCCGGCGGTGCCAGCCGGCCTGTTATGCCCTGCTGTTCGTGCTGGTGTTTGTGGAGTTCCCCGCCCTGTACTATATCTATGGCGCGCCCACCACGCCCTATCTGATCCTGGGCATCGTGGGGCTGGCCATCTTCATCCCCCACCAGCAGGCCGCACTGCTGGCTACCCTGGCCTTTGCCTGGGACCTGTTCGTCATGTCCATGGCCCATCTCTTCCCCGCCCAGCTGGAGCCGGTGACGGCGGACGCCGCCTTCAGCTCCGCCCTGTGTACCTTCACCATCGTGGCCTTCTGCCTGTTTGCCATCACCGTGCTGCTGAACGTGCAGCAGGAGCGCCAGGCCGCCCGGCTCACCCAGCTCAGCGCCCAGTTAGAGCACGCCGCCGACCACGACCCCCTGACCCAGCTGTATAACCGCCGCTATCTGGGCCGCTATCTGGAGGGCCTGCTGAAAGAGAAAGCGCCCTTCTATCTGGCCCTGCTGGACCTGGACTGGTTCAAGCAGATCAACGACAAATACGGCCACGCCTTTGGGGACCAGGTGCTGGTGGAGTTCGCCCGCATCCTGTCCCGCTGTGTGGCGGGCCACGGCATCGCCGTGCGCTTTGGCGGGGAGGAGTTCATGCTGGTCCTCTCCGACTGTTCCCAGCAGCGGGCCATGGAACTGCTGGAGCAGGTCCGGCAGGACTTTCTGTCCTTCTCCCAGCGGGAGAAGCAGACCAATTTCACCTTCAGCTGCGGTCTGGAGTACCGGGGCCAGGCGGCGGACCTGTCCGACCTGTACCGGGCGGCGGACCACAAGCTGTATCAGGCCAAGCGCTCTGGCCGGGACACGGTGGTGTTTTTCGAGACCGCGCCCGCCCTGTAAGTTACGTTTTATTGATCCTGATTTTCTGTTAGGAGGTCTTTTTTATGGCTCACACTTCTCCCGTCCCCGGCAGCAACGGCGACCACTACATCCCCCTTGACCAGCGCACGGGGGACAAGTCCGTGGTCTATTTCACCCGGGATCTGTCCGCCCAGGGCTTAGTTTCCATCTTCCGCCGTGTCAGCGGCGCCCTCACCGGAAAAGTGGCCGTAAAGGTCCACACCGGCGAGCAGCACGGCCCCAACATCATCCCCCGCTCCTGGGTGAAGGCCCTGATGGAGCAGGAGCTGCCCGGCGGAACCATCGTAGAGACCAACACCTATTACGACGGGGACCGCTACACCACCGAAAAGCACCGCAAGACGCTGGAAGTCAACGGCTGGACCTTCTGCCCCGTGGACATTCTGGATGAGGAGGGCACCGCCATGTTCCCCATCCAGGGGGGCAAGTGGTTTGACGAGATGTCCGTGGGCAGCCACCTGGCCGACTACGACTCTTTCCTGGCCCTGACCCACTTCAAGGGCCACACCATGGGCGGCTTCGGCGGCTCCAACAAAAACATCGGCATCGGCTGCGCCGACGGCCGGGTGGGCAAGGGCATGATCCACTCCGTCCCCGGCGACCCCAACATGTGGAGCATCGCCGAAGAGGAGCTGATGGAGCGGATCAGCGAGTCCACCAAGTCCGTGTTCGACCACTTCGGCCAGCACATCTGCTATATCAACGTGCTGCGGAACATGTCCGTCTCCTGCGACTGTGAGGGCACGGCGGCCATGCCCGTGGTCACCCCCAACATCGGCATCGTGGCCTCCCTGGACATCCTGGCCGCCGACCAGGCGTCGGTGGACCTGATCTATGCCCTCAAGCCGGAGGACGGCCACGACCTGGTGGAGCGGATGGAGACCCGCCACGGACTGCGCCAGCTGAGCTATATGAAGGAGCTTGGCATGGGCCACGACCGCTATACCCTTGTCGACATCGACCACGATGACGCCCCCATCCTCCCCGCCCAGGCGGTGCAGGACGTAACGCCCTTTGCGCCGGACGGCCAGGAGTGACCCCGACCGCAAAAAACAGCCCCGTGCCGCGGCACAGGGCTGTTTTTTCGCACTTACTTGACCTCTGCGATGGCCTCCACCTCGCACAGGACGTTCTTTGGCAGGGTCTTCACGGCCACGCAGGAGCGGGCGGGCTTTTCGGTGAAATACTTGCCGTACACCTCGTTAAAGCGGGGGAAGTCGGCCATGTCCGCCAGAAAGCAGGTGGTCTTTACCACGTCGGTGAGCTTGCAGCCCGCCGCCTCCAGAATGGCGGCCACGTTCTTGCAGGACTGCTCGGCCTGAGCGGCGATGTCCCCCTGGGCCAGCTCCCCCGTCTCGGGGATCAGCGGGATCTGCCCGGAGGTGAACAGCAGTCCGCCCGCCTTCACGGCCTGGGAATAGGGGCCGATGGCCTCCGGCGCATTTTTGGTGTATACTTTTTCCATGTTACGTTCCTCCTATTTGTCATCGCCTCCGCCAAAGGGGAGACGGCTATCTGCCACGCTTAGTATAATGAGATAGTTAATTTTAGTCAATAGTTTTTTCTTTATCCGTTGTATTTTCTGTTCCAACTAATCTTCATCACTTTTTAACAAGGGGCTCCCTTGTTTTTTTCGGGATATTCTGTTATAATAATTACAAATCTATTCATTTTCTTTTTTCATCCTGTTTCTGATCCAAACATCAGAAAGAACCGGAAGCAATTTTACTTTAGAAAATGAACTAGACCATATTTATTTCACTTAAAAGGGGTCATGCTTTGTGGCAGATCATCTTACGTTCAGCTCCAGTGAACGAAAAATTTTGGAATCCTGCGCCGCGGCCATGGACGGTCTGGCGCTGTACCTGGGGGAGGGCTATGAATTCGTCCTCCACAGTCTGGAGGACCTGAGCCACTCCGTGGTGAAGATCATCAACGGGCACTACTCCAACCGCAAGCCCGGCGCCCCCATCACCGACTTTGGGCTGAACCTGCTGCGGGACCTGGAGCAAAAGCAGAAGCCCGAGCCCCAGGTGTACTTCAACTATCAAAACGGCACCCTGCTCAAGTCCACCACTATTCCCATTCTGGGGGACAACGGACGAATGATCGCCATGCTGTGCATCAACTTCCACACGGACATCCCCATGGCCACCTTCCTGTCCGGCTTCTTCCCCGCCGGGTCCCCCTCCCCCCTGCCCCAGCGCAGCGAGACCTTCAGCGACAACGTGGACCACTTCATCCACGCCGCCCTGGACCAGGCCAAGGCCACCGTGTTCGCCGACCCCCGCATCTCCTCTGTGAACCGGAACAAGGAGATCATCCGCCTGGTCCACGAACAGGGCATCTTCAAGATGAAAAACGCCGTGCCCAAGGTCGCCCAGGAGCTGGGCGTGTCCAAAAACACCGTCTATCTCCACCTGCGCAGCCTGAAAAACGCCGACCAGGGTGAGGAGCCATAAACAAGTTCAAAACCCTCGGCGGCTTTTGGGCCGCCGAGGGTTTTTGCTGTTCTCTTACTTCTCCATCAGCCCCACAAACTGCCGAAGCATCACGGCCATTTCGGCACGGGTGGCGCCCGCGGTGGGAGCCAGAGTGTTGTTCCCGCGACCAGACAGGATGCCAGCGTTCACGGCCCAGGTCATGGACTGGCCCGCCCAGCTGGAAATGCTGTCGTAGTCGTTGAACTCCCGCACGGCCATGCCGCCCTGGGTAGTATCCAGGCCCTTCAGCTTGGCGTAGCTATAGAGCATCGTCGCCAGCTGCTCCCGGGTGATGTTGACCTCGGGCATGGTGCCGTCGGACACGCCGGTCTGCTTGGCCCAATTCATGGCCTTCTCGTACCAGGTCGCGCCGCCGGTCACGTTCTGGCCGTCCATGCGGGCCAGGATGGTCATGAGCATGGCACGGGTGGTGTTCTGATTTCCGCCAAACAGGTTCTCGCCCACGCCGGACATCAGGCCCCGCTGGGCCACAAAGTCCGCCGCATCGGCGTACCAACTGTTTTCGGGCACATCCACAAAACCGGTCTTGCTGGGCTGGTCAGGCTTGACTTCGCTCTTCACAAAGGTCGCCTTCACGTCAACCTTGCTGTCGGGCATCACAAAGCTGAACTTGCCGTCGCCCTTGTCGGTCACGTTGATCGTGTTACCCTTGCTGTCGGTCACAGTCACCTTGTCGATCTCGTAACCGGCGTCAGGCTTCACGGTGATGGTCACGGTGTCGCCCTTCTTGGCGGTGCTGCCGTTGTTGATAGTCACAGTGCCGTTGTCAACCTTGGGGGTGGACACGGCGTAGCTGTTGTTCCGGCTGGACCCGCCGCCGCCATGGCTGGTGCTGGGGGTGGGCGTAGGTTCCGGGGTCGGCTCCGGCTTTGTGTAGGAGAACGACTCCGACTTCTCATTCGCCAGGGTCTTATCCTCGCCGTTGAACGTGACCGTCACTTCCCTGCCGGTCTGGTTGATGATCTCGATCGCCTTGGTGGCGGAAAATTGCAGCGCGTGCTGCCCGCCGCTGTGGAGGACGATCTTGTCGCCGCTCTTGGCCGCGTCCGCCGCAGCCTGAAGGCTGTCATAGCCGGTGGTCACGCCGTCCTGGCCGGTGATGGTCGCCACAGGAAGCTCCGTGGTGACCGCAAAGGGGGAGAACCCGTGTTGGGTGGTAAACTCCAGATAGTATTGGTAGTTGTACGCAGACCCGTTTCCAGCTTCGGAACCATCCGAATTTTTATCCGCCGCGTCATACAGCGCCGTGGGAGTCGGCTCGCTATTGAGCTCGATCAGCTTGCAGTCATAGATATACTTCTGTTCGCCCTTCAGATGCTCGATATAAACTTTTCCCGAATCAAGCAGAGCGTTTACAAAGTTGTCCGGCAAAGTTCTGAGTTGGACTGTTACCGGCTTATCGATCTGCAATTCCTGGGCGGCCTGGACCTTGTAGCAGTCAGATCTGTAAGGGTCGCCATTCTCGTCCTCGTCGAAATCATAGCACCCATAGTCAGACTCCGTAGATGCCCAGATGCTGTATACCGGGGTCAGTTCCATGGAGAGATGGTCTTTCTCCAGGTCACCCGGCACAAAGTGCATATCTGCGACCACATACAGGTAAATATACCCCGGCAGTACGTCAAACTTTGTGCCGCCAGACTCCGATGCCCGCATTTTCAGTTCATAAATAGTTTCCTCGTCCAGCTCCTGCGCAGCCTCTCTCACCGCCGCTTCCAGCACATCCACCTGGCAAGTCGTCGGAGCGTAATACATCGGATGGTCCTTCGGGACATCGGGCAAGCTGTCCGGGTAGGCGCAGGCGTACACATCGTTGGTCTTCTTCACCACCTGATAGGGATAGCCGGGTACGTCGCTGAGGATCACCGTGTATCCATGGGGGGCATCATCAGAGACCGACCTAGACGGATAGGGCTCGATCTCATAACAGCCGCCGTAAATATTCAGGCGGCCAACGCCGCTGGAAGAAATTACCCCCCGAAGTGTCCATCGTTCACCGTCGTCTCCGCGGTGCTGAGGTAATCATTCAAAAAGCCGTTTTCAGCGGTAAACGTGCCGCCGTTGACGGTCAGCTTGGACCAGTTGTAAAGCAGCCACCCGTTCTCCTTTGTAAAGATCCCGTCGTTGATGGTGGTGGTGCTTATCGTGACCCGGTTGTCCGTATTCTGCTCCAGACCGTTCCACAGGGTCCTTGCGTCAGAGCCGCTGGCGAAAAACTTGCCGCCGTTGATGGTCAGCGTGCCGCCATTGTTGTGTACGGCGGACGCGGCGTAGCCGGTGGCGGTATAGCTGCCGCCGGTGATGGTGGCAGAGCACCCGCCATTGATCTGGACCGCCGCCGCATCATTACGCTCCGGCGTCGTCACCGTCAGATCATTCAGCTGAACGTCCGTCCCGTGCTGGATCAGAACGCCCTTGTTCAGCGTGACGCCATCGATGGTAAAATGATCTGCATAGGGCCCGTTGACGGCCAGTGCCCAGGTGTCGTTGCTGTTGTCGTCTATGGTCATCGCGCCGTTTTTGATCGTGCCGTTGCTGCCGGTAAAGTGACAGGCATACCCGAAGTGATAGGTAAAGCCGTTTAAGTCCAGCGTTTTGTCGGTCAGATCAAGGAGGACCGCATCCTCGTCGCCCTGCTGCCGATAGTCCCGCAGCAGGGTGATGGTGCCGCCCTCTCCTGCGGCGGTGATCGCGGCCTTTAGGCTGGAATAGGTCTGGCCGCCCACCTGCGCCGCCGGGCCCTCTGCCTCTTCGCCCGCCGCAAGGGCAGTCGCCGGGAAGAGGCTGGTCAGCATGACAAGGCAGAGCAAAACGCTCAGTATCCGTTTTCTCATAACGTCATCCCTCTCTCTGTTTTGAATCCACACAAGAATTCAACTTTTTTCTATTGTACTATTCAAAACTGGAAAATTCAACTCTTTCCACCAGAATTCAGGTAACAGCTTCTGTGATTTTCTTTGAGAAAGCGCAAAAAAATTCCCGGTCAGAAACCTGACCGGGAATTTTGGATGCATTCTTACTTGTGGTCGACGGAGTACATGTGCTTGATGAGCTCCAGGACCTTGTTGGAATAGCCGATCTCGTTGTCGTACCAGGACACGACCTTGACGAAGGTGTCGGTCAGGGCGATGCCGGCGTCGGCGTCGAAGATGGAGGTGCGGGTGTCGCCCAGGAAGTCGCTGGAGACAACGGCCTCGTCGGTATAGCCCAGGATGCCCTTCAGCTCGCCCTCAGAGGCCTTCTTCATGGCGGCGCAGATCTCCTCGTACTTGGCAGGCTTCTCCAGGTTGACGGTCAGGTCGACCACGGACACGTCCAGGGTGGGGACACGCATGGACATACCGGTCAGCTTGCCGTTCAGGGAAGGAATGACCTTGCCCACGGCCTTGGCGGCGCCGGTGGAGGAGGGGATGATGTTGCCGGTGGCAGCGCGGCCGCCGCGCCAATCCTTCAGAGAGGGACCGTCAACGGTCTTCTGGGTGGCGGTGACGGAGTGAACGGTGGTCATCAGGCCGTCCTTGATGCCCCAGTTGTCGTTCAGGACCTTGGCGATGGGGGCCAGGCAGTTGGTGGTGCAGGAGGCGTTGGACACGAAGTTCATGTCGGTGGTGTACTTGTCCAGGTTCACGCCGCAGACGAACATGGGGGTGTCGTCCTTGGAGGGGGCGGACATGACGACCTTCTTGGCGCCGGCAGCCAGGTGGCCCTGAGCCTTCTCCTTGGTCAGGAACAGGCCGGTGGACTCCACCACATACTCAGCACCCAGCTTAGCCCAGGGCAGGTCGGCGGGGTTGCGCTCGGCGGAGACAGGGATCTCCTTGCCGTTGACGATGATGGCGTTCTCGGTGTGGCCGATCTCCGCCTCGCACTTGCCATGCATGGTATCATACTTCAGCATGTAAGCCAGGTAGTCGGCGGGGCACAGATCGTTGATGCCCACGATCTCGATCTCGGGGTGGTTCAGGCTGGCGCGGAACACCATGCGGCCGATGCGGCCAAAGCCATTGATGCCAACTTTAATGCTCATGTTGAATGACTCCTTTTTGATTCATATTCACGCTTTGGAATTTTGAATGCTTGTTGCTTGGAACTGTCCCTATTATACCCCCGTTGCAAGAATTTTGGTAGTGGTTTTTTTCCTATAAATCCAAAAGATTTTTTATTAAAATTAGCCATACCGTGGGTAAGCCCGGCCTTATACTAAAAAGGCGGCAGCTCCGGGGGCTTAAAAGCGGAGTAAACCGGCTGTTCGACAAAATTTACGGTTTTTCACTTTTGTTCTCGCCGGGTGTGGTAAACTTTGGTATAATCACTGTGAACGTAAACTGCACAAAGACGGCCCACCGACACAGGCAGCCAGAGAGAAATGAGCCGATCACAGGTTTGGAGGAGTCACCATGTCCGACGTGCAAGAGCTGCGCGAGAGCTTTTTGAACGCATTCCCGGCGGCGGCGCTGCTGCTGTGGCAGGACCGGATCGTGGCCGTCAACGGGGCGGTCCGGCGGCGGCTGCCTCAGCTGGAGCCGGGGGAGCCGATACCCCCGGAGCTGCTGGCCCTCTCCGGGGAGGGCGGCGGTCTGGTCACCCTGGGCGGCGCGGCCTGGCGGGTCCAGCTGACCGAGACGAAGTGGGGGCGGCTGGCCGTGCTGATCCCCGCGCCCCAACCGGCGCTGACCGACCCCCAGCTGGACGGGGCCCTGCGCCAGATGCGCACCTATCTGGCCCAGATGCAGCTGGCGGCGGCGGATATCCCCCCGGCCTCTCAGGGGATGTTCTGGAAGAGCTATTATCAGCTCTTCCGCCTGACGGACAACCTGGACCTGCTCCGCCAGCTGGGCCAGCCCGGGACGCGGGACTTTCACCCCGCGGCCATGGACCTGGCCGCCCTGTGCCGCAAGGTGGTGGACGGCTGCGCCGGTCTTTTGGGGGCGGAGGGCGTCGTCCTGACCTATCACAGCGCCCTGTCCTCCCTGCTCATCCCCGGGGACTCAGGGCTGCTGGAGCACGTGCTGCTGGAGCTGATCGCCAACGGAGCCCGGTGGACAGGCCGGGGGCCATTGACCCTGTCCCTGCGGCGGCTGGGCACCCGAGCCGTGGTCACCGTGGCCCCGGGGTCGGCCCCACCCCCCCAGCAGCTGGACGCTCTGCTGGGGCGTGAGAGCGACTATGGCGTCCCCCGCCCCGGCTCGGGGGCCGGATTGGGGATGCCCCTGGCCGGGATCATTGCCCGGCTCCACGGGGGCAGCCTGATGGTAAATTCCTCCGAAGCTGGCGTCCCGGCGGCGATTTTAGCCCTGCCCACCGGGCCTATGCCCACCCGGGTGACGGTGCGCACCCCGCGCTTGCAGCGGGACGGCGGCCTGTCCGTTCCCCTGGTGGCCCTGGCCGACGTGCTGCCCGCCCGGCACTTCGTCCCCGGCACAAAGCCTTAAAAAAACGATCAGATAAAACTGCGGCGCAGCCCTTTTACAGATGGGCTGCGCCGCAGTTTTCTTATAATGATCTTGTCTTACTGCTCCAGGGCCGCGCCCATGGTCTTCAAAGCGCCGGTGCGCTTCAGGGCGGCCACTAAGATACCGGCCAGAATAGAACCGGCCACAGTGGAGATGAGGAAGGGGATGATATAGGCATAGAAGGCCACAGCGGCGGCGCTGACGTTCATAAACAGCACAGCCACGGGATAGGCGGCCAGACCGCCGATGATGCCGGTGCCGAACACCTCGCCCACCAGCGTGGCGGCCAGGTTCTTGGTCTTCCAGAAGACCAGACCGCACAGCAGGGCCCCGCACATGCTGCCCGGGAAGGCCATCAGGCTGCCCACGCCCAGCAGGTTGCGGATGAGGCTGGCCCCAAAGGCCACACCCACCCCGTACCAAGGGCCCAGGAACACGGCGCACAGGATGTTGACCATGTGCTGCACCGGGGCGCACTTGCTGCCAAAGACGGGGAAGACGATGAACATGCTGCCCACCACGGCCAGGGCGCACAGCAGCCCGGCCACCGCCAGCTTTTTCACATTGGACTGATTCATGGTGTAAAACTCCTTTTTCAAACGGGGAAAAACCGCGCAAAAGGCCCGCAGCGTTTCCCTCTCTCTCGGCTTTTCGCCGGTGAACAGGGCCGAAAAAGCACGTGGCTTTTTCGGTTCGGTCGAGACTTGCTGGTCTCCTCTCACGCCGGAACACGGCTTCCCATCGCTGCGATCTGGCCCGGACCCAGGGCGCTCCCCCTCGGTCCGCTCCCGGCCCTGGGCCGGGACGCCTGGTTTTTTTCCACATCCCCCCTGAAAAAAGTGGATACACCGAAAACGGGGGCGGCCCCAAAGGACCGCCCCCGTCAAAGCTCTCTATGACCGGCAAACGTCCCTCCGGCGGCATGACCCGCATCAGGTGAAAGGGTCGGAGCGCACTTGCTCCCTCTCAGCCCGACAGCCCGGGCTCCCCTGCTTGCAGTGTTTATCATACGCCCCCGGTGGGGCTTTGTCAAGACGGGCCGATCACACTTTTCCGTCGGTACGGAGCATGTCCATGAACTCCTCCCCGGTGATGGTCTCCTTCTCATACAGGAAGTTGGCCAGCTTGTCCAGGCTGTCCCGGTTGTCCCGGAGGATGGTCATGGCCTTGTCATACTCCTTCTGGATGGTCTCGGTAACCAGGCGGTCCATGCGGGCCTGGGTCTCCGGGGAGCAGGCCAGAGAGGCGTCCCCGCCCAGGTATTGGTTGCTCATGGTCTCGAAGGCGGCAAAACCGAATTCCCGGCTCATGCCGAAGCGGGCGATCATGGAGCGCACCAATTTTGTCGCCTGTTCAATGTCGTTGGAGGCCCCGGTGGTGATGGAGCCGAAAACCAGCTCCTCCGCCGCCCGTCCGCCGGTGTAGGTGCAGACCTTGTTCAGCAGCTCCTCCTTGGACATGAGGAAGTGGTCCCCGTTGTCCACCTGGAGGGTATAGCCCAGGGCCCCGGAGGTGCGGGGGATGATGGTGATCTTCTGCACGGGGGCGGAGTGGGTCTGCATGGCGGCGACTAAGGCGTGGCCCGTCTCGTGATAGGCCACGATCTTCTTCTCCTGGTCAGACAGCACCCGGCTCTTCTTTTGGTACCCGGCGATGACCACCTCCACGCTCTCCTGAAGGTCCTCCTGGGTGGCAAAGCCACGCCCGTCCCGCACGGCCCGCAGGGCGGCCTCGTTGACGATGTTGGCCAGCTCCGCGCCGGACGCGCCGGAGGCCATTCTGGCGATAGGGGCAAAGTCCACCCCGTCGGCCAGACGGATCTTCTTGGCGTGGACCTTTAAGATGTCGATGCGGCCCTGTAAATCGGGCAGTTCAACAGGGATGCGCCGGTCAAAGCGGCCCGGGCGCAGCAGGGCGGGGTCCAGGGAGTCGGGCCGGTTGGTGGCCGCCAGGACCACCACGCCCTTGCTGCCGTCAAATCCGTCCATCTCGGTGAGCAGCTGGTTCAGGGTCTGCTCCCGCTCGTCGTTGCCGCCGGAGAACTGGCCGTCACGCTTTTTGCCGATGGTATCGATCTCGTCGATGAAAATGATGCAGGGGGCCTTCTCGTTGGCCTGCTTGAACAGGTCCCGGACCTTGGCCGCCCCCCGGCCCACGAACATCTCTACAAATTCCGACCCGGCGATGGAGAAGAAGGGGACGTTTGCCTCACCGGCCACGGCCTTGGCCAGCAGTGTTTTGCCGGTGCCCGGAGGGCCCACCAGTAGGGCGCCCTTGGGCAGCTTGGCTCCAATTTCCCGGTATTTCTCCGGGTCGTGGAGGAAGTCCACGATCTCCCCCAGCAGCTCCTTGGCCTCGTCCTCCCCGGCCACGTCGGCAAAGCGGATGCCGGTGGAGGAGGGCACATATACTTTCGCCCCGGAGCCGCCGCCCATGCCGAACATCATGCCGTCTTTGCCGCCCACGGCCTTCTGCATCCGGCGGTTGATAAAGTAGCCGATGAGCATAAAGGGCACCAGGGGCAGCACCCAGTTCACCAGCAGGCTGGTCATGGCGGAGGGCTGGGTGTCGATCTGCTGGAACTTGGCCCCGGAGTCGTAAAGGCGCTGGGTGCGCCCGGCGTCCTCGGTGGCCACGGTCTCATAGATCTTGCCGTCCTTGTCGGTGAACAGGATCTGGTCATCCCGGATCTCCACCTGGTCGATCTGCTTCTCGTCCGTCATGGACATGAACACGTCATAGGTCACGTTTTCAATGCGGCTCTTGTTCATAGAGGGGAACAGCGTCGCGTTGAGCAGCAGCAGAATGGCCAGGGTGAGCAGATAGTAGTATACCAGGGGTTTTTTCGATGGCTTTTTGATCTCTTGCATCTTGAAGATCATCCTCTCTGGGTGTGTCGTTCATTTCTTTTGGTTTCCCGCTCCCCTGGGGGGAGCGAAAACCTGTGGATACGCGATCAGAAAATCGTTAACCGGTTAATGGATATAGTAGCAAAAGACCGGGACAAAATCCCGGTGTAAGTGTAAACAATTTATGACCAAACTATGAACGTGACCCAGAAAGAAAAGGGGGGCGGCCAGACTCCACTTGTCCGGCCGCCCCCTCGCCCGGCAGCAGCGGTCAGCCCTGACCGCTCACGCGGGTCTTTAACCCCAGCCGGTCCAGTTTGTCGGCGGGGATCATCTCCCGGAAAAAGCTCACCCGGGGCAGCACGCCCAGCAGCAGCTGGCCCAGCACGGCGCTGGCGATCAGCTCGCCCAGGCCCACGGTGAAGGCGTTAAAGGCATAGGCCGTCCAAAAGGCCCCACCGGTGCCCCCCTCGGCAAAGGCGATCACCGCCCCCACGATGACGGCGTTGCACACCACCGGGGGCAGGGGAGCCAGCCAGCGATTGCGCAGGCTCTGGGTCCACAGGCAGGCGATGAGGGTGGCGGCGGAACCGGCCACCACGTCCAGCAGGCCATAGGGGGAGAGCAGGTTGGCGATGAGGCAGCCCACGAACAGCCCCGGCGTGGCGGCGGGGAACAGGAAGGGCAGCACGGTCAGCGCCTCGGCAAAGCGGATCTGCACCCCGCCATACTGGGGGATGGGCAAGGCCATGGTGAGCACAGCATACACCGCGGCCAGCATGGCCGCCAGGGTGAGATCGCGAACAGAGAATTTAGACATAAAAAAACCTCCATTTTCTTCTTTAGAGAACGGCGAGACTGAAATTTTTTCGGTCCCCCGAACGAACACAGCTTTTCCTCCCCCCGTGGCCGGGCGTTCCACGCATTTGGGGCAGCGGGCTGTGCTTGGACGAGATGTGGAAACTCGTCAAGGGGTATCTTACCACAGCCCGCCCCCGCTGTCCACTGGATAAATGGACAAAGCCTTGCCAGTGGGGGGCTGATGGGGTAAAATATGGCTATGTCACAACAAACAGTTGATAAATAGCCATTTTTATAGGGGAGTATCAGAACTCCCCTACAAACTGTTATTTGCAGTTATCTATACTCATTTGGAATTTCGATATGAAGTGTCTCACACAATAACTTCACATCATGTGCATCATTTTCATCAAACTCGTATCCCAGATGGAACATTACTTGACTATATGGTTCAATACAGGAAACCTCTATTTCCTCAATTCTTCCTTTACCCGAAAAAGTTTCTACCGGAAAACAATCCCCATCATAAAGAATTTCACCTTCGTCCGTATATTCAAAACAATGCAAATCAATAATTCTGTTTTTCAAATCTTCCCATACAGTATGGTTCAATGTTGTATATTCCATCTTAATCTCATAAAAGCCATTAGCTTTCATTATTTCTATAAAGTTCTGATAATCGTTCTTTTCTACAAAAATGTCAATATCATTATGGGCTCTTGACTGATATCCAAGAAGAGCATCTACACCCCAGCCACCATCAAGAAAGACTTTAATCTCCGCATCTATTGCAAATTGAAGAATCTGTTTTACATCTGTTATATTGACCATCTTATCATCTCCACAAATTCTAATTAGGCGACCAGAGGAACTGCTGGTCTGTTTGATAAATCTCTGCATTTAGCAGTTTTCAATGTTGCCAAAACGAAAGTTAAGAAGATGTTCCTTTTCTCCATGTCGCTTTCTTTGGCGTAATTTACAAGGTTATTCCACACAAGATAGTTGTTCAGATACTTGGTAGAAACACCGTTAAAGCCACGCATAAACCTCTTTAGCTGGCTATGGTAGCTATTGATATGTTGGATATTATAAATGCCTTTCTTGGCTTTGCCAGTCTTTAACTGCACAAGGTCAATGCCATTGGCATTTGTAAATCTCACATAGGAGTTCATCTTGTCCGTAACAAGAGTGGAATTGGTCTTAATCCTACCATCATAAATATGATGTAAATCTCTTGTAGAAACTCTACCAGTATTCGTAATCTTGGAGATAGACAAGCCATTCCTATTAACCGCACAAGGAACACATACCTTTTCTTGGGACAAGCCTCTGATATGTGTAGAATGACCACGCTTATGAGCCTTGCGTGGCATAGCAAATGTCTTACTCTTGCTATGATTGCCCTTGTACGAGATGGCGAAAAAAGTTTCGTCAGCCTCAATAATGCCGTCAAGGGTAACATCGTCTGCCATATTCTGAAGTGCATCCAAAATCTTGTGTCTCCAAAGGAATGCGGTGTTTCTGTGAATCCCACAAGCAACAGCAGTCTTACGAATGGATAAGCCATTCATCATACAATCAATGTACTGCTCCCACACGGACAAGTCTTTTCTTGTACCAGACACAATGGAGTTCGTAGCAATCACGAAGGACTTGCCACAATCCTTACATACATATCGCTGTGTGCCATCTTTACGATGACCATTGCGAACCACATGGATACAGCCACAAAGAGGGCATACACGACCATTTGCAAAGCGTTCCTTTGCTACGAAATCTTCAATATTCAAAGACTTTACAAAGGCAGGACTTAAAAGCATTGTTTTAAGGCTTTCCTGCTCTGCGACAGTCAACTTACCGATAATATCTAATGCGTCTTTGATAGTAGGCATATCCAATTACCTCCTTCGGTGGTACTGTTTCTTACTATTATTATACGCTATTTCTCGTCAAAATCAACCATTTGTTGTGACAGAGCCTAAAATATATAAAATATTTGATCCCCGCCCCCTGCGGGGGCGGGAATGCGCTTTTGTTTAGGAGGTCTTTGCTATATGGAATCCAATGAACAGATCCTGGACAACGCCCCCCTGCTCCAGGCCATCGCCCGGATGCAGACGGAGAACAGCCGGGAGAGCCGCGAGGCCGTGCTGGACATGGTCATCTCTCAGGCCCAGTTCCTGGCCCCGGCGGACATCGTCCCCGAGACAGAGGGGAAGGAGGCCGCCCTGCGCTTTCAGCTGCTGACCAATCAGGAGGGACAGCCCTTCTTCCCCGCCTTCACCGGCTGGGAGGAGCTGCGCAAGCTGTGCGGCCCCAAAAATCAGCAGACGGTAGCCCTCACCTTTGACCACTACGCCGGCATGGTCCTCCGGGACAACCGGGCCGCCGGCTTCGTCATCGACCCCATGGGCGCCTGCCTCACCTTTGACCGGAACATGATGGAGCATCTGGTACAGAGAAAACAAGAGATGACCAAGTGAAACGGATTGCCACGTCGCTTCGCTCCTCGCAATGACAAAAATACAGTCTTCTGTGTCGAGTACAGGCCCTCTGTACCCTGTCATTGCGAGGAAGGGCGCAGCCCTGACGTGGCAATCCGTCTCCCCACAAAAAAATTTTCAAATTTGAAAATTTCCTGTTGACATGTCGGTTAGTTTATGCTAACCTATGCTTGGTTAGAGAAAGCTAACTCCCCCCTCCTCACACCTCCCTGCTTTCTTCCTACCCCTTTTATTCAAGATTTCTCTGACCACCAGAAAGTCTTTCGGGACAGGCATCCCCGAGGGACGGGCCGCTGACCGTGCGCATACACGCGGTCAGCGGCTTTTTTATCTTTTCTCCCATCCCGATCTGTGATATGATAGCCTCACTGGCCGATCTGGCCCGAACTTTGGGAGGGGCGCTTATGTTCGTCAAGAATCCTGAATATTTTCTCACCATCGCCAAGGAGCGCAGCATCTCTAAGGCCGCCGAGCAGATGTATCTCTCCCAGCCCTATCTCAGCCAGTATCTGGCCAAGCTGGAGCACACCCTGGGGGTGGCCCTGATGGACCGGTCCCACACCCCCCTCACTCTCACCTCGGCGGGAGAGGTGTTCTATGCCTATCTGGAGCGGCAGAGCTATCTGGACCGGCAGCTGCTCAGCGACCTGCGGGACATCCAGGACCGGAACCGCCCGGTGCTGCACATCGGCGTGTCCCCCTGGCGTGGGGCCATGCTGCTGCCCGACATCCTGCCCCTGTTCACCCCCCAGTACCCCGACGTGCAGGTGGTCCTTCACGAGGCCGCCGTGCCCGAGCTGACCAAGCTGGCGGAGGACAGCGTCATCGACTTCTGCGTCATGCACATCCCCACCGACCTGACCGAGCTGTCCTATGAGCTGATCATGCGGGAGCGGGTCTTCCTCATCGGCCACAAGGACCACCCCCTGCTGCAGGGGCTGGACAGCCCCTATGACCGCCCCCTCCACTTCACCCAGCTGCGGCAGCTGGAGCACGAGCGGATCGTCATGCTCCCCTCTGACTGGCGGCTGGCCAAGCTGCTGTACAACACCTTCTCCGTGCTGAATGTAGAGCCGCAAAACATCCTGGTCACCACCAACAACACCACCGCCATCAACCTGGCGGCGGGGAACATGGGCTTTGCCTTTCTGCAGGAGAGCGGCATCTCCCGCACCCCCTATCTGGACCGGCTGGCCTGCTTCACCATCGGGGAGCCGCCCCTCACCTGCCCCACGGCGGTGGTGTACAAGAAAAACGGTTTCCTCTCCCCCGCCGCCCGGGCGTTCATCGACCTGACAAAGGACTTTTACCGCAGGTTTAACCGGGATGGGAATCTTTAAAAAAACACAGGGCCGACTGAAGTGACCCCCAAAAGTTAGACAATATTTTGAAGTAAAAATTGTTCAAGCAGCCGAAAGGGCTTGCTGTCTGTGAATTGCAGGCGGCAAGCCCTTTAGCTTTGCCTTGATGCGGCGGTTGTTGTAGTAATCCAGATATTCGATCAGTTCCAGTTTGAAGTGTTCCATGGAGCGGAACTCCTGCAAATACAGCAGTTCACTTTTGAGTAAGCCGAAGAAATTCTCTATCACGGCGTTGTCCAGACAGTTTCCTTTCCGGCTCATGCTCTGGCGAACACCTTTCTCCCGGAGCATCTGTTGGTATTGTTTGTGTTGGTACTGCCAGCCCTGGTCAGAATGGAGAATCAGGTTTGTTCCGGCCGGGATCTTTGCAAACGCCTCGTCCAGCATGGTGGTTACCATGCTGAGTACAGGACGATCCGATATGGTGTAACTGACCAGATCGCTGCTGCACAGATCGAGAATCGGGGACAGATAGAGCTTCTCTCCAAACAGGCTGAACTCCGTCACATCCGTGACCCATTTCTGATTCGGCTTTTCGACATGAAAATCCCGATTTAGCAAATTTGGTGCAATTTTGCCTACTTCTCCCTTGTAGGAACGATATTTTTTCATCCTGACACGACAAACTAAGCCCAGCTTCTTCATGAGCCGCTGGACAGTCTTGTGGTTCACAGAGAATTTACGCTTGCGAAGTTCTGCCGTGATCCGGCGATAGCCGTACCGGCCCCTGTTTTCGTGGTAAATTGCTGCGATTTCTTCCTTAACAGATGCATATTTGTCTTCTCTCTGCATCTGCTTCAAATGATAGTAGAAAGTTGCACGGGGCAGCTGAGCGATTGAGAGCAGAATACTGAGTGCGTGTTTTTGCCTTAGCTTCTGAACTACCAGCGTTTTCTGCGCTGGCGTCGCTCGTCTTCCAAAACCAAGGCTTGCAAGTTTTTTAGGTAATCGTTCTCCGCACGCAGTCGCTGCACTTCGGCCAGCAGATCTTCTTCCACCTGCTTCGGCAGCTGCTTTGGCGGACGACCCTTACTGCTGCGGCCACGCCGTTCGATGGCTAACCCTTCCGGCCCTTCTTCCAGGTAGATTCGCTCCCATGATTTGATTCGATCTCTACTGTTTACCTCAAATCTACGGCAGGTTTCGCTGTAACTCAATTTCTCTTTCTGCATGGTTTCAATCACCAGTTTTTTGAATTCCGGCGTATATCGTTTGTTTGGTACTCCTTTTGGCATAGCAAAACACCCCACTTGTTAGATAGTATACCATACTGTCTAACAAATGGGGTGCAGTTCAGACCTGGCCCTGTGTTTTTTTATTTGTTTTACTTGTAGGAATCGGTGTTGCTTTGCAAACAAGCTGCGAAAAATTTTCATACAATCTGCAAAAAAGAAACGGCGCTTAAAAGGGTTTTAAGTAACCTCTTAAGCGCCGTTTCTTTGCTCAGATTTAAGGCTGTTTTCTCTTGCGGTTTCCGTGTTCCTCCAGGATCAGGTCTTTACCAGTCCTGCGCTGCTGGTTCGGTATGTATTCCAGCAGGTCAGAAATACTGCAGTCCAAGACCTCGCAAATCCTGTCCAGCTGATCGAAAGACACTCGGTCTGCCATCTCGTTGTATAGGTCACCGATGGTAGAAGGGCGAATGCCGGTCAGCCGGGCAAGTTTTGCGCGTGTCCATCTGCGCTCTCCGAGGATTCGAGATAGGTGATTCTTTATCATCACAAATGCCCCTTTAGGGATATATTACCAGAGAAAAGGGGTGTTTTAGGGCGGTTTGTGATGAAATCACTCGAAGCGTGATAATTTAACGAACTTTGTTAGAAGTTACGGATAATCAACTCCGCATACTGGGTCTGGTTATTTCCCTTCCCAGCCAGAGTCGTGGTTCGAGTGATGCCCTCGATACGGTAATCTGCATACAGCTCTCGAATCAAAGGATGGTCATTGTAGGAGAGGATAAAACGGCCTTTTACTTGGCTTAAAACCTCTCTTAAACGGTGGTGATCCTGGGCGCTGAAAGGGCTGTCATAATACTTCTCGGTATTCACATAGGGCGGGTCGAGGTAGAACAGAGCCGTTGGCCTGTCGTAGACCTTGATAAGGTCAGCGAAGTCCTTGTTCTCGATGTTCACTCCCCGGAGCCGTTCCCGCACCTTCTCCAGGTACTCCACGGCGTTGTCGACCTGCTTGGAGCTGGTGGCGTAGGTGCGGTTGTCACAGCCGAAGCTGATCTTGACCGTATAGAAGAAGCGGGCCGCCCGCTGAATGTCCGTCAGGCCGCGTCCCTGTCCCTGCGCGAGGCAATCAAAGAACTGCTCCCGTGAGGTAAGCATCCACTCCATCTCGCGCTGCAGTTCCCCGCAATGGTACTTCACACAGCGGAAGAGGTTCACCAGGTTGCTGTTGATGTCGTTGTAGACCTCCAGCTGGTTTGCTTTCTTCTCCTTGGCGAAAAGCACCCAAGCCGCGCCGCCGAATACCTCTATATAGCGCCCTACCTCATCGGTGGGGAACCGCTCTAAAATGGCCTTGCGGAGCATACGCTTGCCGCCGATCCAGCCGATGAAACTTTCCATAGCATTCATCCTTTTCAATTATTAAAGGGGCACAATCCTCGGATGAGCTATGGAACAGCCCTGCAGCTTGGGGCTGCAGGGCTTTAGATTGCAGGGCTATCTGTGCTGCCTATGGGTTCGGTTTCCTGGAAGCCGTTTGCTTTGGCTTTTTCAAATGTGATTCCACCTTCGGTGTGATCTGATTTCGCCATATTGAGATAGAAACTGCATACCACACCGTGGGCTGTCCAGGGAAGCCCCACCATGGCGGAGATCCATGGCAAAGAGCCGGTGTAGCCGACGCGGATACAGTAGGCGGCCAGTAAAAGGCCACCTACTGTTACTACCCACAATAGTGGGCGAATGTCGGCAATCATCCACTTGGAGAATTGGGAGAGGTCTGGCTTTTTCGCCGTTTTACTCCCGGCGAGGCGTTTCCCGCCGCTCATCACGCCAGCCCATGATCCTGGGCGAAGCGGTAGAAGAGCTGAGCGGCCTGCTCGCGGGTCAGAGGGCTGGCCCACATATAGTTAGGCTGGCCATCTGCAGTGGTGCCGTTACCGGCGAACAGGCCCACACGGATAGCCCACTCCCTGGCCTCCCGGCTCCACTCGCCGCAGTCATTATCCTGCAGCTCCTTCTGGTGCGCGGTCATAGCGACCTTGAACATCTCATTGAACTTGTTCTGATCCATATCGTCATCCTCCTCTGGTACGATGGAAAAGTCGGGGCGGCCATAACCGCCAATCTTGCTGTAGGTCAGGGCATAGCTCTTGTCTCGGACACAGCCGCCGTTCTCCACGACACCCGCTGCGGAACTGGTATTGCCCTCAATGGTGTAAACCCGGCCTCCAGCCACCTTCTCTACGATGCCGGTATGATACATGGTCTTGCCGCCGTCATTTGTGAAGAAGATCTGGTCGCCGGGCTGTGGGCCGCTGGTGTGAAACTGGCCCTTCTGCTTGTAGTAGTTGGCGGAGCCTGAACACCCGGCTCCCACACCTTTCTTAGCCTGACAGAGCAGCTTCAGGCCCAGCTCCAGGCCGAAGGTCTGGATGAAGCACCAGTCGGTGAAGATGTCACACCAGGCATAGCCATTCTTCTTGCCGTTGTAGACCACGCCCAAGGCATCCAGGTCACGAGCGTACTTGTTCCAGTTCCCGTCCCCAGCGTTGGCCGTCTTGTCATCGAGCTGGGCGTTGGTATCCTTCTCGATGTAGCCAATCTCAGCCCTGGCAGTGGCCAGCAGTCTCTCAACCGGCCTCATGGCCATCATCCTCCCCCACAACGACACCCTGCTCGATGGCGATCAAGCCATTGTTTGTCAGATCATATACGGCGGCCTCAATCAGCGCATCCAGCTTTTCAGCATCAACGGTAATGCCATGCTCCTGGAGCCAGTTCAGCACATAGGCTTTCTTCTCCTCGCCCCTGCCGGAGCCGGTGTAGATCTGCTCGGCAGCGGTGACGGCGATCTTCACCCAGGCATTGATCTCAGCCTGCTGGGAGGCCGTGGTCTTGCTCTTGATATAGGGGATAACAATGGCGGTGATGATGGCCGCCAGCAGTGCAAAGACGGCCTCAATAATCACGGTGATGTCAAACATAGTGTAATCCTCCTCGAATAAAATAGGTTCTCAAATGCGATTTAAAGGGACAAAAAAGCCCGCCCAAAGGAGCGGCAGGAACCTCCTTTGGGCGGATATTCAGCAGGGCATAGGCCCCACCCCCTTTCCGTAGGCAATATAAAAAGGCCGCTCCATGAGCAGCCTTTTTCATATCACTTCGCGCCGATCAGATTGGCGATATGCCGCAAATCCTCCACCGGCGCATTGAAAAACTCATAGTTCCAGAGCCAGAAATCCTCATGCTCCGGCCTTCTGTACTTTTGGCACAGCGGATCGCCCCACACGCAGTCCCAACGGCGCTGACAATCATCTCGCTCATTCTTAGGGCGCAGACGGGCAATAATAGACTCCAGCAAGACTCCCCGCTCCTGGCCCTTTCCATCATCATCCTGGGTGAAATAATCGAAAGCAATCTGGCTGGTGACAGTGCAGAGCGGCTGCTCTCCCAGGTAGATAAAGCCCTCCTGCGCCGTCAAATGAGTGCCCCACGGGATATTTATCGGGATACCGAAGGCACTGAAGCGGGCGCGTTTCCTTGCAATATAACTGCTGTGTTCTACCACACTTATTCCTCCTGCTCCGTCCATCCATACACACCGGGTTCCCACACATTATTATCCACGCTGCTGATCCAGTGCTTCCCATTGTGACTTACCTTCGCTCCCGAACTATAAGCGTCATGTGCGCCCACAGGCTGGCTCCAGGCTGGCCATTCCTCTGCGGGATCGGATGTGCCTGCCCACAAGCTGGAAGCTGTGTCTGGTGTCCATTCAGCCTGTGAGGTATGATCCTGAACACACTTATAAAGCGCACCATTATACCTCCTGATCTGTCCCACCTTGTAGGCCACCGGGTAGGCCCACTCTGCAAACAGATCAGCGTGTTCAGCCGCTGTAGCATCATCGATACTTCCTGCCTCAGCAAGCGTCACAAACACAATACCATTCGTTTCCTTAGCTTTGGTGATCTCACTACCCGCATCAACTTCCTCCAACATAATGGTGGATACCCCTTTCAGAGCCTCTCGCCCCAGCAAGTGATAAACCTTTCCGTCAAAGGCAATGCCCGAAGCCTCCGGCTCCGGGCAAAGAATGAAGCAGCCATTATCATGCTGCTTAATATAGGTGAGGAACTCGGTCAAGCCGATGGTTGTTCCATCCTTTATGATTTTATACATTTTGCACCTCCAAAAAAGATCGCATGATAAAGCCGCCGCAAGCGGAGCAGCCGTCCGTGGTCGTTGAAGTTGCGGTAATATGCGCTCTGGCACTCCATGTACTGCTCCACCTCTGAAAAGGGCCGCTTCCCAGCCATAAATTCCTGGTGAAACAGCTTCAGCTTTCGTCTGGCTCGTTTGATCCCGTCCCGGCTGCCATTGACCTTAACCTTGCCAGTCTCCGTCAGTGTAAACCGGGCCTTGCACCAGCGGAAAGACTTTGTCAGGGGGATGATCTTGCACTTACGCTTGTTCACCCGGATCCCCATAGTCTCAAACCGCCGCACCATCTCCCGGATCACAGCTTTCAGCTGCTCCACATCGGGCATGATGATGTAATAGTCATCCATGTAGTGCCCGGCGCAGTGGACACCCACCTGACACTTCAGCCAATTATCCACGGCGCTTGGGAGGGCCACCATCTCCTGCTGGGATGGCTCAACGCCCAGCGGCATCCCCCGGCCCGGTGCAGTGCTGGGGGCGTAATCCACCACAGTATCCGCCACTCGGCGGAGGGCCGGGTCGGGGATCAGCAGCTGGTGCCTCTGGTAAAGAGCCTGGCGGGGTGCGCCTGGGAAGAATGCTTTGAGATCTACGAGGCCCATGGCTCCGGTGCGTCCATACCGGCGATAATGCCAGTGCAGATGCTCCTTCAGCCGTTGGAAATGCCAATGCAACCCTTTATTCCGTTGGCTGGCCCCGTTATCGAAGATCATGCTGGGGTTATACAGCGGGATCAATACCTCGCTGCAGAGGGTCTTGTGGACTTGCCGGTCTGTGATGTGCGGCGCATCGATGGGCCGCACCTTTCCGCGCTCACACAGCGTAAAATGGACGCATTTCCCCGGCTTCCAAGTGCCGGACAGGATCTCCCGCCTGCGGCGGGCAGTCCCTGAAAACAGGTGGTTCTCAAAGTTCTGTACGCTCTGCTTCCAGCGGACGCCATTGCAGCAGCGCCGCCCGTAGAAGAACATCTTCCGGTAGCTGAACACCTGGTCGATGGTTCCCAGGGCAGCACAACGAGCCGCCCGCTTCTCCTGCCGCCTTGCTCGGCGACGCTGGTATCGCGCCTCACGGCGCTCCTCACTGGTCATAAAAAGTATTCGCCCTCCGCATAGTTAAGTTGTAGGTGCGCCTCTAAACTACTTTGGCCCAGCACATGAAACGGGGTCAGCGCAATCGCCCGCCATGCAAGCAGCGTCCGTGCGTGGCCGTCAGAGGGCAGTTTCAGGGGTTTCCCCCTGGGAAGTATCTCTCCTTTTACATCGGTCGTCTTTCACCTTCCGGTTACTCCATTTGACCGTGTACCTGTAAAATCCGGGCAGCAACGCCGCCGAGTAGTAGGCGTTGTTATTGTTGTTGCCGCCGCCGGTGTTGACATTGCAGAAATTGTTATTGTTGTTGTAATTAGGGGAGCGCAGCCACCACCAAACCGCTGAGCGGAATTAACAGAGATACACCCACACAGGTCAGAACTTCTTGATCTGGCCTTTTAGGAGTTCGTTCTCCCGGTCAATCAAGTCGCCTAACCGTTGTGCCATTTTGTCCAGCTTCTCCTGTGCCTTCCCGGACTCCACCTGGCGTCCGGTGGAGGTAGTAAAGCACCCCTCCGGGTTCAGGTTCATGATCCGGTAACACTTGGAGAGCCGGGTATCCAGCGCCATGAGGGAGGCCCGCGCCTCCAGGAGGTGGGCCTTGCGGAGGCTCCGCCGCTGATCATCCGAAGGGTAAATGCTGTTCGCCTTCTCCGCATGATCCTCGACCTCTCCGGCCAGCTTTGCGATTGGCTCTGCAACGAGCCGCGCATACCGGGCGGACAGCCTCGTTAAGAAATTGATGGTCTCATCGTAGATTTCGCCTGCGCAGTTCACAAACTCCATCTTGCTGACGCTCCGCTGGGCTTTTAGAACCGACATCCTTTCACCCCCATTCGCTGGGATCCGTCTAAAAGTATAGCATAAAAGCAATGCCGGTCATAGGCCATTTTTCAAAAAATCGCGTCGGCGCTTCGCGCCGACATCTTTTTTGGCGTGGCCCCGGCCAGCTGCTCCTCCCGGAGGGCCGCCCCCTTTCGGGGGCGGGATGTGGTCGGATAGCTCTGCGGAGGATTAGGTAGCAAAGCCGGGCAGCAACGCCGCCGAGTAGTAGGCGTGGCTAGTGTTGCTGCCGCCGCCGGTGGTGACAAGGCAGAAACCGTTATAGTTGGTGTAATAAGGGGAGCGCAGCCACCACCAAACCGCTGTCCCGGTAGCGTTGTGCTTATAAGCGACTCTGCTGTTACTCGCTTTGTAGTAATCATATTGGAGCTGACTGTTCCTCTCGTAGTCATTCGCATAGTACCGGGATCCAAACACCTCAAATTCCGCAAGAAGGAACAGATAGTCCGTGGTCGCTGTAACATTGCCTGCCACACTTCCTGTGGCGTTGCCGACATTGTCGGTGTACTTCGTCACCGACTTCATAACAGCCCGGAGATCGGAGGGCAGCGCGGCCATCAGGCTATTGGCCAGCGGGCTGGTCGGCGTTTTGCTATTGCCCAGCAGGGTTTTTCTCATGCTGGAGTCCTTCCATCCGCCGACATTGGTGTTACTGTCATTCATGTGGAAGTAGCCAGCCCCACTCACGCTACTGTTATATTGGTTATCGCAAAGGCCCACCATCGTCCCGCCGATCTTGCCGAGCTGCCAGTGGATCCGGTGCGTCCCCTCCTTGGAGGAATTGTGGTTGAAGCCCAGGATAAAGGGGCTGATGGAAAGGTTGGAGAAGGTGAAATTGCCCACCTGCCCGTTGATGGTGATGCTCTTGGTATCACCCACGCTCCAGTAGTTCGCACCCTCATCCGCATCGCTGGCCGCCCGGATCGCCGCCCAGGTATTGGAGTTCAGCGTAGCATTGAACAGGTTCACCTGCACGGCACAGGTCTTGTTTGCGGGGGCCGTGTGATTTGTGCCCTCTGCCACCTTGACTGTAATGGTGGCGCTGCCATAGGCTTTGCCTGTCACGGTAACCGTATTGCCGGAAACCGACACCGTGGCAACGCCGGTGGCATTGGAGATGGCAGAGATTGCCCCATCGCCCGCCCTGGTAACCGTGATGGTGGTGGACGAAGTGCTCTTGTTCAGAGTGATATTGCTCTTATTCAGGGACAGGCTGCCTGCCGCCTTTCCGATTTTCCATATAACTGTCTTGGCTCCGATGCCGCCGTCACTCCACTGATAATTGCTGGTGGGCGTAAAGGTGGCGTTATAATTGCCAGCATTAGTACCGCTGGTTGTGCCGCCGATGGTCAGCTGTGCGCTGTCATAGTTGCTCCAGCTGGGGCTTTGCGCCAATCCACTATAAGTCAGGCTGCCGCTTTGCACCGGAGTTGTGGTAATGGATGCCCGCTGGATCTGCCACTCCACGCTCCGGGCTGTAACGCTGCTGTCGCTCCATTGATAGTTGCTGGTTGGGGTAAAGGTTGCCGAGTGGCTGCCCGCATTGGTGGCCGATGTCTCTCCACCAATGGTCAGTTGGGCGGTGTTGTAGTCATTCCAAGTGGGGGTCTGCGACTCCCCAGTGTAGGTCAGGCTCCCGCTCTGCGAGGGGGCCTTGGCAATGGTGGCTCGGCCTATCGTCCAAGTGACTTCCTTTGTGGTGTTGGTGCCATCGCCCCAAGTGTATCCCTCTTTCGGAGTAAAGGTGGCGACATAGTTGCCTGCGTTGGTGCCTTTGGTTGTGCCGCCAATGGTCAGGGTTTCCGGGTTATAGCTGTTCCAGTTAGGGCTTTGTTCGCCGCCCGTATAGGTCAAACTGCCGTTTTGAGTAGGAACCGCATCAATGGTATGGGCCAGCTTCGTGATGGCTTCCAGAGCGGCATCCGCAGCAGTCAGAGCATTGGAAGCGTCTGTCCCTGCCTGGTCTGCCACCTGTGCCGCGTTGTGCGCTGCTTCCAGTGCTTCCGTGGCCTTTTCATCCGCAGCTTCCGCTGCTTCCGCTGCAGCAGCGGCGGACTGGCCGTTTTGGTCGGCCTGCTTCTTCACCGCATGGGTATTGTTGATCATCTGCTGCACCACGGGGTTGACAATCGTGCTGGCCCGCACCGGGTCGGTGTCCTGGATCTTACGGATAGCCGCCGCATTATACTCCGGGCTTTCCGGGACTGTGTAAAACTCTTCTGCCATGAGCTGTCACCTCCAGGTTAAAATTCATCGTCAAACTCAAAGGTGAAGCTGACATCTTCATCCTTCTTCTTGGGGTACATGGTCTTGATGGCCACCACATCCCCATCGCTGTCCACCAGCGCTGCCTCGCTGATCTCCTCGCCCACCAGTGCGTCCTTGGGAATGGTTACCGCATAGCGGGCGGTGGTTTCAGCCGGGTAGGTCACGCTCTCCACCTCATAGCGGGCGAGTTCGCTGTTGAGGGCCGTCTGTGTTTCCAGGGGTACAAGCGGCTCTCCGCTCCCATTTACACCGCCGTTCCCGAAGGCCACATGGGTAATGACGGCCAGCGGCTTTTCCGGGTCGCTGGCCGCCATGCAGAGCTTTCTGCGGCGCGTTTTGGTGATTACACTGTTTTCATTCATCTAAAACTCCTCCTGCATGATTTGGGCATTGAATTTCCGGGAGCCGTCAAAGGCGGCAGCTCCATCGAAGGCATACCAGTTATTCATGGTCAGGGTGCCGTTGATCTCTTCCCGGACAGGGAAGCTGGTGCAGATAGCCATGGCCGGGAAGGTAATCCCGCTGAAAGACTGGTTGAACGGGATGCTGCCGTCAAAGTCAGCCTCTCCATCAAACCGCACCACCCGCTGGCCTCTGGTATTGGCGAAGCGGGAGAGGATCTTCAGCCGGTACAGGGATACCTCGTTCCGGTTCTCCATGCCGGTGGGCTGGAATGCACCCACAATATCGAAAATCAGGTGGGCCGGTTTGATTTCATCGATCTGCCGGATCAGCTCAGGCAGATCTGGAAAAACGCCTTCAAACAGCATATAAACGATGACGGTAAAGGCATACTGGCTGAAATGCTCCACCACCGCGCCCTCGCTCCCCGTAACAATCGACACCATCTCCCGGATTGCCTCCACGGTGGTGGTGCCCCGCGTGTTCAGCTTTGCCAGCACCTTGGCCCGCCGTGCCTCCAGGCTCTCTGTGGTATTGACTGGAAGCTCAAACAGGCGCTCGTGCCGGGGAAGCAGGAAAGTGCTGGTGCTGATGTTCAACTGCTGCTCCAGCGCGGCGATGGTGCGCTGCGTCTGCGTCAGCTCCGTCTGCTCTGTTTGGAGCAGGTCTGCCATCTGCTCCATTGTCCGCACCCGCTTGGGAAGCATGAAGGCATCATTGATCGGCACTGATTTCCACCTCCTCCAGCGTGAAAAACTCCTCATAGTCGGATGTGAGGGAAGAAATCTCCCCATTCAGGGTATAGCTGATAATATCCGCCACTCCGTCCACGCCGAAGATAAGGTCGCCGATCCGGTAATAGCTGATACTGCTCTTCCGGTTTTCATCGCCCCGGACGGGAGCCGTATCAAAGTCCTCCCGGTTTACGCTGTCGATGTAGCTCTGCAGCGCCGTCTGGACATTTTGGCGGATGTCGGTGATGTTGTACCCGCTGGCCACCTTGACTGTGACCACCACGGTGGCGGCCTTGGGGGTGGCGGCCACCACGGTCACCTCCGCTCCGATTTGGCGCTCCTCTTCAATGTGGGCCTCCACATTTTTCAGGATCACTCCGTCCGGCGCACCATACTTATCGGAAAGGATGATCACCTTTACCTTGCCAGCTCCGCACACTTCAGCGCCCAGGCACTTGGCCCCGCCAACGCCGGACACCTGTTTTGCCCAATAAATGAAATGGTTCCGGTTCCCGCTGGTGATGGGCCTCCGGATCTTCTCCAGCACCCGGCTGCGGAAGGAGTCATCCCCCTCAGCCTCCGCACCACCGCCGAAGGGTGCGGTATTGGTAACGGAGGTCACGCCGGAAATAGCTGTGCGCAGGGCTGTGATGGTGCCGATGCCCACGTTGCCCACGGTTCCCGCCGTCTGACATTTAGCCCCCACCTCGCATTGTCCCTCGGCGCTGATCTGCGCTGTAGCTGTAGTTTCAAAGGCCAGTGTACCATATAGAACCTCGGTGCCCATCGGGATGGTCGTGCCTGCTTCCCCGGTAAAGAGCAGATTGCCCACCGACGCTGCGGCGGGGTTCCGGGTCTCGTTGTAGTCCAGGGCCTTCCGGTCAAGGTACTCACCCTCGGCGGTATCCAACAGCACGTGGTCGGGGATGGGCTGCACCTCCATTGCGTCCATGCGGGCCATCTCTTCGGCCACGGCCTGCAGGTTATCCATGCAGAAGCCGCCCTCCAGTTTGTTGGCCGGGTTCTCCAGGCCGTCCCTCATGCGCTGAAGGATGGCGTCCGTGCTGAAGTCTATCGTTGTGTCGCTCATGCCGCTCTCACCTCCTTGGCATCCCACTCAACGGTCATCGCCCCATAAATTGTGGTGCAGTCAAATTCGACCTGAATCCCACTTTTTGTGCGGGTAAATTGGAAATTGCTCAATTCTGAAATATAGGGGTTTACCATCAAAGCCTCAATGATAAACCGCTTCAGCTCCGAGGTTACGATCTCCGAGTGCAGGGTACTGCCGATCAGAGTGTGGATCTCGCTTCCAAAGGCGCTGTCGTAGGCGGTATAGCGGAACCGTTCTGTGGACAGCGCCTTGAAGATCCAGATCCGCAGCGCCTCGTTGCCCTCCACCAGGTAGGTATTCCCATCCCGGAGCAGCAGGCGGTTGTTTTCAAAGTCGTATGCGTACTCCCGGAACATAGGCAGCTCGCTGGCTTGCCCGCTTTCCAGTATTTCCGGGCTGATAAAAGGAAAAATGCTCATACCGGCACCACCTTTGCGATGATATAAAAAGCGACGCCAGTTTCATATACCAGCACCTCATCCCCGGCCTGGAGGGAAAGGGAGGCGCTTTTGTAGAGGTATTTGGAGATCACCTGGTCATGCGCCTTAATGGTCAGCGGGCTGGCGGTGTTGACGGTTGCAAACCGCCAGCTGCCGTCTGCTCCCCCGGAGCCGTCGCCGCGCAGGGCCTCGGCCATCTCCACCGCCCATCTTGACATATCTCTTGCCTCCTATCCTTGGGATTGGTTTTCAATCTCTTTTTCGTCCATCATATTGGAGAAGGCCAGGGTCAGGGCCATCTCATGCTTACCGTCCGTGAAGGTGTGGGTGTCGCTTTCAATGTAGAACTTGCCGAACAGCCCGGTGGTGGTTTCCTGGACGATCAGCGCATAGCCGCTGACCGCCCGGCTGTCACCCTGGCAGCCGGTGACGCTGCCGGTCTGCTCCAGCGTCTGCAGAAGGGCCTTGGCCTCGGTCTGTGCGTCCTTGCCGTCCTCCTGCTTATAGACCGTCTGCACCACGCCGTATTTCTGCTGCGCCGCGGTATCCTCCACCACGCCGATCTGGTTGCCGTCCTTATCCGTGATCAGCACCCGGTCAACCATGTTCTGCAGGCTGGTCTTGTAGTTGGCTTCTGTCAGGTTATAGGAGCCGTCCAGCACCACCCCGCAGAGCGCCCCCCTTTCAATTACATAGAGCTGTGTGGCATTTTTGATCAGGGGGATGTATTTCTTGCCGTTCTTCCGGCTGGCGGCTGTGTAGGCCGCCATAATGCCGTCATACGCCTTCTTGCCCAGCCAGGGCATATAAACGGGGATCCCCGTAGACGCTGCCGCGCCGAAGGGGATCCCCAAGTGGGAGCAGATCCAGCTTGTGATAGCCTCCGGGGTCTCGTTGTCGAACACCCGGTTGATGTCGGACTTTGTGACATAGAACATCAGGTCGAAGGCGGTGTAGGTCACCACATTCCCGCTGCCGGACTTCTCGATGTCAAAGACAGGGCCGCTGAAGAGCAGCTTCCCGTCCTCCAGGAATTGCACCTGATCGCCCTCGTTGATATTCACCTTTGGGAGGAAGCGGTCACTGTCCTTGTTGGCCACCGTGAATACCAATTTCCTGGCCACCTGTTTGCTGTCGCCGCTCCAGGTGACTTTCTCAATGACCTCGGCCAGCTGCTTTCCTCCGGCGTTCAGTTCATAGCTCATGGGATCACCAGCTTCTGGCCAGGCTTAATCAGGTTGGGATTGCTCCCTATCGTCCCCTTGTTGGCCTCATAGATTTTCGTATATTGGGAGCCGTCGCCGTAGTATTTCTTGGCGATGTTCCACAGGCAGTCCCCGGACACCACCGTGCAGCTTCTGGGGACCGTCTGTGTATTGGGGCGGCTGTTCAGGCCGCTGGTATCGCTCTGCTGCTGGGCTTCTACTTGTACTGCCGGAACATTCAGGAAGCGGTATTCAGACAGCTCCAGTGTGTAGTACACATCCCGGTCACCTTCCCGGTGCTTCTTGGTCAGTTTGTCGATGCTCATGGCCAGATTGAAGTCGCAGTCGCTGATGATGACGCGGATGGGCTGTGTGCTGGTTTTCCACTTCTCCAGCAGACGGATATACTCCATCGGCTCCCGGTCAGCGTAGCGGGCCAGCGGGGACGATAGGGCTGGGAAAAAGCTGGACAGGGAGCCTGTTACCAGGCCCCGGTGTCCGATCAGGTTCACCTCGCCGATATTCAGCAAGGTGATCTTCTGGTTGTTCTGCGCCTCGGAGAACTCAAATTCCGAGGGATTGATGGGGAGATTGAACATCTCCTCATGGTTGTTGTAGCTCAATTCAATGATGCGCTGCTTCAAGCGGCCACCTCCTTATGCGGGCACCGGCACCATGTTCTTCACGGCCAGCACCACTTCCTTGGCGACCTTCTCGCCGATCTTGTCGATGTCGGCCTCCTCCCGCACCACGATGGTGTCTGCCAGCTTCGCAAGGGTGAGCCGGATGACCGATGCGGCTGGGGTGGAAGATCCGCCCTGGCGGATGGGAGCGTTAGCTGGGACGGGAGTGGTATTCTGTGCTGCCGTGGCCGCCCGCGTCTTCTGCAGACTGCTGGCCAGCTGCACACTCTCCTTGTTGGGCAGAATCCGCGTTCCACGGGGTAGGTCGATCAGCTCTGGCCCCTGCTCACCTACCCAGGTGGGGCCGCCGCGCCAGTTGTTGGTTCCTTCCGCATTGGAGCCTGTGTCGCCACCTCCGCCACCGCCGAACCCGAACAGGCCGCCGACCTTGTCCGCGATCCAGCTCAGGCCGTTGCCGATGCCCTCAACAATGGGTTTCACCTTGTCCCACACACTGCTGATGACGCTGGCAATGCCATTAAAGACCGTTTGCACCACATTGAAAAGAACTTTAAACACGCTGATAGCGATGTCGATAATCGGGGAGATAACCGACCATGCGGAGGTCAGGATGTCTGCCACCACCGGCATCACCGTGCCGATGATTTCTTGGATCCAGCCCATCTTGCTGCCGATGAAGGACAGCACGGAGCCGACCTTCTGGCCGATGCCGTCGAAGATGACCTGGAACACGGGGGCCAGCGTGGAGATGACCGTCCCGATGCCCTGCACCAGCCCCGCGATGACCGGAGCCGCCGCGCTGATCACCTGGCCGATGGTGCCCACCACTGTCTGGATCACAGGCAGCACCGTGGGAATAACAGTCTGCACAGTTTGTATAATGCTGGTAATGGCAGGCATGACCGCCACACTCACCTGCTGCAGGGTGGCCTTGACGGATGCACCGAAGCTGGCCAGCTGCGGCTGCATGGCTGCAAACCCGCTCTTGAAGTCCCCGATGGCGCTGAACAGATCGTCCACAATGCCGCCCATACCGGCAGGCAGGAAACTGACGATGCCATCCCGCAGGCTTTTGACGATCCCAGCCCCCAGGCTCTTAATTTTAGGTGCGGCAGTCTGCAAGCCGGTCTGGATGGCCTCCGGCAGGGAGGTGATGACGCGGCCCACCATGGGAATGGCATTGTCCAGCAGGAATGTGGAGGCGGTGGACACCAGCTCTTTCATGGAGCCGGTCACATCCCCGCCAATGGCCATGTTGCCCAGCAGGTTCTGTGCGGCGGCCTTCATCGCTGAGAAGGAGCCGCTGAAGGTCTCGCTGGCTTCCTTGGCCGTCGTCCCCGTCACTCCCAGGTTCTCCTGAATGGCATGGATGGCGTTATACACATCGGCCAGGTTGTCGATGTCGTACTTGGTGCCGGTGAGCTTCTGCGCGTCCGACAGCAGTCTCTGCATCTCTTCCTTGGTGCCGCCGTAGCCCAGCTTCAGGTTGTCCAACATGGTGTAGTTCTGCTTGGCGAAGCCCTGGTAGGCGTTCTGGATGGACTCCATATCTGTGCCGAACTTGTTGGCGTTGTCCGCCATGTCGATCATGGCCATGTCCGCGACCGTGGCCGCCTTTGCCGTGTCACCGCTCAGGCTGCTGATCAGCGAGGCGGAGAAGCTGGTCACCTGCTCCATGTAGGCGTTGGCGGAGAGGCCCGCCGTGCGGAAGGCCGCATCAGCGTTTGCCTTTACCACCCCGGCGTTGTCCTTGAACAGGGTCTCCACGCCGCCGATGCTCTGTTCCAGCGCGGCCCCCTGGCTGATGGCCCCGCCCAAGACCACGGTGCCCGCCAGCGTCACTGGAATGGCCACCGTCTTTGCCAGGCTCGTCAGCTGGCTCTTGATTTTGGAGATCCCGGCGGTCACGCCGTCCTTCAGCTTGACAATCGGCGTTGCGATCATCTTGCCGACTGCTTTTACCTTATTGCCCACCGCCTTGATTTTATCGCTGACCATATCCTTGATGGCCACGGCGGTGACGATTTTCTTACGCAGCGGCTCCAACCGCTGCCGCAGCTGCTGCGCAGCCCGGTTTGCCGCCGTTGCGTCAAGCCGGGCTGTGCGCCGCCGATCCCAGGTGGACTCCAGCTCCCGGCGCGTCCGCTGCACATCACGCCGGAAGGCGCTCTGCTCCTGCTTGATACTGCGGAGTACCGCCGACATATTATCTTTGATTGAGATTGCGCCCTTAACTACGCCCATCAGCGGTTCACCTCCTATTCAAGTGAGAACATTTTTGCGCGTTCGTCCAAGGCGACCAGCATAGATGCCTGATAGAAAAGCCTGGACTCCAAGTCCAGGCTTAGAAACTCCTCCGCCTTCCATCCCTTCTGGATGTAGTAGTGGAGCAGATATGCATCGCCGTCCTGGGCAATTACTTTTTTAAATCTTCCACCACGGTCACTTTGCCGTTCATCGCGCCGGACAGCTCCATGATGGCTGTGGAGATCTGTGTGATCTCCGACAGGTCAAACATATTCACGATGTCCAGCGGCTCCTTCAGCTCCCGATCCTCCGGGGGCAGTTCGGCTTCCATGGCCATGACCTCTTTGGCTGTATCCCGCAGGCTCGGTTCCACGGCGGCCAGATAGATGCTGTACTTGTCACTGCGCTTGATGTCGCCGTTGTCCTCCAGCGTCATACACTCCATGATTTCCCCATAGTCCAGGCTGCGAATCGTCAGATCCATGTCCATGCTGGGAATATGCAAAGTCTGCCGCTTGGGGATCTTCTTATCCCTCAACCGCTGAAGGGCGCGGTGCGAAAAATCAGCCAGCAGCTTTTTCTTATCAGTGTCCATGCTTGCTTCCTCCTCTTATGCGGAAATGGCGTCCAGGTTGACCATGTCGGACGGGGTGAAGCCACCAGTGGCTTCCTCCTCGATCAGGCCACCCTTCTCGTAGGTGACCAGGGGCAGGTCGTTATACCAGCAGTTGTCGATGCTGTAACGCTCCTGCTGCCCGTTGGTGGCGTCCGGGTCGGCCAGCTTGGTGATGATCTGGCTGCGAAGGTCAACACCCTTCTTCCAGCTCTCCAGCACCTTGTTGTAGCGGGTGTACGCCTTCTTGATGGTCAGAGTGAACTCACCCTTGATGCCGGTCATCTTGCTGTCCACATCAATGTCCAGCTGCACATCCTCACGGTTGGCGCTTACCTTGACCTCAATCTTGGACAGCTCGGCGATCAGCTCGCCGTCCACCCAAATCTCGCCCCAGGTGCCCGTCAGGGTACGGTTGCCTCTCAATTTGCTCATGCTTCTGCCCTCCTTACATATTGCAGGTCAGCTTCAGATCTTCCATCGCGTCCACAAACTTGACATTGCTGGCGATAAAGACCTTGGAGCCGGTATTCGCCTGGGCCAGGGCGGTTTCATCCATCTCGGAGGTGTCGGTGCCCTGGCTCTGCAGATAGGTCTCCTGGGCCTCCACATCGATGGCGGCGGTATTGTCAAAGGTTCTGTCCAGAACATTGCCCTCCAGCTCCCGGTGATAGGCCAGGATCGCGGCCACAAACGCCTGCTTGTTGTCGTAGTCGTTGATGACCTTTCCCACATAGGAGGACTCAAAGGTTTCCCGGATGTCATCCTGGTACAGGTCAACGCCCTCGATGATCTTGATCTTCGAGAAGTCCTGGCCATGCTCCGGGGTGAAGGAGGTCAGGCTGTTCACGCCGCGCCCGATCTTGTACTTCTCCCCGTCAAAGACGATGACCAGCTCCCCGTTGTCGATGCGCTCATCCGCATCCTCCGGTACTTCGGCGGCGGTGATGTCGGACAGCTCAAAGTAGGTGCAGCTCCGGGCCAGGGACAGCCCCGCCAGCACACCAGCGATGCGGCAGCAATACTCCGCCGTGCTGAAGGCCGTGGTGCCGAGGGTACTGGTGATTTTGTCCGTGGTCAGGTTGATGATGCCCTCGTGGTCGCCCTTGCAGTTGGGCAGCACCGCCTTGAAGGTCTTGTGGTGATCGTCTCGCGCCTCCTTGATCCAGGCGGCCACCGTGGTCTTTTCATCCTCGGTGATCCCAGGGATGACCAGGTAATTCCACTTCAGGTCGTTCAGCTGCTTCAGCTGCGGGTTCAGGTTCTCTTCCGTGGTGGCCACCTTCAGCACGATGGTCTTGGAGGGGGAACCCTCATAGACCAGCTTCAGGTACTCATAGTTGCGCGCCGTGAAGTGGGTGGGATCCACATCCAGCACACTCTTGTAGATGTTCAGCGCCTGGCCCTCTTCGGTGTCGTCTTTCAGAACGATGGCCACGATGCCCCGTGCGCTGCGCTTGATGGCGGTCACGCCCTTGGTCTTAAATTCAATGAT
Source organism: Flintibacter sp. SJQ-8 (assembly GCF_054108085.1). Lineage (NCBI taxonomy): Bacteria > Bacillati > Bacillota > Clostridia > Eubacteriales > Flintibacter > Flintibacter sp. SJQ-8. Next base: position 311,343 of record NZ_JBPJWR010000004.1, read on the forward strand.
GATTTCGGGCAAGCCCATAAAATCACTCCTTTCGGTTGGTTCGGATGTTGGACTCTAGCTCTGCCATGAGCGGCGGGGCCTCCGGCTCCTCAATGCTGTCGCGGAAGGCCAGCGTGAAGGTGGCGTGGAGTACCTTGTCCACAATATTGAAGGCCAGGTCGGGAATGGTCACCGCCCTGGCCTCGCCTTTGTCGGTAAAGCGGAATACCGGGCGCAGCAGATCGTCCAGCTCCTGGCTGATCTGCAGGTACTCCAGATTGCTCTCGCCCTTGGTGTGGAGCGCGGCGTCCACCAGGATGCTGCGGTCTGTGTAGCCCCGGCCTGCGGGCTGGTTGCCGGAGGGGATGATGTCCAGATAGATATAATCCTCCAGCTCTGCCCGGCCTGCCTCCTGCGTCTTGTCGATCCCCTCACCAAACACATCGAAGGCGGGCCAGCACCCCTTCAGCAGGGCGATCAGGCTGCTGCGGATGGCCTCGTAAATGGTGGTGGCCATGCTCTCCCTCCTCACAGGTCATGGGTGCTGATGAAGTCGCTGAGCCATTCCCGCAGGAAACCGGGCAGGGCCTGGTTCAGCTCCTCCAGGGACAGCTCCATCATGTGCTTGCCCGGCACAAAGCTGCGCCCGCCCCGCGTCCGGTGCCCATACTCCACTGGCTCCGCGTACTCCACATTGGTGTAGACCTCGATATAATAGGTGTCCCCCTTCTTGACAATCGGGCCGACCTTCCAACTGTCCTGAAGGCGGCCCGTCTTGTGCGGGGTCTTTTCCTTGACCTTGCCTTGCAGCTCACGGGCGATCTGAATGACCATCGCCCGAAACTCAGCGGGATATTCCTCCTCGATCATGCGGGAGAGCTGCTGCTCCTGCGCGTCGAGGCCATCGAAGCGGTATTCTGTCCGGCTCATGCTTTCGCCTTCGCCAGCTTCAGCGGCACATTGTTGTGGGAGGGCTGCCGATCCGCAAGCCCGGCCTCCGTCAGGTACTCCCGGCCCAGCCGGATCACCTTCACCGTGTCCCCAGGCTCGATCTCCACCTCCGGGCGGACAAAGAGCAGGAAGTCGGTGTCAATGCTGGCGGTGGGTTCCTTTTTCCCCAGCTTGCCCCCGGAGGGGCTGGAGAGGGCGCAGGGTATATTCTCATATACCTGTCTGCCGTCCAGCCCCTTCTGGAACACGCTCTCCCCGGAGGGCAGGGTAGTTTTCTGCGGACGGTACACCCAGCAGCTGTCCTGGTAGGTCAGCGCCAGGATGTCGGCTTCCGTCATGGGGGGCAGTCCTTCGGCAGCTTCATCCGCTTGAAGGGGATGAGCTGGCTCTCATAGTTCTTCACAAAAGCCACCGTCTCCTTCAGGCTGTTGGCCTTGTCCCGGTAGCTGATGCTGGTGTCGCCCCGCGTAACGCTGGCCACATCGTTCTCCGATGGGGCCACCTGGTCGGCCCGGAGCATATCCTCCACAATCTGCGCCGCCACATCCTCAAGCGGGGGAGGAAAGTCCTCCCGTCCGCAGAATACCAGGATGCGGCTGATGGCCCGCTTCACATACCGCTCGATGGTGGGCAGCTGCTCATCCGGCAGCTGCAGGTCACTTTTCGCCGTTGCCGCTATCCGGCTCACCAGTTCCTGATCCATCCGGCTCCTCCTTGGCCTTGCCGCCCTTCTTCGTGCCGCCCTTGCTCTCGGCCTTCAGACGGTCAAGCAGGGCGTCGCCCAGCTTCTCCAGATCGGCCTCCGTCACCGGACGCCCCTCCGCCTCGGCGGAGCCGCCGATCCGGGTGAAGCCCTTCTTCTCCAGCTTGGCGGCCCGCTCCTCGCTGGCCACCTGCCGGACTTCATTCAGTCTCTTCAAAGTAATCATGGCGCATATCCTCCTTCTCTTAGCCGTCTCTGCCGCCAGCCTTGGCCTGCTTGATGTTCACCCACATGGCCGTCAGCTTGTTGTCCGGCACCCACAGATCATGGTACTTGCGGTAGTCCGTCGCCCAGGCCCGCTTCTTCTGATAGGTCTCCGGGTCGAAGATCCGCACCTTGTCCGTGCGGGACACGGCGATAGGGGCGGTGCGGGGGCTGATGATCCAGTTGATGTCCTTGGCATCCTCCGCAGCTGCAAAGCCGCCCTTCTCCTGGGTCGAAGTGGTGCCGTCATAGAACTGGTAGCTGGTTTTCATCCGCCCGCTGCCCACGCGGATGATGGGGAACTCACCGTTCAGGCTCTTCACCTTCACCGTGACATCGCCCTGCTTGAAGTCCATCACGCTCAGACTCTTGGACAGGGTGCTGGACATATCCAGGATGGCGGCCACGGGGCGGGCCATCGTGATCACCAGCGGGGTCTCATCGCCCACCACATCCTGCACAGCCGCGATGTCATAGTAGAGCTTCTTCAGGATGTCGTTCTCCGTGGGGGTGTACTCATAGCCCGCCCGCTCTTTGGCGATGCACAGGCTGGCGATCTTGCTGTAGCGGTATGCATCGATCTCCGGGATCACCTTGGTGCGCTGGAACTCGCCCATGACCTGGGCTGCGGTCACCACGAAGTTGGTCTCGTTGACCTCGTTCTCATCGAAAGTGAACTGGCGGCCTCTGTCCTGGGTCATCTCCTTGGTCTCCCACTTCAGGTTGACCGAACCCTCCACAAAGCCCTTGTCGCGGTCATAGTCGGCCAGGCCGTCCATGTCCATGCTGGGGATCTTCACCTCCGCGCCGCCGTTGTAGCGCACCAGCTTGTCGTTCAGCTCCATCCAGCCGGAAGTGGCCTGCTCAACGGCGGCCTTGTCCAGCTCGCTCTGGAATACGCTCGCATATTCAAATACATTGGCCATATTACATCATGCCTCCTCTGATGCCCTGCGCGATCTGGTCTTTCACGGTGTTCTCCGCCTTGGCCCCGCCGCCAAGCCCCTCCGGGGTCTTTCCCCGCAGGCGCTCCTTCACGGCGGCCTCCAGCGCGCTCTTGAATACCTCCTGGGTCTGCTGCAGGCTCTTTTCCATGCTCTCCTTGTCCGTGTAGGTCAGCAGGTCGGCCAGCCCCACGGGGAAGCCCTCATCGGTCAGCTTCTTCACCGCCGCGTCCTTCAGGTCACGCTGCAGCAGCTCCGTGCGCAGCTTGGTCAGCTCCTGCGCCTGGGCCTCGCCCTCGGCCTTGGCCCGCTCCTCCGGGGACAGCTTGGCCAGCCGCTGCTTCTCCTGCTGTTCAGCCTCCCATGCGGCCTTGGCCTCCGCGATCTTGGCCTCCACATCGGCCTCGGAATAGCTCTTGCCACCCTGGGGTTCCTGCTTGGTGCCCTCACCCTCCTTGGGGGCAGGGTCGCCGTCCTTCTTGGTGCCCTCGCCGGAGCCGGGGGCCGGTTCCTCCTTGCCTCCGAAGAGGGAGTCCCAAAACTTCTGGAAGGCCGTGCGCTGCTCTGCGGTGGGCGTTGTGGGCTGCTGATTGGTCTGCTGGGGGGTCTGCCCCTCGCCGCCTGCGGCAGGGGCGGTGCCGGTGGTGGTCGTGGTTTCTGCCATCGTCAATTCCTCCTTGTGTAGTCGTGTAAAAGTAGAATATAAAAACGCCCCTCAAAAGGCGTTTTTACCTGGTTTACAGGCGGGCCGCGCCCGCGTTCAGGAAGCATATTTTTTCTTCCATTCCTCAAATTTGATATTGCCGTCCAGGGGATTGCCCTCCCGTTTGGCAAAGACGCTCTTCTTGAAATACGCCCGGATGATACACAGGCAGTTGGGGTGGATGGGCGGCAGGTTCACACCCGGCTCCGCTTCATCCACCCGGAACACCCGCCCATTCAGGTCGCTGCAGGTGCAGCTGCCGGAATGCTCGGTGCCGCCGAGAAACTGGTATTCCTCGATGCCGCTCTCCTTGTAGCCCATCACCTCGCCCTGGTTGGCGAAGTATTTGCACTCCGTCCGCACCAGACGCTCGGCGTTGTAGCGCCCCTTGTCCATTACCTCATCGATGGCGCAGGCCATCTTCTGGACGCTGCTCCCCTGGATGAAGCCCAGGGTGATCTCCCGCTTGGCCAGCGCCGAAAGGTGGTCGCAGGCCCCCCACACGGCCTCGGAGTAGTGCTTCTCGCTCCATGGGAAGGACAGCACCCGCTGGATCAGCTTTTTGTCGATCTTCGCCACATGGAAGCCCAGGCCGATCCCCCGCTGGATGGAGAAGCAGCTCTCGTAGTAGTTGACCTGCAGCATATCGCCCAGCAGGGTGTCCAGCTTCGTGGTGCTGTCCTCGGCCAGGTCGATCATGTTCTGGTAGACATTGGCCAGCAGCTGCTCCTTCCGGGTGATCCGGCTCTTCATAGCCAGGGTGTTCAGCTCCAGCAGGGCCTTGCTGCCCTTGGCCGCGTCAGATGCCTCGGCGATGTATTCCTCGATGGATTTGCGCCACACGCTGTACTCCTTGCCCTCCAGGAGCTGCCGGGCCGCCTCCTCGGTCAGCCCGTTGTCCTTGGCAAAACGGGCAAACAGCGCCTCGATCTCCTTCTCAATGTTGAAGGCCGCCTCGTCATAGAGGAAGATCAGCTCCCTGGCGTAATCGTCGGTGCGCTTGGTGTTCTGCAGCACCCGCTCCTTGGCGTCCTCGATCCACTCGTTGCGCGTCCAGTAGCTCATGCGCCCTCACCAGCCTTTTCCTCCGGCTCATCTTCCGGGGAAGCCTCCGCTCCCTCCGGCTGGGCCTTGGCCTGGGCCAGCGCCTGGGCCAGGGCGTTGTACTGGCCGAAGCTGTTGACCTCCTGCTGCTTCTCATCCTCCAGCTTCTGCAGTTCATCCTGCACATTGTCGATGGTGGGCAGCATCTGCAGGCGGGTTTCGCGGGACAACTCCCCGGACAGCATGGTGATGATCTGCGCGATCTCCAGCACATTCTGCGGCTTGTTGCGCCGGAATTGGATGTCAATGTCCCGGTAGTCAAACTGGCCGCCCTGGATGTTCAGGATGTGGGTGATCAGCTCGATGCGCCGCTGCAGGCCGCGCTTGAACTTCCGCTCCTTGATGGCGCAGATCTGCTCCAGCCCCCACAGCTTATAGGACACCGCCACGCCGGACAGGTTGCCGCCGAAGTTCGCGTCCGTCAGGTTGGGCACCGCCGAGAAGATGTGCATATCCTCCCGCAGCCGCTTCTTGTAGTTCTCCAGGGCCGTGTCGCTCACCTCTTTGATGAGCCACTGGATGTCGCCGCCGTCCTCTAGGATGATGGCTCCCTTTTCCTTCATCTCCGCAATGTCCTGGGAGGTCACGGCCCCCATCTTCAGCACCTTCAGCAGCGCCTCATCGTTGTACTGGAAGAAGTTCGCCGTGTTGCTCTCCACCCGGTTGTATGCGTCGATCAGCGTGATCACGCCCTCGAAGTCCCCAAGGCGCTCCTCGTTGTTGATGTACTCCACAAAGGGCACATCCCCCCAGTAATGCTCCCGGATGTCCAGCAGCTCCAGCGCCCCGCCGTTGATGCTGCGGAAATACCAGCAGTCCTGGGCCGTCCAGAACTCCACCTTCTTGATGATGTTCTTGTCCTTGTCCTTGGAGTACACGATGCGGATGGCCGCCATGGGCGTGTTGTACCCCGTCTCGCAGATATAAATGCAGCCGTCAGGCGGCACCTTGGTGAAGCGGATCTGCGCGTCCTCATCCAGGTAGAGCATTTCAAAGCAGTCCCCGTTGATGCTGGCACCCTTGGCCAGCTCCATGTTCTCGTCCTGCTCATCGTTGTAGTCGAAGATGTCCTGCAGCGCCTCCAGGTATGCGTCATTTTGGGAGCTGTAGACCACCGGCTTGCCGATGAAGTACCCGGTGGCCGTGTCCGTGATATATTTCGCCATGTTGTTGACCAGGCGGTTATTGGGGGCGGTGCTATCCTTCTTCCTGTGCCGGAGGATGTCGTGGTCGCCCTCGTAGTATCCCTCCAGCCTGGCGTACTTGGTGTGCCCCTCGTTTTCGTCAATGATCTCCTTGATGTCCGCCTCCGTCAGGCTGTCTAGCAGGGATCGTTCCATGAAGATGACCGGCATTTAACAAAACCTCCCCAGCTGTGATTGATAAAAGTCCTGCCTGATTTTCTCGGCTACTTCTTCCAAGTCAATCGTTACGGTCATGCCGTCTGCTACTTTCACCTCTCTGTAACGGTGCTTTTTCAGAACAGGAGCCGCCGCAGCCTCTGCCACATCTGTGGTGGCGGGCTGAATATAGCCCAAGCCTTCCATCCGCTTGCGTGAACATCTGTCGCGCTGCGGGCAAATGTTACACTTGCTGGCCATTCTTGATAAGCCCATGAAACCCCTCCTTAAATTCCAAACTCGGCCCGATTCACGATGCGGAACCGCTTCACCCTCTTTGCGATGGAGCGCGCACCCTCCAGGGCGTCCGGGCCATCGTCATGCGCCCCCATGGGGAACTGTGTCAGCTGCTCCAGCAGCCGCTTATGGCGGCGGTTGAATTTGATATACTTGTTCTTTACATCCGGCTGCAGCGTCTGGATACGCATGACCTTGTCGCTGGTCTGCTGCACCTCCTCGATTGGGAGGTAAAGCCCGGCCTTGGCGCTGGCCTTGGCCAGCTCCTCCTTCAGGAACCACTGGAACTGGTTTGTCTCCGCGCCCAGCTTCCGGTAGCCGTGCCCGAAGCTGGCCCGGAGCCACCGCTCCTTGGCCAGCACATCCGCGATGATCCGGTCAGGGTGACGCCGCTCGATGTCCGCGTCTACCACATACATATACCCGCTGCCCTTGTGCTTGGCCAGGGTGACGATGGCGGAGAAGTCGCTCCGCTTGGTCTTGCCCAGCGAGGGGTCGATGAACCCAAAGAAATCGAAGGCCGGGTCGCCGAAGTTGACCTCCGCCTCGTTGTAGTAGTCAAACCATTCCTCCATGAACAGGCAGTCATCCGGGTTGATCGGCTCGTTCTGCTCCTCGGAGTTAAACGATGCCTCGCCCTCCGACACCCGCATCACCATCAGGTCGTAGTAGGACAGCTTTTCCTCCCACAAGACCTGGGTGCCCTCCAGCATGGCCTCCTTGTGCGCCTGGAAGAAGGCCAGCGCCTCAGATTCCCGGTCATCGTTGGACAGGTCGGTGAAGATGGTTTCCCACTGCTGCCACAGGTCATCCGCCTGGGAAAATTGGATCACCGCCTTGTACTTGATGGAGCGGTAGGCCGGGTTGGTCAGCGTTTTGGCCAGCAGGCTGTCATAGTGGAGCAGGGTGCCAATATAGATAATGTCGGTGTAGTCATCGCCGCACTTGCTTACCGCCTTGTCAAACCAGTCCTTCAGCTTCTTGCGCTGCTCCGGCGTCCGCACATTCTCATCGTTCTCCACATCATCCAGGATGATCAGGTCGGGCCGCCAATTCCGGTGCTTCCGGCCACGGATCTTCTTACCGCTGCCAATGGCCTCGATCTTGATGTTAGTCTTGGTCAGCAGCACATTGCTGCGCCACACGCTGCCCGCCAGCACCCCGAAGTCCTCCAGGATCGCCGTGTTCTCCTCAAACTCCACCCGGATGTTGTCCAAGAAGCCCTCTGCCTGCTCGGAGCTGTCCGAAATGATGATGGGATAGTGCTTGTATCCGTACAGGGTAGAGTGCATCGTGCCTTTAAAGGTCAGGTTGGTGGACTTGGCGTGTCCACGGGGGGCCGCCACCGCCCGGCGTGTTCCCGGCAGGCGGCTGATCATCTTGGTGTCCGCCGCCGTCAGGGGATAGCGCCCCTTCAGCACACCCTGCTGCCAGATTGCGTCCAACTCCCGGTGAAACTCCGGGGAGGGCTTGCTGAAGTAGTGGGGGAAGTAGGCCCGCCCAAAGAACTCCATATCGATGGCTCCCAGCTTCCAGCGCAGGCCCCCCGGCCCCGTCATGGGGTGCCCCGCTTCAAACTCCCGCCGAAGCTGGACGCGCTCCGGGGAGTCGTCCTTGTTTAAGAAACCTTTTAGGAGTGCGCGCAGACCGTTTAAATCTGTACCCTCCTCACTGTATAATTGGCTCTCTGCCTCGGCGATGGCTCCCGCCAGGGCGTTGATGCTCTGCTTTTTTCGCTTATTCAAAATGGCCTGTCCTCCTCCCGCTTTCAACAGGGGGCCGTAAACGCCCCACAGCGGCCTTTCCGGGCCGTTTGGGGAATTACCCCCGCCTGCCCGGTGCGGCGAATTTAAAGGGGTTTGTGCGCGGCTTAAACGGTATTCCGGGCAATAGAAAGAACCGGGGGTGAAAAACAGGGGGCGAAGGGGTGTGCTTCGCCACCCAGCCTGCTGTTCAGCCCGGTTCTTTTGCACTGTATTTCCACCGGCCTCCCCAGGCGGGACGAATCAACCGCCTGCTTTGTCCGGCTTCCTGTAAACGCCCTTTAAGAACTCTCGTCCTCATCCTCACCGCCCTCCGTGGAGAGGGTGAGTGTTTTCAGCTCCCCGCACAAGCTGATCTCCACCTTGGCGCGGCGGGCGCGCTTGTCAAGGTCGATGCGGCTGACGGGGAAGTGCCTCAGCACACCCTCCACGATCCGCACACCGCCCTCCGGCAGCGTCTCCACCCTGGAGGGCTTCAGCACCTCGCCGCCGTTGTCCAGCAGCCGCAGCCACTCCACCTCCAGGTGGGTCAGATAGGAGGGGGACAGCCCGTTGGGGCCGAGGAAGCGGAGTACATGGGGGATCGCCTTCACCCGGTAGTAGTTCTCCGCACTGTACTCCAGCGCCAGGAATACATAGCCCGGCAGCAGCGTGTAGACCTTCGTTGTCCAGCCTCCGCCGTTGCGGATCGCCCGCTCCTCGCGGGGCACTGCCGCCCGGATGCCCAGGCCCTGCAGCGCGTCGCGCACCCCGGTTTCCTGCCCGGTTGATACCTGCAGGACATACCATCTTACCATGTCCTCACCTCGCTTCCAGTCCGTCCTGTTTCTTGCTGTTCAGGAACTCATTGACCTGGCGGTAAAGGTCAGGCCGCTCCTTGGCCATGGCCTGCCACACCAGGGACTTCACCGCGTCCAGGCCCGCCTCTGTGGTGTCCTGGTTCTGGATCTCCACCCGCTTCTTATAGGCCGCTGCGCGCACCAGCGCGTTGGCCTCCCGCAGCATCTTGTCGATGCTTACCCCCTGCCAATCCTCCTCCGAGGTGTTGGCCAGGGCGTTGAGCAGGTTCTGGCTGGTCAGCCGGATGATGGCCTCGGTGGTGTCCAGGTCGGGGTATTTGTCCAGCTCATCCATCATGCGCCGGAAGTTCTCTTGGGCCATGTTCAGCATCTGCACCTCCGCCTGATATGCTCTGGCGTAGCGGCAGACGCTGGCAACGGAGATGCCCACACCGTTTGCCCCCAGGAAGTCTACGATCTCGGAATAGGTGCTGCCGGACAGGAGCATCTGCTCCACTGTCTCCCGCAGGGCGGGGTCGAGAGCGTCTATTTTGCTGTGCTTTCGGTTGCCCGCTTTCTTACCCATCCCTTACACCTCGATCATATCGTCCTCGATGCCACCGGCCAGCAGCCGGATGCCCTTGCCCGTCAGCTTGGCCTCCAGCGCCGTGTAGTCCGTGTCGGCCAGGGCCGCAGGCTCTTTGTTGGAGATGCGCCGCAGATGGATGTAGCCCTCTTCAGTCAGGAAGTTCACGCTGTCCAGAAACTCATCCTCGGCGATGCCGTCATCCTCCAGGACACTCTGCACACCCGTCAGCTTGTTGTACTTCAGCCGGAGGATGTTCACCGTCCGCAGCACCTTGCCGTTGTTATGAACAAAGCTGCCCGCCCGCAGAGCGCGCTTTTCAAGATTACTCACTCTTCTTATCCCCTTTCATTTCCAGCAATATATCCATGATCCGGTCGAGCTTCCGGTCTGTCTTAGCCTGCTCCCGGAAGAAGTCCTCCTTAGTGATGTAGTCCGCTTTGATCTGCTTGATGTCCCCACGGCACTCGTCCAGATCCTTCCGGTGCTCGGCGCGGGGGGTGTAGTCAGCGCGGATCTGCTTGATGTCTGCCTGCAGGGATTGAACCGTACTCTCGTAGTCGGACTTCTTCACGCTGTTTTCGCTGATTTCTTTCATCGACTCGTCCAGCTTGTCGATGCGTCCAAATAGAGAACGCTTCAGCAGATAGACCAGCCCGGCGGTTACAAATCCAAGCAGCAGCACGGCCAGCCACCAGGTTCCAGCGTCAAATGTCATAACAAAAACCTCCGCGCAAAAAAATAGAAGGTACATCGGATTTACACCGATTGTACCTTCTATTTGCGAAGCGGGAAAATAAAGCCCTTTATGAAATTGCTTAAAAGAGGGATTGTTGCCCATCCATAGGTCGGGTGCGCACCTCCCGCATCTTATCTGATACAATACTCCTGATCCGCACTTCTGTCAATCCGTACCTTCCGGCCAGCTCCTTGAAGTTGTATCCATCGAACTCCTCGCGGATCTGCTCATCGCGGGCCATCCGCTCCCAGGCGTCCGCCTTGGGGATGTAGATAGACAGGCCCCCGAACACAGACACCAGCCGCTTGTAGTTGTCCAGGCCGATCAGCTCAGCGACCTGCTGCTGTTCCTCATCCAGGTCGGACATCTGCACCCGATCCAGCGCGCTCATCCGTGCCCACCACCTCGCTTTGCGTTGTTCACATACCCCTTCAGCACCTCGATCAGCTTGTTGCAGGCCCGGAAGTCCAGCCAGATAAAGGGCTGCTGGGGGGTGGAGTCCACCTTCAGCTCCTTGCGGATGATGCCGCACAGCCGCTCCCCCAGGGAGGCCGTGCTGGGCTCCTTATCCGCCTTGGCCAGCTGATACATGAGCGCCCACACCTTTCGCTGCTGGCCGTCTGTGGCCCCGCCTGGCCGCTCCGGGTGGGTCTTGGGCTTGTGCCGGGGCAGCGGAGCCGCGCCCTGGCGCTTCTGCAGGTCGGCGATCACCGCCTGGGCCTCCGTGTAGGTCAGGGACTTCACTGAGTCTTTCCCGGTCAGGGCGGACACCAGCGCGTGAAGGTCATCGTCCTCGTTCCCGCGCTCCACAATGCCCAGGGCATTCCCAATGGCATAGATCTTCCTGATCTGCTGGGCGTTGATGGCTGCCATGCCCGCCCCTCCTTTCTGTTACACTTCCGGCTGCTCGGCCTCCACGCCGACCTTCATGCCTTCCTCCACGATCACGGCGGCGCGGATGATGTCAATGGCCTCTTGGGTGGTGCCCTCCCAGCCTGCGGCCTCCAGAACCTGCGCCAGCCATTCCCAGTTGATGACCTCGGCGGCCAGAAACGCCCAGTCGCTGGCCTCCTGCTCCGGCAGCCCCGCCACCTTCTCCAGCAGCGCCTTGTCCTTCTCATAGCGCCCCTTCAGCTTCTTCCGCAGGGTCGCCTGGATCTTGGCGTCGCTGGTGATGGCCCGGATGGTCTCCTCCAGGCTGCCCATCGTGAAGTTGCCCTGGCAGACCATGGCCAGCAGCCGCTTGCAGGGTTCCGTCATCTTGTCCACGGTTTCGGACTTCACGAAGTCCCCGGCCACCTCGCCCAGCACCTTCTTCACCATGGTCAGGGAGATGGGCTTCACCGTGGCCGTGTTCGTCACCGTCACCCGGCTGTTCTGGCTCCCCCAATAGCTGATGGACAGCAGCTTGGTGTCCTTCAGCGCGACTGTGGCCATGGTTTCAAACTGGCCCTTCAGCCAGTCCATCCGCTGCTTGATGCGGTCAGCCTCCAGCGCCAGGGCCGCGTACTCGTCCACATAGCGCCGTACCTGGTCGGCCCGCTCTTCCTTCTTGTTTTTCAACTCCACCAGTGTGTCAGCCAAGTTTCTCGACCTCCTCCCGGATGCCCAGGAAGCACTCCCGGCAGATCTGGAAGCCCCGGAAGGTCACCACCTCATAGGTGCCCTGGCAGATATTGCAGGTGGGGCGGTGCTTCTGGATCACCAGCCCGCCGTCCCCCGTAGGGGTCAGATCCACGGCGGTGCCGCCGTCCAGCCCCAGCTCGTGCCGAAGGTGCTGCGGGATGGTCAGGGTGCCCTTTTTCCCCATGCGCTTCGATGCGTTTCGCATTGGCTTAACCTCCTTCTGTTCTTGTGATGCCTCACTCTGCATTTCCACGGGCTTGTGACCGTTCCCCTGGAGGGGAGCTGCATTAAGGCCGGGGGCCGAAGCCCCCTGCTCATACCTTGACCAGTTCGATGCTTTGGTTGTTGGCGCAGAAGTGTCTCTTCAGCGCCCGAAAGGATGACCACTGCGGGGTGAAGCAGGAATATTGCATGGGGTACTTCTCGCGCAGTTCCTTCTGCCTCCGCTTCGGCAGCCGTTCGAACTCGGCCCTCTGTTTGCCGGAGAGGATGTTGTGCCGCTGCTCCTGCAGGAAGCGGCGGCGCACTTCGCAATCCTCGGCCATCCACTGGCCCCGGAACTCGCCGCCGATATAGACCATGATCTTGTTTTGATACACGCTCACCCGCTCCAAAATCAGGGTGATGTCGTATCCGTCCACCTTCAGCTCCACCGGATGGAAGAAGTGGGTCAGGGCCTCCTCCGCCTGCTTCCATTCCTCTTTCGTCATCGGGCATCACCTCCCATTCATCCATGTGTGGCCTCGAAGTTCTCGATGGCCCACTTGTTCCCGGTTGCGTAGACCGCCTGCCGGGTGCGCTCGGCGGGGCCAGCGCCGCGCTGCGGTGGGCCGTCCATCCGCAGCTGCTCCGGCAGCTTCTCCACGATGGACACTACACTGGCGTCGCCGAACTTCTCCAGATAGGCGGCGATGTCCTCCTTGATACCGATAGCCTGGCCGGACGGCGCGTTCACCTGGATCGTGATGGTCAGCACTTTCTTCCCCTCCTTCTGCGGGCCTTGTCCTCCAGCCCGCACCGCGATGGATGGTTCTGGCAGGCGTTGGCGCACTGCCTGTCGCAGTCGGCGCAGCAGCGGCTTGCCTGCACCTTGTCGCAGTAGAAGATGGTGCAGAACCGGCCTGTGCAGGCCCGCCGCTGGCTCCTGTCTTGTGCCCTGTCCTTCATCGTCAGCCCTCCTGCTTTTTCTGGAGGCGGATGTCCCGGCCTCTGAACTGCACCACTGCGTACATCCCCGCCAGACGGGAATGCACCCGGCTGCTGTAAGTTCGCTCGATCTCCTGCAGTCCCAGGTTGGTGTTGATGATTGTGGGCTTGCCCGTGTTCAGGCGGTGGTTGACCAGGTCATAGACCTCTGCCTGCGTGTAGCGGGTCACCAGCTCGGTGCCCAGGTCATCGATCACCAGCAGGTCGCACCCGAAGATGACCTCCCGGAACTCCAGCGCCGCATCGTCCTTATGGAATTTCCCCAGCTCCAGTTGATCCATCAGGTGCGGAGCGGACACATACATAACCAGGTGGCCCGCCTTGGCCACCCCCTCGGCGATGGCCAGGGAGAGGTGGGTCTTGCCCAGCCCCGGTGCCCCAGTGAACAACAGGCTCTGATTCTGGCCACCGAACTCCCGGATATACCGCTGGCTGCTCTCCACCACCTTTCGCATAATGGGCCGCAGCTTTTCGTCGTAGTAGCGCAGCTCGAAGTTCTCGAAGCTGCATTCCCGCGCCGGGGACACATCGCACAGCTGCTCGTACACCAGCTGGTTCAGGATGACCTGGCGGCACTCGCACATCTGGCCGCCCTCCTTCACGCCCCGGTCTCTGCAGAGCGGGCAGGTATAGGCTGGCTCCAGGTCGGCTTCTGTTACGCCTGCGGCGGCCAGGGCCGCTGCCCGGCGTGATTGTGCTGCCCGGATTGCCTCCTCCATCTCGCTTGTGTCCTGGTCATGGGTCAGGCTGGCCCGCGCCCGCTGTGCGTATAGACGCGCCAGCTCCCGTCCTGCGGCATTGATCTCCGGGTGCTGCTCATTCAGGGCCGCCATTGCGCTCCTGTGGCGCTCTTGGGCGGTCTGGCGGCGGGCGGCCAGGATCTCATCCGCCCGCTTGGATAGTTTCTTGGGATAGCGCATCAAACCGCCTCCGTGACTTGCCTCACTCTGCATTTCCACGGGCTTGTGACCGTTCCCTCTTGGGGGAGCTGCATTAAGGCCGGGGCCGAAGCCCCAGGCGCTCACTTGATTTGAAACTTCTCCGGGAAGTGGTACACATCAATGTGGCTGTGGATCTTCACTGTCCCGTCCTCCAGCCCCTCGCCGTACCCCTTCCGGTAGCCCCGCTCATAGGCCTTGCTGAAATTCCTCTGCACCCTGACCTCTTTTCCCAGCGAGAATCCGAAGCAAATCAGGAGGATCACCAGGGGAAGGAGCAACGCTTCGCCCCCGATGGACACTGGGCGGCCATTGATGATCTCAAATCCCAGCCGGATAAACGCCCCAGCGAGAAGTCCTGCGGAAAATCCCAAAACCAAAAGCAGCAGTTTGCTCACCCTCTTCATTGTCCCGTCCTCCTTATTTTCTCTTGTTCATCCACGCCAGAATGATAATGGTTACACAGATGATTGCTGTTACCGCCACCGCTGTCATGCAGTCACCCCCTTACACCAGGCCGATGCCCATGGTGCGGGCCATCGCATACAGCCCGTCGTAGCTGATGTTTTCGTTGTTCACCGCGTTGTTGTAGACATTCACTGCGCCTCGGATGCCCCACTTGGACTGGCTGATGCCATGCAGGAAGTTCAATTCCTTCTTCCGGCCATCCTCGGCCAGCTTGGGGAACAGCTTCGCCACATCCTCGTCGGTGACCTTGCGGGTGCTGTAGTAGCGGTTCATGCGAATGCGGGAGAACAGCTGGGCGAACCGTGCCTCCTGCTTGCCCACCATCCGGGTGTAGACCTCCGTGTTGCCGATCAGCGCGATGCCCACGCCCTGCTGCCCCGTGATGGGGTTTGCGTCCGCCCAGGTGCGGATCTCCTCCAGGGAGCGCAGCTGCAGGTGCTGGGCCTCATCGATGATGATGACCTTGTTTGTGCCCTCCAGCTTCTCCCGGATGGCCAGCGTCAAATCCAACTTGCTCCGGGTCTCCGGCACCTTCAGCGCCCGCGCCAGCACCTTCAGCAGGTTCCCCAGGGTGCCGGTGCTGGGCGTCGCCTGGATGTAGACGCTGGCCGTGGGGTTTTCCCGCACAAACCGCTCGGCCCCCTTGGTCTTGCCGATTCCCGCATCCCCGTGGATGATGACCATGCCCTTCTCCAGCTGGCAGTAGCGGATGAGCTTATACACATCCTCCGAAATGGAGGTGGGAATGTAGTCCTGGGTGGGGCGGTAGGGCAGGGCTTTCTCGGTGTTGACCTCCTGCTCTTCCTGAGTGCGGAAGAACTCCTCCAGCTTGCTCTCCAGGGCAGCGATGTCGCCGTTGTCGTACATACTGCGGCGGTACTGGCTCAGTGCCGTCTGGCTGATCCCCATGAGTGGGGCAGCCTTGGCCTGGCTGATGTTCTTTTCCTTCAGGAACTGCTCCACCCGTGCCTGCAGTGCGCTGTTATATTCCTTACTCATGCTCGGCTCCTCCATTTCGTTTCATTGCGTTTCGGTTCATCGTATCCAGATCCGGGCCACCAGCCACCGCCTTCAGCAATGGCTCCTCATCAGGCCGCTGCAGCTCCAATACCTTCGGGGATGCAGCGGGGACGATCCGGGCGACCTTGCTCTCGTGGGCGGCCTCCATAACCAGCTCCAGCGCCGTATGCCGCCCGAAGGCCGGGAAGGTGCTGACCTTCTTGGCCTCCTTGGTGATGCGCTCCATGCGCCGCACCTTGGCCATGGCCTCCTTGACTTCCTCCTTGCTGGCCCCGTAGGTCAGCACCGCCGTGTTGTCGGCGGGGACGCTCATAATGAAGCGGTCTTGCAGGTCGTACACCCGCACCTCGCTCAG
Source organism: Flintibacter sp. SJQ-8 (assembly GCF_054108085.1). Taxonomy (NCBI): domain Bacteria; kingdom Bacillati; phylum Bacillota; class Clostridia; order Eubacteriales; genus Flintibacter; species Flintibacter sp. SJQ-8. The sequence goes on from NZ_JBPJWR010000004.1 coordinate 327,108, forward strand.
ATCGTCCGGGTCGTAGCGGTAATAGACCTGCTGGCCCAGGTAATTGAACACCAGCTCGTCGTTCCAGTAGTCGATGCGCTGGCCCGCGATGTCCAGGTGTACGCCCCGGCGCGTGACCTTCTGCGCTCGACTGCTCCGCATCAGCATCAGGCTCAAATCCTCGGCGCTGGCCACCCGCTTGGTGTGCAGATTCTCATTGTAGACCTGCTGGCGGGGCTTGCCGTGGTCTTTGGCCACCGCGCCGCCGTAGGGCTGCTGGTTAAAGTACCAGTCCAGCAGCTCCTCCACCGTTTCCACCAGGGTAGAGTCCAGCGGGATCCTACCATCCTTCAGGATGAACTTCAGGCTCTCCGGCTTCTCCAGCACATTGCCGCCGGTGAAGGTATCGAACAGACGGGAGAGGTGGTCTTTCACATCCCGGAAGCGCCGCTCGATGATCTTCGCTTTTGCGTTCCGCACAATGGCGTTTGTCATGTGAATGCCCAGCCGCTCGAATACCGGGGGCGGTTCAAACCGCTCCTGGCCGTCCTTCGGCTTCTTTTTGCGGTGGCCCAGGCCGCCCACATCGTAGGTTAGGAACTCGCGGCCATTGTCTACATAGATGTTCTCCGGGATGCCGTATTTCAGGATGCCACGCCGCAGCGCGATCAGAGTGGACTGGCTGCTGGGGGCGTTGGTGACATAGCACCCGGTAAAGATGCCCGACCGGGCGTCGAAGAAGGCTGTCAGGTACAGCCGGTGGCGCTGGCCGTTCTCTCCCTCGGTGATAATATCGAAGGTGTGGTTGTCGGCGATCCACCACTCGTTGCTCCGCATATCGTCGTAGACACGGCGGATATATGGAGCGCAGCGGTCACGGAAGGCTTTCTCACCCTCCCGGCCCAGTACCTTCAGCGGCTCCGGGATGTCGGCCTGCGCCCTGCGGTAGAAGGTCGTGTAGCTCGGCATATCCCCAACCAGCTCCGGGAAGCTCGTTTGCATCTCCAGCTTGGTGTACTCATAGCACTTTTTCAGGGGGTGCTGCCGCTCATCCAGATAGAAGTATAGGAATGCCTGCCACATGGGATCCGGGATGCTACTCTTGCCCTTCTTCCACTTGCCACGCTTGTCGATCAGGCCATCCAGGTCGTTATCCCGCACCGCGTTCCAGCGGCGGTATAGGGTATCCACGGAAATGGCCCGCTCTGGATATTCCAGCTTGCACCACTGTACGAAGTTTGCGTCCACCTCGGTCTTGTTGGCCCCCGGCTTGTTCCGGTAGCCCTGCCACTGCTTCACCAGCCGGAGCCAGAAGGCAATCTCCTCCTGCTCCTCAATGGAATAGGTGTCCAGCGGCTTGGCTTCCTTGGTCAGGGTCTGCGCCACCTCCGGCGAGGGGGTCAGCTTTAGCCCATCAAAATACTTCTGCTGCAGGTGGGGTTCCAGAGCGTCCAGGCTGAAAAGGTACTCCGGGGAATTGAATTTGTTCAAAACCCTTTCAGCGGGGATTTTCCCGCTTTCAGCCCAGCGGCGGACAGTGCGCTCAGTTTTACCTGTTAGCGCCGCCACTTCCTGCGAACTCAATGTGACAGCCATTTCCTTCACCTGCCTTTCATAACCTGCCATCGTCAGTGCAGGGAGGTTATCCCCTGCAGACCGCCCTGGCCGGGCGGTTTCGGCTCATTTGCTCTGCTTGATGGTGATCTGAAACTCGCTCCCGTCCTCCATTCGAAGGACAAGGCCGCTGTCCCGCGTCAATATCCCAGCCTCCGCATAGGTCTTGATATTGGATACCTCGCCCAGCGCAGTGTCTACCAGATCCAATTCTCCAGAAATCAGGAGGTTCAAGGCATCTTCTATGGTTTTCTCGTTCATGTCCATGTTCCTTTCTTAATTCTTGTTCGTAGTGCTTTCCAGGTAATTTAAAAGCGTTTCAAAAACCACCTTAGCGTCCTGAGTTTCCGGTCGCTTATCCCAGCCTCGGTCATAGCTTATAAGGGCGGGCTGCCATCCAAGTCCCACTGGCCGGATGAACAGTTTACTGACGCGGCCTCCGTTGATCCCAAACTCGGACGGCTTCTCATACACCTTAGCTTGCCATTCATAGCCTCCTTCGATGGTTCCTAACATCCAGCCATCGGCTTTCTGAGTTACTTCGATATTCATACCGCTTCTCCCTTCGCCTCAGTGAAAATCTCTTCAGTCTTACAATGTAACGCCTTTGCAATCTCTCTGGCGCGGAGGTGGCTGGTCATTTTGGTGGATCCATCCTCCAGGCGGTAAATTGCATTTACCGGAAGTCCCGCTTCTACCGCCAGTCGGTAAGGTGTCATATTCTGCTTTTCTCGGCGGCGCTGGAGTTCTGCCGCATTTACCTTGAGTAGCATCTTCGCCCCTCCTTTTGTTTCCGTTTGTATATGTTATGTACCCATTATAATGTTTCCATTTGTATATGTCAAGCGTTTTTCGCTCTTCCCTGTTTACATTTGTATATATTTCCGCTATACTTGTTTTTCAGAGAGAAGGTGTACTTAGATGAACAAGAAAAGTGCTATGGGGCAGCGCATTCAAGAACTCCGAAAGGACGCTGGTTTAACTCAGGAGCAGTTGGCGCAGCGAATTGGTGTCAGCATGGCCGCAGTTCGCAATTATGAGAACGGTCTGCGGGAACCAAACTCAAAAGCGATGGCTGCTCTGGAGCGTTTCTTCAAAGTGAGCGGGGAATACCTCCGAGGTGATATTGACCGCGAAACCTTCCTCCAGAATAGTGCTACTATTCAGGATCGCCTGGATGGACTGGTGGGTCTGTTTCAGACCTTCAAACTGGACTTTGACTGCAGCTCCCAGGAGCGGCAAATGCTGGCTGTTTCCATCCTGTCTGGGGTGATGGAAACTGTGACTACCCAACTGCTCCGCGATGATGGCCCCGCCGATCTGGATGGGGATCAGTTCGCACAGATCTTCCAGGCCGCCTTTGCATTGAATCCCCAAGGGCGCACCGAGCTGGCGAAGCGGGCCGCCGAGCTGACACAGCTGGAGCAATACAAGCGGTGATACCATTTGTATATAGGACAAGCCTACCACCTGGCTGTGCCCTTGTTTTTCATTTGTCAGAAAATCACAAATTCTGTTATGTTCACGGTGTTGCCGCGTCCTCTTAAACGCCACCTTTTAAGAGCCTCTTAAAAACCACTTGTCCGGCATTTTTAGCCCGGACATTCTGGCCTGGACATTTTCAAGGCCGAGTGCCCGAAAAGCCCGTATTTCCGGGGCGCGGACACCAATTTGCAGCGCGGACACATTTTGTCCGGGCTGTCCGGGCCTTCCAACAAAGAAAAAGACCTTTCAAGCAGGGGAGAAGCCGCCCAGCGCGCGCCCCGCTTAAAAGGTCTTTTTTGTTTTCTTAAAACCCCGAAAACCCCCGCCGTGCTTGGCTTTTCGCCCTCTCGCCGTGCCTGCTGCTGTATCCTCTTAAACGCTCTTAAAAGGGCCTCTTAAAACCCCTGCCCGATCCGTCCGCCATACGCCTGGTGAGGATAAAAAAATAAAAAAAGAAATTGCAATCCCATTTTCACAGGACTACAATTTCTTCCTCGGTTTTGCACTTGTTTATCGCTGAAATCCCTTGATTTTAGGCCAGTTCCCGTGTTTTTTCGGGATATTTCATATCAAACCCTTTGACCGGCCTATATTTCTCAACTATCCTGAAAACTTACAATCGGCCAATGCCTTGAACTTGGGCAGGGCCCGCTCAATGCGCTCGGTCTGGACGCAATAGGCGATGCGCACGTGGCCGGGAGCGCCGAAGCCGGAGCCGGGGACCAGCAGCAGGTCGAACTGCTTGGCCCGCTCGCTGAAGGCCATGTCGTCGGGCTCCAGAGAGCGGGGGAACAGATAGAAGGCTCCGCCGGGCTCAGCCACGTGATAGCCCATCTCCCGCAGTGAGGTGACCAGCAGCTTGCAGTTGCGCTCGTACACCGCCAGATCAGACGTCATGTCGCAGCACAGGGAGGTGACCTGCTGGAACAGGCTGGGGGCGTTCACATAGCCCAGGGAGCGGCCCGCTCCGGCCACGGCGGCATAGACCTCCTTTGCGTCGGTAACGTCGCCGGGGACCAGCACATAGCCCAGGCGCTCGCCGGGGAGAGACAGGGACTTGGAGAAGGAGTAGCACACGATGGTGTCCTTGTAGATGTGGGGCACCCAGGGCACCTCAAAGCCCTGGAACACGATCTCCCGATAGGGCTCGTCCGAGATGAGATAGATGGGGTGGCCGTATTCCTGGCTCTTGGCGGTGAGGACGGACGCCAGCTTCTCCAGGGTCTGGCGGGAGTAGACCACGCCGGAGGGGTTGTTGGGGGTGTTCACCACCACGCCCTTGGTGTGGGGGGTGATGGAGCGCTCCAGGGCGTCAAAGTCGATCTGGAAGTGCTCGATCTCCGGGGGGATCAGCACCATCTTGGCCCCGGCCCCCTCGATAAACACCTTATACTCGGGGAAATAGGGGGCAAAGACGATGAACTCGTCCCCCGGGCAGGTCAGGCCGTTGAACACGCAGCACAGAGAGGCCGCCGCACCCACGGTGATATAGAACTGTTCGGCGGTGTAGTTGCCCTGGAAGCGGCGGTTCAGAGAGTCGGCAAAGCGCTGCCGGGCGGCGGCGTCGCCCTGGGCGCTGGTGTAGCAGTGGATCAGCTCGGGCTGCTCCTTCAGAATGCGGATGGCCGTCTCATTGATGGCGTCGGGGGCGGGGACGCTGGGGTTGCCCAGGGAGAAGTCGAACACATTCTCCGCGCCCACCACGGCGGCGCGCTGCTTGCCATACTCAAACAGCTCCCGGATCACAGACCGGGCAGTGCCCAGGCCCAGCATACGTTGGTTGACCATGATCAAAACCTCCTGCACGGGGAAATAGAGACCCCCGTGAAAATATTTAACCTGGCTGAAATTATATCACTGCACTTTGGTCAAGTAAAGACAAAAGTTTTCCCGCTCCGGCCCGGACGCACCGTTCTTTTTTACAGAACCGTTGACTTTTCCTGTATGGCCTGTACAATGTAGTTAGAGCGCAAGTCAAGCCAAGCCCCACCGACCTGAATTCTGATTGTCTCGCTGTGAGGTGAAGCCAAATGTCAAGCCCTATCTTCCGCCACCCAAGATTTTTGACCGAGGTGCTGAACATCCTCCCGCTCCTGGCCTTCGGCCTATACGCCCTGAAGTTCACCGAGACTGCCGGGGCGGAGGCCGCAGTTATCCGGGTGTTCATTGTCTACGGTCTCTTTCTCCCCTACCCCACCAAAAAGCTGGTTTTTACTGAAAGCGCCAGCCGCAGGCGCTGGTTCGCCGTGCTGTACACGCCCCACGTGATTTTCGGCATCTGGCTGGCTTGGTGGGGCTGCACCCACGGGTGGTTCCTCTCCCTGCTGTATCCGGTCCTCTCCGCAGCCTGCTATTGGGCCGCCTGGGTCTCCCTGGACCGGCCCGTAGAGGATGAACAAGACGAACCATAAGCCTGACAAAAAAGTGGGCTGCACACATGCCGTCAAGGCATTCTGTGCAGCCCGCTTGTGCGTTATTTGTTTTTCAAGCTGTCATCAGGCCAGAGCGGCGGTGATGATGGCCATGGAATAGACCTCCTGGGCGTTGCAGCCCCGGGACAGGTCGTTGATGGGGGCGTTCAGGCCCAGCAGGATGGGGCCGTAGGCCTCGAAGCCGCCCAGGCGCTGGGCGATCTTATAGCCGATGTTGCCGGCGTTGATGTCGGGGAAGATGAAGGTGTTGGCATAACCGGCCACCTTGGAGTTGGGGCACTTGGTCTTGGCCACACGGGGAGAGACGGCGGCGTCGAACTGCAGCTCGCCCTCGATGGGCACGTTGGGCATGGCCAGCTTGGCCTTGTCGGCGGCGTTGCGCATCTTGTCCACGTCCTCGCCCTTTCCGGAGCCGAAGGTGGAGTAGCTCAGGAAGGCCACCTTGGGGTCCACGCCGAAGATCTTGGCGCAGTCCACGGTCTCAGAGGCGATCTCCACCAGCTCGTCCTCGCTGGGCTTGATGTTGATGGCGCAGTCGGCCATGGCCAGCACGTCGTTGTCGCCGGTGGCGGAGGGGCGCACCAGAATGAAGCAGGAGGACACGATGGTGTTGCCCGGCTTGGTCTTCACCAGCTGCAGGGCGGGACGGACGGTGTCGGCGGTGGAGTAGGTGGCGCCGCCCAGCAGGGCGTCGGCCTCGCCCATGGCCACCAGCATGGTGCCGAAATAGTTGCTCTTCTTCAGGGCCTTGCGGCAGTCGTCCTCGGTCATCTTGCCCTTGCGCAGCTCCACCATGCGGGAGACCATGGCCTCCATGTTCTCATAGTTCTCAGGGTCGATGATGATGGCGCCCCGGATGTTGAAACCGGCGTCCTCGGCGGCCTGGCGGATCTCGTCAGGGTTGCCCACCAGGATGGGGGTCAGGAAGGTGCCGGACAGCAGCCGGGCGGACGCCTCCAGAATGCGGGGGTCAGAGCCCTCGGTGAAGACGATCTTCCGGGGGTGGGCTTTCAGGATCTCGATCAGCTTCTTAAACATAAGCGCAGTTCCTCCAGAAACAAAGATTGGGACATCTCGCGCAGATGCCCTGCTTATCAAATCAAGGGTATGTTAGCATTATTCTTTTCAAAAAGCAAGGGCCAGCTTTGGCCTATCACCCTTTTTTCTTTGCAAATCGGAGCGGATTTTGCTTGCGAGCCTTTCATGGCGTGAAAATCAGGCAAAGAAGCCGGAAAATCCGTATAAAATCTGTTTGGTTTGTTGGCTATCCGTTGCAATCAGAGAAAAGGTATGGTATACTCCTTGGAAATCGCTCCCACGGGAGTCGAAAATTTATGAAGAAGAAAGCAGAGTTGATCCCTTTATTATGGACCTTGACAGTGCCAGTATCGGTATGCTTGCGGCCCTCATCATTTTGGTGGCTTTTTCCGCCTACTTCTCCGCCACAGAGACGGCCTTCACCTCGCTCAACCGCATCCGGCTCAAAGCCCGGGCCGACGACGGAAACCTCCGGGCCGCCCGGACGCTGAAGCTGGCGGAGGACTATGACAAGCTGCTGTCCACCATCCTCATCGGCAACAACGTGGTGAACATCACCGCCACCACCGTGGCCACCGTGCTGTGTACCCGGTGGTTCCACCAGTATGGCCCCACCGTGTCCACCGTGGCCCTGACGGTCATCATCCTGATCTTCGGCGAGATCTCGCCCAAGAGCCTGGCCAAGGAGAACGCCGAGCGCTGGGCCCTGTTCGCCACCCCCCTGCTGCGGATACTCATGGTTCTATTTACCCCGGCCAATTTCCTCTTCGGCCAGTGGAAGCTTCTGCTGGGCCGCCTGTTCCGCAAAAAGGACGACGAGGGCATCACCGAGGAGGAGCTGGTGGGCATGGTGGACCAGGCAGAGACCGAGGGCGGACTGGACAGCCACGAGAGTGACCTCATCCGCAACGCCATCGAGTTCAACGACATGGAGGTATCCGAGATCCTCACCCCCCGGGTGGACCTGACCGCCATTGAAGAGGACGACTCCATGGAGGCGCTGGCCGCCCTGTTTGCCGAGAGCGGCTTCTCCCGCATCCCCGTCTACCACGAGACCATCGACAACATCGTGGGCGTTATCCATGAGAAGGACTTCTACGCCGCCCGCTATCGAGGGGAGACCATGCTCCGGCAGTTGAAGACCCCCGTATTTTACACCACGGGCAACACCAAGATATCCGAGCTGCTGCGCATTTTGCAGAAGAACAAGGCCCACATGGCCGTGGTGGTGGATGAATACGGCGGCACCCAGGGCATCGCCACATTAGAGGATATCCTGGAGGAGCTGGTGGGCGAGATCTGGGACGAGCATGACGAGGTCATCGAGACCTTCCGCAAGCAGCCAGACGGCAGCTATCTCATTGCATGTTCCGCCAACCTGGATGACCTGTACGACCTGTTCCAGGTGAAGGGCACCTGCGACGCGGCCACCGTCTCCGGCTGGGTCATGGAGCAGGTGGGCCGGGTCCCCGAGGAGGGCGACCACTTCCAGGCCGAGGGTCTGGACGTCACCGTCACCCGGGTAGAACACCGCCGGGTGCTGGAAATTTGCGTGAAGCCCTTAGAGGCCGAAGCATAACTTAAAAATCGCCCCGCTGCATAGAATCCATGTATTTTCCACCCCCGCAGGGGGTGGAAAACACGAAATCATAAAAAATTCCCGCTGCACATCACCATGCAGCGGGAATTTTTTTATGTTCAGATGCGTGCCACGCCGGAATCCCGGGCGGCCTGGGCCACGGCGGCGGCCACCGCGTCCTTCACGCGGGGGTCGAAGGCGGCGGGGAGGATATAGTCGGCATTCAGCTCCTCGTCAGAGACGATGCTGGCAATGGCCTGGGCGGCGGCGATCTTCATCTCGTCGTTGATGTCGCTGGCCCGCACGTCCAGCGCGCCCCGGAAAATGCCGGGGAAGGCCATCACGTTGTTGATCTGGTTGGGGAAGTCGCTGCGGCCGGTGCCCACCACGGCGGCTCCGGCCTGACGGGCCAGGTCGGGCATGATCTCGGGCACGGGGTTGGCCATGGAGAACAGGACGGCCCCGGGGGCCATGGTCTTCACCATCTCCGGCGTGACCAGGCCGGGGGCGCTGACGCCCAGGAACACGTCGGCCCCCACCAGCATCTCCGCCAGGGTGCCCTTGCGCTTCTCCTGATTGGTCACTTTCGCCATCTCCGCCTGGGCGGGGGTCAGGCCCTCCATACCGTCGTAGATGGCGCCCTGCTTGTCGCACATGATGACGTGCTTCAGGCCCCGGGCCATGAGCAGCTTCATGATGGCGATGCCGGCGGCGCCCGCGCCGCAGGAGACCATCTTCACGTCCTCGATCTTCTTGCCCACCACCTTCAGGGCGTTGGTCAGGGCGGCCAGCACCACCACGGCGGTGCCGTGCTGATCGTCGTGGAAGACGGGGATGTCGCAGCGCTCCTTCAGCTTCCGCTCGATCTCGAAGCACCGGGGGGCGGAGATGTCCTCCAGGTTGATGCCGCCGAAGGACCCGGCCAGCAGGGCGATGGTGTTGACGATCTCGTCCACGTCCTTGCTGCGCACGCACAGGGGGATGGCGTCCACCCCGCCGAAAGCCTTGAACAGCACGCACTTGCCCTCCATCACGGGCATACCGGCCTCGGGGCCGATGTCGCCCAGGCCAAGGACGGCGGTGCCGTCAGTGACCACGGCCACGGTGTTCCACCGGCGGGTCAGCTCATAGCTCTTGTTGATGTCCTTCTGGATCTCCAGGCAGGGCTGGGCCACGCCGGGGGTATAGGCCAGGGACAGGGCGTCCTTGCTATCCACGGCGGCCCGGGGGGTCACCTCGATCTTACCCTTCCACTGATAATGGAGCTTTAACGATTCCGCTGCGTAATCCAATGTCGATCCCATCCTTTTTGTAATCTTTCCCGCCCCGAAAAACCGGACCGAGGCAGGACTTTCGCGTCTGTATGTGTCTGTAACTGTATCATAAATCGGTCTGATTGTACAGGATTTTTCCGGTGGGGTCCCCCTTCTCCAGCCCCATCAGGGCGGCCATGTCCTGGGGCATGGGCTGGGTAAAGTCCAGCCGCCTGCCGGTGATGGGGTGGCGGAAGGACAGGCGGGCGGAGTGGAGGGCGGGCCGGGGGATCAGCTCCGGTGCCTCCCTTCCATAGAGAAAGTCCCCGGTGAGGGGGCAGCCCAGGCTGGCCATGTGGACCCGGATCTGGTGGGTGCGCCCGGTGTCCAGGGCCAGGCGAAGGAGACTGCGCCCCTCCCGCTCCAACCGCACCGTATACCGGGTGCGGGCGGGCTTTCCATCGGGGCAGACCATCTGCTCCACCAGGGAGCCGGGCTTTGGCCCCAGGGGGGCGTCCACGACGCCGGTCTTCGGCCGGGGGCAGCCGTCGCATACCGCCAGATATTCCCGGAAGAAATCCGCCGTGTGCAGCTGCTCCTTTAATCTCTCCTGGGCGTGGGGGTGCTTGGCCACCACCATCAGGCCGGAGGTGCCCCGGTCCAGGCGGTGGACGGGGTGAAAATCCGCCTCCGCCCCCTCCTGATCGTAATGCCAGAGAAGAAAATTACCCACTGTATCGTAAAAGTGCCCCGGACCCGGGTGGACCGTCACCCCGGGGGCCTTGTTCAGCACGACGAGATCTCCGTCCTCATAGCGGATATCCAGTTCCCCCGGGGCGGGGACCACGCCGCTGCGCCGCTCCGGGTCAGACAGGCGGACGGACAGGATTTGTCCCACCCTCGGCACACACCGGGTGTTCACCCGCGCCCCGTCCAGCAGGATGCCGTCCTCCAGCCACTTGATGCGGCGGATCACCGTGCCGGACAGGCCGAATTTCCGGCGCAGCAGCAGCTCCACCCGCACCCCGGCGTCTGCGGGAGTGATGGTCAGTTCTAATCGGCGGACAGCATTGTGTGACATGGGGGCACCTCCTTCCGGTATTGTCCTGGTATTGTCAATGCCACCAGTATACCCTCCCGCCCCCTGCCCTGTCAAAGCGAATAGTTCTCCTCCGCCGGGGCAGAATATGGAAAAGCGCGGGCTGAAAGGCCCGGGAAAGGAAGTGCTGCCATGGTCAAAGGCATTACCCGCCAGGTCATCCTGGTCAAGTCCCCCGACCCCCGCCTGTTTGAGGAGGCCATTTTCATCGTGAAGGAGGAGGCCCTGGCCCGGGAGGGGGTCACCGCCGAGCGGGTCTTAAAGGAGGCCCGCCGGGCGGCGGACGGCTACCTGAAGCAGGGCCTGGCCTGGAACCGGCGGCTGGAGCGGCTGCCCGCCCCCCTGTGGGCCGCTTTGGGGGCAGTAGTCGCCAGCGCCGGGTGGCTGGGGTGGCTGTTCCTGCTGTGAGCGACTTAAATCACTTTTAAACAAATCCTAAAACTTTCTTCCAGAAAATCGCCGCTTCCCGGTGCTATGCTAATGGCACATCATCCGCCGGACCGGCGGAAAAGGAGCGACGTGTATATGGAAGAAATTTTATCCGTCCAGGACTTAAAGCGGGTCTATGGCCGGGGGACGGCGGCCACCCAGGCCCTGGGCGGCGTGTCCCTGTCGGTGGAGCAGGGGGAGTTTGTGGGCATCATGGGCCCCTCCGGCTCGGGCAAGACCACCCTGCTCAACTGCATCGCAACGATCGACCGGCCCACCTCCGGCTCCATCCGGGTGGGCGGGCAGGAGCTCACCGGTCTCCGGGGCCGGGCCCTCACCCGCTTCCGCCGGGAGCGGCTGGGCTTTATCTTTCAGGACTGCAACCTGCTGGACACCCTCACCGCCTTTGAGAATATCGCCCTGGCCCTGGCCATCACAAAGGCCCCGGCGGGGGAGATTGAAGGCCGGGTGCGGGAGATGGCCCAGCGCTTAGGGATTGAGGACTGCCTGGACAAGTATCCCTATCAGATGTCCGGGGGCCAGCAGCAGCGCTGCGCCGCCGCCCGGGCCATGGTCACCCGGCCTGACTTAGTGCTGGCCGACGAGCCTACCGGCGCGCTGGACTCCCGGGCCGCCGGACTGCTGCTGGAGCGGCTGGAGAGCCTAAACCGTGACCTTGGGGCCACCATCCTCATGGTCACCCACGACGCCTTCACCGCCAGCTGCTGCCGCCGGGTCATCTTCCTGCGGGACGGACAGATCTTCACCCAGCTCCGCCGCCAGGGGGACCGGCGGGACTTCTTCCGGCAGATCATGGACGTGGTGGCCCAGCTGGGCGGGGAGGTCCAAAATGTTCTGTAAGCTGGCTCTGGGCAACGTGCGCCGCTCCTTCCGGGACTATGGCGTCTATCTCCTCACCCTCACCTTCGGCGCGTGCCTGTTTTTCACCTTCAACTCCGTGGAGGACCAGGGGGCCATCCTCTATCTCCGGGAGAAGAGCCACGAGACGGTGCGGGCCATCCTCACCGTGCTCGGCGTCCTGTCCGTCTTTGTGGCGGTGGTGCTGGCCTGTCTGATTCTATACGCCCACCGGTTCCTCCTCCGCCGCCGGAAGAAGGAGCTGGGCTGCTATCTGCTGCTGGGCATGAGTCCCGGGCAGGTGTCCCGGCTGCTGATCTTAGAGACGGTGGTGACCGGCCTCATCTCCCTGATCGCCGGACTTGTCTTAGGCTCCGCCGCCTCGTCAGGGCTGTCCGCCCTCACCCTGTCCCTGTTTCAGATGGACGTGTCCGCCCAGTTGGGGCTGGTCTTCTCCCCTGGGGCGGCCGTGAAGACGGCGGTGTGCTTCGGGGCCATCCTGCTGCTGGTCATGGCTCTCAGCGGGGTGGAGGTCACCCGGGCCCGGCTCATCGACCTGCTGCGGGGGGACCGGAAAAACGAGGTGCTCCCTCTCCGGCCCCTGTCCGCCTCTGTCGTCCAGTTCGTGGCGGGGGTGGCCTGCCTGCTGGCCGCCTATGGCATCCTTCTGTACTTCGGCCTGGTGACGGCCCTGGTCGTCCTGCCTCTGTGCGCCGCCATGCTGATCCTGGGCACGGCGGGGACCCTGCTTCTCTTCCGCTCCCTCCCCGGCTTTGTGCTCCACGGGGTGAAGCGGCATCCTGCTCTCTATTACCGGGGGCTGAACCTGTTCACCCTGCGCCAGTGGCTCAGCCGGGTCCACTCCACCTATCTGTCCCAGACGGTGATCGCCATCCTGCTTCTGCTGGCCATGGGCATCACCGCCAGCTCCGTGGGTCTCAATTCCACCATTCAGGCCCTCACCGATGACCAAGCCCCCTTCGATCTCACCGTGCAGAACCGATCGGCGGACGAGTCCGGTCCGGTAGACTTTGATGCCGCCATCAAAGCGGGGGGAGCCGAGCGCGCCCTGACCTGGAGCTATGACTGTCTGCTCTACTACAACGACCCCGCCGTCACCGGCCTGGAGCAGGCCAGCGGGGCCATCGCCCTCCGCGACTATAACGCCCTGTTGGAGCACCTGGGCCGCCCCGCCTACTCCGGCCCCCTGCCCCATCTCCTGGTCTGGGAGGAGGACGTCCCCGCCACCGGCGGCCTGGGGATGCCAGTGCATCCTGGTGGAGGACAAGGTCGCCCAGCGGCTGGAGGTCCGCCGCCAGCTGTGGTCGGCGGACTACGCCGGGGACAAGCAGGCATCCGAGGACACCGTCCTCCCCCTGGTCAGCGACGCCATGCAGGGCCTGGACGGCCCGGACGTCAGGATAGACAGCCGTCTGGCCCTGTATCAGGAGACCATGGGCTCTAAGATCCTGGTGCTGTTTTTGGGGCTGTATCTGGGCTTTACCTTCCTGCTGGCCGCCGCGGCGGTGCTGGCCCTCCAGCAGCTGTCCCAGGGGGCGGACAACGCCAGGCGCTATGCCCTGCTGGGCCGCCTGGGGGTGGAGGAGAAGGCCCTGGCCCGCTCCGCCGCCCACCAGGTCACCCTGGCCTTTCTCCTGCCCCTGGGCCTGGGCCTTGTCCACGCCGCCGTGGGCCTGTCTGCGGTGAACCAAGTCATCACCGTCACCGGAAACCTGGATTCTTCCTCCGGCAGCCTGTCCGCCGCCGCCCTGCTGCTGGCGGTGTACGGGGGCTATTACCTGGCCACCCTCCTGTCCTGCCGCCGCATGGCCCTGTCCGCCGCCCACCGGCAGCGGGAGGAGTAAACTGCGTTTTCCCTTCAAAGTCCATATGCAGACAGCCGCTTCAATGGCCGTCTGCATATGGGCTTATTTTTTCCCTTGATCCGCAGCAGGCCCCACACGTTTTCTTCTGGACAGCGCATCTGCGCTCTAATCCAGATCAAACAATATCTGATAGATATTGCTGGGGCGGCCCGCTTTGCCCGAGACGGTCTGGCCCGTAAGGGCGGCCAGGTCATGCTCCTCCAGGGCGTTCAGCAGTCTGCTTGCCCCCCGCATGGACAGGTTCAGCTGCTCCGCCAGTTCTCCGGCGGTAAAAAACGATTTTCGGGTCCGCTCCCGCAGCAGATCGATGCGATAGAGCTTTGAGGCGGAGATGCCCGTCTTTTCCGCCAGTGCCAGCAGATTTTCCTTCTCCTCCGGCGTCTGTGCCCCCTGGGAATGGAGAAAATTCAGCGGTTTGGTCACAGAGTCCGCGCGGTGGACGATATAGGTACAGCTGCCCTCCTGCTGCGCGGCCTTTTTCAGCGCCAGTCCGGCATTAGACCGCGCCTCGCCCGGGGAGCTGCCAAATCCGATGCCCAGGCTGACCATGCATTTGCAGTTGTCCAGGATCAGCTGAAGGAAGGGCAGGCTCTCCAGCCCGTTGCTGTAATTCATCAGGTCCTCCCGGTTGAGCAGCAGTACAAACTGCTCGTCAGACTGCTGAATGACCGTGGCGCGGGCATTCTTGGCAAAGTAATAAAGCTCCGCCGCCGCTTTCAGCTTCTCCTTGCTTGCCATATATTCGCTCTGTTCCCGATAAAAAAGGTCGTCCTTTGGGGAGATCCGCACCGCCAGAACGGCCAGTTTTCCCTCTGTCATGTGCCTACGCTCCAGGCACTCCTTTTTCAGTCTGGCCGTCGTGTTCGTGATGTTGTCTGTGGTGGGTCTGGAGTACGCCGCGGGAATGCCGTCGGCTTTCAGCCGTTCATAGACGAAAATAAGCGTGGTGACGCAGCCGTCCACCGTTCCCTCCTGATAGAGCTGGCGGTGCTCACGATACAGCGCCTGATAATACCGCTCCCCCACCGTCCAGCTGCGGCGTCGCAGGATCTTCACGTTGTTTTCCGTAATCCCGGCGTCAGACAAAACCTTCCGCACCGTGGCCGGAGAATAATTGTCCACGCTGACGCGGCTGATGTCGGCCTTTCTCCAGGAGAGGGCCAGGAACGAGTTCAGCAGGGACACGCTGTCCTTTTGAATGCAGGTGCAGGGGATATCCGGCTCGAAAACCGACTGATAGAGCTTAAATTGCAGCTCGCCGCCAAAAATGACTCCGTCTATCCGCTTCTTCAGCGCATACAGATCCCGCTCCATCTCTGGACAGTAATCATATTGGTCGTTTTCATAGATCTCCACTGCGATCTCTGGGAACGCGGCAGGAATGATCTGGCGGATCAGGTCCATTCTCACCCGGCTGCCCACAAACCCCAGCTTCACCTTTTTTTCCATATACATCCCCTCCCGTAATTTCAGTCAAATTATGGACGTTTTTATGCATTTCTTCATTCGTTATAATACGAGCATAAAGAAATTGTTCGTTTTTTGCTTAATATATCATTATTTTTTGAATATTACAAGTAAATCGGACGAGCAATATTTGACACACAAAGGGGATGAAAGCACACATGAACCAGTATATGACACAGATCAGCCAATACATTGACGGCCACCGGGACGAGATGCTCCATTTTTGGAAGGACCTGGTCAACTTTCAGGCCGGTTCCAGAGAGACTGACCGCATCGAGGCTCTGCTCCGGCGCACGATGGGCCGCCTGGAGGAGGAGGGCCTGGATTGTCGGCTGATCCCGTCCGGCGGGGTGCCTGTCCTGCTGGCAACAGACGGCGCACGGCGCAGCGGCAGACCCATCTTTCTGTGCGGGCATCTGGACACCGTCTTTCCCGACGGAACATACCCGGAAGCTCCGTTCACCATCCAGGACGGCGTGGCCCGCGGCCCCGGTGTTCTGGACATGAAGGGCGGCGTAGCCATGATGGTGTACATGATCAAAGCCCTGCGCCACATCGGCTTTGACCGCTGTCCCATCAAACTTTTGCTGTGCGGCGACGAGGAGATCAGCCACGACGGGACCTGTGCCGCCCAGATCATCCAGCAGGAGGCGGAGGGCTGCCAATACGCCTTTAACATGGAGATTGGGCGGATGGACCGCTGTCTGTCTGTGGGGCGAAAGGGGAGCCTGGACTGCCGGGTGACCGTGACTGGCAAGAGCGGACACGTGGGAAACGACTTTTTATCCGGCCGGAACGCCATCGAGGAGATGGCCCACAAAGTCCTGGCCCTGCAAGGACTCTCCCGCTATGAAGAGGGGGTCGTGGTCAGCGTGGATGTGATCTCCGGCGGCACCGTGTCCAACTCCATCCCAGACCGCTGCCAGATCGATGTGGACGCCCGCTTCAGCCGCGCCGCCGACCTGCCGGTGTTGAAAGAGCAGATCTCTCAGGTCTGCGCCGTGACCCATGTGGACGGGACCTGCACCACCGTGGAGTTTTTGAACACGATGCCGGTGTTCGAGCGGAACGACGCCAATCTGGCGCTGCTTGACCGAGTGAATCAGGTGGCCGAGGCATACGGCTTCTCCCCCTTTGGCGAGGCCTTTCCGGGCGGCAGCTCCGACACCTCTTATGTCGCCGCCGCGGGCGTGCCCGCCGTCTGCTCCTGCGGCGTCCAGGGGGGCGGCGCTCACACACTGGAGGAGTATGCCATTGTAGCGACTCTGTTTGAAAGAGCCAAAATCTTTGCAGCCGTCATCGCGCAAACCGGCTGATAACTGATACAGGAGGAATTGATCATGTGCGAGCAAACAGAAATGACTAAGAAAAAAACAGCCTCCCCATCTCCCCAAAATAAAAACGCGCCCAAGAAGATGAACGTCCCCAATCCGCTCATTATCATCGTCTGCATCATCCTGCTTGGCGCGCTGGCCAGCTATATCATTCCCGCCGGTTCCTTCACCCGGGTGGAAGACCCCAACACTGGCCGGATGGTCGTAGACCCCGCTTCTTTCTCCTATGTAGACGCCGATCCCACCGGGTTCTTTGAACTGTTCATGTCCGTCTCCAAAGGCATTCAGGGCAGCAGCAGTATCATCGCTTTTCTGTTCATCATCGGCGGTGCCTTTGGTATCATGGAGGAGACGGGCGCGATCCGCGCCGGAATGGGCACCCTGGTCCGCAAAATGAAGGGGCGTGAGCTCCTTCTGATCCCCAGCTGTATGCTGATCTTCACCCTGGGGGCCGCCTTTGTCGCCAACAACGAGGAGTTCCTGGCGTTCCTGCCTCTGGTGCTGTCCATCTGTCTGGCCATGGGCTTTGACTCCCTCACGGCGCTCGGGATCATCTTCGGTTCTGTGGCCGCCGGATACGGCGCAGGCTGCACCAACGCGTTCACCGTCGGCGTGGCCCAGGGCATCTCCGGCCTGCCGCTGTTTTCCGGCATCCAGCTGCGCCTGGTGGTCCTGGTGACCCTCTATCTGCTCAACACCGCCTTTGTCATGATCCACGCCATGCGGGTCAAGAAAGACCCCACCCGCAGCTCTGTGTACGAGCTGGACCGTCTGCGCACCAGCGCCGCGGATATCCACGGGGATGAATCTCTGACCACCCGCCACATTCTGGTGCTCCTGGCCTTTTTGGTCACCATCGTGTTCCTGGTATATGGCGTGATCAAGTTCGGCTTTTACATCGACGAGCTGGCCGCGCTGTTCCTGATCATGGGCGTGGCCGCCGGGATCTTGGGCGGTCTGAACCCCACCCGCATGGCAAACAGCTTTATGAAGGGCTGCGGCAACATGTTGCTCCCCTGCATCATGGTCGGTATGTGCAAGTCCATCACCATCATCCTGGACGGGGCCAACATCATGGACACGATCATCCACTTCCTGGCCAGTCTGCTCAACTCCTTCCCGCCCGCGTTGACTGCCTTTGGTATGTTCATGGTCCAGGATATCTTCAACATTCTGGTCCCCTCCGGCTCCGGTCAGGCCGCCATCACCATGCCCATCATGGCCCCGCTGGCTGATCTGGTCGGGATCACCCGCCAGACCGCCGTTCTGGCCTTCCAGTTTGGCGACGCATTCACCAACTGCATCACCCCGGCCAGCGGCATGACGGTCTCCTGTCTGGCCATTGCCGGTGTGCCCCTGAAAAAGTGGTGGAAGTTCATCCTGCCTCTGTTCGCCCTGTGGTGGGTGGCGGCCTTTGTCTTCCTGACCTTTGCCACTGTCACTGGCTACGGTCCCTTCTGACCTGCCGCCATTTCTCCATGACCCCTATTCTCTTTTCTCACCCCCGGCCTGTGGTCCCGCTGCTCCTGTTGGGACCACAGGCCGGGGGCATTTCTATTCTGGTGGGAGATGGGGCCATATCCGGGCTGAAAATTGTGAAAAAAGCCGCTTGGCAGGGGCGGGGCGGATGACTATAATAATTCGGTATCCAATCAGAGCACAAGTTTTTTCATCGCAAAGGAGCGTATCTATGACCAAAGACCTCACCACCGGCAATCCCATGAAGCTGATCTTAGCCTTCGCCCTGCCCACCCTGTGCGGCATGTTGTTCCAGCAGTTTTATAACCTGGTGGACACCATGATCGTGGGCAAGCTGCTGGGGGCCCAGGCCCTGGCGGCGGTGGGCTCCACCGGCTCCATCAACTTTTTCGTCATCGGCTTCTGCATGGGGGTGTGCAACGGCTTTGCCATCCCGGTGGCCCAGCGGATGGGGGCCCGGGAATATGGCCAGATGCGCCGCTTTGTGGCCAACGCCGCCTATCTCTCCGCCCTGTTCGCCCTGGTGCTCACCGTGGCCACGGGGCTGTTCTGCCGGAACATTCTGGTGGTGATGCGCACCCCGGCGGACATCATCGACAACGCCTATGCCTATATCTTCGTTATCTTCATGGGCATCCCGGCCACCTTCCTCTATAATCTGCTGGCCGCCGTCATCCGCTCGCTGGGGGACAGCAAAACGCCGGTGTATTTTCTGGCCCTGTCCTCTTTCCTGAACATCTTCCTGGACTTCACCCTGATCCTGTATTTCAAGGCCGGGGTGGCCGGGGCGGCCCTGGCCACCGTCACCTCTCAGACGGTGTCCGGTCTGGCCTGTCTGGTGTACATGCGCAAGAAATATGCTATTCTCCGCACCAGTAAAGAGGAGCGGCGGCTGGACGGGCGCTCCTGCCGCACCCTGTGCATGATGGGCATCCCCATGGGCCTGCAATATTCCATCACCGCCATCGGCTCCATCGTCCTCCAGTCCGCCGTGAACACCCTGGGCAGCACCTATGTGGCGGCGGTGGCCGCCGGGGCCAAACTGTTCCAGCTGCTGGCCTGCCCCTATGACGCCATGGGCGCGGCCATGGCCACCTACTGCGGCCAGAACGTGGGCGCGGGCAAGCTGGACCGGCTGAGCCAGGGGGTGCGCTCCTGTAGTCTGCTGGGCCTTGTTTACGCGCTGATCGCCCTGGGCGGGATGCTCCTCTTTGCCCCAAAGTGCGCCATGCTCTTCCTGGACCCCGGCGAGGAGCAGCTGGCCCTGCTGGTGCGGCTCACCACCCAATACATCACCACCCTGGCCGCCTTCTTCTTCCCCCTGGCCCTGGTGAACATCCTGCGCTTCTCCATCCAGGGCATGGGCTACAGCATGTTCGCCATCCTGGCCGGAGTGCTGGAGATGCTGGCCCGCACCGCCGTGGGCGGCGTCTTCGTCCCCATCTTCGGCTACACCGCCGCCTGCTTCGCCTCCCCCGCCGCCTGGCTGTGCGCCGACCTGTTCCTCCTCCCCGCCTGCATCCACTGCATCCGCCGCCTGAGAAAGCTGTTCCCGTCAGCGGCGTGAGGCGCTATATACACGCAAAAAGGACCGCCAAGTGCGGTCCTTTTTTGTTGCCAATTTGGATTTTGGCATGATACACTATAGGCGGAAGAACGCCCCGCTGCTGATTTGGAACCATTGAATCACAGGAGGGATGAAAATGCTTGCCACCGACCATAGCCGTTCCCGTAAAAGGCAGCTGCTTTTGCTTCTGATTTTTGTGCTCTGCGCCGCCGCTCTGCTCCTGTGGCTGCACCACAGGGCCGGGCTGTCCCCCTATGCCGGGCAGCCATCCGGCCAATTCCTCTGCACCGCCGACGCGGACCGGTATCCCCTGGACACGGACCAGATCACCCTTCGCGTCTCCAATGTCGGAGACTATGAGGGAGAGCTGGACAAGCCCCGCCTGGAGGTGCAGAAAAATGGCGCGTGGTACTTCGTCCCGCCCACGGACCAGACCGTCGAGACCGCCAACCTGCTGTACGTCTCTCCCGGCACTTCTGCCGCGTTCGACTTCTCCCTGACCCCCTACCGCGCAAAGCTGGCCCCCGGCCAATACCGGGCGGTGTTCGGCCTCCACGGCAGCCGGGAATTTTTCAGCTGGGAATTCGTGCTGGAGTGATCCTCACCAAAGTCAGGAGGACGGTCCCTGTGATTTAGGTCACAGGAACCGTCCTCCAATTTTAAAATACTGCGATTGCCATATTCTACATAATATGCTATAATATCTCTGGCGCATGGATATGCGCCGGCGCTGCCAGTGACGGTAGGCGGGTGGTCCCTCGTTCGCATTGTCCCATGAGGAGGCCATACTTCTTGATGAAAGCCTCCTCTTTTCAACGGGGGAGGTGATAGACATGGTAACTTATTCCGATCTCATTCTGATCGGCCAGCTCATCGTAGCGGTCCTGAATTTGTTTTTCCATATCTATAACAGCAAAAAGAAGTAACCGCTAACGCCTCCAAGCAAAACGGTTACTTCTTTTCGTAATCTGCGAGGGGCTCCCGTCTACCGGCAGCGCCTTCTCTTATGTTCAGTATAACATGATTTGGTAAAAAGTCAATCCCCCGCTCTGGGGGATCGACTTTTTTTATTAAAACTTCGCGCCGCCGAATTCGGCCAGCTTCAGGTCCTTGTTCTTGTCCTGCACCCACTGGATGGACCACTGGGCGGCGAAGAGGAGCAGCTGGTTGCCCTTATAGTCCTCCACCAGCTTGGCGTCGTTGGGCAGCAGCAGGTCCTCCTCCTTCAGGGGCGGGGCGTCGGGGTCGTCCCGGACGATCCAGCGCAGATACTCATAGGGCAGGCCCTCTTTATACAGCTCCACGTTATACTCGCTGCGCAGGCGATACTCCAGCACGTCGAATTGCAGGGTGCCCACCACGCCCACGATGACCTCCTCCATGCCGGTGTAGGGGGTCTTGAAGATCTGGATGGCACCTTCTTGTGCGATCTGCTCCACGCCCTTTAAAAACTGCTTTCGCTTCATGGTGTCGATGGAGCGGATGCGCTGGAAGTGCTCCGGGGCGAAGGTGGGGATGGGGTCGAACTTAAACTTCTTTCCCGGGGCGCACAGGGTGTCGCCGATGGAGAAGATGCCCGGGTCGAACACACCGATGATATCCCCGGCATAGGCCTCCTCGATGATCTCCCGCTCGGCGGCCATCAGCTGCTGGGGGCGGGAGAGGCGGATCTTCTTGCCGCCCTGCATGTGATAGACCTCTTTGTCCGCCTCGAACTTTCCGGAGACCACCCGCATGAAGGCGATGCGGTCCCGGTGGGCCTTGTTCATGTTGGCCTGGATCTTAAAGACAAAGGCGGAGAAGTCGTCGTCGAAGGAGTCGATGATCTCGTCCCCGGCCCGGCGGGGCAGGGGGGCGGTGGTCATGCGCAGAAACTCCTCCAAAAAGGGCTCCACGCCGAAGTTGGTCAGGGCGGAGCCGAAGAACACGGGGGACAGCTTGCCGTGGCGCACCCGGTCCATGTCAAAGTCGCAGGAGGCCCCGTCCAGCAGCTCGATCTCGTCCACCAGCTGGTCCCGGCGGGCCTGTCCGATGAGGTCTGCCAGGGCGGGGTCGTCGGGCTCGACCTCGGTGGCGGTGGCCGCCCGGGCGTTGGTGTTGGAGGTGAAGTGGATGACCTTCCGGTTCTGCCGGTCGTACACGCCCTGGAAGTCCTTGCCGCAGCCGATGGGCCAGTTCATGGCATAGGTGTCCAGCCCCAGCTCATGCTCCAGCTCCTCGCACAGTTCAAAGGGGTCCCGGCTCTCCCGGTCCATCTTGTTGATGAAGGTGAAGATGGGGATATCCCGCATGGCGCAAACCTTGAACAGCTTGCGGGTCTGGGCCTCCACGCCCTTGGCCGCATCGATGACCATCACGGCGGAGTCGGCGGCCATCAGGGTGCGATAGGTATCCTCGGAGAAGTCCTGGTGACCGGGGGTATCCAGGATGTTGATGCAGAAGCCCTCGTACTGAAACTGCATCACCGAGGAGGTGACCGAGATGCCGCGCTGCTTTTCGATCTCCATCCAGTCGGAGGTGGCGGCCCGGGTGTTCTTCTTGCCCTTGACCTGACCGGCCTGGGCGATGGCTCCGCCGTAGAGCAGGAACTTCTCCGTCAGGGTAGTCTTACCCGCGTCGGGGTGAGAGATGATGGCAAAGGTGCGTCTGCGCTTGATTTCCGCTTCGTATTTGGACAAAAGGGTCCACTCCCTTATCAAAAATTCGCATAGAAAGGCGGCTGGGTAAGCTGAATGACCCGTGCAGCCGCAAGTGTAGCTATTATATCATGTCCCACGGCGGAAAGCTATAGGAAATGGGCATAAAAATCGGGGAAGCGGCATTGCCGCTTCCCCGAAAGAAAGGTCTATTTGGGTTTTCGATTAGAAAATACCCTGAGCCATCATAGCGTCGGCAACCTTCTGGAAGCCCACGATGTTGGCGCCGGCGACCAGGTCATAGCCCAGGCCATAGCGCTCAGCGGCCTCAACAGAGTTGTGATAGATGTTCTTCATGATGGCGTGCATCTTGGCGTCGACTTCCTCGGCGGTCCAGTACAGACGCTCGGCGTTCTGAGCCATCTCCAGCTCGGACACGGCCACGCCGCAGGCGTTAACAGCCTTGGAGGGAGCCACGACCATGTGCTTCTGCTCCTTCAGGAACTCCAGAGCCTCATTGGT
The DNA here is from genome assembly GCF_054108085.1 of Flintibacter sp. SJQ-8. Taxonomy (NCBI): domain Bacteria; kingdom Bacillati; phylum Bacillota; class Clostridia; order Eubacteriales; genus Flintibacter; species Flintibacter sp. SJQ-8. The sequence continues at coordinate 349,765 of NZ_JBPJWR010000004.1, forward strand.
GGTGGGCATGTTGGCGACCTCGATGTAGTACTTCACGCCGGACTCAGCGATCTTCTTGGCCCACTCCAGGTTGACGTCGTTCTGGGTGGCGGCGGGCATGTAGATGTCCACGTCCTTGACGCCCCAGCACTTCTGGTTGGGAACGAACTCGCAGCCGAACTTGTCAGCATAGGGCTTGCAGTGCTTAGGATCGTTGGCGCGCATCTCCAGGATGTAGTTCAGCTTCTCCTCGGTGACAACACCGTCGGGATCGTGAACATAGCCGTCGGGACCGGCGAAGTAGGTGACAGCGGCACCCAGCTCAGCGGCCTTCTTCATGATGCCCCAGCCCACGTTGCCGTAGCCGGAGATGGCGATCTTCTTGCCCTTGATGTCCACGCCGTCGTGCTTCAGGGCCTCGACCAGATAGTACACAGCGCCGAAACCGGTGGCCTCGGGACGCAGGATGGAACCGCCGGTGACAACGGACTTGCCGGACACGGCGCCGAACTCGGAACCACCGACGATGCGGCGATACTGGCCATACAGGTAGCCGATCTCACGGCCGCCCACGCCCAGGTCGCCGGCGGGGCAGTCGATGTCCTGGCCGATGTGGCGATACAGCTCGGTCATAAAGGCCTGGCAGAAACGCATGATCTCGGCATCGCTGCGGCCGCGGGGATCGAAGTCGGAACCGCCCTTGGCGCCGCCGATGGGCAGGCCAGTCATAGCGTCCTTGAAGACCTGCTCGAAGCCCAGGAACTTGATGATGGACAGGTTAACGGAGGGGTCGAAACGCAGGCCGCCCTTGAAGGGACCAAGAGCCGCGTTGTACTGAACGCGGTAGCCGCGGTTGACGTGCCACTCGTGGTTGTCATCCTCCCAGGTCACGCGGAACTCGATGGCGCGCTCGGGCTCGACCATCCGCTCCAGCAGGCAGGCCTTCTCATACTCGGGGTGGGCGTTGATGACGGGCTCCAGAGAGGTCAGGACCTCCTCGACGGTCTGCAGAAACTCGGGCTCGTGGGAGTTCTTGGCCTTGGTGGCCTCAATGACGCGCTCAATGTACTTGTTCATTGCTTCGTTCCTCCTAAAAATTTTTTCAGTCGGTTTATGTTTTGAAGGTTCTCTTTCATTTTGCACTCAGGGAACCTTTTCCTCTTCGGATGTGTCTATCATATCATAAAATGGCCAGGTGTAAATCAGAAATTTTGTTGGGGTCACCACAGGCAAATGGCTGTGGTTCTTCCTTTTGCGTCTGCCGTTCCCCTGTGGGAAAGAGAAAAACAGCCCTTTTCACAATGAACTGCACCCCATTTGTTAGACAGTATGGTATACTATCTAACAAGTGGGGTGTTTTGCTATGCCAAAAGGAGTACCAAACAAACGATATACGCCGGAATTCAAAAAACTGGTGATTGAAACCATGCAGAAAGAGAAATTGAGTTACAGCGAAACCTGCCGTAGATTTGAGGTAAACAGTAGAGATCGAATCAAATCATGGGAGCGAATCTACCTGGAAGAAGGGCCGGAAGGGTTAGCCATCGAACGGCGTGGCCGCAGCAGTAAGGGTCGTCCGCCAAAGCAGCTGCCGAAGCAGGTGGAAGAAGATCTGCTGGCCGAAGTGCAGCGACTGCGTGCGGAGAACGATTACCTAAAAAACTTGCAAGCCTTGGTTTTGGAAGACGAGCGACGCCAGCGCAGAAAACGCTGGTAGTTCAGAAGCTAAGGCAAAAACACGCACTCAGTATTCTGCTCTCAATCGCTCAGCTGCCCCGTGCAACTTTCTACTATCATTTGAAGCAGATGCAGAGAGAAGACAAATATGCATCTGTTAAGGAAGAAATCGCAGCAATTTACCACGAAAACAGGGGCCGGTACGGCTATCGCCGGATCACGGCAGAACTTCGCAAGCGTAAATTCTCTGTGAACCACAAGACTGTCCAGCGGCTCATGAAGAAGCTGGGCTTAGTTTGTCGTGTCAGGATGAAAAAATATCGTTCCTACAAGGGAGAAGTAGGCAAAATTGCACCAAATTTGCTAAATCGGGATTTTCATGTCGAAAAGCCGAATCAGAAATGGGTCACGGATGTGACGGAGTTCAGCCTGTTTGGAGAGAAGCTCTATCTGTCCCCGATTCTCGATCTGTGCAGCAGCGATCTGGTCAGTTACACCATATCGGATCGTCCTGTACTCAGCATGGTAACCACCATGCTGGACGAGGCGTTTGCAAAGATCCCGGCCGGAACAAACCTGATTCTCCATTCTGACCAGGGCTGGCAGTACCAACACAAACAATACCAACAGATGCTCCGGGAGAAAGGTGTTCGCCAGAGCATGAGCCGGAAAGGAAACTGTCTGGACAACGCCGTGATAGAGAATTTCTTCGGCTTACTCAAAAGTGAACTGCTGTATTTGCAGGAGTTCCGCTCCATGGAACACTTCAAACTGGAACTGATCGAATATCTGGATTACTACAACAACCGCCGCATCAAGGCAAAGCTAAAGGGCTTGCCGCCTGCAATTCACAGACAGCAAGCCCTTTCGGCTGCTTGAACAATTTTTACTTCAAAATATTGTCTAACTTTTGGGGGTCACTTCACAAATTGAAAGGGCTGTTTTTGTGCATTTTGCAAGTTCTCAGTCAAATGCCAGACCCAGATAGGCCCGGATGTCCCGGTCCCAGGCCTGATCCAGCTCCGGGGAGAGCCACTTCATCATGCCGAAGGGCACGCTGTCGCCCAGGGTGCGATAGGTCCCGCCGAACTTGGGCAGCAGCTGGGGCAGCACGGCGGCGATCTGGTCCACCGCTTCGGAGCTGCCGATGAGCTCCTTGACCAGCAGGGTCTTGTCCCCGGTGCCCTCGGCGCACAGGGCGGCGGGACCGGCGGGGGCGCCCACCAGATACATGCCGCCGCCGTCGATGCGGCAGCACCCGGCCTGATAGAGCAGGGCGTCCATGGGCAGGCCGATGTGGCCCAGCTTAGACAGTAGGCCCTCCCGCAGCACGCCATACTCCGCCGCGTTCACCAGCTTGATCTTGGGCAGGGTCTCCGGGGCCTTTTTGGCCAGCTCCGGGGTCCACTGCCGCTCGTCCTGGGTGAAGCACTCGAAAAAGCCCTGCTTGGCGAAGAAGCCGTGGAGCTCCTGGCTGGCGGGCACAGTGGTCACGGCCTGGATGCCCCGGTCCCGGAAATAGAGCCCGGCCCCCTCCAGCAGCTTGCCGGCCAGGCCCTTGCCCCGCCAGTCGGGGTGGACGCACACGGCATACAGATAGGCCGCCCGGAAGATCTGGTCCTTGCCGGGGATGCTCAGCACGGTGCTGAACCAGGCGGTCATGGCCCGCACGGCCCCCTCCACCTCCAGCACCAGCACCCGGTCAGGCCGGTAGTAGTTTTTATAGAAGTTGTTGATATAGGCCCGCTCGTCGCCAAAGGACAGGGACCACAGCGTCCGCTGGACGGGCACATCCTCCGGCACGGAGGGACGAAGCAGAATCTCCATGGGTCATTTTCTCCTTACTTTTGCTCTTTTGTGTCTCTTTCGAACACGAGACCTTATGTTCCCCGCCCCCGCAGGGGGCAGGGAACCCCAAAAATTTAATACAGCTCGCTCTTGGTGGGCAGGATGAGGGCGCAGGCGGCATAGGCCACCACGCCCACGGTGCAGGTGAACAGGCTGAGCAGCACCCAGCCCACCCGGACCAGATTGGGGTCCACATTAAAGTATTCCCCAACGCCGCCGCACACGCCGCACAGCATTTTGTCGTTTCCTTCCGTTCGGTAAAGCCGCTTTTGTTCCATGCTCAGCACCTCCGTCACTGTGGGCAGAAACTGCCCTGTCTCTATGTTATGATGTCTGGCCGTTTGGTTTCAAATCACGACTTGGCGGCAATTTAGTTACGCCTTGGCGGCGACCAGGTCCCCGTGGTCGTTGAAGTGGACGGCCCGGATCTGGCTGCCGGTGGCCTTTTTGATGTCGTCCAGGCGGATGCTCTCCGTCACCGAGGACACCAGGGAGAAGGCCACACCGTGGCGCTTGGCCCGGCCCGTGCGGCCAATTCGATGGATATAATACTCGTTCTCGTCGGGCACGTCATAGTTGAACACCGCGTCCACGTCGTCGATGTCCAGGCCCCGGGCGGCCACGTCGGTGGCCACCAGCACCCGCATCTTGCCCTCCCGGAATTTTTGCAGGGTCTTTTCCCGCACCGCCTGGGGGATGTCCCCGTGGATGGCCGCGCAGGAGATGCCCCGCATGTCCAGCAGACCGGCCAGCCGGTCGGTCATGTTTTTCGTGTTGCAGAAGGCGATGACCCGCTCATAGCCCCCCATGTCCAGCAGATGGGCCATCACGTCGGCCTTTTCGCTGCGGTCCACCTGAAGGCTGTACTGGGCGATGTCGGGCCGGTTCTCCTGGTCGGCCTGGACGGTGATCTCCACCGGGTCCCGCTGATAGACCCAGGAGATGTCCAGCACCTCCCGGGAGATGGTGGCGGAGAACATGCCCAGATTCCGCCGCTTTGGCATGGTGTCCAGAATGTGGGTCACGTCCCGGACAAAGCCCATATCCAGCATCCGGTCGGCCTCGTCCAGCACCACGGTCTGCACCTTGTCCAGGCGGACGGTGCGCCGCTTCATGTGGTCCATCAGGCGGCCCGGGGTGGCCACCACGATCTGGGGGGACTTTTTCAACTGGTTGATCTGCCGGTCGATGGGCTGGCCGCCATACAGGCAGACCACCCGCACCCCCTCTTTAAAGGCGCACAGGTCCCGCAGCTCGTCCTGGATCTGGATGGCCAGCTCCCGGGTGGGGGCCAGCACCAGGGCCTGGACGTCGGCGTTCTCCGGGTCGATGTGCTCCACCATGGGGATGCCGAAGGCGAAGGTCTTGCCCGTGCCCGTGGGGGCCTTGGCGATGACGTCCTTCCAGTCCATGAAATAGGGGATGGCCCCGGCCTGCACCGGGGTGGCCTGCACATAGCCCTTTTTGTCAATGGCCCGCAGCAGCTCGTCTGACAGGCCCAGCTGGCGGTATTCCGCCTGGGGGGATACCGTCTGTCCGTTGATCTCCATTTTTGTGTACGCTCCTTTTTCTCTAAACGTGTGAAGTTTCGCGATCCAAGCCTCCACAACGACACAAAAACGGTCAAAACGCCTTGATCCCCGGCGCGGCCCAGATCGAACGCGGCAAAAACCGCCTAATTATCCAGTATGCTTCTTGCATTATAGCCCACATGGGGCCTGTTTGTCTATCTTTTCTTTCCTCTCTTCCCACAGGGCGCTGCAACCAGGGGGACGGTTCTTCTGATTAGTGCCTAATCAGAAGAACCGTCCCCCTAGTTGTGTTGTTCTTTTATCTCTTATCGCTTGTCCTCGATATGCAGCAGCTTGGTCACTGTCGCCGCTCTTGCCCCCGGGCCGATGTGGCAGGCCACGCTGAGGGACAGGGGGGCCATGTAGATGTCAAAGCCGGGGAAGGCCTCCTCCAGCTCCCCCTTCCACTCCTGGGCGCTGGCGGCGTCGCCGGTGTAGGCGGCGGCCACATACAGGTTCTCTGGGCCCTGGCTGTGGGCAAAGTCGGTGTCCATGGTGCGGCGGATGGCCTCGATCATGGTCTTTTTGGCGGCCTTCCAGCCCCGGGTCTTGGCAAAGGCGTCCAGCTTCTCCCCCTTGATGCGCAGCACGGGCTTCAGATTCAGCACTGTTCCGATGGCCGCGGCGGCGGGGGTCAGGCGGCCGCCCTTCTTCAGATATTTCAGGGTGTCCACCGTGATATAGATGTCAGAGTCGAACTTGGTCCGCTCCAGCTCCTCTTTGATCTCCACAGCCGTCCAGCCCTTCTCCGCCATGGCCTTGGCGTCCATCACCGACTGGAGCTGGGTGACGGAGATGCGCTGGTTGTTCACCACCTGCACCCGCCCGTCATAGTCGTCGGCCAGGATCTGGGCCGTCTGGCAGGAGCTGCTCAGGCCGCTGGACATGGGGATGTGGACCACCGCGTCATAGTCCTTCAGCAGGGTGTCCCACAGCTCGGTCACGTCGCCGGGGGCGGGCTGGCTGGTCTTCACGTCGGCCCCCTGGGCCAGATAGTCATAAAACTGCTCCTGGGTCAGGGTGATGTCCTCCAAAAACAGCTCGTCATTGATATAAAAAGGCATGGGCAGCACCCACACGCCCAGCTGCTTGCTCTGCGCCTGGGTGATGCCGCTGTTGCTGTCCGTCACGATGGCGATCTTCTGCATAATGTACCTCTCTCCATATATAGCTTCTTGTCCATAGTAAGAAATTATATCGTATCGGGGACAGAAGTCAAGCGGCGGCAGGGACGGCGGCCAAAATTTCCGCCCCGGCGGGAGAATTTCCCCGAAACGGGGTTGCTTTTTCGCCGCAAATTTTTTATGATAGAATGTAACTCGGGGCGGCAGTCTGGCCAGATGTCCCCCGGGCAACGGAATATGGATCAAAGCGGCCATCCCGGCGGCGCCGGAATGGGAGAATGGGGTGAAAAGCCCCGCGAGCGGGTCACTGTGAAGCTCCCCCTGCCACAAGCAGGGCGGAGATAAGTCAGATCGCCCAGGCCGTTTTGGACGCTCCTGCCCACACCGGGAGCCGAACATGACACCAAGGGGATAGTGCGCCCTTTTGCGTCTGTACGGCTGCCCACCACGGGCAGGGTGCAGACGCTTTTTTCGTATGTGAACAAAGGAGGAGAAGAACATGAAAAAACGCGCACTGTCTCTGCTGATGGCCGTCATCATGGTCGTCAGCCTGCTGCCCACAGCGGTTTGGGCAGCGGGGACAGGTATCAGTAGTTTTTTTGAAAATTTTGAAGATATTCTAGTTGCGGAAACCGAACCTGGCTCTCCGTCCAGCACAAACAAGTGGAAAACCACTACTTACGACGGTGAAACCGTCTTGATGAGCGGCAACAAAGGCAAAGACGGTGCATCCAGCACCCTCCAGCTCACATTTAAGACCGCCACTCATGCTTCTTTCGAGTATAAAGTCTCTACAGAAGACAAATGTGATAAAGTCAATATCAAGCTGGGCAGCACTTCTCTTTTAAAAGATGCCAGTGGCGACCTTGCCTGGAAAACCTGCGAATTTGACGCAAAACAAAACGATATTCTGACTATTGTCTATAAAAAAGATTATAGCGACGATAAATATGGCGACTGCGTCTATGTCCGCAACTTCAGCTGCGGTACGCCCATTGTGGTGACGCTCCACGCCAACAATGACACGAATGATACTAAGACGCAGAACATCTACGGCGGAAAGGGCACCCTGAACGCAAACACCTTCACCTGCGAGGGCAAGGTATTTGCCGGTTGGGCCACGACTCCAGATGGCAATGTAACGTATTACGACGGCGCTGAAATTTCCCCCACCGAAGCCATGGAACTCTATGCCGTGTGGGGCAATGCCTACACGATTACCTTTGACTATAATGACGGCAAAACGGCCAAAAAGGCCGTGGATGTGGCCCAGGATTCTGCCATTGGCGCTGTGAACATGCCTGCTGACCCCAGCCGCACCGGTTATATTTTCGGCGGCTGGTATGCAGACGGCGGTAAAGATGCGCTAACAAAAGACACCGTTATCAGCGCCAGCGTGACCTACACTGCCAAATGGACGCCGATCACTTATACCATCGTCCTCAACCCCGGCGACGGCACCGGCGAACCGGTAACGCTGCCCGTCGCCACCTATGACCAGGAAGTTATTCTGCCCGCGAACACCTTTACCCGTGATGGTTATGAGTTCAACGGTTGGAGCACCAGTTCCAGCGCGTCTTACGGCTCTTACAAAGATCAGGGTCCCGTTAAGAAGCTGGCTGATAAAAACGGCGCTACTGTAACCCTTTACGCCACATGGCGCGGAAAATCTGTTCCCGTCACTGTTGACCCTAACTATGAGGGTGCGCAGGCCACCACCCGCACCGGTACAGTCGGCTCCAATTATAACTATGACAACGGAAAATTTAATGCTATTAAGGACCCCACCCGTACCGGCTATATTTTCGCTGGTTGGTTCAGCGCAGCCGAGGGCGGCACTGAAATTACAAACCAATACAAATTTACCGCCGAGGACGCCGAAAATGGCATCACACTGTACGCCCACTGGACCAAAGGTATCACTGTCCATTTCGACGGAAACGGCTATAAAAATACCAATTCTCTAAAAGACAAAACAGTCACTCCCGACAAGGTGTTCAGCAGCCTGCCATACACCAGCAAGTATTATTACCCCGCCAACAAGGCGCTGGACGGCTGGTATATCAAAACCGCTGACGGTTCCTTTGGCGAGGCTGTGACCAAGGACACCAAATTTGATGGTCTGGACGAGGTCACGCTGATCGCTAAGTGGCGGGATTATCAGTACATCATCAAATACAGCCTGAAATACAGTGACAAGTCTTCCACCACCGGCACCATGGCAGACCAGCCTGCACCCTTTGGGCAGGATGTAAAACTGAGCAAGTGTACGTATGTCCGCGATGGCTATGACTTCGCCGGTTGGGCTGAAAATTCCTATTCTTCCACTGCTAAATATAAAGATGAGGGCACCATCAACCGCGAGTGGGACGACGACGATTATGAATACGGCAGCGAGGACAACGAATCTTATACGCTCTATGCCGTGTGGACAAAGTCGGCTGCTGTTGACCCCGACAAACAGGCCGCCGATGCCGCTCTGACCCAGGCGGAAACCGCCATTAAAGTTGATTATCGTCCGACTTACGGCACGGACAAGAGCGCCACGGATATGGTTCAGGCCAGACTGACCGCCGCCAACGTCTCCGGTGTGACCGTCGCACTGAAAAGCGGTGCCACCGTTCAAAGCGGCACCGACCTGGCCGCTGTAAAAGATGACGGTTCTATTCAGTATAACTGGAATGAGACCAACGTCGTCAGCGGCGAGGCAAGAATTGTTCGCCCCGTGTTCCAGCTGACCTATACCGGTGCCAACAATAAGACCTATACCCGCGATGTCACCTGTGAATTTTATATCGGCCTGGACGAGGAGAAGGCCATGGCATCTCTGAACGCCATTGCCGATTCCTTTGTGAACGATCTGCCCAAGGAGATCTCCACCACGGACAGTCTGAACGGCAAGCTGCCCTCCGTGGGCCGTGGTTGTAACGCTTCCTGGAGCAGCAACAACAGTTCCGTGATCTCTGTCGGTTATTCCCTGTCCCTGGGCGGCCCCTGCACTGTTACAGTGACCCTCCCCAAGGAGCAGGACGCCACCGTCACGCTTACTCTGAATCTGACTTATAACCAGCGCAGCGACCTGAAGGTCGAGCGCACCGCCCAGGTCACGGTCAAGAAGGACCCAAACTATAAGCCTGTGGACTATCAGGCCGTCCTGGACAAAGCATTCCAGACAGTTGGTATGACAGACTATGTCACCGGTGCCGCTCTGGACCAGAACCACGTTGTCAATGACATCCGCATTCCCAACACCCGCGACCTGGGTAAAATCACTTATGCCGACTATAATAAAAAGGGCTTCGACGGCAAATATACCCCCGTCGTCATCACCAGCAGCAACCCCGACGTCATCAAGAATCCCGACGTGGGCAATGTGGCACGGCTGGAGGTCTACCGCCCCGACCTGAACAGGGAGCCGGTCCAGGTCTCCTTCACCGTGAAGATTCTGAGCCGGCCCAGCGGCGAGGGCCGGGACTATGACTCCATGCCCGTGCTGGCCGAAAAGACCTTCACCGTCTCCGTCCAGCCCATCACCCAGGAGGAAATCGACGCCGAGCTGGCCATGATGCAGCAGGTGAAGGAGCACTATTGGGACGGCATCAAGAAGGCCAACTCTGACAAGAACAGCGTCACCGGCGACCTCCAGAGCTTTTTCGAGGTCTATGAGCAGGACGGCCAGCTGGTCTGGGTCCGGGACGAAAAAGATTGCAAGGATACCGGCATCAAGGCCGTGGCCCTGGACGGCTGGTATGAGGGCGGCCAGGCGTGGCGCTGCTTCAAGTCCAGTAACCCCGACGTCATCAGCCACGAGAACCTGCTTGTCACCCGCCAGAAGGAGAACAAGGCCGTCACCATCACCAGCTGCCTGTCCAGTGACCGCTTTGGCCGCTACGAGAGTGTCTACCCCGACGCTTGCTTTAAGGAACTCACCCGACAGATCGTCTCGGCTTCCGTCATTGTGAAGGGCACTGAACCCACCCACAGCGGCGTGGTGTCGGAAAAGAGCCAGGTGAGCTTCACCCTGCAAACTGCCAACAGCACTTGGATCACCAAGACCACCGTGTATGACCTGCCCGAGGGCACCACCGTCTTTGACGTGTTCAAGCGCGTGCTGGGCAGCAACAACTATACCTATGGCGCCCGGGGCAGCTATATCTACTCCATCACTTCCCCCTCCGGTGAGACCCTGGGCGAGTTCGACCTGGGCGAGAATTCCGGCTGGATGTACAAGGTCAACGGCGTGATTGTGGACCAGTACATGAACGCCCAGACTGTCTCCAACCGGGACAACATCGTGGTGTTCTTCACCAAGGACTACACCGAGGAGACTGGCTACGGCCACAGCGGCGGCAGCTGGAACGGCACCAATGCCGCGGACAAAAAAGCCGCTGCTTCTGTGGACGACCTGATCTCCGCCATCGGCGGCGTGAGGCTGAGCAGCGAGAAGGATATCGCCGCCGCCCGTGCCGCCTATGACAAGCTGACTGACGCTCAGAAAAAGCTGGTCAGCAATTACGACATCCTTACCGCCGCCGAGCAGGCCCTGGCCGACCTGAAAGCGGGCAAGCTGCCCTTCACCGACGTACAGGCCGGTGCCTGGTACGCCGACGCAGTGAAATATGTCTTTGACCAGGGCCTGATGAGCGGCATGAGCGCCCAGGAGTTCGGGCCTGACGGCCAGGTGACCCGCGGCCAGGTGGTCACCATCCTGTGGCGTCTGGCGGGCAGCCCCACCGTGTCCGGAAAGGCATTCCCCGACGTGAGCGCCTCCGCTTGGTACGCCGACGCGGTGGCCTGGGCCAGCGCCAACGGCGTGGTCAGCGGCTATGAAAACGGCGGCTTCGGCCCCGGTGACCCGGTCACCCGGGAGCAGCTGGCGGCCATCCTGTACCGCTACGCCCAGCTGAGCGGCAAGGACACGGACCAGACTGCCGACCTGTCCGGCTACACCGACTCCGTCACCATCAGCGCCTGGGCTCCCCAGGCTCTGAAGTGGGCCGTGGGCAGCGGCCTGATCTCCGGCACCGGGACCCACACTCTGTCCCCCCGGGGCACCGCCACCCGCGCCCAGATCGCGGTGATCCTGCAAAACTTCTGCAAGTAAATCCCCATAAAAAATCGTCTCCCGGCTTTTCGTCGGGAGACGATTTTTTGCTTACTTTTTCTTCTGGATCTTCACTTTCCGCCCGTCGGGATACTGCACATAGGTGTTTTCCAGATGGGCGATGAGCTGCTGCTTGTGGGCGTCGATATACTCCCGGTGCAGGGCGGCCCGTTCGGCCTCCTCCTCCGGGGTCAGGCCCTCGGGACCCTTGCGCTTTTTGGCCAGTTCGTTGATCCGGGCGATCTTTTCCGGTTCCATCGTTTCTTCCTCCTAATCGTTGCCCGCCGGAAAGTTTTCCACAGTTCCCGGCGGTTTTGTGGATAAAAATTTAAATGTAGCGCTCCAGCACCAGCATGGTGCGGCCCTTCCGGGACTGGCCCGGCACCTCCTTCACCACGCACTTGCCCAAGCCCCGGCAGGTGAGCACGTCGCCCTCCTCCACCTGGTGGTCCCCCTTCAGGCACTCCCGGTGGTTCACCGCCACTTTGCCCGCGGACACATAGCCCGCCGCCTTGGACCGGGACAGGGAGAAGCCCGCCGCCAGCACCGCGTCCAGCCGGGGGGTGGCCACCGTGTCCCGAATGGTCTTCACGGCGGCCTGGGCAGGGCGCAGCTCATGCACCGGGATCTCCCCCACGGAGATTTTCCACCGCCCGGCCCCCTCCCACTGGGACAGGAGGATGGGCAGGGCCTCCCGCAGGACGGCCACCTGGCAGCGGCCCTTCTCCGGGAACAGGATGTCCCCCAGCTTCTCCCGGGTGATACCCAGTCCCATCAGAGCCCCCAGCACGTCCCGGTGGCCCAGGTCGGCGTTTGTGGGGAAGGTCCCCTCCACCGCCGCCACCGGACCCTCCGGGTCGTCCGTCACGTCCTCCGCCTCCTGCCAGTCGGGGAGAAAGACGCAGGCGGCCCGCTCGGCGTCGGGGTAGCCGCCCCAAAACAAACTTCTGGTCGGTCCGCACAGCCGCAGCAGGTCCTCCACCGCCGCCCGCTCCCCCGGGGAGAGGAAGGGCGTGTGGGCGGGCACGCCCCGGTTCTGGGCCAGCTCCAGCTTGTCCATCACCCGGGCCAGCAGCACCCGCTCCTCCCCGCTGCGGGCACAGCGGTCCAACAGGTCTTTTTTGTTCATGGCCGGTCTCCTCCCCCACGTCTATTTTGTGAAACACTGTCAATAGGTAGTATAGGGTCCGGGCGGTTTTTTTGTCAATGGAAATTCCCCGATTTTTCAGAAAGTGCTTGACAATCTCTGGTTTTTCGGTATAATAATAAAGTCTGTTCAAACGGACAGGCTATCCTTGCTCCCGGCATAAGGCCGGGGGCCATACGTCCATAAGGAGGTGCAAGTAAAATGGCAAAGATCAATGCAAACTACGAGGCGGTTTATATCCTGAACCCTTCCCTGAGCGAGGAGCAGATCGCCGCTCTGGTGGCCAAGTTCAAGGCCGTCGTGGAGGCCAACGGTACCGTTTCCGAGGTTGACGAGTGGGGCAAGCGCCGTCTGGCCTATCCCATCAACGACCTGATGGAGGGCTACTACGTTCTGATGACCTTCAACGCCGCCGCCGCGATCCCCGCTGAGCTGGATCGTATCTTCCGTATTACCGACGGCGTGATGCGTTCCCTGATCGTCTGCAAGGACCAGTAAGGGAGGAGCACTATGCTCAACAAAATTTTCATCATGGGCCGCCTGACCCGTGACCCCGAGCTTCGCCGCACCCAGACCGGCACGCCTGTGGCGTCCTTCTCCCTGGCCGTTGACCGGGATTTCAAGGACCGTAACACCGGCGAGCGCACCACCGATTTCATCGACTGCGTGGCCTGGCGGCAGACCGGGGAATTCGTCAGCCGTTATTTCACGAAGGGCCGCATGGCCATCGTGGAGGGCCGTCTTCAGATCCGTGATTGGACGGATAAAGAGGGCAACAAGCGCCGCTCTGCCGAGGTGGTGGCTGACCAGGTCTATTTCGGCGACTCCAAGCGGGACAGCGAGAACGGCGGTTATTCCGCCGGCTACAGCCAGCAGCAGGGCGGCTATGCCCCCAGCAATCCCGGCTACTCCGCGCCCGCCGCACCCTCCGGCTATGGGGCCCCTCCCGCGGACGGGGACCAGTTTGCCGAGCTTTCTGATGACGACGGCGAGCTGCCGTTTTGACTTTGACCGTATCTGGTCGTAAAAGGAGGTAACATCCATGGCTATGGAACGTGATAACAGAGCTCCCCGCGGCCGCAAGCGCCGCAAGGTCTGCGCCTTCTGCGTTGACAAAGTGGAGTGCATCGACTATAAGGACGCCGCCAAGCTGCGCCGGTTCACTTCTGAGCGGGCCAAGATCCTGCCCCGCCGCACCACCGGCACCTGCGCCATGCATCAGCGCCAGCTGACCGAGGCCATCAAGCGCGCCCGTCAGATCGCCCTGCTGCCCTACGTCACCGACTAAATATTTGTGACAGGCTCTTTTCTGGCCGCACCCCAACCGGGTGCGGCCAGTTTTTTTATGCTGTCCCTCAAAAAACTTTTCCGCCAAAAAGCAAAAAAGTTTGCTTTTCCTGTTTACAGTCACGCTTTAATGCGTTATAGTTATTGTGAAGCGGCACGGCCTGTCGTGGCGCTATCGGTTCATTGCCGAAAGGAGCAGCGTTATGGCGAAAACAGAACACCGGCAGCGCAGTCTGGCGCTTTACGAGACCATCCTGAAACTAAAGGATCTGGACGAGTGCTGCAAGTTCTTCGACGACCTGTGTACCCCCACCGAGCTGCGCTCTATGGAGCAGCGCTTTGACGTGGCGGTGTATCTCCAGCAGGGGCTGGTCTATCTGGACATTCTGGACAAGACGGGGGCCAGCAGCGCCACCATCAGCCGGGTCCGGCGATCTATGCTGGACAACGGCGCAGGCGGCGTGATGGAGACTGTCATCCGCCGGGAGGGCCTGGGCCAGAAAAAAGAAAGCACTTAAAAAGAGCAAATCGAAATAAACAGAAAGCAGGGAGCAAAATATGAAACAACTGATGTTGGGCAACGCCGCCGTTGCCCGTGGGCTGTATGAGGCGGGATGCTGCGTGATCTCCAGCTATCCCGGCACCCCCAGCACCGAGATCACCGAGGAGGCCGTGAAATTCCCCGAAATCTACTGCGAGTGGGCCCCCAACGAGAAGGTGGCCATGGAGGTGGCCTTCGGCGCCAGCCTGGCGGGAAAGCGGTCCTTCTGCGGCATGAAGCATGTGGGCCTGAACGTGGCCGCCGACCCCCTGTTCACCATGTCCTACACCGGCGTGAACGGCGGCGTGGTCATCGGCGTGGCTGACGACGCGGGGATGCACTCCTCTCAGAACGAGCAGGACTCCCGCCACCACGCCATCGCCGCCAAGGTCCCCATGCTGGAGCCCTCTGACTCCGCCGAGGCCCTGGAGTTTGCCAAGCTGGCCTACGACCTGTCTGAGCAGTTCGACACCCCGGTGCTGCTGAAGATGTGTACCCGGGTGTCCCACTCCCAGTCCCTGGTGGAGCTGGGAGTGCGGGAAGAGCGGCCCTGCATCCCCTATGAGAAGAACCTCGCCAAATATGTCATGATGCCGGGCAACGCCATCCGCCGCCACCCCTTTGTGGAGGAGCGCACCCGCAAGCTGCAGGAGTGGGCGGAGACCGCCCCCATCAATCGCGTAGAGATGGGCGGCACCAAGATGGGCATCATCACCTCCTCCACCTCCTATCAGTATGTGAAGGAGGTCTTCGGCGACTCCGTCTCCGTGCTGAAGCTGGGCATGGCCAACCCCCTGCCCGTGAAGCTCATCCGGGACTTTGCCGCCAAAGTGGACAAGCTGGTGGTGGTGGAGGAGCTGGACCCCATCATCGAAAACCACTGCCGCGCCCTGGGGCTGGAGGTGTCCGGCAAGGACGTGCTGCCCATGGAGGGCGAGTTCTCCCAGAACCTTATCGCCGCCCGGCTGGGCGGGCAGGTACATACCGGCGCGGGCCTGGAGGAGGCCATCCCCAACCGTCCCCCCGTCATGTGCGCCGGCTGCCCCCACCGCGGGCTGTTCTACACCCTGAGCAAAAATAAGTGTACGGTCCTGGGCGACATTGGCTGCTACACCCTGGGCGCGGTGGCCCCCCTGGCCGCCATGGACATGACATTGTGCATGGGCGCTTCCATCTCCGCCATCCACGGCTTTAACAAGGCCCTGGGGGAGCAGAGCCAGGGCAAAACGGTCGCCGTCATCGGCGACTCCACCTTCATGCACTCGGGCATGACGGGCCTTGCCAACATCGCCTATAACCAGTCCAACTCCACCGTCATCATCCTGGACAACTCCATCACCGGCATGACCGGCCACCAGCAGAACCCCACCACCGGCTATAACATCAAGGGCGACCCCGCCGGGAAGATCGATCTGGAGGCCCTGTGCCGGGCCATGGGCTTCAACCGGGTGCGGGTGGTGGACCCCTATGACCTGAAGGCCTGCGACCAGGCCGTGAAGGAGGAGCTCTCCGCCGACGAGCCCTCTGTCATCATCTCCCGCCGCCCCTGCGCCCTGCTGAAATATGTCAAGCACAGCGCCCCTCTGGCGGTTGACACGGACAAGTGCGTGGGCTGCAAGAACTGCATGAAGATCGGCTGTCCCGCCATCTCCATCCGGGACGGCAAGGCCCACGTGGACAACACCCTGTGTGTGGGCTGCGGCGTGTGTGAGCAGCTGTGCGGCGTGAAAGCCTTCCACAGCACCAAGAAGGAGGGCTGAGAACATGGAGACCAAGAATATTATGATCGTGGGCGTGGGCGGCCAGGGCAGCCTGCTGGCCAGCAAGCTGCTGGGCCACCTGCTGATGGAGCAGGGCTATGACGTGAAGGTGTCTGAGGTACATGGCATGTCCCAGCGGGGCGGCAGCGTGGTCACCTATGTGCGCTATGGCGACAAGGTGGCCTCCCCCATCATCGACAAGGGCGAGGCGGACTTCATCGTCTCCTTCGAGCTGCTGGAGGCCGCCCGGTGGCTGAGCTTCCTCAAGCCCGACGGACAGATCGTCACCTCCACCCAGCAGATCGACCCCATGCCCGTCATCACCGGCGCGGCGGCCTATCCCCAGGACCTGGTGGCCAAGATGAAGGCCACCGGCGCCAAGGTGGACGCCCTGGACTGCCTGGCCCTGGCCGAGCAGGCCGGTTCCGCCAAGGCGGTGAACATCGTGCTGATGGGCCGCCTGTCCCACTATTTCGACCTGCCCGAGGAGGCCTGGCAGAAGTCTTTGGAGGCCATGGTCCCCGCCAAATTCCTGGAGCTGAACAAGAAGGCCTTCCAACTGGGCAAGAACGCCTGATGAACGCCCTGTTTGTGGGGTTGGGCGGCGCAGTGGGGGCGGTGGGCCGCTATGGTCTTAGCCTGCTGCCCTGCCGCAGCGTATTTCCTCTGCTCACCCTGCTGACCAATTTGATCGGAGCCGTCCTCATCGGCTTTGTGGCCGGACTGGCGGGCCGGGAGCGCCTCTCCTCCGGCTGGACCCTGTTCTGGAAGACCGGCGTATGCGGCGGCTTTACCACTTTTTCTACCTTTTCCCTGGAGAGTGTGACTCTGCTGCAGCGGGGCAGGACCGGACTGGCCCTGGCCTATATGGCACTGAGCGCCGGACTGTGTCTGGCGGGGGTGCTGGCCGGACAGTGGCTCAGCCGCCGGGGCGTATAAGCCGCATCGAGCCCTTCGGGGCGACCCGGCTGCAAAACAGAACGCACAAGCGAAGAAAGGATGATACCCATGGAGAGATATTTCCAGCCCGAGATCGAGTGCGCCTCTCGGGAACAGATCAAAGCCTGGCAGGACGAGCGTCTGGTCAAACAGGTGCGCCATGTGTGGGACAATGTCCCGTCCTACCGCAAGAAGATGGAGGAAAAGGGCGTGACCCCCGAGGACATCCAGTCCTCCGCCGACCTGTATAAGCTGCCCTTCACCTCCAAGGCCGACCTGCGGGACAACTATCCCGACGGCCTGGTGGCCGTGCCCCGCTCCAAATGCGTGCGTGTCCACGCCACCTCCGGCACCACCGGAAAGCGGGTCATGGCCTTTTACACCCAGCACGATATCGACCTGTGGACCGACTGCTGCGCCCGTGCCATCACCGCCGTGGGCGGCAGCGAGGAGGACGTGTGTCAGATCGCCTATGGCTACGGCATGTTCACCGGCGGCATCGGCCTGGACCAGGGGTCCAGGCGGGTGGGCTGCCTCACCGTGCCCATCTCCTCGGGCAACACCGACCGTCAGATCCAGTTCATCCGTGACCTGGGGACCACCATCCTGTGCTGCACCCCCTCCTACGCCGCCTATCTGGGCGAGAGTATGCACGAGATGGGCATGACCCCCGACCAGATCCCCCTGAAGGCGGGCATCTTCGGTGCGGAGGCGTGGAGCGAGGAGATGCGCCAGGACATCCAGAAGACGATGGGCATCAAGGCCTATGACATCTACGGTCTCACCGAGCTGTCCGGTCCCGGCGTGGCCTTCGAGTGCTCCGCTCAGAGCGGGATGCACATCAACGAGGACCACTTCATCGCCGAGATCATCGACCCCGACACCGGCGAGGTGCTGCCCGAGGGGAGCAAGGGCGAGCTGGTGTTCACCTCCATCGACAAGGAGGCCTTCCCCCTGCTGCGCTACCGCACCCGGGATATCTGCATCCTCAAGCGGGAGAAGTGCTCCTGCGGCCGCACCCTGGTGAAGATGTGCAAGCCCATGGGCCGCTCTGATGATATGCTCATCATCCGGGGCGTGAACGTGTTCCCCTCTCAGATCGAGACGGTGCTGCTCAACCACGGCTACCCCGCCAACTATCAGATCATCGTGGGCCGGGTGAAATCCACCGACACCCTGGACGTGCATGTGGAGATGACCCCCGAGATGTTCACCGACAACGTGGGCGAGATCGAGCGCCGCCAGAAGGAGCTGGTGGACGGTCTGCGCGCCATGCTGGGCCTGGCCGCCAAGGTCACTCTGGTGGCCCCCAAGTCCATCGTCCGCAGCGAGGGCAAGGCGGTGCGCGTCATCGATAAGCGCAAGATTTAAAACGAGGAGGAGATCAAATGAGCATCAAGCAGATTTCTGTCTTTGTGGAGAACAAGCCCGGCGCCCTGAGCGCCATGACGCAGGTGCTGGCCAAACAGGGCGTGGATATGCGGGCCCTGTCCCTGGCCGAGACCAAGGATTTCGGCATCGTCCGAATCATCGTGGACAAGGTGTACGAGGCCACCACCGCGCTGAAGGACGCGGGCTATGTCCACTCCGTCACCCCCGTGGTGGGGGCCGCCATTCCCGATACTCCCGGCGGTCTGGACCAGGTGCTGCGGGTCCTGTCCGGGGCCGGGGTGAACGTGGAATATATGTACGCCTTTTTGGGCGGCAAGGACGTGGACCACGCCTATATGATCTTCCGGGTGGAGGACCCCGCCTCCGCCGAGTCCGCCCTGCACAAACACGGGATTCGTGTGGTGGACCAGGACGAGATGGATGGGCTGTAAGCCGACTCTCAAGCCAGATTCGCAAAAAATATCCACAGGGCCGGCCGGTCCTGTGGATATTTTTTATCTTTTCCTGTTATCAGGCGTCGATCTCCCGGATCAGGTTCACCATCTCCACGGCACCCAGGGCACAGTCATAGCCCTTGTTGCCCGCCTTGGTCCCGGCGCGCTCGATGGCCTGCTCGATATTCTCGGTGGTCAGCACGCCGAACATCACGGGCACCCCCGTCTCCAGAGAGACGGACGCCACGCCCTTGGACACCTCGTTGCACACATAGTCATAGTGGCTGGTGCTGCCCCGGATCACCGCGCCCAGGCAGATCACCGCGTCATACTTGCCGCTGCGGGCCATCCTGGCGGCGATGACGGGGATCTCAAAGGCCCCGGGGACCCAGGCCACATGGATGTCCTCCTCCCGCACCTCGTGCCGCAGCAGGCCGTCCATGGCCCCGGACAGCAGCTTGCTGGTGATGAACTCATTGAACCGGGCGGCCACGATGCCAACCTTCATGCCGTGGGCGACTAACTTTCCTTCAAATGTCTTCATATGATCTGCTCCTTTGCTGTTTTTTGTCTCTTGATCTGTCAAAATGGAATCCTCCCACCGCCTTCGGCGGTCTCCCCCCTTTGACAAGGGGGGCTGTTTTCCGCACCTATCAGGCCCCCTTGTGAAAGGGGGCTGTCAGCGCCGTAAGGCGATGACTGAGGGATTCCACCACGATTCTTTTAATAATTCACCAAATGCCCCATCCGCTTCTGCTTGGTGCGCAGATAGAACAGGTCGTGGGCGGTGGCGTCCATCTGAATGGGCACCCGGCTGTTGATGCGCATGCCGAACTCCGTCAGCTGATAGAGCTTGTCCGGGTTGTTGGTCAGCAGGCGCATACTCTTCACCCCCAGGTCCCGCAGGATCTGGGCCCCGATATAATACTCCCGCTGGTCGGCGGCAAAGCCCAGGGCCAGGTTGGCCTCCAGGGTGTCCATACCCTGCTCCTGCAGGGCATAGGCCTTCAGCTTGTTGATCAGACCGATGCCCCGGCCCTCCTGGCGCATATACAGCAGGATGCCCCGGCCCTCTTTCTCGATCTGGCTCATGGCGGCGGCCAGCTGCTGGCCGCAGTCGCAGCGCAGGGAGCCGAAGGTGTCGCCGGTGAGACACTCGGAGTGGACCCGGCACAGCACGTCCTCTCCGTCGCCGATGTCCCCCTTCACCAGGGCCACATGATGCTCGCCGTTCAGGCGGTTCACATAGCCATAGGCGGTAAAGTCCCCGTACTTGGTGGGCATGTGGACAGCGGCCTCCTGGTCCACCAGTTTCTCGTGGCACTTGCGGTACTCCTGCAGGTCCTTGATGGTGATAAAGGTCAGGCCAAAGCGCTTTGCCAGCTCCATCAGCTCGGGGGTGCGCATCATGGTGCCGTCCTCCCGCATGATCTCGCAGCACAGTCCGCAGGCCTTCAGCCCCGCCAGACGGCACAGGTCCACGGTGGCCTCGGTGTGGCCCTCCCGCTCCAGCACGCCGTTGGGCTTGGCCAGCAGGGGGAACATGTGCCCGGGGCGGCGGAAGTCCGACGGCTTGGCATCCTCGGCCACGCAGGCCATGGCGGTCACGGACCGCTCGGCGGCGGAGATGCCGGTGGTGGTGTTGGCGGCGTCGATGGACACGGTGAAGGCCGTCTCGTGGTTGTCCGTGTTTTTAGAGACCATCTGGGGGATCTGCAGCTTCTCCACGAACTCCGCAGACATGGGCATACAGATCAGGCCCTTGCCGTGGGTGGCCATAAAGTTGATATTTTCCGTGGTGGCAAACTGGGCCGCACAGATAAAGTCGCCCTCGTTCTCCCGGTCCGGGTCGTCGGTGACCAGAATGATCTTGCCCGCCCGCAGGTCGGCCAGGGCCTCCTCCACCGTGTTGAACTGACTCATTTTGATATCCTCCGCTTCTCCTCTTTGGCCCCCTTGTGAAAGGGGGCTGTCAGCGCCGACGGCGATGACTGAGGGATTCTCTTTCGTTTAAAATCCGTGCTGTGACAGAAATTCCATGGTCAATTTGCTCTCTTTGGTTTTGAGCTCCGGGGCGGGACGAAGCAGCCGCTCCACATATTTTCCGATGATATCGCTCTCCAGATTCACCCGGTCGCCTACCCGGCGCCGACCCAGCAGGGTGACGGCGGCGGTGTGGGGGATGACGGAGACGGCGAACCGGTCCGGCTCCACCCGGGCCACCGTCAGGCTGATGCCGTCGATGGCGATGGAGCCCTTCTCCACCACATAGCGCAGCACCTGCTCCGGTGCCGTTATGGTAAACCAAATGGCGTTGTCGTCCCGTTCAATGGCGGCGATGGTGCCCACGCCGTCCACATGCCCGGCCACGATGTGCCCGCCGAAGCGCCCGTTGGCCGCCATGGCCCGCTCCAGATTCACCGGGCTGCCCGGGCCCAGCCCCGCCAGGGAGGAGCGATCCAGGGTCTCGTGCATCACGTCGGCGGTGAAGCCGTGGCCGGTGAGGCTGGTGGCCGTCAGGCACACCCCGTTTACCGCCACGCTGTCGCCGATCTTCAAATCGCTTAAAATCGCCTCCGCCCGGATGGCAAGTACGGCGGAGACCCGGCCCCGGGTCACCCGCTCTACGGTGCCCAGTTCCTCAATGATGCCGGTAAACATCCCGGTCCACCTCGCTCTCCAGCAAAAAGTCCGCCCCGATCTGGGTGATCACAGTGTTTTTCAAAGGGAAGGCCGCCGCAGGGGCGTCCACGCCCCGGCCCTCCACCGGGGTCTTGGCCGTCCGCCCGCCAAAGAGCTTGGGGGCCACATAGGCCATCACGGCGTCCACCACCCCCTGGTCCAGAGCCGACCAGTTCAGGGTGCCGCCCCCCTCCAGCAGGACGGAGTCGATCTCCTGCTTCCCCAGGCAGTCCATCAGGGCGTTTAAGTCTACATGTCCGTCCCGCTCCGGCAGCACCAGCATTCGGCAGCCCGCCCGCTCATAGGGGGCCAGGCGCTCCGGGGCGGCGCAGCAGGTGGCGATCCAGGTGGGGGTCTGCCCGGCGCTCGTCACCACCTGGGCGGTGAGGGGGGTGCGCAGGCGGGTGTCACAGATGACCCGGATGGGGTCCCGCCCCCCGGGCAGGCGGCAGGTGAGCCTGGGGTCGTCGGCGATCACCGTGCCCACCCCCACCAGAATGGCCCGGCACCGGTGGCGCAGGGTCTGGACGTGGGCCCGGGCCTCCTCCCCCGTCACCCACTGGGAGGCCCCGGTGTAGGCGGCGATCTTGCCGTCCAGAGTCATGGCGTATTTCATGATGACGTAGGGCCGCCCGGTCTGGATGTATTTGAGAAAGACCCGGTTCAGCCGGTCACACTCTGTTCGGAGGACGCCCTCCTCCACCTGCACGCCGTGGTCCCGTAGGATCTGAACGCCCTTCCCCGCCACCAGGGGATTGGGGTCGGGGGAGCCCACTACCACCCGGGCGATGCCCGCCTGCAAGATGGCGTCGGTGCAGGGGGGCTGGCGGCCCTGGTGACAGCAGGGCTCCAGGGTGACGTACAAGGTGCCCCCCGCCGGGTCGCCAGTACAGTTTTTCAGAGCGGCCCGCTCGGCGTGGAGGTCGCCGCACCGGGCGTGATAGCCCTGGCCGATGATGGCCCCGTCCTTGACGATGACAGCCCCCACCATGGGGTTGGGGCTGGTCCACCCCGCCCCACGCTCCGCCAGCTCTAAGGCCAGCGCCATGTAATTTTTGTCCGCTTCTGTCATGCTGCCGCGCTCCCTTCAGGGGACGAAAAACGCCCCGGACCGAAACGTCCAGGGCGGGGAAACGGCGGTAAGTCCCCCGGTCTCCCCGTCGGCAACAAAAAAGCTCTGGAATTCAAATTCCAGAGCCAAGGTCGCTTGAACGGGGATAGATCGGGTCTATCCTGCCATACGCACATCTTCTTCCATCCAGACTATACTGTCGGCTTCGGAGTTTCACCGAATCATGCCTTGCGGCTCGTGGGCTGTACCACCGGTGGGGAATCTCACCCCGCCCTGAAGACTGTTATTTTCTTTTTCTGCCGTCAGTATACGCGGGTTGCGCTTCTCTGTCAAGGGGGCGGTTTCTTCCTGCCCAGGGAACAACGGCCAAATTTGGCCCCTTCGCCCGGTCTTTCTCTCTGCAATTTCGTTGATTTCAGACGGTTTTCGACCCAGGCGGCCCCTGAAAAAATTTTCACGGAAAGCTCTTTTGCCCCATGGCCGGATATGATATAATCGGGTGAAGTTAAGATTTTGGAGGAACCTGCCCATGCCCTATGCCCTGCTTGCCCTGGTCCTGGTGATCCTGGACCAGGTGGTGAAATATCTGGTCCTGACCCACATTCCCCTGGGGGGGTATGTGCCCTTTCTGCCCCACGTGGTCTGCCTGACCTATGTGCAGAACACCGGGGCCGCCTTCTCTATGTTCTCTCAGCACACCTGGATATTGGCCTTTATCTCCCTGGTCATGTCGGTGGTGCTGGCGGTGGCCCTGTGGAAAAATTTCTTCACCCATCCCCTGGGCAAGGTGACCCTCTCCCTGCTGCTGGCCGGGGCGGTGGGCAATCTCATTGACCGGGCCATGCGGGGCTTTGTGGTGGACATGTTCCAGCTGCTGTTTATGAACTTTGCCGTGTTCAACGTGGCCGACATCTGCGTGGTGGTGGGGGGCATCGCCGCCGCGGCCTATTATCTGCTGCTGGCCGACAAGCTGGAGCACAAGGAGGCGCCCCATGGGACCGCAGACGCTGACCGCTGACCGCGCCGGGGAGCGGGCGGACGCCTTTCTGGCCCGCAGCGTCCCCGACCTCACCCGCTCCGCCGCCCAGCGCCTGCTGGAGGAGGGGGCCGTCACCGTCAACGGCACGGCGGTGAAGAAGAACTATAAGACCTCCCCCGGGGACCAGGTGACCTTCACCCTGCCCGACCCGGAGCCCATCGACGTGCAGCCCCAGAACATCCCCCTGGACGTGGTGTTTGAGGACGACGACGTGATCGTGGTGAACAAGCCGGTGGGCCTGGTGGTCCACCCCGCCCCCGGCCACCCGGACGGCACCCTGGTCAACGCCCTGCTCTATCACTGCGGCAGCTCCCTGTCTGGCATCAACGGGGCCATCCGCCCGGGTATCGTCCACCGCATTGACCGGGACACCTCCGGTCTCATCATCGCCGCCAAAAACGACAGGGCCCACCTGGCCCTGGCCGCCCAGCTTCAGGACCACTCTCTGGCCCGGGTGTACGAGGCGGTGACGGTGGGCGGTTTGAAAGAGGACAGCGGCACGGTGAACGCCCCCATTGCCCGCCACCCGGTGGACCGCAAGCGCATGGCGGTGGACTGGAAAAATGGCCGCCCCGCCGTGACCCACTGGTCCGTGCTGGCCCGCTATGCCCTGGGCACCCACGTGGAGTGCCGCCTGGAGACAGGGCGCACCCACCAGATCCGGGTCCACATGGCCTCCATCGGCCACCCCCTGCTGGGGGACACGGTATACGGCAGCAAAAAGCCCTGGCCCGGCCTGGCGGGGCAGTGTCTCCACGCCCGGCGGCTGAAGTTCGTCCACCCCACCACGGGCAAGCTGGTAGAGCTGGAGTGCCCCCTGCCCGACTGGTTCCAGCACGTGCTGCGGCAAATTGACCGCTGAAGCTGTGTCAACCGCCCCCTGTTTTCCGGTTTTCAGCGTGTTTACCCGCTCTGGTTGTCAGAGCGGGTATTTTCTTTTGTGCAGCTCCCGTCAGTTTTAACGAAAAATTTATATCGCAAAAACTTTCTTGATATAATGTTGACAATCCCGCCTCGCCTGCTATACTTAAATTAGAACACAACCATACTAACATCAAACCGGCATCAGCCGCGAAATGCGGCAGGAAAACGAGGGGGCATCCACATGAACACATTTCTTTGGCAGGTCTTTCCCGTGGCGCTCTTCGCCGTTCGGGGGCTTTTGAAGAGCCAGCACGCCCTGGCCGTCCCGGTGGAGGTGGCGGTGTATGTGGCCCTGGTGGTGTGGACCGTCCACACCTTCCTGTGCCAGGTGTATCTGTGGCTGAAGACCCACAGCCTGCTGCCCGACGTCTCCGCCCTCACGGCCCGGTGGTTCCGCTTTGGCTATGCCGGTCACACGGGGCAGGACGGCTTTACCAGCGGCGTATTTCTCTTTATCTCCGCCCTTGTCGTCCCCCTGGTGGCCTGGGGGTTCTGTCCCTTCTGAGCCTTGATCTAAGATAAAAAACGTGCCCGGACACGCGGCTCTCGCCGGTGTCCGGGCACGATCATCTTTATGGCTTATTTACAGGGAGTGGGACAATCAGTTGGAAGCGGTGTCCAGGTCCTTGTCGCCGCCCCAGATCATGTTGCGGCGCAGCTCCTCGCCCACGATCTCCATCTGGTGCTTGGCCAGCTGGGCGCGCTTAGAGTTGAAGAAGGTGCGGCCAAAGCTCTTGTTCTCGGCGATCCAGCGGCCGGCGAAGGTGCCGTCCTGGATGTCGGACAGGACCGCCTTCATGTTCTTCTTGGTCTCCTCATAGGGCAGGACACGGGGGCCGGAGACATACTCGCCGAACTCCGCGGTGTCGGAGATGGAGTAGTTCATGGCAGCCACGCCGCCCTTGTTGATCAGGTCGATGATCAGCTTCATCTCGTGGATGCACTCGAAATAGGCGTTCTCGGGCTCGTAACCGGCCTCCACCAGGGTCTCGAAGCCGCACTTCATCAGCTCCACAACGCCGCCGCACAGAACGGCCTGCTCGCCGAACAGGTCGGTCTCGGTCTCGTCGTGGAAGGTGGTCTCCATCACACCGGCGCGGGCGCCGCCGATGCCGGCGATGTAGGCCAGGGCGATCTTATAGGCATCGCCGGTGGCGTTCTGCTCCACGGCCACCAGGCAGGGCACGCCCTTGCCGTTGACATAGGTGGAGCGGACGGTGTGGCCGGGGCCCTTGGGGGCAGCCATGAACACGTCCACGCCCTTGGGGGGCACGATCTGCTGATAGCGGATGTTGAAGCCGTGGGCGAAGGCCAGGGCCTTGCCCTCGGTCATGTAGGGGGCGATGCTCTTCTTGTACACGTCGGCCTGGACCTCGTCGTTGATCAGGATCATGACGATGTCGCCCCACTGGGCGGCCTCCTCGATGGTCTTCACCTGCAGGCCGGCCTTCTCGGCGTTGGCCCAGTTCTTAGAGCCCTGGCGCAGGCCCACGCACACGTCGCAGCCGGAGTCCTTCAGGTTCAGCGCATGGGCGTGACCCTGGGAGCCATAGCCGATGATGGCGATCTTCTTCCCGTCCAGATAGCTGATGTCGCAATCCTTCTCATAATACATTTTTGCCATAGTTGTATTCCTCCTTGAGTTTATTGTCGTCATATATAGTGCTGCGCCCTCTTTCGATGGCGAGAGTACCCGTTTTTGCGATCTCCAGAATGCCGAAGTCCTCCAGCAGGCCGATGAGGGCAGAGGTCTTCTGCTTGTCCCCGAAAATGGCCACGGTGAGGGTGTCCCGGCTGACGTCGATGATGTTGGCCCGGAAGATGTTGGACATCTGCACCACCTCGTCCCGGGCGGCCCGGTCTGCGGCGGCCACTTTGATCAGGGCGAACTCCCGCTGGATGGATGCCCCCTCGTCCAAAATTTTCACCGCCAGGACGGGGATCAGCTTGCTGCACTGGGCGGCGATCTGGTCGATCATCAGCTCGTCGGCCAGGATCACGATGGTGATGCGGGTGACCCCGGGCTTGTCCGTCTCGCCGGAGACGATGGACTCGATGTTATAGCCCTTGCGGGAGAACAGCCGGGCCACCTGGCTGAGGACACCGGGGATATCCCGCACCAGGATGGCCAGGGTGTACAGCTTTTTCTCTTTATCAAATTCACGTTTCAAAGCGTCCACCCCCTTAATTGAGCAAAAAGTCGGTGATATGGGCCCCGCCGGCCACCATGGGCCGGACCATCTCGTCCATATCCAGGCGGCAGTCGATGACGCAGCCGCACTTGGCATCCAGCGCAGCCCGGAAGGCCCGCTCCATCTCCTCCGGCGTGGTCACCCGGAAGCCCTTCAGGCCATAGGCCTCGGCCAGCTTTACAAAGTCGGGGCCCCGGTCCAGGGTGGTCTCGGAGTACCGCTCGTGGTAGATGAGGTGCTGCCACTGACGGACCATGCCCAGGGTGCCGTTATTAAAGATGACGGTGATGATGGGCAGGTGATAGTGCTCCACGGTGCACAGCTCGTGGCAGTTCATGCGGAAGCAGCCGTCGCCGGTGGTGTGGACCACCACCTTGTCCGGGTTGCCCGCCTGGGCCCCGATGGCGGCACCCAGGCCAAAGCCCATGGTGCCGAAGCCGCCGCTGGTGAGCAGCTGGCCGGGATAGTCAAAGTGGAAATGCTGGATGGACCACATCTGGTGCTGGCCCACGTCGGTGGACACGATGGCGTCCTGGGGGGCCAGGCGGCGGATGGTCTCCAGCACCTGCTGGGGGGTGAGGCGCGCGCCGCTCTCCGGATCCTGGGCGGGGCGCAGGGCCTGGACGTATTCCGTCCACTCCGCGTGGTGATACTGGGGGATGCGCCCGTTCAGCAGCTCCAGTACCCGTTTGGCGTCGCCCACGATGTGGTGGTCGGTGAGGACGTTCTTGTCGATCTCCGAGCGGTCAATGTCGATCTGGACGATCTTGGCCTGGCTGGCGAAGGACGTCGGGTCCAGGGCCACCCGGTCAGAGAAGCGGCAGCCCACGGCGATAAGCAGGTCACACTCGTTGCAGGCCACGTTGCTGGCCCGGGAGCCGTGCATGCCGATCATGCCGGTGGTCAGGGGGTGGTCGCCGGGGAAGCCGCCGCCGCCCATGACGGTGATAGCCACGGGGGCGTCCAGCTTTTCGGCCAGCTCTTTGAACTCCTTGTCCGCCCGGCCACGGACCACGCCGCCGCCGCAGATGAGCAGGGGGCGCTGGGCCTGGGCGATCATCTCGGCCAGCTTGTCCACGTCCTCCTGGTCGGGCTCCGGGGTCTTCAGGTCGTGGCTGGTGGCCAGGGCCTGGATGCTGGTGCAGGCCCTGTTCTGCTTCCAGGGAATGAACTCATAGTCGATCTCCACCGAGGGGGCGGTGACGTTCTTCAAAAAGTCGATAAGCACCGGGCCGGGCCGTCCCGTGGCGGCCACGGCAAAGGCCTGGCGCATCACGTCGGGGATGGTCTGGGGGTCCCGCACCAGATAGGTGGCCTTGGTGATGGGCATGGCGATGCCGGTGATGTCCACCTCCTGGAAGGAGTCCTTGCCCAGCAGAGGTTCGCTCACGTTGCAGGTGATAAACACCACGGGGGAGGAGTCCATATAGGCGGTGGCGATGCCGGTGGTCAGGTTGGTGGCGCCGGGGCCGCTGGTGGCAAAGCAGACGCCCACCTTGCCGGTGGAGCGGGCATAGCCGTCGGCGGCGTGGGAGGCCCCCTGCTCGTGGGCCGTTAAAACATGATGTATTTTATTCTTGTAGTTATACAGTTCATCATAGACATTCAGGATGGTCCCGCCGGGATATCCAAAGACGGTGTCCACCTCCTGCTCCAGCAGGCACTCCATGATAGCCTGTGTGGCTCTGATCTTCATGGAAATCTCAACTCCAAATATATTTTCGATATCAGCACTTGTCATTCCGAGGAGCGAAGCGACGTGGGAATCCGTAACTCTCGTCCCCTTGGCTCCCCTGGAAGGGGAGCTGTCAGCGAAGCTGACTGAGAGGTCAGGCCCCCTTGTCAAAGGGGGCTGGCATCGCCGCAGGCGATGACTGAGGGATTCCGGTTTTAGGACAGCTTTCCGGTGTCGGAATCCTTCCGTCACGGGCTGCGCCCGTGCCACCTCCCTTTCACAAGGGAGGCTGATGATGCGGGGAACGGATCATCGTGTCAGGGCTTCGCCCTTCCTCGCAATGACAACGTATTTAGATTTTGCCTCCGCCCTTTTGAACGGCGATCATGCCCGTTCTGGCTACCTCCAGGATGGAGAAGGGGCGCATCATGGACTGGAAGGTGTCCAGCCTCTCGGGGGTGTCAGACAACTCCATGGTCAAGGAGGTGGGGGAGATATCATCCACCTTGGCCCCCATGATCTCGCAGATGGTCATGATGTCCTTACGGGTCTTGTTGTTGGCGTTCACCTTCAGGATCATCAGCTCCCGGCCAATGTAGGAGGTGTCCTCCAGGGTGCGGACCTTGATGACCTCGATCAGCTTGTTCAGCTGCTTTTCCACCTGCTCCACCACGTTGTTGCCGCTGTCCACGATGATGGTGATGCGGGAGACAGTGGGGTCGTCGGTGACACCCACGGCCAGAGACTCGATGTTGAACGCCCGGCGGGAGAACAGGCCGGTGATCCGGTTCAGAACGCCAGCCTGGTTTTCCACCAGCACGGAAATGGTCTGTTTCATGCCCCTGCCTCCTTAATCATTGGTGCCCACGTCGGGGTGGACCTTACAGATGAGCAGACAACTGCCCTTGGCGGACAGGAACTGCTCCAGCACTCCGTCCAGCTTGTCCTCGTCGTCGGCGAACATGCTGGGGATGCCATAGGCCCCGGCGATGGCGGCAAAGTCGGGGGAGCCGTCCAGGGCCACGCCGAAAGCACCGTGATAGGGGGCGGTGTTCTGGATCTGGTTCACCAGGCCCAGCACCTGGTTCTGGAACAGGACGATCTTCACGTCCATATGTCCGCACACAATGGCAGACAGCTCGTTCATAGCCATCTGGAAGGAGCCGTCGCCGCAGACGACCACCGTCTGGCGGTCAGGGGCGGCCACCTTGGCCCCAACGCCGGCGGGGAGGGCATAACCCATGGTGCCCAGGCCGCCGCTGGTGAGCAGCCGCCCATGCTTCTGGGGCAGGTATTTACAGGTGAATATCTGGTTCTGGCCCACGTCCACGCAGATGATGGCATCGTCGTCCAGCTTCTGCCCCAGCTTGCGCAGAACGGTGCCGGGGAAGACATAGCCCTCCCGCCGGGGGAATGTCCGGTTCAGCTCCGCCGTGCGGTAGTCCCGCAGCTTGGCCAGCCACTGCGCCGAATCAGGTGGCGTGATGTCCCGGTCCAGCAGCTGCTGCAAAATCACCTTCACATCGCCCACCAGGGGGATGGCGGCCTGCATATTCTTGCCGATCTCCGCCGGGTCCACGTCGATGTGGATGGTGGCCATGCGGCGCTGGATCTCCGCCGGGTCGATCACCGCCCGGTCGGCGGCCCGGGTACCCACCATGATAAGCAGGTCGGCCCTGGCCAGAGCCTTGTTGGCGCAGTGGTTGCCATGGGCCCCGATCATGCCCATGTTCAGGGGGTGGTCCGTGGCCATAACGGACAGGCCCATCATGGTCTTGACCACGGGGATCTGATTGCGCTGGGCCAGCTCCAGCAGCTCCTTCTGGGCGTGGGCCAGCCACACGCCGCCGCCGGCGCAGATGAGGGGCTGCTTGGCCTTGGAGATGGCCTCGGCCACCCGCTTGATCTGCAGGTCGTTGCCCTTTACGCTGGGCTTATAGCCCCGGATGTTCACTTCCTCCGGGTATTGGAACTTTTTCAGCTCCTGGTTCTGGATGTCGATGGGGATATCGATGAGCACCGGTCCGGGCCGCCCGGTGGAGGCGATGTGAAAGGCCTCCTTCACGATGCGGGGGATGTCATTGGCGTTTTTCACCAGGTAGCTGTGCTTGGAGAAGGGGGCCACCGCGCCG
Source organism: Flintibacter sp. SJQ-8 (assembly GCF_054108085.1). NCBI lineage: Bacteria > Bacillati > Bacillota > Clostridia > Eubacteriales > Flintibacter > Flintibacter sp. SJQ-8. The sequence continues at coordinate 380,284 of NZ_JBPJWR010000004.1, forward strand.
GTGATGTCCACCTCCTGAAAGATATCCCGGCCCAGCAGGTTGCTGGGCACCTGGCCGGTGATGGCCACCATGGGGATGGAGTCCATATAGGCGGTGGCGATGCCGGTGATCAGGTTGGTGGCTCCCGGGCCGGAGGTGACCATGCACACCCCCACCTTGCCGGAAATGCGGGCATAGCCCGAGGCCATGTGCCCGGCGTTCTGCTCGGTGCGCACCAGGGTATAGCCGATCTCCGGGTGCTCCTTCAACACGTCTACAACGGGGCAGATGGTGGCTCCGGCATAGCCGAAGATGTGGTCCACCTGCTCCCGCAAAAGGCTTTCGATCAGTGCCTGTGCTCCATTCATGGGAACGTCACCTCCGTAAAATCTCTGTCCGCTTTGTCATGGGACGGTCCCTGGGCAAAAAAACAAAAACGGCCCCGTCCTATCCCAAATCTCGATAGGACGAAGCCTTCGCTCCGTGGTACCACCTAAATTCATGGGGCCGTTGGGCCTCATGCGCTCGTTGCCCCAATAACGGAGGGAATCCGTTCCCGCCTACTGCGGCGCTTTGCCGGTTCAGCGGGAATGCTCACGGGTGAGGTTCGGGGTCCGCCCTTCCGGGGAGCTTTCACCAGCCGCTCCCTCTCTGCGCTTCCAGACGGTCCTACTATCCCGCTCATTGCATTTCACTTTTTTGCATTGATCTGCATGGAATGATTGTTCATTATCATATCCCAATCATCTGTTATTGTCAATCCCTTTTTGCCCCGTATCCCCTGGCTAATTTACACAAAGCAGGGCCCCGTCCCGGGGCCGCGCCCGCCCCGGCGGGACAGGCGCGGCTCTGGATAGACTGAAAAAAATCTCATTCCAGCGGGGACTTACTGCTTCAGGCTCTCGGCCCACGCGGCATAGCGGGCCACCCGCTCGTCGCACTGCGCCTGATCGTCGCCCCGGGTGAGAACATAGACCTTCACCTTGGGCTCGGTTCCGGAGGGGCGCACCAGGACAGAGGTGCCGTCGGCCAGCTCGAACCGCAGCACGTTGGAGCCGGACAGCTCCATGGTCGTCTTTTCGCCCGTCTTGACGTCCACCACGCTGCCGTCCTGATAGTCCTTGCGGCAGACCACCTGGGTGCCGCCGATGTCCGCCGGGGGCTGCTGGCGCAGAGCGTCCATCAGGGCGGCCATCTTCTTCAGACCGTCCAGGCCGGGCATGACCAGGTTCAGGGTCTTCTCGCCATAGTGGCCATACTTGGCAAACAGGGCCTGGAGGGCGTCGTACAGGGTCATGCCCTGACCGGCGTACCAGGCGGCCATCTCGGTGAGCATCAACGAGGCGGTGACGGCGTCCTTGTCCCGCACATAGTCCCCCAGCATATAGCCATAGGACTCCTCATAGGAGAAGATGACCTTGCCCTGACCGGACTCCTCCAGCTGGTCCTTCTTCTGGGCCAGGAACTTAAACCCGGTGAAGGTGTCGTAGCAGGCAAGGCCGTTCACCTCGGCCACCTTCCGGGCCATCTCCGTGGTGACGATGGTCTTCAGGGCCACGGGCTTCTCGGGCAGCTTGCCGGAGCGCTTCATGGCGCCGATGAGATAGTCCAGCAGCAGCACGCCGGTCTGGTTGCCGGAGATGACCTTGAACTCGCCATTTCCGGTGTTGACCATGATGCCCACCCGGTCAGCGTCGGGATCGGAGCCCAGGATGAAATCGGCCCCTTCGCGCTTGGCGATGTCCACCGCCAGATAGAAGCCCTCCGGGTTCTCCGGGTTGGGGGAGACCACGGTGGGGAAGTTGCCATCGATGACCATCTGCTCGGGCACGCAGATGACGTGCTTCATCCCCAGGCGGCGCAGGGCCTCGGGGATCAGCTTGTAGCCCGTGCCGTGGAAGGGGGTATACACCATCTTGAAGGTGTCGGCCACCTTCTCCACGGCGGCGCGGTCATTCACCTGGGCCATCACGTGAGACAGGAAGGCCTCGTCCGTCTCCTGGCCCATGATGGTGATCTTACCCTGGGCCACCGCCTGGTCATAGGGCATGGTCTTCACGCCGGTGAACACGTCCAGCTCCTTCATCTTCTTGGCCACCTGGTCGGCGTGCTTGGGGGGCAGCTGGGCACCGTCCTCCCAATAGACCTTATAGCCGTTATACTCCTTGGGGTTGTGGCTGGCGGTGATGTTGATGCCGGCGATGCAGCCATACTCCCGCACGGCGAAGGACAGCTCGGGTGTGGGGCGCAGAGCCTGGAACAGGCGGACGGGGATGCCGTTGGCGGCCATGACCTGGGCGGCCTCCCGGGCGAAGGTCTGGGAGTTGTTCCGGCAGTCAAAGCAGATGGCCACGCCCCGGGCGGCGGCCTTCTCTCCCTCCTCCAAAATCACCTGGGCAAAGGCCTGGGTGGCGTAGCGGATGACGTGGACGTTCATCCGATAAAGGCCCACGCCCATAATGCCCCGCAGGCCGGCGGTGCCGAAGGACAGCTGGTCGAAGAAGCGGGACTCCTTCTCCTTCTCGTCGGTGCGGATGGACTCCAGCTCCGCCTTCTCCTGGGCGGACAGGGCCGGGCTGTTCAGCCAGGCTTCATAGGTATCTTGATAGGACATGGGAACATCCTCCTTTGATTTCCTTTTGTGTGGGCTGTGCTTGCTTGCAGTATACCATAAGCAGCAGAAAATTTCCAGCCGCTTTTCCCCGCCGTCCTTCATTCCGGGCAAAAATTTCCCCGGGCCGCGCTCGCAGTCCGGGGAAATTTTCATTCAGTTCGCCACCGGTTCAAAATCGCTGGCGGGGTGCTTGCAGATGGGGCAGATGAAGTCGGCGGGCAGGGTCTCCCCCTCGTAGATATAGCCGCACACGGTACACACCCAGCGCTTCTTCCCCGGCTGGGCCGGGGCGGCGGCGGGCTTGGGCTTGATGTTGGCCTGGTAATAGGCATAGGTGGCGCTGGGCTCCCGGCTGAGCACATCGCCGTCGGTCACGTCGGCCACAAACAGGGTGTGGGTGCCCAGGTCCACGGTGGATGCGACTTTACAAGACAGCCAGGCGCTCGTCCCCTCCGTCACGGCCAGCAGGCCGTTATCCGTGCGCAGGGTGTGGGCAAAACCCTGGAACTTGTCCACGTCCCGGCCCGACTGAAAGCCGAAGCGCTGGAACAGGGAGAAGTCAGCCTTCTCCGTGAGGACGGACAGGTTGAACGCCCCCGTCTCCAGAATCATATCGTGGGTGAAGTTGCTCTTGTTCACGGCGATGAGCACCCGGTTGGGCTGGCTGGTCACTTGGATGCCGGTGTTGATGATGCAGCCGTTATCCTGCTCCCCCCGGCGGGCGGTGAGCACAAACAGGCCATAGCTCAGGGCATACATGGCTTTCGGGTCTTTCATGGGACAATCCTCCTTCATATTCGTGGGTTTTTCTTCCTAGTTTCAGCATAGCACACTCTGGTCTCTATTTCAAGATAAAAATAATAATTATTACTTTTTATTTTTGATAAGGATAATACGGATTTCCACGTCGGGCTTCGCCCTCCTCGCAATGACAGGGCAGGGATAACTTCGATGTGTTGTCATTGCGAGGAGCGCAGCGACGTGGCAATCCGTCCCTTTTTTCCGCAAAAACGCCCCCGGACCTTAGACGGGTCCGGGGGCGGGTGGATCGAATTGATTCTGGTTTATTCGTCGGCCATGGCCTTGGCGGCGGCGATGGCCTTCTCCTGGGCGGCGGGGGGGCAGTCCTCATAGCGGACGAAGTGGAAGGTGTAGGAGCCACGGGACTGGGTCATGGCCCGCAGGTCGATGGCGTAGGAGGTCATCTCCGCCATGGGCACCTCGGCCTCGATCTCCTGCTCGCCGTCGCCGGTGGGGTTCATGCCCATCACGCGGCCGCGGCGCTTGTTCAGGTCGCCGATGACGTCGCCCATGTAGCTGTCGGGCACGACCACCTTCAGCTCGCCCACAGGCTCCAGCAGGACGGGGTTGGCCTCGGGCATGGCGGCCTTATAGGCCAGCTGGGCGGCGGTCTTAAAGGCGATCTCGGAGGAGTCTACGGGGTGGTAGCTTCCGTCGTAGAGCACGGCCTTCAGATTCACCACGGGATAGCCCGCCAGAGGACCGTGGACGCAGGCCTCCTTCAGGCCCTTCTCCACCGCGGGGAAGAAGTTCTTGGGCACGGAGCCGCCGAAGACCTCCTCGGCGAAGACCATCTGCTCCTCCTCGGGGTTGGGCTCGAAGCGGATCCACACATCGCCGAACTGGCCGGAACCGCCGGTCTGCTTCTTGTGGCGGCCCTGCTTCTGCACGGTCTTGCGGATCTTCTCGCGATAGGGCACACGGGGGGCCTTCAGCTCGGCCTCCACGTTGAAGCGGCTCTTCAGCTTGGCCACCAGCACGTCCACCTGGATGTCGCCGGCGGCATAGAGGACCATCTGGTGGGTCTCGGCGTTGTTCACCACGGAGAAGGAGGGGTCCTCCTCGTTCAGGCGATACAGGCCCTGGGCCACCTTGTCGTCCTGGCCCTTGGTCTTGGGGGCGATGGCCACGGAGTAGCAGGGTTCGGCGAAGGGGATCTGCTTCAGGGCCACGATCTTACGGGGGTCGCACAGGGTGTCGCCGGTGCGGACCTTCTCCATCTTGCCGATGGCGCCGATGTCGCCCACGCCCAGCTCGTCGGTCTCGGTAGCCTTTTTGCCCCGCATGATGTAGATGCGGCCCAGCTTCTCGGTCTCGCCGGTGGTGGCGTTGACCAGGCTCATGTTGGGCTTGATGACGCTGGAGAGGACCTTCACATAGGAATACTTGCCATACTGGTCGGCCACGGTCTTAAAGACGAAGGCGGTGGGCACGCCGCCGGGGGAGACCACGAACTCCTCGGTCTCGCCGTCCTGACGGGTGGCCTTGTGATAGTTGCCCTCCATGGGGGTGGGCAGCAGCTCGGAGATGTAGTCCAGCAGCATCAGGGAGCCCATGGTGTTCACGGCGGAGCCGCACAGCACGGGGAACAGGCTCAGCTCCCGCACGCCCTGGCGCAGGCCCTGGATCATCTCGGCATAGGTGAAGTCCTCGCCGGAGAAGAACTTGTCCATAAAAGCCTCGCTGGTCTCGGCCACAGACTCCTTCAGGGCGTCGTTGAACTGGGTGACCACGTCCTCCTTGCCCTCGGGGATCTCGATCTCCTCCCGCTTGCCGTCGCGCATCTCATAGGCGCGCTTGTTCATCACGTCGATGATGCCGATGATCTTCTTGTCCTCGTCCCAGATGGGCACCACCACGGGGGCGATCTTGTTGCCATACTTGGCGCGCAGGGCGTCGAAGGTGGCGTTATAGTCGGCGTTGTCCTCGTCGGTCTTAGAGATATAGATAAAGCGGGGCATGTTCCGCTCTTCGCAGTATTTCCACGCCTTCTCCAGGCCCACGGAGATGCCGTCCTTGGCGGAGCAGACGATGATGGCGGCGTCGGCGGCCCGCAGGGCCTCCATCACCTCACCGGAGAAGTCGAAGGAGCCCGGGGTATCCAGCACGTTGATCTTACAGCCCTTGAACTCCAGGGGAGCCACCGCCAGAGAGATGGAGATCTGACGCTTGATCTCCTCGGGGTCATAGTCACAAACCGTATTTCCGTCGGCAGCCTTGCCCATGCGGTCGATAGCGCCGGTCATATAAAGCAGACTCTCTGCCAGAGCGGTCTTGCCGCTTCCGCCGTGGCCCAGCAGACAGACATTGCGAATGTTTTGAACAGAATACCTCATAACTTGTTTCCACTCCTTATTTTGGGTTCCAGGGCCGCCCGCCCGGACCATCCAGGCCAGCTGAATTTGGCAGATTATCCAGGGGCGTCACGGCCTGTTAGTAATTATATATCAAAACTGCGTTTCTGACAACCGTTTCTTTGTGGAATAATTGCACACTCTGCCGTGTGTCCCAGCCGTTTTGCACATTTTGACCAAGATTTGCGGCTTTTTTCTGCGTTCGTTCCATTTTCCGCCACCGAAATGGCAAAAAATATTTTTCAGTTTTATTGCGTATTTTATAAAATGCAGATAAAAAGAAAAAAGACCCGTGTTTTTTCAAGTCCCGGCTGTCATTTTGGGCAGGCGCTGAGAGCTTGTTAAAAACACAGGTCTTTCGTCATATCGACGGGATGATTCAGTTAGGAGTTAGGAGGGATGAGTGATGCGTTCGCGCAAAAACTCCTATCTCATCACTTCTAACTCATCACTCTTCATTGGGATTGGGCACCGTCAGAACCAGCGTCTCCTCCCCCGCTGTCTCCGCCTCGGGACAGTCTATCCCCTGCTCCCGGGCCAGGGCCAGAATTTGCCGGGCCTGGTCGGCAGTCACGGTGCAGCTGCGGGTGCCGTCGCCGTTGTCGGTCCACTGGGTCTGGTCATCCAGGACCTCCTCCGCACCCTGAGGCAGCTGGGGCAGGGTCAGGCCGCTGGGCTGCGGGGCCATGAAGATGGCCTGATCGCCCACCACAGATTCGGTACTGCCGCTGCCATCCCCCGTGTCCCCGGCGGCGTTCTGCCCATCGTTCAAGCTGGGGGGCATGGTCACCGGCTGGTCCTGGACAGCCGTCTGGCTGTGGACTGGGGCCTGGGCGGTGCGCTTCTGGGTAGACGCATAATCTTCTTCCTCCGTCCCGGCACCGGCACCTTGCTTGGCCCGGCTGTCATAGACGGGCTGCTGCCCCTCCTCCGGGGCGGGCAGGGCGGCTGCTGCGCCGGATGTCTCCTCGTCCTCTCCGGGAGCGGGGGCCGCATAGGCGGCCACGCTGTCGGAGGCACCGGCGCTCTCCCCGCTCTGGGCGGCGGGGGATATCTGATCTATCAGTCCCGCCTGATACACCCCAAAGCCCAGCACACAGCAGGCGACTAGGGCCGCCGCCGTCCGGGCCCACCGGGGCATGGGGCGGCGGAGGGGGACCACCTTGGGCATCTCTGTCGGCTCTGTCTCCTCTTTTCGCTCCTCCGGCTCCTCCGCCGGGGCGGGTTCCGGTTCTAAAGCCCGGATGCGGTCCATCACCCCCTGGGCAAAGCCCTCCGGGGCGGGCAGCTCCTCCAGACAGGCGAACTGGCCGCACAACTGTTCCAGGTCCTCCGCCAGGTCCCGGCAGCGGGGGCAGCGGGCCAGGTGGTCCTCCAGTTCCCGCTCCTCCTGGGGGGGCAGCGGCTGGTCCAGCCGCTGGGACAGTAGTTCTTCAAATCGCTCACAGCGCTCCACGCCGCGCGCCTCCCTTCTCTTCTCGTTCGCTGGGATTAGACGCAGGCGTGCCAAAAAAGTTCCCGTCCTGCAGCAAAATTTTTCTCAGCGCCAGCCTGGCCCGGGCGATGCGGGACTTCACTGTCCCCAGGTCCAGGTCCAGCCGCGCCCCGATCTCCTGATAGCTCAGGCCGGACAGCTCCCGCAGCACCAGCACCTGCCGCTGGGCCTCGGGCAGGGCCTGCAAGCCCCGCTCCACCGCCCGGCGCAGCTCCGTCCGCTCCAGCGCCCCGTGGGGGTCCTGGCCGGGGTCGGCGGGTTCCGGGAAGGGGCTGTCGCTCTCATCCAAAGAGACGGCGGAGACGGTCTCCCGCCGCCGCTGCTGCCGCCGGATATAGTCGATGCACAAGTTTGTGGTCAGGCGATAGACCCAGGTGGCAAAGCTGCTCTCCCCCTGAAACTTGGGCAGGGCCTGCCAGGCCTTTAGAAAGGCCTCCTGGGCCAGGTCGGCGCTCTCCTCCCGGTCCCCGGTGATGCGAAAGGCCAGGGAATACACCCGGTTCTGATTCTCCTCCACCAGCCGGGCAAACGCCTGGTGGTCCCCCGCTTTTGCCCGCCGGACCAGCTCCTTGTCGTTCTCCTCTGCCACCATGTCACCTTCTTTCAGTTAGGAGTTAGGAGAGATGAGTGATGAGTTAATACAAAACTCCTAACTCCTCCCTCATCACTCATCACTTCCGCACAAGTCCCGCTTGATCCCCTTGGTCACCCGGTACACGTCCTCCAGGGTGGTGATCTTTACGATCTGCTCCTTGTAGAAGCCCGCATGGGGCACACCCTTTAGATACCAGGCGTAGTGCCGCCGGGCCTCCAGGCAGGCGATCTTCTCCCCCTTGATGGCGGCGGACTGCTCAAACTGCCGCACCGCCGTGTCACACCGCTCCGCCAGGGTGGGCATGGGCGGGATGGGTCGCCCCTCCAGGGCCGCCTTGCACTGGGCAAACAGCCAGGGGTTGCCGAACACCCCTCTGCCGATCATGGCGATATCCGCCCCGGTGTACCGCAGGATATGGGGGGCATCCTCCGGCTTGAACACATCGCCGTTGGCGATCACGGGGATATGCACCGCCTCTTTCACCGCCCGGATATAGTCCCAGTTGGCGGTTCCGGCGTACATCTGGTTCCGGGTGCGGCCGTGGACGGCCACGGCGGCCGCCCCGGCCTGCTCCATGGCCTTTGCAAACTCCACGCAGTTGATAGAGCCCTTGTCCCAGCCCAGGCGGAACTTCACCGTCACCGGGCGCTTTGCCCCCCGGATCACCGCCTCGGCCACCCGCACCGCCTTGTCCGGGTCCCGCATCAGGCCGGAGCCGTCCCCGGAATTCGCCACCTTGGGCACAGGGCAGCCCATGTTGATGTCGATGATGTCCGCCCCGGAGACTTCGGCGGCGATGGCCGCCCCCTCCTCCATGCACACGGGGTCGCTGCCGAAGATCTGGGCGGCGGCGGGGTGTTCCCCCTCCCCCAGCTTCAGCAGGGGCACAGACTTCTTGTCCTGAAAGCACAGGGCCTTGGCGCTGACCATCTCCGTGCAGGTCAGCCCCGCCCCCTGCTCCCGGCAGATGGCCCGGAAGGACGCGTCCGTCACCCCCGCCATGGGGGCCAGGGCCAGGGGCGTTTCGATCAAAATTCCACCGATGTTGACCATATATGAACCTCGTTTTTCTCGTTTCGTAGTCTGGCTATTGTAACATATCTGCCCTCCCATTGGCAAGGTCAGGGAGTTTTCTTCTTCCCCCTGACGGGGGAAGAAGTGGTTCCTGTCTGCCCGGCAATTGACAAGGCCGCGCCCTCCCATTAAAATAGGGAGAAACCAAATAGAAACGGGAGCGAGACAACATGAACTTTTCTTCTCTGCGGTATGCCCTGCGGGGCCTGTCCGCTTATCGCACGCTGCTGGACGATGAGAACGAATCTATCCTGGACTATGCCACCACCGTGCTCTATACCCTGGCCAACGGCCAGAAGGAGCAGGACGAGGAGGAGCGGGCCGAGTGGGGCGAAAACGCCCTGTCCGCCTATGCCTGTCTGTTCCAGGCCCTGTGCGACGGGGGCTTCTCCGGCATCGGGGACTGGCTGTGGGACAAGCTGCGCTACACCGAGACCCCCTTTGCCCTCTCCGCCCAGTCTGACGGCGCCTCCCCCGCCCTGGAGCAGGCCGCCCGCCGGGACGTGGACGCCCTGCTGGCTCTGGCCGGTCTGGACTGCGGCGCCATTTTAACGGCCATCGCCGCCCTGCTGCCCCCGGAGCAGACCTCTATGGTAGAGGCCATGCCCCGCTGGGTCTCCTCCGCCCCCTTCGACTTTGACCGCCTGGTCCAGTTCTATCGGGACCACGGGGCGGGGCTGTATGCCCGCTATCGGGCCTTCCTGTGGGAGGACGGCCAGCTGATCCCCGTGGCCGACCCGGACTGCCCCAAACCGGAGGACCTGCTGGGCTATGAGCAGCAGCGCAGCCAGGTGGAGACCAACACCCGCCAGATGATGGCCGGGCACTATGCCAACAACGTCCTCCTCTTCGGCGACGGCGGCACGGGCAAGTCGGCCACGGTGAAGTCCATGCTCTATCTCCCCGGCATGGAGGACCTGCGCCTCATCGAGATCCAGAAGGAGAATCTCACCGGCCTGCCCCAGCTGATGCGCTCCCTGCGGGACAAGCGTCAGAAATTTATCCTGTTCATCGACGATTTGGCCTTTGACCAGGACGACAAGACCTATTCCTCCATGAAGACCATTCTGGAGGGCAGTCTGGAGAAGCGGCCTGCCAACGTGGTCATCTATGCCACCTCCAACCGCCGCCACCTGGTCCGGCAGAACTTCAGCGACCGGGGCAATGACGAGGTGGACGCCTCTGAGACCATCGCCGAGAAGACCGCCCTGGCCGAGCGCTTCGGCCTGCGCATCCCCTATCTGTCCATGAGCAAGGCCGACTTTTTGGCCCTGGTGGACTATCTGGCCGGACAGGCCGGGCTGACTCTCCCCGCCCAGGAGCTCCACGCCCGGGCCATGACCTGGGAGATCCGCCACTCCGGCCGCACCCCCCGGGTGGCCCGGCAGTTTATCGCAAGCCTGCTTGGGTGAGAGATAAGTTAGGAGTTAGGAGTGATGAGTAAACTCCTATCTCATCCCTCCTAACTCATCACTAAAAACCGCAGCGCCCTTTCGGAAGTCTCTTCCGTCTGGGCGCTGCGTTTTTATTTAACTCTTCTTGATCTTCGCCGTGTGCTTCAGCTTGTTTTCCTCCCGGGGGCGCACGTTGTGGCGGGCGATGAGGGCGGCGATCTCCCCCCGGGTCTGCTCTACCTCGGCCCGGAAGGCCCGGGCGGACAGGCGCAGGGCCCCGTGGCCCAGGATGATCCACTGCTCCATGCCGTCGGAGGTGGCCACCCGCACCCGGTGGTCCTTCCCCAGGTCATAGGTGGTCTTTTCAATGTAGGCGTCGGCGGTCTCCGCCTCTTTCGTATACACCACATAGATGCCGCCCCGCCGCTCCACCGAGCCCACGCCGCCCTTCACCTTATAGGCGTCGAAGACCAGAATGACCTGGCACTTGCGGAAGGCCCGGTATTCGATCAAAAGCTCGGTGAGGACTTCACGGGCGGCGTTCACGTCCTGCCGGGCCAGGGCGTGGAGGTCGTCCCAGGCGAAGATGATGTTATACCCGTCCACCAGCAGATATTCCGGCTTGGCCCGCTGGTCCCGGATGTCATATTTTTCGCTGAGACTGGTGCGGGCAGGCTTTTTCTGTGGCTCGAAGGCGGCGGGGCGCTTCACCGGGCCATAGGTCTGCTCGAACAGAGCCTGAAGCTCCTTGTCCTGCTCCAGGCTGCCGCCCCGGCGGTCTAAACTCCCCCCGGCGGGAGTTGCGGCAGGCTCCGGCTCCTCCGGGGCGTTCAGGGCCAGGCCGCTGTCCACGTGGGCCATGGCCGCCACCTGGTCCCAGGGGACGTAATAGCCCCCGCCGTGGGCGCAGAACACCGAGCCGGTGGGGTTCAGCTCGTCCCGCTCCGGGTCATAGCCGATCTCCTTCACGATCTCCTCGGCGTTGTGGCAGGGCTCATAGCCCCGCAGGGCGCAGGACAGCCGCCCGCAGCCCCGGGTGTAGGCGGTGACCGTCTGCCAATAGTCTCGCATCCCCGCCACCGGGGCAAAGCCGGTGAGCAGGGTCATGTCCCCCTGGCTCTGGGGCGGCTCCACCGTGCCCCCCATGGTCTGGATGTCCGTCATGGCCCGGCCCACGCACTCGGCGGGTACCTCCAGGGTAAAGTCGTAAAAGGGCTCCAGCAGAATGCTCTGGGCCTGCATCAGGCCCTGGCGCACCGCCCGATAGGTGGCCTGGCGGAAGTCGCCCCCCTCGGTGTGCTTCTCGTGGGCTCTGCCGGTCAGCAGGGTGATCTTCACGTCGGTGAGGGGGGAGCCGGTGAGCACCCCCGGGTGGTCCCGCTCCAGCAGATGGGTGAAAACCAGCCGCTGCCAGTTCAGGTCCAGCTGGTCGGTGGAGCAGGCGGTGGCCAGCTGCACCCCGCTGCCCCGGGGACCCGGCTCCAGCAGGAGATGGACCTCGGCATAGTGGCGCAGAGGTTCGAAGTGACCGACGCCCTCCACCGTGCTGGCGATGGTCTCCCGATACAGCACCCGGCCCGGGCCGAAGTCCACTTCTAAGTCAAACCGCTGGGCGATGACCCGCTTTAAAATTTCCAGCTGCACCTGGCCCATCAGCCGCACCTGGATCTGCTTCCACCGGCTGTCCCACACAAAGCGGAGCATGGGGTCCTCCTCCTCCAGCTGCCGCAGCTTTGGCAGCACGGCGTGAGGGTCGGCCCCCGGGGGCAGGACCAGTTCATAGGTCAGGGCGGGCTCTAAGGCCGGGCGCTCCCCCTCCCCCTGGGCACCCAGGCCCTGGCCGGGGCGGGTGTGGGTCAGACCGGTGACGGCCACCACGCTGCCCGCCTCCGCCCGGTCCAGGCTGCGGAACTTGGCCCCGGAATAGAGGCGCAGCTGGTCGGCCTTCTCCTCCCAGCGCTCCTCCCCCTCCCCGCCGGACAAGGGGGTCTTGGCTTTTAAGCTGCCCCCGGTGATCTTCATCCAGGTCAGGCGGCTGCCCTGGTCGTCCCGGGTGATCTTGAACACCCGGGCAGCAAATTCTTGGGGATAGTCCGGCACGGGGAGATAGCGGTCCAGGCCGGACAGAAACTCCTCCACCCCCTCCAGCTTCAGGGCGGAGCCGAACCAGCAGGGGAACAGCTTCCGCTGGGCCACCAGGCGGGCCACCGCTTCGTCGGGGACGGCTCCGCCGGACAAAAAGTCCTCCAGCGCCCCCTCGTCGCACAGGGCGATCTCCTCGTCCCGGGCGCTCCGCTGGGCGGTAAAGTCGGTGCACCGGCTGTCCAGCCCCTCCCGCAGCGCTTTTAAAACCGCGGAGCGGTCCGCCCCCGCCAGGTCCATCTTGTTCACAAACAGAAACACGGGCAGGTGATAGCGCTCCAGCAGCCGCCACAGGGTGCGGGTGTGGCCCTGGACCCCGTCGGTGCCGCTGATGACCAGCACGGCGCAGTCCAGCACCTGGAGGGTGCGCTCCATCTCGGCGGAGAAGTCCGCGTGGCCTGGGGTGTCCATCAGGATCAGTTCTTTCTCCTCCCCCAGGGGCAGCAGGGCCTGCTTGGAGAAGATGGTGATGCCCCGCTCCCGCTCCAGCTGGTCGGTGTCCAGATAGGCATCCCCGTGGTCCACCCGGCCAAGGCGGCGCAGCTGGCCCCCGGTATAGAGCAGGGCCTCGTTCAAAGTGGTCTTGCCCGCGTCCACATGGGCCGTCACGCCCACACATATGTGTTTCGTTGCCATAGCCATCTCTCGCTTCCGCAGATATATCCTGTTTATTATGCCAGCTTTCCAAAGGCAGTTCAATCCCCATTTTCCCGCCGGGATACAAGTTCAGCCTGCTTTTTCTGGACATTCTGTGCTAACTGGGGTATAATTTATATCCAAAATCTTTTTATTGGGAGGGCCCATGTATCAACTTCTGTGGATATTCTTTCTCTATGCCTTTCTGGGCTGGTGTACCGAGGTAAGCTATGCCGCCCTGCGCACGGGCAAATTTGTCAACCGGGGCTTTCTCAACGGCCCCGTCTGCCCCATCTACGGCTGCGGCGTGGTGGTGGTGCTGGTCGGACTGACCCCCTTAAAGGGCAACTTCGTGCTGCTGTTTCTGGGTTCGGTAGTCCTCACCTCTGTGCTGGAGCTGGCCACCGGCTTTGTGCTGGAAAAGCTGTTCCGCCAGCGGTGGTGGGACTACTCTGACAAGCCCTTCAACCTGGGGGGCTATATCTGCCTGGAGTTCTCCATCATGTGGGGCTTTGCCTGTCTGTTCGTGGTGGACATTCTCCACCCGTCCATCGAGTTCTTCATCCGTCTCATCCCCCACACCCTGGGCTGGGTGCTGCTGGGCCTGTTCTCCGCCGCCATGGCGGTGGATCTGGCCGCCACGGTGCGCACCATTGCCAAGCTCAACCGCCAGCTGGACCAGATCGACCAGCTGGCCCGCCGGCTGAAGACCGCCTCCAACGAGTTCGGCGAGAACCTGGCGGACCGGGTGCTGGAGGCCGCCGAGCGCAGCGCCGACTGGAAGGAGGACTGGGAGGCCGCCGCCGAGGAGTGGTCCCAGCGCCGGGCGGAGTTTCAGGTGCAGCTGGCCCAGCGGAAGGAGCGCCTGGAGGGCGAGCTGGCCCAAAAGCGGGAGCAGATGGAGGACGAACTGCGCCAGCACGCCCAGGAGCAGGCCGTGCGCCTTCAGGAGGGCCACGACAAGGCCCGGGCCGAGCTGGACGCCTGGCGGGAGAAGCTCCAGACCCAGCTGGACAGCCGGGTGTTCGGCCAGCGCCGCCTGATGGCCGCCTTCCCCAAGATGCGCTCCACCCGCCACCGCCAGGCCATGGAGCAGCTGCGCCGCCGCATGGAGCGCCGCGCCCCCTCCAAAAGAAAATGAATTGCAATTTTCATTATGCCGTGATACCATGTCGGTAATGACTGGTAGAAGGAGAAGTGCCCTATGGAGGAATTACACGAATTAAAAAGCCGCATGGAGCAGGAGCGCCCCGCCCGGTGGGAGGAGCTGCCCGACCTGGCCCTGTACATGGACCAGATCGTCTCCTATATGCCCCGGCAGCTCATCCACTTTGACCAGGGGGAGACCCTCACCTCCGCCATGGTGAACAACTATATCAAAGACGGCCTGGTCCCCCGGGCCGACGGCAAGCGCTATGGCCCGGTCCACCTGGGCTATCTCACCGCCGTGTGCGCCCTGAAAAAGGTGCTGCCCGTGCGGGACATCGGCGTGCTGGTGTCCGCCGGACAGCAGACGGACAAGGACAACGAGACCCTGTATAACTATTTCTGCGCCGCCCTGGACCGGGCCCTGACGGACACGGCCCAGGCCATTGACGACAACGCCCAGCGGGGCGACCTGCCCCGGATGGCCCTGGACCTGGCCCTGCGCAGCTATGCCGCCCAGCTGGCCTGCGCCCGCATTCTGGACATTCTCCAGCCCGAGCAGACGGAGCCAGGCCACAAGAGCAAAAAATGACCGGGGCCTTCGCCCCGCCGCCTATGGAAAGGAGTGCATCCATAAATGTCCCAAGCTTATGATTTCGCCATCTTCACCGACTCCTCTGCAGACCTGGGGGAGGACCTGGTGCGGGAGATGGACATTCAAGTCCTGCCCCTGAGCTTTACCATCCAGGACAAGACCTATCACAACTATCCCGACAACCGGGAGCTGGACCCCCACGTCTTTTATCAGATGCTGCGGGAGGGCCAGACGGCCACCACCGCCGCCGTGAACGTGGAGCAGTATCTCCAGGCCATGGAGCCCGAGCTTCAGGCCGGGCGGGACGTGCTGGTGCTGGCCTTCTCCTCCGGCCTGTCCGCCACCTATAACTCCTCGTCTGTGGCCGCCGACGAGCTGCGGGAGAAATACCCTGACCGTAAGATCTACACCGTGGACACCCTCTGCGCCTCGTTGGGCCAGGGCCTGCTGGTGTGGATGGCCGCCAAAGAGCGGGCCGCGGGCAAGACCATCGACGAGGTCCGGGACTGGGCCGTGGGCCATAAACTGAGCATCTGCCACCAGTTCACCGTGGACGACCTGCACTTTTTAAAGCGGGGGGGCCGTATCTCCTCCACCACCGCCTTTGTGGGCTCTATGCTCCAGATCAAGCCGGTGCTCCATGTGGATAACGACGGCAAGCTGATGACCGTGGCCAAGGCCCGGGGCCGCCGGGCCGCCCTGAAAGCCCTGGTGGACCGGATGGAACAGACGGCCATCGACCTGAGAGACCAGACCGTGTTCATCAGCCATGGCGACTGTCTGGAGGACGCCCAGCTGGTGGCCCAGCTGGTGAAGGACCGCTTTGGCGTGAAGGACGTCTACATGAACTATGTGGGCCCCGTCGTGGGCGCCCACGCCGGCCCCGGCGTACTGGCCCTGTTCTATGTGGGCGTGGAGCGCTGAGCCGTTTCTTTCCGAACGTAACGACAAATAAGGAGAATCAAGGATTATGGCTGACACCAAATGGCTGGAGATCGCCGTGAATACCACCCCCGACAAGCTGGACGAGGTGTGCGCCAAGCTGGCCGCCGCCGGCATGGACGGCCTGGTCATCGAGGACGAGGGGGAGTTCCTGCAGTTTTTAGAGCAGAACCGCCAGTACTGGGACTATGTGGACCAGGAGCTGCTGGACCGGATGCGGGGCATCACCCGGGTGAAGTTCTATGTCACCGACGACGACGAGGGACACAAGCAGCTGGAGCGGTATACCCACGGTCTGGGCTTTGAGCACACCGTCACCCCCCTGAGCGACAACGACTGGGCCTATAGCTGGCAGAAGTATTACAAGCCCCTGTCCATCGGCCAGCGGCTGTATGTGGTCCCCGAGTGGGAGCGGGACAAGCCCGTGCCAGAGGGCCGCAGCCCCCTGTATTTAAACCCCGGCCTCACCTTCGGCACCGGCTCCCACGCCTCCACCCAGCTGTGTCTGGAGGGGGTGGAGGCCCACACCGTCCCCGGCAAGTCCGTCCTGGACCTGGGCTGCGGCAGCGGCATCCTGTCCATCGCCGCCCTGTGCCTGGGGGCCAGCCGGGCCGTGGCCGTGGACATCGACCCCAAGGCGGTGGACGTGGCCTATGAAAACGCCGCCCTCAACGGCATCGGCAAGGACCGGTATACCGTGATGGCGGGCAACGTCATCGCCGACAAGGGCCTGGCCGCCCAGCTGGCCCAGGAGCGCTATCACCTGGTGTTGGCCAACATTGTGGCCGACGTCATCATCCCCCTGTCCGCCCAGGTGCCCGCCCTGCTGGAGCAGGACGGCGTGTTCCTGTGCTCCGGCATCATCGACACCCGGGCCGACGAGGTCCAGGCCGCCTTAGAGAAGAACGGCCTGCGCGTCATCCGCCGCCGGGAGAAGACCGGCTGGGTGGCTTTGGAAGCCAAGCTGGCCGACCAATAAACATTTCCGTCAAAAAAGTGGCTCGCGCCACTTTTTTGACTATCTGTCACCCATCACCACCCAACTAGGAGGCGCTTTCATGGACCGGGCAGTTGTCATCCACCCCAACTTTCCCCCAGGGCGGCGGATCGTCGCCGTCAGCGATATCCACGGCAATCTGCCCTTCTTCCGGGCATTGCTTGACAAGATCGCCCTGACGCCGGAGGACATCCTGGTCCTGGTGGGGGATCTGCTGGAGAAGGGGCAGGAGAGCCTGACTCTGCTGCGCTATGTGATGGACCTGTGCCGCACCCACACCGTCTATCCCCTGTGCGGCAACTGCGACGGGCTGGTGTACCGCTTTTTCCGTGGGGACGAGTTGGACGGGCGGTTCTTCTCCTTCTATCTCCCCCAGCACCCGGAATCCACCCTGCGCCAGCTGGCCCGGGAGGGGGGCTTTGACCAGACGGAGGACCTGCCCCGCCTGCGGGCCGACCTGCGAGCGGCCTACCCGGAGGAGCACCTCTTTTTAAGCCGGATGCCCACTATTTTAGAGACAGAGCACCTGGTCTTTGTCCACGGGGGCGTGCCCTCGTTAGGCCACATGGACCGGCTGGACCGGTGGGGCTGCATGAAAAACGACGATTTTCTGGGCCAGGGCCATTCCTTTGACAAGTGGGTCATCGTGGGCCACTGGCCCGTGACCCTGTACCACCCGGACATCCAGTCCGCCGCCCCCATCCTGCTGCCCGGGCGGCGCATCGCCTCCATCGACGGGGGCTGCGTGCTGAAACTGGACGGCCAGCTCAACGCCCTCATCCTGCCCCAGGAGGACTCCCAGGACTTCACCTGGACGGCCTGGGATGGACTGCCCACCGCCACGGCTTTAGACGGACAGGAACCCTCCGCCGACCCTCTGAACATCCGCTGGGGCCGCAGCGCTGTGGAGGTGCTGGAAAAGGGTGGGGAGCTGTCTCTCTGCCGCCATTTAGAGACGGGGCGGACCCTGTACATCTTAAACCAATATCTGCGCACCGGCCCCAAGGGGGTGTGGTGCGAGGACTCCACCGACTATCGCCTGCCCGTGTCCCCCGGGGACGAATTGACCCTGGTGGCCCGGACGAAAACCGGTTTTTTGTGCAAAAAAGACGGGGTGACGGGGTGGTATTATGGCCGCCTGTCCGGTATAATATAAATTCGTCCAACGGCGGCCTGACCGCCCTTCACCCTCTGCCCGGATGGGCGGAACAAATAAATATAGATAGACTACTTTAGAAAAGTTGAGGTTAATTTTTTATGCTGGAGTTTCATCCCCTGCAACTGGAGGACCTACCCCGTCTGTGCTCCTTTTTCAACTATAGCGGCAGCCGCATCTGCGACACCACGCCGGGAACCGTGTTCATCTGGCGGGACATGTACGAGACGGAGTGGGCCATCTGCGACGACAGCCTTTATTTCAAGGTCCAATACCCCTCCTTGGGGGAGACCTTCACCCTGCCCCTGGGCGGGGGCCGGACAGAGCACTTTCGGGAGATCGCCCAGTACTGCTGTGAAAAGGGCATCCCCCTGTCCTTCTATCCCGTGCCCAAGGACGAGCTGCCCCGGCTCCAGGCGTATTTCCCCAACAGCGCCGCCGTGGCCGAGCGGGACAGCTTTGACTATCTCTATCGGGCGGAGGACCTGATGTACTTCCGGGGCAAAAAGCTCAGCGGCCAGCGCAACCACGTGAACAAGTTTTTAAAGACCTATGGCAACTGGACCTTCCGCGCCATGACCGAGGAAGACATCCCCCAGGTGAAGGCGTTTTTGGATAGTTATGCCGCCCGGTGGGACAAGGCCGCCGCCTCCTTCCACGAGGACATCGCCAAGACCCACGAGGTGCTGGACCACTTCGCCACCTATGACCTGCTGGGGGGCATCCTCCAGGTGGAGGACAACATCGTGGGCTTCTCCCTGGGGGAGATCGTGGGGGACACCCTGTTCACCCACATCGAAAAGGCGGACCGGGACTATGAGGGCTGCTATCAGATGCTGGTGGCCCAGTTTGCCCAGCACTTTGTCCGGGACGGCGTCCACTTCATCAACCGGGAGGACGACACCGGCGACCTTGGCCTGCGCACCAGCAAGCTGTCTTATCACCCGGTGGCCCTGCTGGAGAAATACACCGTGACCATCGAGGAGCCCTGCGGCCAGCGGGGCTGAGTTTTCAACCTAATCACGAACGGAAGTGTTTTCATGTATTACGAGATCGTGCCCATGGACCGCAGCCACATCGAGGAGATCGCGGCCCTGGAAAAGGAGTGCTTCTCCACCCCCTGGACGGAGCAGATGCTCACCGACGCCCTGTTCGACAGCCAGGCCAGCTTTATCGTGGCCGAGGCGGAGGACGGCCACATCCTGGGCTATGCCGGTCTCCACGTCATCGTGGACGAGGGCTATATCGACAACATCGCCGTGACCCCCGACGCCCGGCGGCACGGGGTGGCCTCCGCCCTGCTGGACGTATACTGCCGCTTCGGCGCGGTGAACCTGGCCTTCCTCACCCTGGAGGTGCGGGCGTCCAACGAGGCGGCCAGGGGGCTTTATGAGAAATACGGCTTTCAGCAGGCGGGCCTGCGCCCGGGGTATTATCAGCACCCCCGGGAGGACGCCGTCATCATGACCCGCTATTTCAACGGGCAGGAGGGGGAGCAGCCGTGAACATTCTGGCCATTGAATCCTCCTGCGACGAGACGGCGGCTGCCGTGGTCCGGGACGGGCGCACCGTCCTGTCCAACTGCGTCTCCTCTCAGATCGAGATGCACACGATTTACGGCGGCGTGGTGCCGGAGATCGCCTCCCGCAAGCACGTGGAGGCCGTCACCTCCCTGGCCGACCAGGCGGTGGAGCAGGCGGGCCTGACGAAGTCTGACCTAGACGCCGTGGCCGTCACCTATGCCCCCGGCCTCATCGGGGCGGTGCTGGTGGGGGTGAACTTTGCCAAGGGGGCCGCCATGGCCCTGGATCTGCCCCTCATCCCCGTCCACCACGTGCGGGGCCACATCGCCGCCAACTATCTCACCCACCCGGATCTGGAGCCCCCCTTCGTCTGCCTGTGCGTCTCCGGCGGCACCACCGCCATTGTGGATGTGCGGTCCTACACGGACATGTCCGTCCTGGGCGGCACCCGGGACGACGCGGCGGGGGAGTGCTTTGACAAGGTGGCCCGGGTGCTGGGCATCGGCTATCCCGGCGGCGGCCCCATGGACCGGCTGGCCGCGGGGGGCGACGACCGGAAATATGACCTGCCCCAGGCCCACGTCAGCGGCCACGAGCTGGACATGTCCTTCTCCGGCCTGAAGACCGCCAGCCTGAACCTGATCCACAACGCCCAGCAGAAGGGGGAGGAACTGGACCTGCCCTCCTTCGCCGCCAGCTTTGGCCGGGCGGTGAGCCAGTCCCTGGTCCCCCGGGCCATGGCCGCATCCCGAAAGCTGGGCTATGGCAAGGTGGCCGTGGCCGGGGGCGTGGCCGCCAACAGCCGCATCCGGGCCGACCTCCAGGCCGCCTGCGCCAAGAGCGGAGACAAGCTGTTCCTGCCCGAGCTGCGCTATTGCGGGGACAACGGGGCCATGATCGGCTGCCAGGGGTATTACGAGTTCCTGGCCGGACACACCGCCGGGGCGGAGCTGAACGCCTACGCCACCCGGGATATCTCTCTGGGCTGAGCGTTTTTCTCTTGCTGAAAATTTTCTGAAATGGGCACTTTTCCACATTGCCTGTGGAAAACTCTGTGGAAAATGTGCATAACTTGGTGTTATGTCTCCCATCCCACCGGTTTTCCACATCCCTCCCCCGGCAATTTTTCGGAAAAACGATTGTATTTTTCTCCGTTTTCCTGTAGACTAGGTTTCATCAAGGACTGTCGGCCCTGCGGGGCCCCATAAGGAGGTCAAGAATATGAAAGTCGCCCGTTTTGTGCTGAAGATCGTGGCCCTGTCCCTGGGGGCCGCCGCCGCCGTGTGCGCCATCATCGCCTATTGGGACAAGCTGGCCCAGCTGGGCAGCTGCGCCAAGACCAAGATCCAGCGCACCGCCTGCGCCTCGGAGTATGATGACTACGAGGAGTAAGCCCACCGAAAACCCACAGCGCCCTGCCGGAGGATATTCCCCGGCAGGGCGCTTCTTTGTTTTGCTTTTCTTGGCTCACTCGATCTTGTCCCACAGGACGATCTCCCCCGTCTTCAGAGAGGCGGGCACGTCGATGAGCCGCTGGTTGTCCGAGCCGCGAAAGCGGATGCTCAGGCTCTTCCGCTCCAAAATAAAGGGCCCGTCCACCAGCACGTCCAGCAGCTCTAATATCTCCCGGCTGTGCCGACCCACCTCTCCGGCGGCCAGGCGGGGGAAGAGATAGCCGGAGTAGCACCAGATATCCTTCTCCGGGAAACGCTCCCGCACCCGCCGGACCAGGTGGAGGATGGCCTGCTGATTTTCCGGCTCCATGGGCTCGCCCCCCAGCAGGGACAGACCGTGGATATAGGGCCGGGCCAGGGCGGATAATACCTCCTCCTCCTGCTCCGGGCCGAAGGGCTTTCCATATTGAAAGTCCCAGGTCTCCGGGTTAAAGCACCCCTCACAGTGGTGGGTGCAGCCGGAGACGAACAGAGACACCCGCACACCGGGGCCGTTGGCCACGTCGATGGGCCGGATATCCGCGTAATTCATGATGTAAGACCTCCCTGCGGCACTTCCTGCCGCAAACCTTCTTCCTTCTGGCGGTCCAGTGCCCCCCGCAGCTGGTCGGTCAGCAGCCGGTCGATAAAGTCCACCAGCTCCTCCGCCGAGCACTTCAGCTCCCCCAGCACCCAGCTCTCCACCACCCCGGCCAGGGCGATGACATAGAACTGGGTCAGCAGCTCCCCCTGCTCCGGGGCCTGCAAAAAGTGGGCCTGCCGGTGCAGCTCGTCCACGGTGCGGTGGATGATGGCATAGATGTCGTCCCGGAAAAACATGCTGATGTACGACCGGCCCAAAGACTGCAATGCGCAACGGCACACGGCCCGGTTCTCCTCTAAATAGCGCAGCAGCTGCAAAAGGCCCTCCTGCCACAGCAGGGCCCCGTCGTGCTGCCGCAGCAGGGACACCGCCTCCTGCTGGAACATCCAGCGCACCAAATCATAGATATCCTCAAAGTGATAATAAAACGCCTGGCGCTTTAATCCGCAGTCGTCGGCCAGCTCCCGGATGGTGATCTTGTCCAGGGGCTTTTGGGCCATTTTTTTCTTCAGCGCCTGGCAGAGCATGGTCTTGGTGTGTTCAGACACCGCATATGGCATGGGTCTCACCGCCTTCCTAGGCATTATAGCATGGGACGGAAAATCATACAATCTTTCTTATGTGTAAAAATTTTGACAAGGCAGGCCAGATTGCAGACTGTTTTTCTCCCGGTCCTTCTTATATGATGATACTCTGATATGGAGGGAAGGAACATGACACACCGCTATCGCATCACCCTGCACAGCCCCATGGGCCCCCGGGAGGGGGAGCTGACCCTGACCGGTGAGGTGAACGGAGCCGTGACCGGTATCCTGTCGGTGCTTGGCTTTCAGCAGCCGGTGTCCGGCCGCGAAAGCAGCGGCCACATTCAGCTGCAGCACCGC
This sequence comes from Flintibacter sp. SJQ-8, assembly GCF_054108085.1. Classification (NCBI taxonomy): domain Bacteria; kingdom Bacillati; phylum Bacillota; class Clostridia; order Eubacteriales; genus Flintibacter; species Flintibacter sp. SJQ-8. Next base: position 402,648 of record NZ_JBPJWR010000004.1, read on the forward strand.
CTGCGTACCGCCATGCAGGAGCTGGACTGTGTCTCTCTGCTGGAACTGACCGGAGAGACCATCACCGGCGTGACCCACACGGGCAAGGGCTCCATCCACTGGACCGGCGTGAGGCAGCCGGACTGACGGCCCCTGCGCGCGATCCCCCGATTCCCCGACAAAGGAGTGTATTCCATGAGTAAACCCCAGGGCGGCGGCTCGTTTTTTGAAACGATCGCCCGCTTCGTCGTAGACCGGCGAAATCTGATCTTTTTTCTGTACATCGTCGCCGCCATCTTCTCCGTGATCTCCTCGCGCTGGGTGGCCGTGGACAACGACATCACCGACTATCTGTCAAAAGACACCGAGACCCGCAAGGGCCTGACCCTGATGGACGACGAGATGACCACCTTCGGCACAGCGCGGATCATGGTGTCCCATGTGACATATGACATCGCCTATGACCTGGCCGGGCAGATCGAGGGCATCGACGGCGTGTCCTCCGCCAAGCTGGGGGACAACGACCCCGCCGACCCGCCGGACGAGGACGACGATGACGATGAGCCGGACACCCCGGAGGACATTGCCGACTATATGCAGGGGGCCAACGCCCTGATCACCGTCACCTTTGACGGGGAGGAGGACGACGACTCGGCCAAGGCGGCCATGCAGGACATCAGGACCCTCCTCAGCGGCTACGACACCTATATCTCCACCACGGTGGGCGTGTCCCAGGCGGACACCCTGGCCCAGCAGATGACGGTCATCCTGGGCATCGCCGCCGTCATCATCGTGCTGGTGCTGCTTATCACCTCACGCTCCTATGCCGAGCTGCCCGTGATGATCCTCACCTTCGCCTCCGCCGCCCTGCTGAATATGGGCACAAACTTCTGGTTCGGCACCATCTCCTACATCTCCAATTCAGTGACGGTGGTGCTGCAGCTGGCACTGGCCATCGACTATGCCATCATCCTGCTCCACCGGTTCACCGAGGAGCGCCAGACCTGCGACACCCGCCAGGCCTGCATCAACGCGGTGAGCTACTCCATCCCAGCCATTGCCTCCAGCAGTCTGACCACCATCTCCGGCCTGGGGGCCATGCTGTTCATGCAGTTCGGCATCGGCCCGGACATGGCTATGGTGCTCATCAAGGCCATCTGTTTCAGCATGCTGTCGGTGTTCACCCTGATGCCCGGCCTGCTGATGCTGTTTGCCAACGCTCTGGTCAGAACCCAGCACAGGGAGTTCCTGCCTAAGATCGACAAGTGGGGCCGCCTGGTGGTCAAGCTGCGCTATATCGGCGTGCCCGTGTTCCTGGTGGTGCTGGTGGCCGGGTTCATCCTGTCCAACCGCTGCCCCTATGTCTATGGCGACACCCTGGTGAAGACCACCAGCCACAGCGAGCAGCAGATCGCCGACCAGCGGGTGGACGACACCTTCGGGGCCCAGAACGTGGCCGCCGTGCTGGTGCCCCGGGGGGACTATGAGAAGGAGAAACGCCTGCTGGACCGCCTGGAGCGCTATGACCAGGTGGATTCCGCTACCGGCCTTGCCAACATCGAGGCCAAGGACGGCTATTGCCTGACGGACAAGATGACCCCCCGGCAGTTCTCCGAGATGACCGACGTGTCCTATGAGTCCGTCTGTCTGCTCTACAGTGCCTATGCCGTGGACCAGGAGGAGTATGGCCGCATCGTGGGGGGCATCGAGAACTACTCTGTCCCCCTGATGGATATGTTCATCTTCCTCCACGACCAGATGGACGAGGGCTATGTCTCCCTGGACGACGAGACCGAGGCCGATGTGAACGATATGTATGACCAGCTCATCGACGGCCAGAAGCAGATGCTGGGCGAAAATCACTCCCGCCTGGTGCTGAACCTGGACCTGCCCGAGGAGGGGCAGGAGACCTTTGACTTTTTAAAGACCATCCACCAGGAGGCCGAGCGGTATTACCCCGCCGACCAGGTGCTGGTGGTGGGCAACGCCACCAGCAACTATGATCTGTCCACATCCTTTGCCCGGGACAATGTGATGATCAGCGTGCTGTCCGTGGCCTTCGTCATCCTCATTCTGCTGTTTACATTCCAGTCGGTGGGTCTGCCCATCCTGCTGATCCTGGTCATCCAGGGCAGCATCTGGATCAACTTCACCTTCCCCACACTGACGAACACCAACATCTACTTTATGAGCTATCTGGTGGTCACCGCCATCCAGATGGGCGCCAACATCGACTATGCCATTGTCATCTCCACCCGGTATACCGAGATGAAGGCCAGCTTCCCGCCCAAGACCGCCATTGTCAAGGCCCTGAACCTGGCCTTCCCCACGGTGTTCACCTCGGGCACCATCCTAAGCTCCGCCGCCTTCCTCATCGGCAAGATATCCACCGAGGTCGCCATTGTGGGCATCGGTGAGTGCATCAGCCGGGGCACCCTGATCTCCATGTTCCTGGTCATGTTCATCCTGCCCCAGATCCTGCTGGTGGGCGACATCATCGTGGAAAAGACCAGCTTTAAGCTGAAGGCGCCTGTGCCCGCCCAGCGCACCGCCGGAACGGTGTATGTGAACGGCCGGGTGCGGGGCCGCATCAACGGCGTGGTGGATGCCAACGTCCACGGCGTGGTCCACGGGGAGATATCCGCCCTGGTGGGCAGCGGGACCATTGAGAAATTACCGGAGGAGGACCCTTCTGATGACGATCAAGCGCAAGATGAAGAAACAAACGGCAAATAAGCTGCTGTGCCTGCTGCTGGCGGCCCTGCTGCTGGCCGGACAGGTCCTCCCCGCTCTGGCCCTGAACCAGGAGGGCGGGACCATCACCATCGCCACGGCGGAGGACCTGAAGGAGCTGGCTGTCCAGTGTACCCTGGACAGCTGGTCCCAGGGAAAGACGGTGGTGCTGACTGACGACATCAATCTCAGCGGCAGCGGCTTTACCCCCATCCCCACCTTCGGCGGGACGTTCGACGGCCAGGGCCACACCATCTCCGGCCTGACCATCACGGGCAGCGGCAACACCCGGGGGCTGTTCCGCTATGTGCAGCAGGGGGCCGTGGTCCAGAACCTGACGGTGAAGGCCTCTATCGGGCCCAGCGACCGGAAAAACGAAGTGGCCGCCATCGCCGGCAGCAATTCCGGCATCATCCGCCAGTGCGCCGCGCAGGGCGGCGTGAAGGGGGGCGACTCCGTGGGCGGTGTGGTGGGCGTCAACGAGCTCACTGGACAGGTCATCAACTGCACCTTCAGCGGCTCTGTCACCGGGGAGCACTATGTGGGCGGCATCGCCGGGCGGAACCTGGGCAGCCTGATCCAGTGCCGGAACTCCGGCAGCGTCAATACCACCGAGGTGGAGACGGAGAAGGACCTGACCAACGTGGACTGGGAGCAGCTGAACTCCGCGGAGAACATGCCCGCTTCCACCGACATCGGCGGCATCGCCGGGTGGTCCAGCGGCATTTTGCAGAGCTGCTCCAACTCCGGCCCGGTGGGCTATGCCCACGTGGGCTATAACATCGGCGGCGTGGTGGGCCGCCAGTCCGGCTATTTGGACGGCTGCTCCAACTCCGGGCCTATTTTGGGCCGCAAAGACGTGGGCGGCGTGGCCGGGCAGCTGGAGCCCCAGCTCACCCTGAAATATGACGAGGACACCCTGAACAAGCTGTGGGACGAGCTGGACAACCTTCAGGACCTGATGGACTCCACCCTGAACCACACGGGGACCACGGTGGACGCCGTGTCCCAGCAGATCACCGACTTTACCGACAGCGCCCGCACCGCCAAGGACGCGGTGCACGACCTGACCGACGCCATGACCGACTGGGGCAACGACAACATCGACCAGGTGAACGACGCCTTTGCCCGCATCTCCTGGACCCTGGACCAGATGAGCCCCATTCTGGACACCATCAGCCAGTCGGTGGACCGCATGTCCAAGGCCTCCTCCCAGCTGGCCGACGCCATGGACAGTATGCGGGAGGTAAACGACGCCCTGGACGATGCGGCGGACAATATGGACGATGCCCGGGACGACATGGACGATGCCCACAAAAAGGCCCAGGACGCGCTGGATTCCATTCAGGACGCCCTGGCCGACCTGAAAAAGGCCGTGGGCAGCGACGCAGAGACTGCCGCCGCCCTGGCCAAGCTGGCCACAGGCATGACCCAGCTGTCCCAGGCCCTGGCCGACGTGTCTGTGACCATGGGCACCATGCTCCAGATCATTCTGGACGCCTATGTGGAGGACGGCGGCATGACCGAGGAGGCCTATGACGCCCTACAGGAGCAGGTGCGCCAGACCATGGCCGAGCTGGACAGCGCCAAGGGCGCGCTGGACAATATGTCCGGTGCGGTAAAGGCGCTCACCAACCATCTGCTGAAGAACCTGCGCAATGCCATCAGCGACATGGACGACGCCATGGGCTATCTGAAGGACGCGGGGGACTATCTCTCCCAGGCGGGCAGCCACTTTGCCGACGCCCTGGCCGACCTGCAAAAGGCCCACGACCCCCTGGACGATGCCCTGAGCAGCCTGTCCGACGCGGGGGACACCCTGTCCGCCGGACTGGACCTGCTCAAGCAGGCTCTGGACGACGGCAAGCGGGTGGTGGATGAGCTGGCGGCCAAACCCACCATCCAGTTTCAGATCATCGGCGACGACCTGACTCAGAAGGGGGACGCAGTGGACGATGCCTTCTCCGACCTGCTGGACAACGCGGGCAGCATGAACGACATGCTGTCTGACCGCTCTGACATCGCCATCGCCGACCTGCGGGCCATCAACGACCAGCTGCGGGTCATCATCGACCTCATTCGGGATGCCATCGACGAGGAGCGGGACAAGGACCTGGACGACTACTTCGAGGATATCTCCGACCAGGATGGGGACGGAAAGCCGGACGCGGGCCTCATCTCCGCCTGCCAGAACAGCGGCAGCGTGGAGGGGGACGTGAACGTGGGCGGCATCGCCGGGTCCATGGCCGTGGAATATGACTTTGACCCGGAGGACGACCTGACAAAAGTGGGCGACAAGTCCCTGGACTTCCGCTATCTGGCCCGGGCGGTGATGCTGGACTGCGTCAACCGGGGGGAGATCACCGGCAAGAAGAATTACACCGGCGGCGTGGTCGGTCTCATGGACCTGGGCCGGGTGTCCGGCTGTCAGGGCTATGGCCCCGTGTCCAGCAGCGACGGGGACTATGTGGGCGGCGTGGCCGGGGCCTCCTATGGCTTCATCCGGGACAGCTGGGCCCGGTGTCAGCTGTCCGGCAAGGACTATGTGGGCGGCGTGGCCGGTTACGGCAGCACCATTGAAAACAGCCGCTCCTTCATCGAGATCGACAAGGGAGAGGCCTATGTGGGCACCATCGCCGGGGACATGGAGGAGGACGGCACCCTGACGGGCAACCTCTTCGTCCACGACACCCTGGGCGGCCTGGACGGCATCAGCTACACCGGCAAGGCCCAGCCCACCACCTTCGACGAACTGTCCGCCCTGGGCAATGCCCCCGGGGAGTTCACCCAGTTCCAACTGACCTTTATGGCCGACGGCAAGCAGGTGGCGGTGATCCCCTTCCAGTATGGCCAGGGGATCGAGCGTCTGCCCGACATCCCGGCCAAAAAGGGCTATTCCGCCCAGTGGCCCGACCTGGACTATGGCCACCTGACCTTCAGCCGGACGCTGGAGGCGGAGTACACACCCTATTCCTCCGTCATCACCGACGGGAGCGGCCTGCCTGAGATCCTGGTGGACGGCAGCTTCAGCCGCAACGCCAAGGTGGAGCACACCACCGCCGACGTGACCTGGACCGACGAGAGCGGCAAGGAGCACACCGGCACGGCCTACACCGTCACCGTCACCGACCCGGTGCTGGACGACGTGAGCTACACCGTCCACTATCGCCTGCCCGACCGCAGCCAGCGCTATGCCCTGTGGGTGGAGACGAAGGAGGGCTGGCAGCGCCAGTCCCTCACCGTGGACGGCAGCTATGCCATGATCCCCTGCCAGGAGCGGAAGATCACCTTCTGCGTCCAGGAGGAGGGCCCCGCCTGGCTCATCTGGGCCGTGGCCGGGGGCGGCGCGGTGGTCCTGCTGGGCGGCGCGGCGCTCCTGCTCCGCCGCAAGCACAAAAAGCAGCGCGCCCAGGTCCAAAAGGCTCAGGCCCCTGACCAGACCCCCGTGGGCAAATAAGACATGCTAAAAGCCGCGCAGGCAAGCCAAACTGGCTCGTCTGCGCGGCTTCTTTTTGTGGTTTAGGGATGGCGCTCAGGTGTTGTAGCTGTCGAACATGTCGGTGATCTCCTTCTCCGGCGCGGGAGTCGCCAGAGAGACCACGACGATGGCGCACAGGGCGCACAGGAAGGCGGGCAGCAGCTCATAGATGTTGAAGATGCCGCCGATAGGGGCCACCAGGAACTTCCACACAAAGATCATCACGCCGCCCACGATCAGACCGGCCATGATGCCCTGGCGGTTGCTCCGCCGCCAGAACAGGGCGCACAGCATGGTGGGGCCGAAGGTGGCGCCAAAGCCCGCCCAGGCGAAGGAGACGATCTTGAACACGTTGCTGTTGGGGTCGGCGGCCAGGAAGATGGCGATAAAGGCGATGACCACCACCGTCAGCCGGGCGGCCAGCATGTTCTGCTTGGGGGTCAGCTTCACGCCGAACAGGTCCTGGAGCACGTTCTCCGAAAAGGCGGAGGAGGCGGCCAGCAGCTGAGAGTCGGCGGTGGACATCGTCGCCGCCAGGATACCGGCCAGGATGCACCCGGCGACGACGGCGGGCAGGATGCCATAGCTGGACAGCAGGTCGGCCAGGCGGACGATGACCGTCTCGGTGGCGCTGCCCTCCAGGGCAGGGATGCGGCCCACGTTGGACACGGCGTGACCCACGATGCCGATAAACACGGCCACGGCCATGGAGATGACCACCCAGCTGGCGGCGATGCGGCGGGAGAGCTTCAGCTCGTCCTCGTGGCGGATGGCCATAAAGCGCACCAGGATGTGGGGCATGCCGAAGTAGCCCAGGCCCCAGGCCAGCATAGACACGATGCGGATGACGCCATAGGGCTCGGCGGCGCCGGTAGCGGCGTTATAGGTCTGGTCAAAGCGCAGGAAGCCGGGCAGGCTGCGGGCGTGCTCCAGCACGGCGTCCATGCCCCCGGCCTGGACCACGCCGAAGACCACGATGATGGCCAGGGCCACCGTCATGATGATGGACTGAATGAGGTCCATGGTGGCCACAGCGCTGAAGCCGCCCACGGAGGTATAGCTGATGATGACGATGGCCCCCACGATCACAGCCACCATGTAGTTCCAGCCGAACAGGCTGTTGAACAGCTTGCCGATGGCCGCCAGACCGGAGGCCACATAGGGCACGAAGAACACCAGGATGATAACGGCGGAGATGCCCATGATGACGGGCTTCTTCTCCCCATAGCGCTTGGAGATAAAGCTGGGGATGGTGATGGCGTCCAGGTGGACGCTGTACCGCCGCAGACGGCGGGCCACCAGCAGAAAGTTCAGATAGGTGCCCGCCACCAGACCGATGGCGGTCCAGCTGGCGTCGGCCACGCCGCTGAGATAGGCAAGGCCCGGGATGCCCATGAGCAGATAGCTACTCATGTCCGAGGCCTCGGCGCTCATGGCGGTGACCAGGGGGCCCATGCCCCGTCCGCCCAGGTAAAAGCCCTCGGAACTCTTCTTAGACCGGCGTCCGATCATCACGCCGGTGAAGATCACCATACACAGGTACAGGATGATGGTACCCATGATGATCATTTGTATGGTAGTCATATCTCTCCTCCTCTTGCTCTGCCCCCGGCACACATCCGGCGGCACGGTTTCTTCATTATAGCACACAAATTTCTGAAATAAAATACAGAACAAAGTACAGACTGAATTCTGTACTTTGTTCTGCTTTAATTATTTGAACACTTGATATCACAGCATTTTTTAACCGTACTGAAATTCGATTTGAAACTAGGACAAAGAAAATATTTCAGTCCTTCTTCTGATACAGCTCCGCCAGCTGCTTGAATTTGGGCAGGGCCACGGTGACCCGCTCCTCGGGCACGCAATAGGCCAGGCGGAAGTGGCCGGGGCAGCCGAAGGCCGTGCCGGGCACCAGGAACAGGTCCAGCTCCGTGGCTTTTTTGCAGAAGGCCACGTCGTCCGGCTCCAGAGACCGGGGGAACATATAGAAGCTGCCCCCCGGCTCCACGCAGGAGAAGCCATACTCCGTCAGGGCGGCGAACAGCCGGTCCTTGTTCCGCTCATACACCTCCAGCTGGCTGGTCAGGTCGGCGCAGCGGCCCACCGTCAGCTGCATCAGGGTGGAGGTGCCGTTGCAGCCGATGGTCCGGGAGACCTGAGGGCACACCTCCGCGATGGTCAGGGCCTGCTCCGCCTTGGGGTTCACCGCCAGATAGCCAATGCGCTCCCCCGGCAGGGACAGGGACTTGGAGAAGGAGTAGCAGGTGATGGTGTTGTCATAGAACCGGGCGGGGTAGGTCTCCTCTGTCCCGGTGAACAGCAGCTCCCGATAGGGCTCGTCGGAGATGAGATAGATGGGGTGGCCGAACTGGTGCTGCTTCTCTTCCAGCAGGGCGGCCAGCCGCGTCAGGGTGGCGGAGGACAGCACCATGCCCGAGGGGTTGTTGGGGGAGTTCACCAGCACCGCGGTGACGGCGGGGTTCAGGCGCTCCTCCAGGGCCTGAAAGTTGATCTGGAAGGAGTCCACGTCCGCCGGGACCACCGACAGGCGCAGCCCGGCCCCCTGGACATAGGGGCGGTACTCGGGGAAATAGGGGGCAAAGACGATGATCTCGTCCCCCGGCTCGGTCACCGCCCGCAGGGCGTGGCCCAGGGCCCCCGCCGCACCGCTGGCCATGAACAGGTGCTCGGGCCGATAGTCCATGCCGAACCGGCGGTTCAGGGACTGGGCCAGCTGTGCGCGGACCTGGGGCAGCCCGGCGCTGGGGCCATAGCTGTGGATCTGAAGGGTGGGGGTGTCGTTCAGGATGTCATGGATGGTCTGGTTCACCGCCTCCGGCGCGGGCACCGAGGGGTTGCCCAGGCTGAAGTTATACACATTCTCCTCGCCGATCTCCTGGGCGCGGCGCTTGGCCATCCCGGCGATCTCGAAAATAATGTCCTTTTCCGACAGCATATCCACATAGCGTTTTGACAGCATCCTGACCATCTCCCAAATATTTTTCGCGTTGGTTTTCTATACACTAGCACGATAGAGAATGAAAGTCAATGGACACCTTGCAACAAAAACTTGATAACTTGGGAGTATATTTTTTCCGAGCGTCGTTTTTGCGATAACGATTCAAAAAATGGGGGTCATTTTAAATCGTCGAGCCGTATGCGCCGATATGATTCAAAAAACGACGCCGATTTTGAATCGTTCCGCTCCACGTACAAATATGATTTAAAAAACAGTGCCATTTTTGAATCGTTCTGCCATACACGCAGAAATGGTTTAAAAAGCACCCCCGTTTTTAAATCGTTGTCGAAAATATCTGCGTATCGGTTCAAAAAATATCCCGATTTTAAGATGTACGTCCCCGTACAACGGACCTCCATTTTATCTTTTAAGATGAAGAGGGAGGTTAGATCATATGGAATACGGATACATTCGGGTGTCTACCCTGGATCAGAACGAGGACCGGCAGCGGCGGGCCATGGCGGAGCGGGGCGTCCCCCGGGAGCGGATGTTCATCGACAAGCAGTCGGGCAAGGACTTCCACCGCCCGGCCTACGCCCGGCTGCTGCGGCGGCTGCGGCCCGGTGACCTGGTCTATGTGCTGAGCATTGACCGGCTGGGGCGCAACTATGAGGAGGTGCAGAACCAGTGGCGGGTGCTGACAAAAGAAAAAGCCGTGGACATCTGCGTCATCGACATGCCCCTGCTGGACACCCGCCAGGGAAAGGACCTGCTGGGCACCTTCATCGCCGATTTGGTGCTGCAAATTTTGTCCTTCGTGGCCCAGAACGAACGGGAGAACATCAAAAAACGCCAGGCCGAGGGCATCGCCGCCGCCAAAGCCAGGGGCGTAAAATTTGGCCGTCCCCCCGCCGTCCTGCCGGAAAATTTCCACGCCGTCCACAAAAAATGGCGGGATAAAAAAATAACACTCCGCCAGGCCGCCGAAGCCTGCGGAATGCCGGTGGGGACATTTTACGCCAAAGCAAGGAAGTTTGAGGAGGGGGAAAAGTGAGTGGAAAGTTTGGAAAAGTGTACTTTTATAAATTTATGCCCTCCTTTTCAACAAATTCAGTTTAACACGCTTTTATGCTATTTGCAATAGGATTTTGGGATATAGTTCCCTTGATTTTACTGATTTGTAAAAGTACACAATAAAAAATCGAAGGAGAGAAATTAACATGGTAACAATGTCTGAGAAGATGAATGCTCTTACAAATCTCATGCAGCAAGGTATTTTAACCACAGAAGAATTTGCGAATGTAGTGTCTGCACTGAACGGATCTGGGGTTCCGGCGGTAGCTCCAAAGGAAAAAAGTCCGTTAGAAATTCAATATGATGAGGTTTTCTCTAATCATATTATCAATGCGTTCAAATCACCTGCCTCCTGTAAATGGCCCGAATTAACTACTGATATGATCGTCAAAGGGACTCTGAAATTCGATGCTAAAGAAAATCAATGCACCTATATTGACACATATATTGATGCACCAAACTCGTATGGTGCAATGTTGCGACAGAAAATCAGGTTGGTTGTTGACGAAAATGGAAAAATTACAAGAGCACTCCAAGAACTCAAAACAAGCGGCGTGACACTACTGGGGATGCTGGCAAACGCAGCATTAAAAGATAGTTGGGGGGATATCTGCAAACTCTAAAAAACATCATGAGAAGATAACAGAAACACGGGGGTGAAGTGATGGAAAAACTCTGCAAAAAATGCGGACATGAGATCGATGGAAAAAGTCTTATATGTATGTATTGTGGTGCGACAATCGCTGACACGGATATACAACCAGAGGTTCGAAAGAAGATGCAGGAAAAACTTGATGAAAACTCATCAACAAACGATGGAACATCAATAAAAGCGTTTGGTGCCTTTTTAATCATCATAGGTATCGTTGCGGATGTTATATCAATGTTCCTTATATCTTCTGGCAGTTTTGAAGTATTCAATGCAATTACTATTGGAGGAACAATTTCGTTTTTAATTGGTCTTGCGCTTGTTAGTAATAGTTAACGAAAAAACATTAAGATAACTCAAGATGAGTTTGATATAAAGAAGTAAACTCCGAAGTTATAATGCTATTTAGGAAAAGTTTTTTGCAGAATAGGAACACTATATGGCTACAATTTCTGATCGTAACCCCTCTTGGATAAGGTGGATTGCACCGGAACATTTCAATAATCAAGATTTATTTAGGATTGTAATTTTTTTCGTCTTTCATTCTCCGTGCTCCAATTTATCCTCAATGGGGAAAACGCTAATTGAATATGGTTGGAATACCCCTTGGAGGAAACCGTATTATTTGAATAAACAACTTCGCCAAGCAGCAACATCACATGAACTGATTTACTCGGCTAAAGGGTATGATGAAATGGATGTAGCCTTAGAGAAAGCGGATTTGAAAGAAACATTTCCATCTGATTTTTCTCGTGAAAGAATCTGTATCTATGATAATCAGAGAAATCAGTTTCTAAGTGTATTCTACCATATCAGAAATGCATTTGCACACTGTCGGTTGAACATGGTTGATATTGACGGAGAATGTGTATTTGTTCTTGAGGACGTTCAACCAAAAAAGAATTCTACCCAATTAAAAGTATCAGCAAGAATGATTCTGCGAAAAAGCACTTTGATTAAATGGATTGATTTAATTGAAAACGGCGAGTGCGAGTATAAAAAGACGCAGAATTAAAATTTCCTTGGTAAGGGCGCACTTTCACACTCTTCTGTTGGGAGTATATGCGCTCCGTCAGCCAGACAGCCCGGACGACGGTTTGGTCGTCCGGGCTGTCTTATATCCTATCACAATTTTACATCTTCGGTTTCTTCCCCTCCCGCCCCACGGCTCCGGTCTCAATTTCCAGGCGGTTCATTTTCCGTTTGCGGGCGGCGGAATAGGACAGCTTTTCCACCAGGGTCGTGGTGTCCCCGGCTTCGATGGCCTGGCGGTAGGTGCGGATGTTGCCCTCCAGCTCCTCCAGGGCGCTGCCCAGGGCCTTGGAATTCATGGTGAACAGCTGGGTCCACAGTGGCACATCCAGGGCGGCCACCCGGGTACAGCCCCGGAAGGAGTCCCCCTCGAAGCCCTGATACTGGAACAGGCTGGGGTCATCGCACACGGCCACGGCGATGATGTGCATCATCTGGCTGGTGTAGGCGATGATGGCGTCGTGGTTTTCCGGCGTGGTCTTGACGATGTTGGCGCAGCCGATGTGGACGGCCAGGCGCTCCATCAGGGCCACGTGCTCCGGGCGGGACTGGTCGTTTGGCGTGAGGATATAGTGGGCCCCGTGGAACATGTTGACCAGGGCGTGCTGGATGCCGGAGAACTCGGTGCCCGCCATGGGGTGTCCGCCCACGAAGGACACGGTGTCGGGCAGGACCTTGGCCCCCTCGAAGATCGCGCCCTTCACACCGCACACGTCGGTGACCATGGCCCCGGGCTTGAAGTGGTCCCGGTGCTCGGCCATAAAGTCCACGATGCCCTGGGGGTGCAGGCACAGGAACACCAGGTCCCCCTCCGCCAGGGCTTTGGCCGGGTCTGGCTCCACCCGGTCCACAATGTCCTGCTCCAGGGCATAGCGCAGGGTGGGCTCGCTCACGTCCACGCCGATCAAATCAAAATCTTCAAAACCGCGCAGGGCCTTGGCCATAGAGCCGCCGATCAGGCCCAGTCCCACGATGACAATGTGTCTGCTCATAAGTGATTCCTCTTTTCCCCGGCCCGGTGTTGACCGGTTATCGGGAACACTTTAACACATTTACCCGTTGAAGTCAAGAGAAAGAACATGCGCCCCGCCGGAGTTTTGTACGCTCCGGCGGGGCGCAGGGATGCATGATATCAGTTCTTCAAGCTCTGCATGGGCGCGGGGATGCGGCCGCCGCGGGCGATGAAGTCGTGGGCGGAGAAGGGGTGGACGGGCTGCACGGGGGCGGAACCCAGCAGGCCGCCGAACTCCACCGTGTCGCCAACCTTACAGCCGGGGGCGGGGATCAGGCGCACGGCGGTGGTCTTGGTGTTCACCATGCCGATGGCCGCCTCGTCGGCGATGATGGCGGACAGGGTCTCTGCAGAGGTGTCGCCGGGGACGGCAATCATGTCCAGGCCCACGGAGCACACGCAGGTCATGGCCTCCAGCTTGTCCAGGGTCAGGGCGCCGGAGGCGGCGGCGGCGATCATGCCCTCGTCCTCGCTGACGGGGATGAAGGCGCCGGACAGGCCGCCCACAGAGGAGGAGGCCATCACGCCGCCCTTCTTCACCGCGTCGTTGAGCAGAGCCAGGGCGGCGGTGGTGCCGTGGGTGCCGCAGACCTCCAGACCCATCTCCTCCAGGATGCGGGCCACGCTGTCGCCCACGGCGGGGGTGGGGGCCAGGGACAGGTCCACGATGCCGAAGGGGGTGTCCAGGCGGCGGCTTGCCTCCTGAGCCACCAACTGGCCCATGCGGGTGATGCGGAAGGCGGTCTTCTTGATGGTCTCAGCCACCACGTCGAAGGGCTGGCCCTTCACGGCCTGGAGGGCGTGGTGGACCACACCGGGGCCGGAGACGCCCACGTTGATGACCCGCTCCGGCTCGCCCACGCCGTGGAACGCACCGGCCATGAAGGGGTTGTCCTCCACGGCGTTGCAGAAGACCACCAGCTTGGCACAGCCAAAGCCGCCCTTGTCGGCGGTCCTGTTGGCCAGATCTTTGATGGTCCGGCCCATCAGGGCCACGGCGTCCATGTCGATGCCGGCCTTGGTGGAGCCCACGTTCACGCTGGCGCAGACGATGTCGGTGGTGGACAGGGCCTCGGGGATAGACGCGATGAGCTTGCGGTCGGCGTCGGTCATGCCCTTCTGCACCAGGGCGGAGAAGCCGCCGATGAAGTTCACCCCGCAGGTGTGGGCCGCCCGGTCCATGGCCTGGGCGAAGGGGGTGTAGTTGTCCGTGTCAGAGGCGGCGGCCACCAGGGCGATGGGGGTGACGGAGATGCGCTTGTTGACGATGGGGATGCCGAACTCCTTTTCGATGGCCTCGCCGGTGGCCACCAGCTTTTCGGCGTAGCGGGTAATTTTATCGTAGACCTTGTCGCAGGCCACCTTCACGTCGCTGTGGGCGCAGGACAGCAGGGAGATGCCCATGGTGATGGTACGCACATCCAGATGCTGCTGGTCGATCATCTGGATGGTCTGCATGATCTCGTGTTGATTGAGCATAAAGAACCTCCTGTATCAGATGCGGTGCATGGCGTTGAAGATGTCCTCCCGCTGGATGCGGATGGACAGCTCCTGCTCCTTGCCCGCCTGCTCCAGCAGGTCGGCCATCTCGCCGATGGAGGCGGTGCAGGCGGCGGTGTCCACCAGCATGACCATGGTGAAATAGTCCTGGAGCACGGTCTGGCTGATGTCCAGAATGTTGATGTTGTGCTGGGCCAGCAGGGCACACACAGCGGCGGTGATGCCCACCCGGTCCTTGCCGATAACGGTAACAATGGCTTTCATAACGGGATGTTCCTTTCTGTTTATAAAATCATGATTTGACAATATCGTATATTAGCTCAGCTCGTCCAATGTTAAAGAAAAGCCCTCCAAAAAGTTATCCATGAAATATTGCAGGGCGGGGATGGGGTCGCGGCAGAGGGCGGCGTAGGTCTGCTCCTTGGCCTTTTTAAACTCCAGATTGCCGCCCTTGACCTCCTCCACACACTTGAGATAGGCCGACAGCTTGTCCGCCGCCTTGACCACCGCCCGGATGTTCTCGTCCGGGATGGTGATGGCGGGGCGAAACTCCTCCCGCAGGTCGTCGGGGAGCATGGACAGCAGCTTCTCCTCGGCCACCGACTCCACCTGTTTATAGGCCTGCTGGATGGCCGGGTTGTCATATTTGATGGGGGTGGGCATGTCGCCGGTCAAAATTTCGCTGGCGTCGTGATACAGGGCCGCCACCGCCGCCTGGCCCGGGTCGATCTGGGGGCCGAAATAGCGGTTCTGGATGACGGCCAGGGCGTGGGCCAGCACGGCCACCATGTGGGAGTGCTCCTGGATGTTCTCCACGTCCGTGTTGCGCATCAGACCCCAGCGGTTGATATAGCGCATCCGGGCGATCATGGGGAAAAAGCTGCCGGACATGGCGCGGCCCCCTTTCGTGAAAAAACAGCGTCAGACTGCTTTAGCAGACATTTTACCACAGCGCCCCGGGAATGTAAATCGGAAAGTCAGCCGGAAATCAACCGACAAGGAGTTGACGGCGGCAAAAAAATTGCGGATAATGGGAGCAAACGCATCCGGCACGCACATGGGGGAGGGCCATTTCATGGGAAAGAAAAACACACGGAACACCAAGGGGCGGATCATCCAGGCCGCCTGGCGGCTGTTCTATCAGCAGGGCTATGACGACACCACCGTGGACGAGATCATCCGGGACTCGGGCACCTCCCGTGGGTCCTTCTATCACTATTTCGAGGGGAAGGACGCCCTGCTCTCCTCCGTGTCCTTTCTGTTCGACCAGAAGTATGAGGAGCTGATGGAGACCATGGACCCGGACATGGACTGCTTTGACCAGCTGATGTATTTAAACCGAGAGCTGTTCGCTATGATCGAGAACTCCATCTCCCTGGACCTGCTGGCCCGGCTGTACTCCTCCCAGCTCATCACCCGGGGGGACAAGCACCTGCTGGACCACAACCGGACCTATTATAAGCTCCTGCGGCAGATCGTCCTCCAGGGCCAGCAGCGGGGGCAGCTGCGGGGGGACGTGACGGTGAGCGAGATGGTCCGGGTCTATGCCCTGTGCGAGCGGGCGCTGATCTATGACTGGTGCCTGTCCGGCGGGGGCTATTCCCTGCGGCGAATATGGCCAGACCATGATGCCCATGTTCTTTCAGGGCTTCCGGGCCAAGGCGGGGCAATAACTTCCCCGGGCGGCCCTTTTCTTTTCCACAGCGCTGTGCTATACTGCAAAAAGAAGCCCGGCCAGCCGCTGGGCTGACCAAAATTTGTTGTAATAGGAGAAAAGCGTCCATGGAATTTTACGCCACCCTCGGCGCCGCCTGTCAGAAGCGGGAGACGCTGGAGCAGATGTTCCGGGCCGGGATGACCGGCATCCGGCTGAACCTGTCCCACACCTCCCTGGCCCAGTGCCGCCCCCTGCTGGAGAGCCGCTTTTTCCCCGCCGCCCGGGCCGCCGGGGTCGCCCCCCAGTTGATGATCGACCTCCAGGGGCCGGAGCTGCGGGTGGGTCAACTGCCCTATCCCATCGACCTGCGGGAGGGGAAGGACGTGCTGCTGGGAGACGGGGGCATTCCGGTGCCAGACACGGTGCTGGATATGGCCCAGCCGGGGCGCAAGATCTCTCTGGACGACAGCGCCATGCTGCTGGAGGTCCGCCGGGCCAGCCACTCGGTGCTGCTGTGCCGGGTGCTGCGGGGCGGAACGCTGCTCAGCCGGAAGAGCCTGGCGGTACTGGGGGTGGACACCCCCGCCCCCACCCTCACCCGGGAGGACCTGGCCAATCTGGACCTGGCCGGGGAGCTGGGCGTGACCTGCGTCATGCAGCCCTTTGTCCGGGGACGGAAAGATGTGGAGAACCTCCGTCAGGCTCTGGACCAGCGGGGCCTGAACATCCCCATCATGGCCAAGATCGAAAGCCGCCAGGGGGTGGAACGGCTGGACGAAATTCTGTCCGCCGCCGACCGGCTGTGCATCGCCCGGGGCGACCTGGGGAATACTATGCCCCTGTGGAAACTTCCGGGGGTGCAAAAGCGCATCGCCCGCCGGTGCCGGGAGGCGGGAAAACCCTTCTGCCTGGTGACCCAGCTGCTGTGGTCCATGCAGGAGAACCCCGTGCCCACCCGGGCGGAGGTGGCCGACATCTATAACGGGGTGCTGGACGGGGCCGCCGCCCTGATGCTCACCGGCGAGACCGCCATCGGCAAGCACCCGGTGGAGGCCATGACCTATCTGGCCAAAACCGCCCGGTGCGCCATGCGGGACATGGAAGAGATGCAAACGCAAGAGGAGACTTGATATGAAAACCCTTTTATTTGTGGACGCCTGTATGCGGGGCCATGAGCAGTCCCGCACCTACGGCCTGTGCCGCCACTTCATTGACGAGTATCTAAAGACCCACCCGGAGTTCCAGCTGGTCCATCGGGACCTGACCGCCGGGGACCTGCCCCAGCTCACCGGCCCCCTGTCCGACCAGCGGGAGGAATGGCCCGTCACCCAGCCGGACGATCCCCTCCTCTCCCCCGCCCGGGAGGTGGCCGGGGCGGACGTCATCGTCATCGGCGCCCCCTATTGGGACCTGACCTTCCCCGCCGCCCTGAAGGTCTATCTGGAGTGGGCCAGCCTGAACAACGTGACCTTCCGCTATACCGACGGGGGCAAGCAGGAGGGCCTGTCCCGGTGCGCCGACCTGATCTTCATCACCACCGGCGGCGGCCCCATCCAGGGGAAAAACTTCGGCTATGACTATCTGAAGGCCCTGTCCAGCATGCTGGGCATCCGCCGCACCCACTGCGTCACCGCCGAAAACCTGGACGTCCAGGGCAACGATGTAAATGCCATTCTGGACCGGGCAAAAGAAGCGCTTGATAAGCTGGCCAAGGCGCTGTAACCAAACATCCCGCTCCGCAGAGATCCTCTTCTGCGGGGCGGGATGTTTTTGTTTTTATTTCAGCAGCTGGGGATAGTCGGTCCTGCCGTTGACCACGCGATAGACGAAGACGCTTTGGCCGATGACCTTGTAGACACAGACCAGGTCGCCGCACAGGACCTTGCGGAACTCCCGGCGGGCCAGCTCCGGGTCGGGGTGCTGGGCGCCCATATAGGGGAAGTCTCCCAGGCGGGCCAGGGTATCCAGCAGGGCGTCGGTGATCTTTTTGGCCGACGCGGCCCCGGCCAGGCGAAGATAGACGTCGGAGATGCGGTCAATGTCCTGCCAGGCGGCCAGGAGGATCTCCACCTTATACTTGCCCATGGGTATACTTCTCCTCCAGCCGCGCCCGGACCTCTTCAATGCTCAGGGTGGGCGCGCCGGACAGGCGGGAGAACTCCGCCTCCAGAATGCTGGCCCGGTGCTCCAGCTCTCGCTCCCGCCGCTCATAGGCGTCTACGCTCATCACCACAAGGTCGGCCTCCCCCTTGTTGGTGATGACGATGGGCTGGCCCGATTCCTTGGCCAGGGCGGCCACCTGGGGATAGTCGTTTCTCAGGGCAGTGGACGGCTTTAAGTTCATGTCCCACACCTCCTATCGTTTTACTGATAGTATTCTATCATGCTTTGAGAAATATGAGAAGCCCTGTTTTCCTTGCCTGTTTTCGCAAATACTGATATACTGACTCTTGAATCACCGCCCGGGATGCCGGGCAGAGGGGAGCGCAACATGAACAAGCTGATGGTCCTGGACGGCAACTCCATCGTCAACCGGGCCTTTTACGGCGTGAGCTCGAACCTGACCACCCGGACGGGCCAGCCCACCAACGCCGTGTTTGGCTTTTTGAATATCCTGAACAAGCTGCTGGACGAGGAGCAGCCCCAGGCCCTGTGCGTCACTTTTGACCGCAAGGCCCCCACCTTCCGCCACCTGGCCTACGAGGGCTATAAGGCCCAGCGCAAGCCCATGCCCGAGGAGCTGGCCAGTCAGATGCCCATTCTGAAAGAGGTCCTCTCCGCCCTGAACATCCCCATGTACGAGCTGGACGGCTGGGAGGCCGACGACCTGATTGGCACCATCGCCAAGACGGACGAGCGCGCCGGGTGGGACACGGTCATCGTCACCGGGGATAAAGATTCCCTCCAGCTGGTCACCGACCACACCACCGTAAAGCTGGTGTCCACCCGCATGGGCCGCACCACCACCAAGGACATGACCCCGGAGACCTTTCGGGAGGCCTATGGCTTCGATCCCATCCACATCATCGACCTGAAGGCCCTGATGGGGGACGCCTCGGACAACATCCCCGGGGTGAAGGGCATCGGGGAGAAGACGGCCATGGCCCTGCTGGCCCAGCAGCCCTCCATCGATGGGCTGTATGCCAACTTAGACCAGATGGACGTAAAGCCCGCCGCCCGGAAAAAGCTGGCCGAGGGCGAGAAAGACGCCCGCATGTCCTATGACCTGGCCACCATCCACACCGACGCGCCCATCGACTTCAAGCCCGAGGACAACCTGTGCCAGAAGCCCGACGAGCCGAAGCTCTATCAGCTATTTTTAGACCTGGAGTTTGCCAAGCTCATCGACAAATACCACCTCACCGCCCCCCAGGGGGAGGGCCAGGCGGAGGAGACGGCGGACCTCCCCTGTACCTGCACCAGCGAGACGGTCACGGACCGGGCGCGGATGGAGGAGCTGCTGGCCCTGTGGCGCACCAAGGAGCGGGTGGACGTGCTGGCCCTGTCCAGCCTGGACGTGGTGTGCGTGGAGTGCTGGCTGTCCCCGGAGGAGAGCCACGCCGCCATCTTCCGGGCGGACAGCCTGGACTGCTATAACGACTTTTTGAAGGGGCTGTTCGCCCCCGACGTCAAAAAGGCTTCCCACGGGGTGAAGGCCCTGTGCCGCGCCCTGCTGGCGGAGGGCATCGCCCCCGGCGGCTTTGTCTTCGACACGGAGGTGGCCGCCTATCTCCTGGCCCCCGCCGACGGCAGCTACGATCTGGAGAAGCTGGGCCTGACCTATTATAACCACCAGTTCCCCAAGGCCGCCGACTATCTCGCCGATGGGGCCTTCGGCCCCCTGGCCGACCTGGCCGTGTCCTGCGGGGCCATCACCTCCCACTGCGCCCTGATCGGCGCGCTGGTGGACACCCTGACCCAGCGGCTGAAGGAGCTGGGGATGTGGGAGCTGTATCAGACCGTGGAGCTGCCCCTGTGCCCCGTGCTGGCGGAGATGGAGACGGAGGGCTTTCTGGTGGACCGCAAAGCCCTGGCCCAGTTTGGGGACATGCTCTCCGTGAGCATCCAGACCGTGCAGAAAAACATCTTCGACCTGGCGGGGGAGGAGTTCAACATCAACTCCACCCAGCAGTTGGGCCGCATTTTATTCGATCAGTTGGGGCTGCCTCCGGTGAAGAAGACCAAGACGGGCTATTCCACCAACGCCGACGTGCTGGACAAGCTGCGGGGCTCCCACCCCATCATCCAGGAGATTTTGGACTATCGCCAGCTGACCAAGCTGAAATCCACCTATGTGGACGGCCTGGGCAAGGTCATCGGCCCCGACGGGCGCATCCACACCTGTTTCCAGAACACCGTCACCGCCACGGGCCGCCTGTCCTCCACCGAGCCGAACTTGCAGAATATCCCCATCCGCACCGAGCTGGGGGCACAGCTGCGCAAGATGTTCGTGGCCCCGGCGGGCCGGGTGCTGGTGGACGCGGACTACTCCCAGATCGAGCTGCGGCTGCTGGCCTGCATGGCCGGGGACCAGGCCATGATCGACGGCTTCAACTCCGGGGAGGACATCCACCGGATCACCGCCTCCCAGGTGTTCGGCGTGCCCCAGGAGGAGGTCACCCCCCAGATGCGCCGCAGCGCCAAGGCGGTGAACTTCGGCATCGTCTATGGCATCTCCCCCTTCTCCCTGTCCCAGGACATCGGCGTCACCGTGGCCCAGGCCAAAGAGTATATGGAGAAGTATTTCCAGCACTATTCCGGGGTGCGGGCCTATATGGACGGCGTGGTGGCCCGGGCCAAGGCCGACGGCTATGTGACCACCCTGTTTGCCCGCCGCCGGTGGGTACCGGAGCTGAAGTCCTCCAACTTCAACACTCGCTCCTTTGGCGAGCGGGTGGCCCTGAACGCCCCCATCCAGGGCACCGCCGCCGACGTCATCAAGGCGGCCATGATCCGGGTGCGGGACCGGCTGCTGGCCCAGGGGCTGAAGGGCCGCCTGGTCCTTCAGGTCCACGACGAGCTGATCGTGGAGTGCCCCCAGGAGGAGGCGGAGGCCGTCCAGCGCCTGGTGAAGGAGGAGATGGAGGCCGTGGTCTCCCTCCCCGTCCCCCTGGTGGCCGACACCGCCGCCGGGAAGAGCTGGGCCGACGCCCATTAACGCCTGAAAACCACAAAAGACCAGGAAGCCGTGCAGCCACAGCTTCCTGGTCTTCTTTTGCATCTTTTGGTCTCTAAATTATTTCTGCGCCGCCAGATAGGCCTCCGGCCCCGCCTGATACAGGTCGCCCCCGTGGGCGTCCAAAATCACGGTGAGGGGGAAGTCCTTCACCTCCAGGCGGCGGACGGCCTCACAGCCCAGGTCCTCCCAGCAAATTACCTCCAGGCTCTCCACGCTGGCGGCCATCAGGGCCCCGGCCCCGCCCAGGGCGGCCAGATAGACGGCCCCGCTGCGCACCACCGCATCTTTTACGGCCTGGTTCCGGGCGCCCTTGCCGATCATAATAGACTGGCCCAGGTCCAGCAGCCGGGGGGAATAGGCGTCCATGCGCCCGCTGGTGGTGGGTCCGGCGGAGCCGATGACCTGGCCGGGGCGCTCCGGCGTGGGCCCCACGTAATAGATGGCCGAGCCCTCCAGGGGGAAGGGCAGGGGCTTTCCAGCGTCCAGCAGCTCCATCAGCCGCTTGTGGGCCGCGTCCCGGGCGGTGTACACCACGCCGGACAGCAGCACCGTGTCCCCCGCCTTTAACGGGGCCAGGTCCTCCCGGGTCACCGGGGTAGTCAGATGATATTGCATGAAAACTCCTCCCCTCTCACAGCTTGGCCGTGGCCCGGCGGGTCACGTGGCAGCTGACGTTTACCGCCACCGGCAGCCCGGCCACGTGGGTGGGGGCCGCCTCGATGGACAGCCCCAGGCAGGTGGTCTGGCCGCCAAAGCCCTGGGGGCCGATGCCCATGGCGTTGATCTCCTCCAGCAGCTCCCCCTCCAGCTGGGCGTAATAGGGGTCGGCATTGGGCTGGTCGATGGGCCGCAGCAGGGCGTGCTTGGCCAGATAGGCCACCTTGTCAAAGGAGCCGCCCACGCCGACGCCCAGCACGATGGGCGGGCAGGGGTTGGGTCCGGCCTGGCGGACGGTGTCCAGCACAAATTTCTTCACGCCCTCCACCCCGTCGGCGGGCTTGAGCATCCCCAGGCGGCTCATGTTCTCGCTGCCAAAGCCCTTGGGGGCCACGGTGATGACGCAGCTGTCTCCGGGCACCAGGCGCAGGGTGATGGCGGCGGGGGTGTTGTCCCCGGTGTTTACCCGGCGCAGGGGGTCGCCCACGATGGACTTGCGGAGATAGCCCTCCCCATAGCCCCGGCGGACCCCCTCGTGAACGGCCTGCTCAAAGTCCCCCTCAATGTGGACGTCCTGGCCCAGCTCCACAAAGACGCAGGCCATGCCCGTGTCCTGGCAGATGGGCAGGTCCTTCTGTTCGGCCAGCTCCATGTTGTCCCACAGCAGGCCCAGGGTCTCCTTGGCCAGGGGCCAGGGCTCCTCCTTCCGGCGGCGGTCCAGGACGGCCACAATGTCCTCGGGCAGGTGGGTGTTGGCCTGGATACACAGCCGGGCCACCGTGTCCGTGATGGCGGCAGCGGTGATGGTACGCATACAGTTCTCCCTCTTTCTCTTTGGGTTTGATAGGTCCTATTGTAGCAGAGAATGATGCAAAAAGAAAGCATGACCGGGGCCGGTCATGCTTTCCAAACTGAATTATTTTGACAGAACTTTACGGATAGTATTGAACTCCCGTCCACAGCGTCCTGGCGATGCCCTTGTTTTGCACGGCCTGCGTGCCGCCCAGGGCCTGGACGCTCTGGAAGGGATAGCGCAGCCAGTGGATCTGGTGGTGGAGGAAGGCATAGGCGAAATCGCCGGTGTACTCCTCCCAATCGGGCACCTGGGCGGTGTAGGCCAAGTATCCCCGGGCCTGCTGGGCGTCGCGGGGCACAGAGAAGGGGAACCAGGGGGAATAGTGGCTGTAGCCAAAGCGCTCCAGCTCCAGGCTGGCAAAGAAGCGCCCCCACTCGGACAGTTCCTCGGCGGTCTTGCCCCCGGCCAGCTTCACCTGGGGGAGGACGGCCTGGGTCTCCCCGTCCACGTCCCACAGCAGCCGGGCGGCGTAGTCCGTCGCCTGGTAGTTGCCGCTGGGGTCCACGGTGAAGACCTCCTGGATGCGCTGCCCGGGCATCTCCTTCAGGTCGAACCAGTAGTACCACCGGAGTTGGCCGTCGGACAGCTCCACCAGATAGGCGGACAGCTCCCCGGCGGTGCCGTCCTCCAGAGTCTGGCGCTCCGGGACATCCTCCCCATTCTGAAAGCGCTGGGCCTGCTTCACAGACACCGCTCCGGCGCAGCGGTCCAGCTCCTCCGGGGACAGGGCCTGGACCAGGCTCTCGTCCATCCCCAGGGCGGTCAGGTTCTGGGCGGCGGCCTGCTGCTGGGCGGAAAGCTCCGGTAGAGGTTCGGCGGGACCGACGAAGCAGCGGCTGCTCAGCCACAGGGCGGGTATTGTGGCCGCAACGGTGACGGCCAGCACCAGACCCAGCACCGTCCGGCCAGACAACCGCACCGGCGCGGGAGCGATGGCATAGCCCCGGCCGGACAGCACATCCCGCTCCTGGGCGATGCACCACAATAGATAGAGTTCCAGAATGATAAAGGCGATGCTCCGGCCATAATAGACCAGGCCGTTGGTGATGGTCACGCCCAGCATGGCGGGCTCGGTGCAGGGGTCCAGCTCGCACCACAGGGCCACGGCGATGGCGATCACATAGGCCACAAGCCCCCGGCCCAGCCAGTCCCGTGGCGGCGTTTCGTCACCCTCTCCCCCACCCAGCAGGGCGAAGGCGGTGCGGCTGCCCTGGCGCAGGGAGAGGAGCATGAGCAGATTCACGGCCTGCAAGGCCCAGGTCAGGCTCCAGTTCAGCCAGGGGATCGCCCCGATCCGATCCAGCACCGGGGTCCCCCCCAGCACCAGCACGGTCATCTGGACGGCCAGGTGTATCCCCGCCATGATCCAGCCCAGGTGGAACCACCGGTTCTCCCGGCGGAGGGAGCGATAGCCCAGATAGAGCAGGGTGGCCCCCAGCAGGGGCAGGAGATATTGCAGATAGAACACTTCCAGCCGGAAGGTACACAGGGCCAGGCCCCACAGAATGCGGCCCACGGCGCTGTGCCAGGGGGTGCAGAGGTCCAGCTCCCCTGGAACGGGGGGCAGCTGGCCCATCTGGTCCATCAGGGCGCGGTCAAAGGAGTCGTTGGTCATGCAAGCTCCCCTCCCATCTGCTTTTGCAGCTTTTTTCGGATGCGGTACAGCCGCCCCTCCACCGCCCGGGCCGTGGTGCCCAGCTCGGCGGCCATCTGCTGGGTGGACTGCAAGTAATAATACTTCCGGTAAAACAGCGCCCGGTCCCCGGCGCTCATGGCGCTCAGCAGCCGGGACAGGGTCTCCAGCCGCTCCTTTTGCAGCAGGACCTCCTCCGGGCCGGGAGCGGGATCGGCCACGGTCTCGTCCAGGGTGCCCCTCCGCTCCCGCTGCCGGGCCTGGGCGCGGAGCCGGTCATAGGCCGCGTTGCGGCACAGGGCGGTGAGCCAGGTGGCGGGGGAGGATCTCTCCCGGTCATAGCTCTCCCACCGCTCCCACACCCTGGCGCGCACCTGAGCCAGGCACTCCTCCTGCTCGTGGGGGTCGGACAAAATGCCCCGGACGACATAGGCCATCATGGGCCCGTGCCGCTCCAGCAGGGCCTCGATCTCCTCGTGACGGGGGACAGCGGCCATCCGGCTCACCTCCTGTTCTTCTCTCTTTGCCTGTATATACGCCCCAGCGGCCCCTATCCCACGGAATATTTTTTATTTTTCAAATAAATGTGGTCCACAGGCCGCCGAAGACCAGGGCCGGGAGCATATTGGCCACCCGCAGCTTGGTGTCAAAGGCCAGGTTGGCCCCCACGCAGAAGATGAGGATGGACCCCAAAAAGGACAGGTTGTCCACCACCGCCGGGCTGAACACCGGGGCCAGCAGTCCGGCCAATAAAGTGATGCTGCCCTGAAACACTCCCACGGGCAGGGCGGAGAACAGGGCACCCTTGCCGTAGGTCGCCGCGAAGACCATGACGATGAGACAGTCCAGCACCGCCTTGGTCAGCAGGGTGGACGGGTCGTGAGACAGGCCGTCTTGAATCGATCCTACCACCGCCATGGCCCCGATGCACACGGTGAGGGAGGCGGTGACAAAGCCCTGGACGAACTGGCTGTCCCCGCCCCGGTCCGCCTTGGCCTTCAGCCAGGCCCCCAGGCGTTCCATCTTGTCGTCCAAGTCGATCCACTCCCCAACTAACGTGCCCAGGGCCAGGGCGAAGATCATGCCCAGGGTGTCCTTCACCCCCGTCCCGGCCAGGGCGCCGCCCTCGGCCCGCAGCAGGCCGGGCATGGCCCCCGCCGCGCCGATGAACACCACGGCCAGACCCATGGTGCGCATCAAGGCCCCCTGCCACCGCTCCGGCAGTCCGCCCTTCAGCAGCAGCCCCAGCCCGCCCCCGGCCAGAATGGCCAGCACATTGGCCAGCGTCCCCAGTCCCATCATAAAACACAACTCCTTTTTAAGTCTCTCCCATTATAGCGGTGGGCAAAGTCCTTGTCAAAAGCGCAAAAGGGCCCCGCCGTCCTGTTTATCCAGGACGGCGGGGCCGGAAAGAAGGGGGGGTAAGACGATAGAGAAACGCGGGGGATATCAGAAGGGGCCGTAGCCGATCTGCACGGCGATGGCCAGGAAGATGAAGGCCACCACCCACCACATCAGGAACAGGGGGAACAGGTACTTGGCCCACTTCTTAAAGGACACGCCGCCGCACATGGCCAGGGCGGCCAGGATCTCGCCGCCGGTGGGGGCCATCACGTTGGTGAAGGCGTCGCCCAGCTGGAAGGCCAGGACAGAGGTCTGGCGAGTGATACCCAGCATATCAGCCAAGGGAGCCATAATGGGCATCGTGATGGCGGCCTGACCGGAACCGGAGGGAACCAGCACGTTGAACAGATCCTGTACCACGAACATACCGCAGGCAGCCAGAGTGGGGGGCAGCCCGTTCAGCAGGCTGGACAGGAAGTGGATGATGGCGTCCATAATGTTGGCCTCCTGAAGCAGGATGACCACGGAGTTGGCCAGACCGATCATCAGGCAGGGGAACAGCATATTGCCGCAGCCCTTTTCGAAGTGGTCGCAGATCTCGCTGGGACGCAGGCCGCCCACCAGGCCGCCGATGATGCCGATGGCCAGGAAGATGCCGGACAGCTCGTCGATCCCGAAGCCCAGGTTGACAATGCCCCACACGGTGAGTGCCAGACCGATGATGAACACCACCAGCGTGAGCTTCTGCCGGGTGGTCAGCGGGGTACCGCTTTCGGTGTCGATGGTCAGATTCTGGGCGGTGATCCGGTCGATTTCATAGGTGGAGCTGAGGGTGGGGTTCTTCTTCACCCGGCGGGCGTGCCAGGTGACGTAGCAGATGCTCACCGCCAGCAGGCACAGGAACAGGGGCACACGCAGATTCATGCCGGAGAACATGGGCAGGCCCGCAATGCTCTGGGCCACGCCGGTGGTAAAGGCGTTGGTGATGGCGCCGCCGTAGCCGGAGGCCGCCGCGCAGAAGATGATACCTACGGCCGTCAGCGAGTCGAAGCCCATGGCCAGACAGCAGGCCAGGACCAGGGGAACGAAGGCCAGGAACTCCTCAAAGTTGGCGCAGAAGGCGGAGCCGCAGCCGAAGACCAGCATACACACGGGAATCATCAGCAGCTCTTTGCCCTTCATGGCCCGAACCACGTTGGCCATTCCGGTCTCGATGGCCTTGGTGCCGTTCAGGATGGCGAACATACCGCCAATGACCAGCAGGAAGGCAATGATATAGGCGGCGTTCTGAATGCCCAGGGACACGGACATAAGCAGGGTAAACAGGGAAATCGGATTGCGGTCTACGGTGTGGTAGCTGCTGGGGTCTACGATCTCTCGGTCGATCGCCGCGTCATAGACTCGGTCGTAGCTGCCGGCGGGGACGATGTACGAGGCCACCGCCACGATGAGGATGATCGCCACCAGGAACAGCATCGGGTTTACGGCTTTCAGTTCTTTTTTCTTTTTCTCTCCCATTTTGATCTTCTCCTTATTGCATTGCTTCTTATTGCTCCTTATCGTTCCTTCAATATAGAGATATCTTCCCCCCAAAATACGCGCTGCGCTGCCGTGTAAGGCGGCGGGGAGTTATACCCGGCACTCGGTCAGGATGCCTCGCAGCAGGTCGTATACCCGCTGGGTGGAGGAGACACTGACCTGTTCCGATGGGGAGTGGAAATTCCAGCAGTCCGGACCGATGGCGATGGCATCCAGATCCGGTTTGTACTGGGAGAACAGACCCACTTCCAGTCCGGCGTGGACAGTGAGGTACTCCGGTACATGACCGAACTGACGAACGTACACCTGCTCCGCCGCCTGGCGCAGAGGGGAGTCGGGCTGAAAGTCCCAAGAGGGATACCGGCAATCCGTTTGACACTGGCCGTTGAGCAGTAGGGCCAGCTGCTGGATGCGCTGGCAGAGATAGTCGGCTAGGCTGTCCCGGGCGGAGCGGACCTCAAAGACCAGGCGCAGCCCGTTCTGATCCAGATAGCACTCGCCCATGTTGTCCGAGGTATCCACCAGGCCCACCAGCGTCTCGTTCATCTGATAGATGCCGTCGGGTGCCAGCAGCAGGGCGGCCAAAAAGCGGTCTGGCTGACTGCACCACTCCGGCTTCTGGGTGGGCCTGGCCTGAACGGTGATCTTGTCCCCTGTGGCCGACAGCTCCCGGCGCATCGTCTCCTGCTGCTGAGCCACCAGGGCGGTGAGCTCCTGCTCCCGCTCCTGGGGGATACACACCACCGCTTTGGCCTCCCGGGGGATGGCCAGGCGGAAGGTACCGCCCTTCACGGGGCCCAGCTTCATCTCGCCGGACTGGCTCAGAGCCAGCAGCACCCGGGCCAGCAGGGTGGTGGCGTTGCCGTGGCCCCGGTGGATGTCCTCCCCGGAGTGGCCGCCGTGGAGACCGTCTACCGCAAGTTCAAAGGCGCTCCATCCCTCTGGCACAGGGCCGGAGGCAATGGGCACGGTAAGCTCTGCCGAGATCCCGCCGCAGCTGCCGCACAGGATCTGCTTTTCGTTGGCGTGATCCAGATTGATCAGGCGCGTGGCCGTCATCTTGCTCACGTCAAAGTGCTCAGCACCGGAAAAATCATCCTCCTCCGCCGTGGTGAACAGCACCTCCAGTGCGGGGTGGCTCAGGGTGTCGTCGTCCAGCACCGCCATGGCCATGGCCACGCCGATGCCATCGTCGGCACCCAGGGTGGTCCGTCTGCCGGTGGACAGGATGTCACCGTCCAACTCCCAGTGGATGGGGTCCTTCATAAAGTCGTGCTCTGCTTCAGGCGCCTTTTCACACACCATGTCCATGTGGGCCTGAAGCATGATCCCGGGGGCACCCTCGTATCCCGGGGTAGCGGGCTTGCGGATCAGGATATTCAGCTTCTCGTCCTGCTCTGCCTCCAGCCCCCGTTCCCGGGCCCAGCGGAACAGAAACTGACTGATCTGCTCTTCGTGCTTGCTGGGGCGGGGGATGTCGCTGATGACACGGAAAAAGCGAAACACAGGATGGTTGCAAAGGGCCTCTGTGGCTGCTGACATAATAAACTCCTCCTAACGTCACGTTGCTCCGGTTTAAAATGTTAACAAGATTATTTTATAATCAGGATTATATTTTAACAGAAGTCGTTTGTCAATAGCGTTTTGTAAAGTTCGCTTTCAGGCAGGATACACAGTTTTGACAGCCTAATACCGGAAAAAACCGTAAAAATAGGGGCCGTTCTCAACAGAACGACCCCTTATGCGGGGAAATGTCCCCGTCGGCCCTTAGATTTTTGTTTATTTTGCCGCAGCGAGCAGATACTCGAACAGCTGGTCAAATCGTCTGCTGCGGGCTTGAATGTCAAAATGCTCCTTGTCCAGCACCGCCTCATAGATGAAACTCTGATGCAGGGCGATGATCAGTTCCATGGTGTCCTCCGCCTTCTCCGGGGCCACGTCTCCCTCCTGCACCATCTTCTCCATGGTAATGCGGTCACGGTCCAGCATGTTCCCGCCCATCATGATCTGCCGCATCTGGGGACTCAGGTGGTCCAGCTCCCCAGGGAACAGCTCCTGATAATACATCTTCAGCACAGAGCCCAGCCGGTGGCTGTATTTACCGAAGAACATATTGTAATAGATCTCTGGGGAGCGGAAGGCGCAGCAGTTGAAGCAGTGGTAGATGGTCCGGTATTGGTCGATGGCCCGCATGTCCGGCTTCCACTCCTGTTCCAGCATCGCCACATACTCCCGCAGATAGCACACCGAGCCAAACAGGGCCAGCTGCTCCAGGTCATTGAAGTAATTATAGATGGTGGCGCTGTTATAGCCCGCCTCTCCGGCGATCTTGCGGATGGACAGGCCATCCAGCCCCTCGGTGCGGATGAGTTTCTCCGCGGCCTCGATAAAATAGGACATGATGCGCTTGCGCTTTATGGTCAACTTGTTGTCCAATGCCTTGTCTGGTTGCTGCATATTCAAAAATCTCCTCTTCCAAAATGATTGACAAATCACCCAGGTCATTTTATAATCGTGATTACAAAATAATCTAGGTCATATTGGAGGTCATCTCACATGGGTCGTTTTCGTTGCTCTGGCGGGATCATGGTCTTTCTGGGCGCGCTGTTTTGGAGCCTGAACTCGCCGCTGGTCAAATTTTTGACGCTGAATGCCCTGCTTATCTGCGGGCTGCGCTCGGTCATCGCGGCCGTCGCCCTGCTGCCCACCATCCGGCCCAAGCAGCTGCGGTGGAACAGGTGGATGCTGATGTACGTCTGCTCCTATACCGGGCTGTGTGTCAGCGTCATTCTGGCCCTGTCCCTCACCTCTGCCCCGGTGGCCGTCGGAATGCAGTACACGGCGACCATCTGGCTGTTTCTGCTGGGACTGGTGCAAAAGAAGCCCTTCACTCTGCGGGCCTTTTTCCCGGTGCTGGTCATCTCGTTGGGGGTGGTGTGCTTTATGTGCTCCGGCACCGATGGGGCCAGCCAGGCGGGCAACCTGTTTGCCCTGGCAGAGGGCGTGTTCTTCGCCTGCTTGACAGTCAGCTCTAAGCGGGCGGCGGGGACCAACCCCCTGGGCCTTACCGCCCTGGCCAATGCGTTCACCGGGATGCTGGTATTTCTCCTCTTCCCCAGTGCCCTGTCCGGTCTGGCCGAAATGACGGCGGTGGAGTGGGCGATGATGCTGGTGCTGGGCGTAATCCAGGTGGGTCTGGGCTATGGCTGCTATAATATCGGGGTACAGCAGGTCTCTGCCCAAAAGGCCTCTGTTATCGCCCTGTGGGAGATGATCCTTGGGCCCCTGTGGGTGGCTCTCTTCCTGAAGGAGTACCCCACTTTCATGGTGATGGCCGGGCTGTGCATCATTCTGCTGGGCATGGTCATGGACACGGTGTTCTCTGCCCAGGGACAGGAATCGAAAATTCCATCATGATTATTTTAACATGATATCCCCACTTTGCAAGCTGTTCCCTGAAAATTTACACAAATGAAACAGCCAAGTCCCCGGGACAGGCGCACGTCAGCTGCCTGTTCCGGGGACTTGGCAATTTTCAGAACCCCAGCACCCGCTCCCGCAGGATGGGGTTGCCCAGGATGGCGATGTATGTTCGGATGTGTTCGTCCTTCCGCTGTCCCATGCGGCCCAGGAGGAGCACCGCCTTCTGCACGGCCTCCTCGTCCTGGCGGTGGATGAACTCGTAAAAGGCGTCCCGGAAGAAGGTCCCGTCGCCCCCGGCGATGCCGACGGCCAGGGTGGACAGAAAGGCCCCGGCAGGGATGGTCTCGCCGACGCCGTCCAGCTCCGCCCGCAGGCCTTTCATCCAGGCGGTCATCTTCTCAGAAAACCGGAACAGGGCGTCCGGGGTCCAGTAATAGGCCATGTCGTCCCCGTCCAGTTCCAGCATTCTGCGGGTGTCGGCCATGGGGGTCACAGGCGGGCAGGGCTTTGCAGGCCGGGGCTGGGTCCCCCGCTCATCGGGGATATTTTCTCCGATCTCGTCCCAGATAGACCAGAAGTCTACGCCAAATTCCCTTGCCGTCATGGTGACGGCGGCCGTCGTCGGGACAAATCTGGCCAGAAACAGAAGCCGGATCCTGTCCTGCTCCTTCGCTGCGGCGCCGCGCTCCTCCGCCGTCATCACCAGACACTTTTTTGCCTCCTCTAAGTCTCCCCCTCGCCGATGATACTCCTTCAGGTTCTCCTGTAAGAGTTGAAAAAACAATGCCTCTGGCGCTTCCTCCCCCGTCTGCTGGCCGTCCTCCCCCCGCACGGCCATCAGGTTTTGCATAAATTCGTCCAAATGGCAGGCCGATAGATAGGCCTCCGCCTGTTCGATGTCCACGCATTCCGCAGGGACATGGCCCCCCAGCGCAAACAGGTTCCGGTTATATCTGTTGTCCCGCTCCTCTTCGTGCAGCAGCTTTTCCAGCGTCCAAACCTGGGTGGCCCGCCAGTTGGTATAGCTTGTGCCCAGCACGCCGTTGAGCCACCGGATGTATGGCTCCTCCCGGATCAGCCGCCCGTCCACCGTGACCGCGCTGTAGGTCTTGGAGAACAGACAGGTGAGGACCTCCACCGCCAGGACCGTGTCATAAAAGCAGCTCCCGCCGATCTTTCCGCCGCCAAAGCACCCTGCCGCCGCACTCAGACCCCAGGTCTCCCCGCTCTCGTTATCCAGGTAGTTATAGTGGAACGACGCCTCGCCCTTGTCGTTCAGCTCCGGGGGAAAGAGGAGACAGAATTTTTTCCCGTGCAAATGGACCCAGTCCAGCGACATCATCCCCCCGGCCCGCAGCATGGTCAGGGCCTGCCGCCCGTATTCCGCCCGGTCCTCCTCCGGGATGTCGATCTCACCCAAAAAATACGAAAAAGTTCCCATTCACAGCCCTCCCGTGGGATATATCTTTGCTATAGTATAGCACCGAAAGGGCGGGAGGACATTGAAGCGGCGGTTCAAAAGGGCTATTTTTCGATCAGATCCTCCACGGTGCAGCCCAGGACTTTCGAAAGCCGATACAGGCTCTCCCCGCTGGCTCTGTTGATGTTCTTGTTGCGCTGCTCATACATCTGGATGGACCGGAGACTGACGCCGGAGCGCTCTGCAAGCTCCGCCTGGGTACAGCCATAGGTCGTTCGGATGCGCTTCAGATTCGTCTCCGAAAAATGCTCCCGCACCCTGGCGTCCACGATATCCACGAATTTGCTGACGTCGGCTTCGTGGAGGACGTCATACATTTTCTGAAAGTCCCCAAAGGAAAACACCTGGAAGATCTCGCTGTATTTCCGCCCGGAATACCACTGGTAATAGGCCACGCCCCAGCCGACCCAATATTCCCGGGAACGGCCATAGCGCTCCGCAGGCTCCGGCAGGTCGGTCTGGCCTTTTGTCTCCTCCAGGACCTGCATGGCCAGCTCGATCCCGCTCTTCCCCGCCAGGCAGGCCGGTTCCCCGTTCTCCATGCGCTTGCTCACCGAGCTGACCAGGAAGAGCATCACAAAGTCCTCCCCCGGGATCTGGCAGACATTCACCGCATAGTCAAAGGCGTCGCCCAGGGCTGCCTGCGCGTTACTCAGATAGATTTCTTGGTATGCGCGGATCATCGTTCCCAATGCCTCCCCTCATGATGTCCTGGATGTACAGGCCGTCGCTCTCCTCTTCCAGCATGTCCAGATAGCACCGGTTCGCTTCGTCATCCCGGGCCTTGCGCAGGGCATAATATCGCTCTTTTTCTGCGGCGGCAGCCCCTTCAAACTTCAGTCTGGAAAAGGCAAACTTCGATTTGACCACGATCTGCTCCCCCAGTTTCCCCAGCCGCATGGCCTGTGCCAACTGCTCCACGGAAATGCCGTTGTTCAAAAAGGACTCCGCATAGTCGAAATAGGAATCGTCCGCCCGATAGCCGGTGATCAGGTCATAGGAGTTTACATTCACGCCGAAGTGGTCGATCAGATATCGCTTCGCCCGCCGCGCCACCGGCGTTTTAATGGCAAAGAGGCGGTGTTCCACCAGGACCGCGATCCAGTTGAGGATGGTATAGTCCGGGCTGTTCAAATTCAAGATATTTAGATATTCTGTGTCCAGGGTATAGCGGTTGACAAAGCCGTCCCGCAGAGAAGAAACGGCCCACTCCTTCGCCAGGGCCTCGCTGGCGGTGCAATAGAACCCCAGGCCAAAATCATTGTTCCTCTTCCCCGCGCCGAACACCGGCTGCTCTACAATTTTTTCCGAACCGTGAAAAATCGTAATGTGCTGCTCCATCTGCTTCCGCCTCCTTTCTTCTAAAGTATCACCAAAGTGATAGAAAGTCAATCTTGCGTTGGATGACATATCCTGTTGCCCGTAAAATCTTATTTGCAACATCATTTTGCGGTTATAAATCGTAAAACGATTTATAATGGCTCTCCTGCGGTTATGATGCAGCCCCTCAGCACATATACATGAACCACATCTGGCTCTGCCAAACTGGCAGCAGGGCGTGGGGAGTGTTATGCTGTGAAGGGAAACATGGAGGAGCGGGCCCAGCGGCTGGCGCTGTACATCATCGAAAACCAGACCACCGTCCGGGCGGCGGCGGGGCGGTTCGGGATCTCTAAGTCTACGGTCCACAAGGATATCTCCGAGCGCCTGCCCCGGTTTGACCGTCCGCTTTATTTGCAGGTCAAGCAGGTGCTGGACGAGAACAAGGCCGAGCGGCACATTCGGGGGGGCATCGCCACCCGGCGGAAATATAAGGGGCAGTAAAGCCTTGTCCGGGGGCGCGGCAGCGGGTATAATGGGGAAAAAGCTGACTGCGAAAGGAACATCGTCTGTGGAGTATTACTTCGCCCCCATGGAGGGGATCACAGGCGCGGAGTACCGCGCCGTCCATCACCGGCACTTCCCCGGGGTAGACCGCTATTACATGCCCTTTATCACCCCCACCCAGGACCGGGTGTTCACCCCCCGGGAGCTGCGGAACATCGCGCCGGAGCGCAATGTAGGCTACTGCGCCGTGCCCCAGCTGCTGACCAAAAACGCCGGGGACTTCAACTGGGCCGCTGGGGAGCTGTGGGCCATGGGCTATGACGAGGTCAACTTGAACCTGGGCTGCCCCTCCGGCACGGTGACGGCCAAGGGCAAGGGGGCGGGGATGCTGGCCGACTTAGAGGGGCTGGACCGCTTTCTGGACGGCATTTTCTCCGCCGCCCGGGGCAAGATCTCCGTGAAGACCCGCCTGGGGCTGCGGGACCCGGAGGAGATCTTCCCCCTGCTGGAGCGCTTTGCCCGCTATCCCATCTCCCTGCTCATCCTGCACCCCCGGGTGCGCCAGGATTTTTACAAGGAGCCGGTGCGGCCGGACTACTTCGCCCGGGCGCTGGAGGTCTATCCCGGCCCCATGTGCTATAATGGCGGCCTGCGCACCCCGGAAGACTGCGCCGCCATGCAGGGGCGCTTCCCTCAGGTCCGGCACTGGATGCTGGGGCAGGGACTGCTGGCCGACCCGGCCCTGATCCGCCGCTGCCAGGGTGGGCCAGCCCTCACCCGGCAGGAGCTGCGGGCCTTTCACGACGAGCTCTACCACACCTATCTGGATGTGTTCAAAAGCCAGCGGAACACCGTGTTCCACATGAAGGAGCTGTGGAATTATCTCTCCGGCCTGTTCGACCAGCCGGAAAAGCCCCTCAAGCGCATCCGCAAGGCGGACGCCTCCCCCGCCTATGAGAGCGCCGTGGACGAGCTGTTCGCCCACCCCTTTCTTGCAGAAAAAGTTTAAAAATACCCGGCCCGGGGCCTGTTCTGTCAGGTCCCCGGGCCGGGTCTTATTCTGTTTAGTTCTCCGTCAACTGCTTCAGCAGCCCGGCGCATCCGGCGGACACGTCCTGCCAGGTGGCCTGAAAGTCCCCGGTGTACCAGGGGTCGGCCACCTCCTCCCCCGGGCGGCCCGCGTAGTCCAGCAGCATGTGGATCTTGCCCGCCGGGTCCCCGCCGTAAAATCGCCGCATGTTCCGCAGATTGGCGCTGTCCATGGCGATGAGCAGGTCAAAGTCCTGATAGTCCCGGGCGGTGATCTGCCGGGCGGCGTGGCCCTCACAGCCGATGCCGTGCTCGGCCAGCTTCCGCCGGGCGGGGGGATAGACCGGGTTGCCGATCTCCTCCCGGCTGGTGGCAGCGGACTCGATATGGAACCGCTCCCCCAGCCCCGCCTTCTCCACCAGATCCTTCATCACAAACTCCGCCATAGGACTGCGGCAGATGTTGCCATGGCACACGAAAAGTATTTTTATCATCTATCTAAACCTCTTGAATTTACTGATTTTCCTTGATTTTCAGGCATTTTCTCAAATGGTCCGATGCTCGTTCACTTGGCATATCGTAGCATAAATTCGCACATCTTTGCCAACAAAAGTAGTACAACAAGTAGTAAATTGAGCCTAAAATCGTGTTTTACTACTGGCCCTTTTCTGCGATATATGGCGAAATTCTATGGCAGAGCTTTGCCGTAAATCCTTGCCCTGCAACAAGAGTACGGATTGTACCGGGAATTTTCTGCCGCTTTCATATTTTGCCGTATCGCATACCCGCTGAACTCCCTCTACCACGAAAAGTAGTAACTACTCAGCATTGGCTACTCGCTGCAATTCCTCCTGCGCATCCTCAAATCCGATGTGCGTATAAGTATTGAGCGTCACGCCAATGTCAGAATGACCCATGATGTATTGAAGCGTCTTGGGGTTCATTCCGCTTTTTGCCATGTTCGAGCAGAACGTATGTCTGCAAACGTGCGGCGTGATCTTCGGCATCTGCACTTTATAGATGCTGTTGTACTTCTCGCAAATATGCTGGAAATACTTTTCCCAATGCAGGGCCACCATCGGCATATCGTTTTTATCCAGATAGAGAAAACCGCTTTTGCCGCAAATCATCGGTTCCACTTTTGGTTTTTTCCTGTTGGCAATGATGCGCTTGAAGCACTCATACACATCATCCGTCATAGGGATAACCCGTGTACCGCTGCTTGTCTTGGTGTCCTCGATGATATACTCCATATTCCGCTTCCGCTGCAACTGATGGTTAATGTTAATCTTTCGATTTTTCATATCCACATCCGCCAGCGTCAAACCCACAAACTCGGAAATCCGAAGCCCGGTCTTAAACAGAATATAGATACCATCATAGTATTTGCAAAAATGCTTGTCACTCGCCACAAATTCAAGAAACGCTCTTTCTTGCTTTCTGGTAATCGCTTCCCTTGTCACGCTGTCGTTGCCTACGACGGTGGCAAGCTGAAATTCAAATGGATTCTTGCGTATCAAATCATCATCAACGGCCATCTGAAAGGCAGGTCGGACAACACCCCTGATAGAATGGATGGAGCTGTAACCCCTGCCATCCTGCTGCAACTTTATCAGCCAGCATTTCGCGTCAGACTGCTTCACTTTGTCAATCCGGCGCTTGCCGAATTCCTCTTTCTTAATGATATTGAGGACAAAAATAGGATCTGAATAACGGATTTTCTCTGCCAACTGCGTCAGCGCTGATTTTGTTGCAGCATCCGTTTCGGCACCGGACAGTAGTTCGACATCAGTTTGCAGTTGTTTGATATAGCCAGCTCTGCAAAACCACCGGCATTTTAGTGACCTCACAGCAGGAAACCGACAGGCCGTTGTCACGATATAGCGCCAGCATTTCATTTTCGCTGAGATTACGGACATGGGAGGGATCGCGCATTTTCTCTATACTGTCCTCTGTTTCCCGCAGAGGTTCTTCTGCCGCCTCCATGTCGATAAGCACCAGCTTGCCGCCCGGCTTCAAGACTCGTATCATCTCGGCAAACGGCTGCTTTACATCTGGAAAATGATGAAACGCCAGCCGGGAAAGGACAATATCAAAGCTGCCATTCAGAAACGGCAGTTCCGCCGCATCGCCGAGCACAAAGGTTATGTTGTCAAGATGGTTTTTCGCTGCCTCTGCTTTTCCAACGGATAGCATAGCGGGTGTCATATCCAGACAAACAACATTTCTGGCATACGGGGCAATCGTCCGACCGCAAGCACAGGTTCCGGCGGCTACCTCCAAAACGGCATCGGTCTTTGACGGAACAATCTTTTGTACCACAGAATACAAATAGTCCCTGCTTTGAAAAGTTCATGCGCTTACTTTCAAATCCTGCGGCTTGCTGGGTAAAGGCATGCTGAATTTGAGCCTCATTGGAAGATTTCATTATAATGCTGTTCCTTTTTTCGGCACGAAAAATCCGGTCATATCAGTACGTTCTAACTTCAGCAGCTTCACCTTTTTATCAATACCCCCAGCATATCCGGTCAGGCTGCCATTTGTGCCGACCACGCGATGACAGGGAATGATAATAGAAATTTCATTGTGTCCTACCGCACCGCCGACGGCCTGCGCGGACATCCGGGGAAGTTTCCGTTTTTCGGCAAGCTGCCGTGCGATCTCGCCGTAGGTTGTGGTCTTTCCGTAGGGAATCTGTAAAAGAATTTCCCATACAGACTGCCGAAACGCGGAGCCGATGGGGTGCAGCGGCGGCAGAAAGTCAGGCTCTTTTCCAGCAAAGTAAATGTCCAGCCAACGTTTGACTTCAACAAGAATCGGCGTTTCCCGCTCCGTGTGTTCTGACGGGAGATGATCTGCAAAATACTTTTCGCCGTCAAACCATAAGCCGGTCAGCCCGATTTCGTCCGCTGCCAGCAAGATGCCGCCCAGCGGCGAATCATAATGACATGTAGATACCATCCGTACCACTCCTTTTACAAAACATAGTCCTTGAGCCGCCGCAGCGCCTCTTCCAGCTTCTTTGCCGGCAGCCCCAGTGCCAGACGGATGCCGTATGGAATGTGGAACTGCCGTCCGTCGCGCCAGAGAACGCCAACCTCGACGCCGGAGCGCAGCAGCTCGTCCAACGTTCTGTCATGGGATTTGCACCAATTTTCAAAATCCGGCACGACAACATAGGTTCCCTCCGGCTTGCGAAGCGATACACCCTGCACCTCATTTTGGAAAAAGTTGATCGCCAGTTCAATATTCGTTTCCAATACCTGCTTGAGCTGCTCCATCCACGCCCGGCCCTCGGGGCTATACGCACCGATCAGTGCGTGCATGGACAGCACATGCCCGCGTCGGTCTGGCATGGTGGAAAAATCATATTCCACCATACTTATACCTCAAAGAACGCATTGGAATCCTGTGGAGCCTGCGCCCGGTCAGTATCGGTGTAGGAACGGATCTCCGAGCAAACCGTGATTTTGTAGCTTTCAAACAGCTTCTCCCGTCCCTCTTTCTGGCTCATGCGGTGCTGCATAACATTACGCCAGCGCTCCACGGCAGCCTCGTCTGTCCAGACATTCATGGAAAGCAGCTTACCCTCCTCGTTTAAGCTGGAAAAGCGTTCCGCACGGATAAAGCCCTCAAAGCCGGAGAGCATAGGTTTCAGCATCGCGGCAAGGTCAAGATACTTTTGCATCCCCGCCTTAGTGGGTGTGACCTCAAATAAAACAATGACATTTTTCATGTTGATTTTGTCCTTTCCATAAAAAATATATCTGGTTTGCATCTCTTGCAAGGTCGATAGCCGTCGCAGATCGCATCTTCATAGCTGTCATAAAACTCGACATTTTTAGGAAGCGGCTGCGCGGGACAACTTGGCAGACATACAATGCCAGTTGTTTTTACTGCAATATAGAACTTGCCGTCAAATTCTTTTTTCCGCTGCTGCATGGCGATGATTTTATCTTCCCTTGTCATATCTGGCCTCATTTCTTTTTGGGCGCAAAGTCTTTCATTTCTGGAATTGCCCCACCTGACACAGCCCAAAGATACAAACTTGCCACGCTGCAATAAGGATGGAAACGACGGCGATATTTTTCAAATAGCTTGCGGTCAATACTTCGGTGATGATAGACCATACGCAGCCCACGCTGGATGGCAAGGTCATGGAAGCTTAAAATATCCGGGCGCTGCATACAAAAAAGCAGGATCATTTCTGCCGTCCAGACACCGATCCCTTTCAGGCTGCTTAATTCCCGGATCGCATCTTCGTCGTTCATGCGCTCCACAGCGTTCAGATCAAATGCGCCCGTATGGACTTTTTCGGCAAAATCTGTAATATACTCCGCCTTGCGGAATGTCATGCCCAGCCCTTGCAGCTTAGGAACCCCTGTTGTCAGGATGGTTTCAGCATTGACAGAGCCCAGCGCATCCTGCATCCGCTGCCAAATGGTCGCCTGTGCCTTGGTGGAGATCTGCTGCCCTATGATGTGGTGAATGACGGACGAAAACAAGTCCACATCTACTGAGCGGTCGATATGCCCGATACGGTCAATGACTTCACAAAGCCGCTTGTCTTTCTGCCGCAGATAGGAAAGCTCAGCTTCTCCGTATGCAAAATACAATTTTCTCACCCTCTTGTGTTTCTTCCAAATTGCGATATAATTATATCGCAATTTATTGAGCGATACTATTAGAATCAATCCAGAAAATATTAAAATCACGTCAATTTGAGGATGCATAATGGAACAGCAAAACTATATCAATTCCGTCAACCTGAACCAGAACACAGACTTTCCATACTTGGTACTCAATATCGTAAACGACAACAGTTATCCTCGAAATCCCGGCTTTCAGGTCATGCACTGGCACGAGGATTTGCAGTTTATCTATGTGCTGTCAGGGGAAATTGAAGTTGTGACGCTGGAAACCGTCGTTTCGCTGCATCCAGGCGAGGGAGTATTCATCAATAAAAACGTCGTGCATTTGGTACGCAAAAAGAATTTGTGTCACTATAACAGCTTTGTATTTCCAGATTATTTTCTAAAATTTTATTTTGGCAGTCCGGCGGGCAATACGGTAGGTCAGGTGACAGAAAATAATAATTTCCCGATTTTTCACATAAAAGGTCAGAAAGAAAATCGAAACGTTCTTGATGCATTGAAGAAGCTCACAGATTTGGAGCAAGAGAAAACGCAGCTCTACGTTTATGAAGTCCTGACCACCCTTTGCACACTGTGGCTGGAGCTATGCCGCGTTGTAACGCTTCCGCAAGCCCTGTCCCCTAAAAACGTGGTCGAAGAACGCATGACCATATTCCTGCGCTACATCGAGCAGCATTTTTCTGAATCTATTTCATTAGATACGCTTGCAGAAAGCGCCCATGTCAGTAAATCTGAATGTCTGCGCTGCTTCAAATCGTCATTACAAACCGCGCCGTATCAATATCTGATGGAATACCGTCTGTCCAAAGCGGCGGAATTGCTCCGCAGTACGGATGCGCCAATCAGCGAGATTGCAAACCGCGTGGGGTTCTTACAGACCAGCCATTTCGGAAAGTGCTTCCGAGAAAAGGTGGGAATGTCACCAAGTTAGTATAGGAAGTCAAAAAAATAGGACTGCCGCAGTCAAGCGACAGTCCTATTCAACTTTGTCACATCAAAGCTCTTTTGAAAATGGTGTAATTGTGGTGCAGTAAGCGCCGTTTGAGCGATGAAGACCATTGATATAACAGGCTTTTTCGGGGCTTCTTAGGATACTGCCATGGCAGACGAATAGAATGTTGGTCATATATCTTATCCTCCGTTTTGGTCGACGTCGTCTTTCAGTTCCGCGATATCTGTCAGTCTGAAATAGACCAGATAGGCCCGGTATTTGTCCTGGGCCGTCAGGCAGGTGTCTGTCAGATAGCCCCGCTCCCAGTCCCACTCCTGCAAGCCCCGATAGTAGAACAGCTTCAGCGCGTCCTCGATGATAAAGGGGACGATCTTATGCTTCAGGCACTCTTTGAACATGATCAGCCTGCCCACCCGGCCATTTCCGTCCTGAAAGGGGTGGATGCGCTCAAACCGCACGTGGAGATCCAAAATATCCTGAAAGCCGACCTGTTTTTTGTCCTGATACTCCGCCAGCAGCGCTTTTATTTTGGCGTGTACCTCCTCCGGCTGGGCCGTTTCCATGCCCCCCACCTCGTTGGGGACTTTTTTGTAATCGCCCACAGCGAACCAGCTCTTTCCGGCATCGCTGGTCCCGGTTTTCAGCATAAGATGGAGTTCTTTGATAAACTTCTCCGTTAAAGCCGCCCCGGCATGATCGATGATAAAATCAACACAGCGGAAGTGGTTCGCCGTCTCGACAATGTCGTCCACGTTCAGCGCCTCGTGCTCCGCGCCCACGGTATTGGTCTCGAAGATATAGCGGGTCTGGTCGTGGGTCAGTCGGCTGCCCTCCATGTGGTTGGAGTTATAGGTCAGCTCGATCTGGGTCTTATGATAGATGCCCCCGGGGTACTTTGCCGCCTTTTCCTCCCGCAGTACATCCAGTAGCGTGGTACGTGTCTGTACTTTTCCGGCCCGCTTGGGCTTTTCCGCATTCCGGGGGATGCGCCAGGACTTTTTCTCCAGATAAGCCCCTGGTACCCGCCCCTGGGCACAGTAATTCCGCACACTGCGCTCTGAGACTCCCCACTTCTCCGCCGCCTGGGCAATGGACATATCCGCCATAATATCCGCCTCCTTCCGCCGGGATGAGCCGCTCATATTTTATAGTATACCATGTTACCGGCAAAAAATCCAGAATTTAAGCCGTCAGTTTTCTTCGATTTCTTGCCGCAGTTCCCCCATTTTTGCCGCAAAAAGCCCCCAGGCCTGGATCAGGACCCGAGGGCTTTGGTCGTGGGCGTCACTCCCGCTCTGCCGCTCTTTTGGCCGGGCGGAACCACAGCAGGGCCAGGAAGATGAGCAGGGCGGTGGTGGACAGGCTGATGGGATAGACATACATGATCGTGCGGAAGGTGGGGTTGCGGGGGAAGACCACGGCGATCCAGAAAATGCGGATGCCGCACACGCCCAGGGTGGTCAGCGCAGCCGGAGTGAGGGAGATCCCAAAGCCCCGGAGATAGCCGGACATGACCTCGTACATCATGCTGAACATATAGGCGGAGAACACCAGGACCAGGCGGGTATAGCCCAGCGAGATGACCTGGGGATCGTTGTTGAAGATGGCCAGCACCGGCTTTCCGGCGCCCAGCACCAGGGCGATGACGGCGGCGGTGGCGATGGCGTCCTCCAGCAGGCTCAGCGCCAGGGTCTTCTTGCACCGGTCCAGCTTCCAGGCCCCGTAGTTCTGGCCCACAAAGGTGGTACAGGCCTGGCTGAAGGAGTTCAGCACAAAATACGCCATCAGCTCCAGATTCAGCGCGGCGCTGGAGGCGGCCATGACCACCGTGCCCAGGCTGTTGATGCCCGCCTGGATGACAATGTTGGACACGGAGAACACGGCGCTCTGAATGCCCGCGGGCAGGCCGATGCGCAGGATGCGGCCCATGCAGTCGGCGTGGATGCGCAGCGCTTTTGGCTCCACCCGGATGTCCAGGGGGGAGATCATCAGCCGCCGCAGCAGAATGATGGCGCTGAACACGTTGGCCAGCACCGTGGCCGTGGCCACGCCCTCCACCGTCATGTGGAGCACCGCCACAAAGAACAGGTTCATCAGCACGTTCAGAATACCCGAGACCACCAGGGCCTGGAGGGGCACCTTCGTGTCCCCCACGCTGCGGAAGATGGCCGCCTCGAAGTTATAGAGCAATATGGCGGGCATACCCAGCAGATAGATGCGCAGATAGCGCAGGGCGAAGGGCAGCACGTCCTCCGGCACGTTCAGCGCCCCCAGGAGCGGCCCGGCGGCCAGCTGGCCCAGCAGGGCCACCAGAATGCCGCCGATGACGGACATGAGCACCGCCGTATGTACCGTGCGGTGGACGGTCCGGCTGTCCTGCTGGCCGATGGCGTTGGCGATGACCACGTTGGCGCCCAGGGCGATGCCCACAAACAGGTTGATGATCAGGCCGATCACCGGACTGTTGGCCCCCACTGCCGCCACGGCGGCGGTGCGGAATTCGCCGGTGAAGTTGCCCACCACCGCCAGGTCAGAGGCGTTGAACAGCTGCTCCAGCACTGCCGTGGCCGCCACGGGCAGGGCATATCGGGGCAGCTTGTTCCAGATGGGACCGTTCAGCATATCCAGCGGCTGCTTTTGCTGCGTTGCTTCCATGGCATGTCCTTTCTCAAACATCAAGTTCTTTCTCGTTTTGTCTTCTGTGCAGGCTATTATAATGCCCCGCCGATGCCTTGGCAAGGGGGCAAAAAATATTCCCGCCCGGACCGCAGGGCGCGGTCCGGGCGGAAGAATGATTTGTAAAAATGGGCTTACTCGGCCTTGGGCTCCTCGGTGGAGAACACCGTCTTGCCCGCGGCGGCCAGACCGGCCAGGCCCTGGAGCTCGCTGGGGATGATGATCTTGGTGGCCTTGCCGTTGGCGGCGGCCTGGAAGGCCTCCAGAGCCTTGATCTTGATGACGCCCTCCCCGGGGGCGGCCTCGTTGATGAGCTTGATGGCGTCGGCGGTGGCCTGCTGCACCTTCAGGATGGCCTGGGCCTCGGCCTCGGCCTCCAGGATCTTGGCCTGCTTGGCGCCCTCGGCCTGGAGGATGGCCGCCTGCTTGGCGGCATCGGCCTTCAGGATGGCGGACTGCTTTTCGCCCTCGGCC
This sequence comes from Flintibacter sp. SJQ-8, assembly GCF_054108085.1. Classification (NCBI taxonomy): domain Bacteria; kingdom Bacillati; phylum Bacillota; class Clostridia; order Eubacteriales; genus Flintibacter; species Flintibacter sp. SJQ-8. Next base: position 446,448 of record NZ_JBPJWR010000004.1, read on the forward strand.
ACCAGGATCTGAGACTGCTTCTGGCCCTCGGCCTGAAGGATGGCCTCACGGCGCTCACGCTCGGCCCGCATCTGCTTCTCCATGGATTCCTGGATATCGCGGGGAGGCATGATGTTCTTCAGCTCCACCCGGTTGACCTTGATGCCCCAGTTGTCGGTGGCCTCGTCCAGGATGGCCCGCATCTGGCCGTTGATGTGGTCGCGGCTGGTGAGGGACTGGTCCAGCTCCAGATCGCCGATGATGTTGCGCAGGGTGGTGGCGGTCAGGTTCTCAATGGCGGACATGGGGTTCTCCACGCCATAGGCATACAGCTTGGGGTCGGTGATCTGGAAATAGATCACGGTGTCGATCTGCATGGTCACGTTGTCCTTGGTGATGACGGGCTGGGGCGGGAAGTCCACCACCTGCTCCTTCAAGGACACGTTCTTGGCAACCCGCTCGAACAGGGGGACCTTAATGTGCAGTCCCACCCCCCACACGGTGCGGAAGGCGCCCAGGCGCTCCACCACGAAGGCCCGGGACTGAGGCACCACCTTGATGCAGGAGCCCAGGATGATGAGCACGATCAGGATGACGATCAAGCCCATGGCAGCAGAAATAATGTTGTCCATAGTATCCTCCTTGTTATTTTGATTCTCTTTTCAACGATATGTTTCGAGAAATGCACTCAGATAGCCTCTACAAGCACTTTCACGCCGGATATTTTCAGCACCCGCACCTCGGTCTCACGGGGGATGACCACATCGTGGGCGCTGCGGGCCGACCATATCTGCCCGGCCACATTCACCTGGCCAGTTCCGCTGAGGTTGTCGATCTGCTCTGTCACCACGGCGGTCTGGCCGATGACCCGGTCGGCGTTGGTGGCGGCGTGGCTGGTTTTTAAAAAGCGGGCGAACACAGGCCGGGCCAGGGCCAGGGTCACCCCGGACAGGGCCAGGAAGATCACGACCTGGAGCCAGAGCGCTCCGCCCAGCACCGCCACGATCAGGGCTCCCAGAGCTCCCACCGCAAACCAGACGAAGGTAAGTCCGATGGTGATGGCCTCCCCCACCAGCAGCACGATCAACGCAATGAGCCAAAACGCACTAGGAAGCATACGTTCCTCCTTTCCCTTCAAGCTGATAGCTTGGTAAATTGATTATATCATGCCCCGCTTAAAAAAGCTATGGGGACTTTCTTAACTTTCCTTTAAGAGTGTGTCAAAAAACGCCGCCCCGGCGCTTTACGCGCTCAGGGCGGCGTTCGTTCAGGGTCTCAGTCTCAAGCCACGTTCTCCTGCTTCCGCTTCATCACGTACAGGAAGGCGATCATGGCCACGATGCCCACGGGCAGGGCCAGCAGGCCGGGCAGACCGGCCTCCACCAGCACGCCGGCCAGGACATAGCACAGGCCGGAGATCACGGCGCAGGACACCGCATAGGGAAGCTGGGTGGACACGTGGTTGACGTGGTCGCACTGGGCCCCGGCGGAGGCCATGATGGTGGTGTCGGAGATGGGGGAGCAGTGGTCGCCGCACACGGCGCCGGCCATGCAGGCGGAGATGCACACGATGGCCAGGGGGTTGTCCATGGAGAACACGTTCTGGACAATGGGGATCAGGATGCCGAAGGTGCCCCAGCTGGTGCCGGTGGCAAAGGCCAGCAGGCAGCCCACGGCGAACACGATCACGGGCAGCAGCAGCTGCACCCCGGTGGCGGAGGTGCGCACAAAGTCCCGGACGAAATACTTGGCGCCCAGGGAGTCGGTCATGCCCTTCAGGGACCAGGCAAAGGTGAGAATCATGATGGCGGGGACCATGGCCTTAAAGCCGTCGGGGATGCAGCCCATCATCTCCTTAAAGGACATGGAGCGGCGGATGAGATAATAGATGATGGCGAACACCAGGCCGAAGGCGGAGCCCAGCATCAGGCCCACGGAGGCGTCGGAGTCGGAGAAGGCGGTGACGAAGTCGGCCCCGGAGAAGAAGCCGCCGGAGTAGATCATGCCGATGACGCAGCAGATGACCAGCACCACAATGGGGAACACCAGGTCCATGACAGAGCCCTTGCTCTCGTCCACCTCGTCGTCCATCATGGCATAGGGGTTGGAGCCGGAGAACAGGTCGCCCTTTTCAATGGCGTTGCGCTCATACCGGGCCATGGAGCCAAAGTCCACCTTCATTACCACAAGGCCGATCATCATCACCAGGGTGAGCAGGGCATAGAAGTTATAGGGGATGGCGCGGATGAACAGGTTCAGGCCCTGGCCGTCCTCGGCAAAGCCGGACACGGCGGCGGCCCAAGAGGAGATTGGGGCGATGATGCACACGGGGGCGGCGGTGGCGTCGATGATATAGGCCAGCTTCACCCGGGAGATGTTGTGCTTGTCGGTGATGGGCCGCATGACGCTGCCCACGGTGAGACAGTTGAAATAGTCGTCGATGAAGATGAGGCAGCCCAGCAGGATAGAGGCCAGCTGCGCCCCCACCCGGGTCTTGATGTTCTTCTGGGCCCAGCGGCCAAAGGCGGCGGAGCCGCCGGCCTTGTTCATCATGCAGACCATGGCACCCAGAATGACCAGGAAGATCAGGATGCCCACGTTATAGCTGTCGGACAGGGAGGCCACGATGCCGTCCTCAAAGACGTGGAGCAGCGTCCCCTCGAACTGGAAGTTGGAATAGAGCAGGCCGCCCATCAGAATGCCGATGAACAGGGAGGAATAGACCTCCTTGGTCAGCAGGGCCAGGGCGATGGCGATCACCGGGGGCAGCAGGGCGAAGGGGGTGTTGTAAAAGTGGCTGGGGGACTGGATATAGCCCTCTCCCCCGCAGGTGGCGCAGACAAATGTGCCGCCGCACACCTCGCAGTTTTCGTCCAGACCGTAGCAGCTCATGCAGATGCCCACGGTGCCGCAGTCGGGACACTCGATCATGGTGGTGCCCGGCTCCTCGGTGGGGTCGGCGGCCGCCCAGGCGGCGGTGGTCATGGCCAGCACCATCATCACGACCAGGATGATGCGCATGGGCCAGGCTCTTCTTGCGTTCATTTCAATTTCCTCCCAAACTTTTTTCGGGGCCGCGCCCCCGGAACACACACGGTCAAACAAGCCGGACAAGCGCGAACCGTCGTAAAGCACAAAAAAATATGGACGCCAAAAGCGCCCATCGTCTGAATACCGCCGCCTTTGCTCCCCCTTTCTGCTTGTAACAAGGGGCCTGAAAAACGGCAGGATAGCGCTCCACGTGTTTGTGACAGTCCGCAAGATGTTCTCCCGCGGCCCAGGAAGACGGCCCAGGCAGGTCCGGCTCCCTTCGGCGGTACACCCTCTCTCAAAAAGCCGGCTGCCTGGCCGAACGCTTTTTGATACGCATGAGTACCGCGCCTCTATCCGATTTATTTGATTTGCAAGTATCCTATCATGCCCTTGCACCCTTGTCAAGGCCGTTCCGGCGAAAACCAGAAAAACAGCCGGTTTTTCCGGGCAAATTTCCCAGCCGGGCCGTCCTGAGGAAAGCCGGAGAAAAAACTTTGAAAAAAATCGAAAAAACAGTTGACAGCCGGGCCGGGATTATGGTAGTATATGTTCTGCGCTAAGTCAACTGACTTTCAGCGTCAACCAAATATGGATGCGCGAGTGGTGGAATTGGTAGACTCGCTGGCTTCAGGTGCCAGTGCTCGCAAGGGCGTGCGGGTTCGACTCCCGCCTCGCGCACCAAAAAGAAAAACATCTGCTTTGCAGATGTTTTTCTTTTTGCTTTTGTGTCCGGTTGCCAGGCTCGTCCTTGACCCTGGTTGGCTTTCCCTTTATAATGGTACAATAATATTTCGATTAAAACTTGTCATTGCGAGGAAGGCAAAGCCCGACGCGGCGATCCGTTCTCCTCGTCCAGCAGCCTCCCTTGTTAAAGGGAGGTGGCACGGGCGCAGCCCGTGACGGAAGGATTCCGACCACAGGAAGGCTCTCCTAAAACCGGAATCCCTCAGTCAGCTTCGCTGACAGCCCCCTTTAACAAGGGGGCCAAGGGACGCGAGTTACGGATTGCCGCGTCGGTCCTGCGGACCTCCTCGCAATGACAGGCGCGGCATTTTTCAGAGAGGAGTTGGGGCACCATGCAGGCGCTTACGCCGGAGGAGCTTCATCAGCAATATACGCAGACGGTGGCCGCCTATCGGGCCCTGATCCCCGCCCCTGCCCTGCGCATGACCTTCAGCCACCAGGTGGACGGCTATTTCCGCCAGTATCTCCTGGGCCTGTGGAAGGTGGGCGGCGAGAGCGTGGAGCAGCGCCAGGTGGATATCTATAACGCCGTGTGGTCCCAGGGCAATCCCGCTCCCGCCGCCCTCTATTGGGAGGTGGCCACCGGCGTGGCCCAGGCCTGGGACTTCTGCCCCCCCGCCTTCTTTGCCGACCTGCGGTCCTATGACCGGCAGCACGCCAGCGACCTGTCCCGGCGCTTTGCCGACCAGCTCACCCTCCTCCTGCTGCTGTTCGCCTCTGCCGACGGCGGGGTGAGCGAGGCGGAGGCGGGCTACGTGAACGCCTGCAACGACATTTTATTGGAGCAGTGCCGCTTAGACGGCATTCGGTCCGACAGCCCCGGGGTGAACGCCGGGGACTATGTCTCCCGCCGCACCCCCGGCAAGTCCGCCTCTCAGGCCCCGGCCGCGCCCCAAAAGCAGACTCAGGACCAAGCCCAGCCTCAAACTCAGGACCAGCCCGAGGAGAAGCCCCTGCCCACCCTGGACGAGCTACTGGCTCAACTGGACGGCCTGTGCGGCCTGGACCAGGTAAAGAAAGATGTGAAGAGCCTTATCAACCTGGTAAAGGTGCGCAAGCTGCGGCAGCAGGCCGACCTGCCTGTGCCCCCTATGTCCCTGCACCTGGTCTTTCTGGGCAACCCGGGCACGGGCAAGACCACCGTGGCCCGGCTGCTGGCCCAGATCTATCGGGCGGTGGGCGTGCTCAGCAAGGGCCAGCTGGTGGAGGTGGACCGCTCCGGCCTGGTGGCGGGCTATGTGGGCCAGACGGCCCTGAAGACCCAGGAGGCGGTGCAGAAGGCCCTGGGCGGCGTGCTGTTCATCGACGAGGCCTATGCCCTGGTGAACCAGGACAGCGCCACCGACTTTGGCCGGGAGGCCATCGAGGTCCTGCTGAAAAACATGGAGGACCACCGGGACGACCTCATCGTCATCGTAGCGGGCTATACCAACCTGATGGAGAAATTTATCCACTCCAACCCGGGTCTGGAGTCCCGGTTCAACAAATACTTCTATTTTGAGGACTACACCGCCCCCCAGCTGCTGGAGATCTTCCAGTCCATGTGTAACCGGGGCGGCTATACCCTGTCCACTGAGGGGGAGGACGCGGCCCGCAAGCTGCTGGACGAGCTGTATGAAAACAGGGACGAGAACTTCGGCAACGCCCGGGACGTGCGCAACCTGTTTGAAAAGGCGGTCACCCGCCAGTCTGACCGGGTGGCCCTGCTGGACGCCCCCACCCGGGAGCAGCTGATGGAGCTGCTGCCCCAGGACATCGACGAACCGGAGGAACCCTGATGAAAGTTGCTTTTTACACCCTGGGCTGCAAAGTGAACCAGTATGAGACCCAGGCCATGGAGCAGATGATGACCGCCCGGGGGCACCAGCTGGTGCCCTTCGAGGGGGAGGCTGACGCCTATGTCATCAACACCTGCTCCGTCACGGCGGTCAGCGACAAAAAGTCCCGCCAGATGATCCGCCGGGCCCGCAAGGCCGCCCCGGACGCTATCCTGGCCGTGTGCGGCTGCTACGCCCAGACCCACCCGGAGGACATGGCCGACCTGTCCATCGACCTGGTGGCGGGCACCGGAGACCGGGCGGGCTTTGCCGACCTGCTGGAGCAGACCTGGCGGGAGCGCCAGCCCGTCACCGCCCTGGACAACGCCATGAGCCGCCGCCATTTCGAGGTCCTGCCCGCCGGCGGGCTGGAGGGCCGCACCCGTGCCATGCTGAAGGTGGAGGACGGCTGCGTGAACTTCTGCACCTATTGCATCATCCCCTATGCCCGTGGGCCCATCCGCTCCCTTCCTCTGGAAGAGGCCAAGGCCCAGGCCGCCCAGCTGGCGGCAGAGGGCTATCGGGAGCTGGTGCTCACCGGCATCGAGATCTCCTCCTGGGGCCGGGAACTGAAGGATGGCTCCTCCCTCATCGACCTCATCGAGGCCGTGTGTCAGGCCGCCCCGGCCTGCCGCATCCGATTGGGGTCGCTGGAGCCCCGGACCATCACCGACGAGTTCTGCCGCCGGGCCGCCCAGCTTAACAACCTGTGCCCCCACTTCCACCTGTCCATGCAGAGCGGCTGCGACGCGGTGCTCAAGCGCATGAACCGGAAGTATGACACCGCCCGCTATTACGAGAGCGTCCGGCTCCTGAACCAATATTTTGACCGCCCCGCCGTCACCACCGACCTGATCGTGGGCTTCCCCGGGGAGACGGAGGAGGAGTTTGTCCAGACCCTGGACTTTATCCAGAAATGCGCCTTCTCCTCCATGCACATCTTCCCCTATTCCAAGCGCCCGGGCACCCCGGCGGCCCAGCGCCCCGACCAGATCCTGAATCACGTGAAGGAGGAGCGTGCCCACCGTGCCGCCGCCGTAGCGGGAGCGATGGAACAGCGCTACCTCAGCCGGTGGCTGGGAGAGACAGTCTCCGTCCTGTTCGAGGAGCAGCGGGACGGGGCGTGGCACGGCTACACCACCCGCTATGTCCCCGTCTGCGTGGAGAGCGAGGAAAACCTCCACAACTGCCTGCGGGATGTGCACATTTCCTCGGTGGAAAAGGGCGCGCTCCGGGGCGAGCTGGCATAACTTTTGTTTTTTCTCCACAAACCCAAGAATTTTGTGGAAAAGATGTGGCGCGGCCCCGTCCCCGGTGTTATAATGGGGGCCGTGAAATGACCAATACAGGGGCGACTGGCCCCGTTTTTTGAGAGGAGCACCTGCCATGAGCGAGGAACTGCACAGCGCAAACCCGGGCAAGGAGCTGATCCGCACCGTCGACGGCGTGGACTATCAGCGCATTCCCGTGAAGACCCACCTGATCACCAACAAAGACGACTATGCCGACGTGGTGGTGAAATACGCCAAGGACAAGATGCAGGACGGGGACATCCTGTTCTGCTCGGAGAAATCGGTGGCCTGCACCCAGAACCGGGCCATCCCCATGGAGGACATCAAGCCCCGCAAGCTGGCCGTCACACTCAGCCGCTATGTGACCAAGACCCCCGCCGGAATCGGCCTGGGCATTCCCGAGACCATGGAGATGGCCCTGCAGGAGTGCGGCACCCCCCGCATCCTGTTCGCCGCCTTCTGCAGCGTGGTGGGCAAGATCCTGGGCAAGAAGGGCTGGTTCTACACCGTGGCCGGCCCCAAGGCCCGGGGCATCGACGGCCCCACCGAGGGGACCATCCCCCCCTATGACCACTATGTGGTCCTCACCCCCGACGACCCCATGGGCACCGCCAAGCGTCTGGCCCGTGCCCTGGGCCACCCCGTGGCCATTGTGGACATCAACGACCTGGGGGCCAACATCCTGGGCTTCTCCCAGCAGCAGCCCACCCTGGACCAGCTGGCCAAGATCCTGGGGGACAACCCCCTGGGCCAGTCCAGCGAGTGTACCCCCATGGGCATCATCCGCAAGGCGTAAATTCAAGCGCACGCCGGGCCGCCGCAGTGATATTCTGCGGCGGCCTGTTTTTGTCCCCGGCCCGCTTGCACCGGGGATAGTTTTGTGCTATGGTATAGCGAGAAAAATCCGGGAGGTCGTTTTTATGCGTCATCACAAGCATCGCGGGCAGATGTCCGAGGCCCTGCTGACGGCGGCGTTTTTGTCCCTGTCCGGCGGATTGCAGGACGCCTACACCTATATCGCCCGGGGCGAGGTGTTCGCCAACGCCCAGACGGGTAACATCGTCCTGCTCAGCCAGAATCTGTTCACCGGGAACTGGGCGAAAGTGCCCCACTATCTGGTGCCGCTGGTCTTCTTCGCCCTGGGCATCGCCGCCTCCGAGGGGATGCGCTATCGCTTTCAGCAGGCCCGGCGCATCCACTGGCGGCAGCTGGTGCTGCTGGAGGAGATCGTCACCCTGTTCGCCGTGGGCCTGATGCCCGCGTCCCTGAATATGCTGGCCAACGCCATCGTCTCCTTCTCCTGCGCCATGCAGGTGCAGGCCTTTCGAAAGGTCAACGGCTATGCCTTTGCCAGCACCATGTGCATCGGCAACCTGCGCAGCGGTATGGACTCCCTGTGCGCCTTTTTCCGCACCCGCAACCGCGAGCCCCTGCGCAAGGCAGGACACTATTTCGCCATCATCCTGTTTTTCGCCCTGGGCGCTGGCCTGGGCGGCTGGGGCATCACCCAGTTCGGTATGGGCACTATCTGGCTCTCCTGCGCCCTGCTGGTCGTTGGCTTCCTGCTCATGTTCCTGAAAGAGGACGTGGAGGAGATTGAAGAGGAGATCGAAGCGCTGGAACAGCGGAAATAATCAAAAGATGGTCGTCTGCCAGCCTGCGGGGCGTGTTTCTATGATTCAACGGTCAAACGCCCGGATACTATCGTTGGCGAATGAAGAGGAATAAAGGATGGCTCTATATTGACAGTATGACCATATCGGGATAAAACAATAGCCAAACTGTGATACCATGTGACTGTTTGCGAAGCACCGGAAAAATCATTTTGTTGGGCATGTATGCGTGAACCGTGACGGTATCAGAAAATTGATCTGGCATCATAGAAAGACACAGGACGGCGTATGGAAAAAAATAATTCGGAAAAACATCTCTTCAGCAACCATGATTTATGGATGCTTCTGGTTCCTCTTGTGGTGGAACAACTCTTGAATTCGCTGATGGGAACAGCGGATAGCATTATGGTCAGCAATGTGGGATCGGCAGCAATCTCGGCTGTATCGCTGGTGGACTCCATCAATATCTTGGTGATACAGGCATTTTATGCGTTGGCAGCAGGCGGCACCATCGTCTGCTCCCAGTATATCGGGCAGAGGGATAAGAAAAATGCAGAAGAATCGGCCAGGCAGCTGGTATTCGTAGTAGCAAGTATCTCGACGGCGGTGATGGCGGTATGCCTGCTGACGAGGGGACCGTTGCTCCGGTTGATTTTCGGCAGCGTGGAAGCGGATGTTATGGAGGCGGCACGGATTTATTTCTTTTACACGGCGCTTTCATTTCCTTTTATAGCTCTTTATGATGCCGGCTCATCGATTTATCGGGCGCAGGGGAATACACGTCTTCCGATGACCATCGCGGTTGTCTCTAACGGACTTAATATTGCCGGAAATGCGGTGTTGATCTGGGGATTTCATCTGGGAGTGGCTGGAGCGGCTATTGCCACGCTCGGTTCCAGGGTGATCTCAGCGGTGGTTGTCCTGGCTTTTTTAAGGAATCCAAAGCAGGAGATCGCTGTCTATGGATATGGGAGAATCCGTCCAGATGGACAGCGGATCAGAAGAATTCTGTCTCTTGGAATTCCCAATGGAATCGAAAATGCAATGTTCCAGTTTGGAAAATTGGCCATTCAGTCAACGGTATCAACCCTTGGAACCATCGCCATTGCGGCTCAGGCCATGACCAACATTCTGGAGAATTTAAACGGTATTGCGGCCATCGGCATCGGCATCGGCATGATGACGGTGGTGGGCCAGTGCCTGGGCGCCGGACGCCAGGATGAGGCCATCTATTACATCAAAAAGTTATCGGTAATAGCGGAAGCTGTGATTATCGGCTGCTGTGCCCTGGTGTACATTCTGACAAGACCGGTTACGATGTTAGGCGGCATGGAACCGGAGAGTGCAAAGATGTGCTTTTACATGATAGGATGGATCACAGTCGTAAAACCCATTGTATGGACACTTGCTTTTGTTCCGGCCTACGGCATGCGGGCAGCAGGAGATGTGCGCTTTTCCATGATCCTCTCCTGCATCAGCATGTGGCTGTTCCGGGTAACACTCTGTATTTACCTTTGCCGCGTCCATGGATTTGGCCCGATTGCCGTGTGGATCGGTATGTTTACAGATTGGACCGTTCGTGGAATTGTATTTACGATACGGTTTAAGAGCCGCCGATGGCTGGCCCATGAGGTAGTGTAGTAACAGATAACAGTTACTGTTCGCAGTAACGCAATTTTGCTTGCGATCTATAAATCTCGATAGTATAATCCCATTTTTTACAATTTAAGAAGAATAAAACCGCTACAATCCTTGTAGTTACAAGGATTGTAGCGGTTTTTACGTCTGTTTTTTGAGTTTACATAAACTAAAAAATCATGAACAATAACAATATGCGGAGTTTTTCCTGGAATTTCAAGGATTTTCTGTATTGTTCATGATGTTTGATTTTGAACGAATGGACAATATTATCAGAAGTCTATTTGTTCGGGTTTTGGTGTTGGGAATGTTATGGGATTGAGGGGATATTGTTCAGGGTTGATGGTGATAGCGTATTGGGGATTGGTTAACATTGGGTGGCAGCGGGACTGTGCTTTGTAGTTACTCTGATGAACACACATTATTCCAAAAAAATTTAATGTGTCTTCATCGTCGTTTCGATTGATAATCACACATTATTTGTGTATAATATAATGTGTATTTGTAAAAGCAAGGGTGAAAATCATGAGCGACAAAAAGAAAATCGAGGAACTACTGGAATCATCGGAGGACGGCACAATCACCGCAGCACAGGTGACCAAAGCCGGACTGCATCGAAGCGTTTTACAGGAGCTTGTCATGCGCGGTGAAATATACCGTTTCGGGCGCGGCTTGTATGTGCAGAGCAGCGCATGGGAGGACGATTTTTACCTCTTGCAGCGCAAGTATGGGCGCGGGATTTACTCCCACGATACCGCCCTGTATCTGCTGGGCTATTCCGACCGTACCCCGGCAAAATATACGATGACCTTTCCAAAGGGCTACAATGCCCCGTCCTTGAAGCAGGAGAACCTAATCATTAAGCGCGTTGTGCCGGAAAACTACGAGTTCGGCAGAATTGAAATTAAATCCCCCTCCGGCAATCCGATTCGTGTTTACGATTTGGAACGGACGCTGTGTGACATTCTGCGCGGCAGCGGCAGCGATATTCAAATCGTTGGTGAAGCCATGAAACGCTATGCGGCATCCAAAGATAAGAACATTCACAAACTGATGCAGTACGCGGAGCAGCTTCGTGTGAAGCCCAAGGTACTGCGCTACATGGAGGTTTTGCTATGATTACAAAAAATCCAATGCAACTGAAAGCCTTTATCAAAAACAAAGCGGCAGAGAAGCATATTTCGGCACAGCTCGTCATGCAGAACTATATGCTAGAACGGTTGCTGGAACGAATTTCGCTCTCGCCCTATAAGAACAATTTCATTCTCAAAGGCGGATTCCTGATTTCCGCCATTGTGGGACTGGATACGCGGACGACAATGGATCTGGACACGACAATCAAGGGCTTCACCCTGACGCATGAAGCAATCCTCAAAATCTTCACGGAGATTTGCGCTGTCCAGATTGCCGACGACGTGCAATTTGAGGTTGTCGGCATTTCTGACATTCGGGAAACGGATGATTACCCCGGCATCCGGGTCGCACTGAAAGCGAATTATCCGCCAATCAGCGTACCGCTGACGGTGGATGTCACCACGGGCGACATGATAACGCCCCGTGAGGTGGAATACACATTCTCGCTCTTGTTCGATGACCGCACGATCAGTATTCTTGCCTACAATCTTGAAACGGTGCTGGCGGAAAAGCTGGAAACGGTTCTGTCCCGCAACATTGCAAATACCCGTCCAAGAGATTATTACGATGTACATATTCTGTATGCACTGCGCGGCGCGGAGTGTAACAAAGCAACGCTGCGTCGGGCGCTGGAACGGACGACTCAGAAACGCGGCAGCGGCATGATCCTGACGGACCACCCGGAGATTATGAAAGAGATCCGCGAAAGCGATACGCTCCGCAAACGGTGGGAGAAATACAGCCGCGAGTATGAGTATGCAAAGGATATTTCCTTTGATGATACCTGCAATAGCATTCAGAAGATGATGAACGAAATCATGGCATGATTCCCTGCAATGACTTCGTGTAAGAAAATCATGCAACTGATTTTGAGAAATGAGTATGAACCATACTGCTAAGTGTTTATGAGAATTATCCTAGGATGCTCTCGCGTTTTATTGGAATTTTGAGGGAATCACATATTACATCCAAATGAAATCCCACAAGCACATCTTGAAAAACCTGTCACAATTTGCTATAATGTTTCGAGGATGCCTAGTAAATATATGACTATTTTGTCGTATTGTGCCTTGTGTCAAACAGGGCCAGTTAGATTGTCAGGATTGCAAGCAGTTGCTGTGGCACGCTTGTAATCCTCATTACAAGCGCACCACACCAACTGCTTTGGATGTAGGCATCTCACAGGCTCAATGAGTAGGTGATATATTTGGATAGAAACATATATTCTGATATGTGTATTGCCAGCATTCGCAAGCATCTCAATAATAATGATCACCAATATATCACCTACCCTAAATTTATCTTCTTATGCGGAAAAGGTTTCAATAGCACAGAAGAGTATAAACTATCCAACCGCGGTATCATCGACAGCTTCATCAAGAAACTTCTTCCTGATACACATATTGTTCTGTCTGAGCAAATGTGGGAAGATAGGTTTGATAATAGTATAGACTTACTAATTTTTGAGGAATTTTTGGCTGAAGTAAGCGATTCCATTATTTTATTTGTAGAAAGCCCAGGGTCCTTTTGTGAATTAGGAGCCTTTGCCTACGCCGATACATTGTTCAGTGACAAACTCATCATTATAATGGACAAAAAATATCGTGGCAGCAAGTCTTTTATTACTACTGGCCCTGCCCTGAAAGCGAAAAAAGATGGCTCAAAAATTGTCTATGCGGAAATTGAGAACAGAGCTGTACTTTCCAGTTCTGAACTTAGAACGGAAATTCTGGACATGGCACAAACATTCAAGTCCAAACGATCAGGGTTGAACAAAAGAGTCGTTAATTCAGATCAGGATCATGTGTATATAAGTTCTTTTCTAGTTGAAATTTTAGAAATTATTAGATTAGTTCAGCCAATTTCAGACCAAGATTTACTTCAGCTATACAAGGAAATAAAGCAATTCGATGGATTTACACTCGTGAAGCGCGATGGGAATAGGTTTAAACGTGAAATAGAGTTCAGTTACATATTAAAGCTACTGCAGACAGCAAAAATAATAGAGATTGATTCTTCAATTATAAAATTTCCAGACTATGAAAAGGCTCAGCACCTGATGTTTAAATACTCAGGAAGAGGAATCGAACGAGAGCGCAATAAAATTATTTGTAGAAAGTACAAGTATGGTGGATATATATGAGTTCAATCATCGACCGCATTGCTCATGATTTGTCATTAGATCAATCCTATGTATCATCAATTATACGTGGAAGCAACTTTTATTACAAGAAATTTGAAATTCCAAAGCGGAACGGGGGTACTCGGCTAATTTACCAAGCGAGTCCGGAGCTAAAGTCACTACAATATTGGGTTAGAGAAAATATATTAAGGTATCTTCCCGTTTCAGCTGCCTCTTTTGCATACAAAAGCGGTGACTCCATCAAAAAGCACGCGGCTTTTCATCAAAACGCACATTTCATCTTTCACACAGACATTGAAAGTTACTTTCCTAGTATATATTCCAAGATGCTTACAGACATATTGGTAAAGAATAGCGATGAATTAAATAGAAGAGGCGTATGGTTCGATGATAGCTGTGCTACTATTTCCAAGATATGTTTTCTAAATAATCGATTATCTATTGGAACTGTTAGTTCTCCAATAATATCCAATATAGTAGCATATGATTTTGATGAATGCATTTCCTCTTATTGTGAACAGAACGGTTACAAATATTCTCGTTACGCAGATGATATTTACATCTCAAGTAACACATACATCCCAGGAGATACAAAGAATCTCGTAAAGGACTGCTTGTTCAGTCATGGTTTTAGAATGAACGAATCCAAAACCTGGTTCAGGTCCTCAAAGAGTCGTCGTAAAATAACTGGACTCGTTATTACAGATACAGGTCGGGTTTCAGTAGGCACAGAGACCCGTAGAAAAATCAAGCACATGATATATAATCGTTTGGTCAACGGTGATGGAGAACCCGATAAAATACTTGGGTATTTGGCATATCTCAAAGATATTGAGCCCCAGGTCTACAACCGATATATTATTAAGTATTCTGCCTATTGTGATGGTGATATAATTAACGCCATCCGTCGTGGTCCGCAAAAGACACTCTTGAAAGAGGACCATTCAGGCATCGAATAAAAATAGTATTTTTCTTTTGGCCCCAACGTTCTCGGGTCCTTTTCTAATTTACGAGGAAATTCATTAAAAATCAGTGGAGGAATCGCACTTCAAATGGCTTTTCCCCATCGCGAGCTGTCAATACCAAAGCGCTTGCGCTATAATAGTGACACTCAGGATACAAAATCAACTGCGTATCTCCATCAAGATTCCACGTTTGTCCATGCAATCAGCTTCCAAATGACAGAAAAAATCCATTTATATGACCGAAATCGGTGATTGAAGTGACCCCGAAAAGTTAGACAATATTTTGAAGTAAAAATTGTTCAAGCAGCCGAAAGGGCTTGCTGTCTGTGAATTGCAGGCGGCAAGCCCTTTAGCTTTGCCTTGATCCTGCGGTTGTTGTAGTAATCCAGATATGCAACGAGTTCCGGTGCCGTCAAGATTTATGCGCAAAATTGTTTGCAGGCTCCGGCCGAGTGAAGTCAGCCGGCAATAGAGGCGTCGTCCATGACCGCCTCCAAGTGCTTCATGTTCATGTATTTTTTGCAGCCCCACTGGGTGCCCGCCACATGGCGGAGCCGGGCACAGACCAGCATCAGGGCAGAGTTGCCATCGGGGAATGTCCCCACCACCCGCGTCCGTCGGCGGATCTCCCGGTTCAGCCGCTCGATCACGTTGTTGGTACGGATGCGGGTCCAATGCTCGCTGGGAAAATCGCAGTAGGTCAGCGTCTCCTCAATGCCGTCCTCGACCTTTTTGGCGGCCTCCTTCAGCTTCATGGCGCGCAGCTCGGCGACCACAGCCTTCGCCTTCTCGCGGGACGCCTTCTTACTCTCCTGGGCGTGGATCGCCTTGAGCACTTTCGCCACAATTTTGACCTTGGATTTGGGCACAACAGAGAAAACATTGCGGTAGAAATGCACCGTGCAGCGCTGATATTTGGTGTCTGGAAACACCTCGCCCACGGCCTCCAGCATCCCCATGCACTTGTCGCCGACGATGAGCTTCACGCCGTCCAGTCCGCGTCCACGGAGCCATTGGAAGAAACTGACCCAGCTGGCCTTGTCCTCTTTCATGCCCTCGGCGGCTCCCAAAACCTCACGAAAACCGTCCTCATTCACGGCGATCGCTACCAAAATAGAAACATTTTCATACTCTCCGCCCCAGTTGCGGCGCAGGTAGATGCCGTCCACGTAGACATACGGATAGCGCCTGCCCTGCAAGGGGCGGTTGCGCCAGTCCTCGATGTGGACGTAGGCTTTCTTGTTCGGCTCGCTGATGGTGGCGGGCGAGACCTTGCTGCCCCACAGTGCCTCCGTGATGTCCTCCACCCGGCGCACGGAAACGCCTGCCAGGTACATCTCGATGAGGGCCTCCTCCACGCTGCTCTCCCGGCGGCGATACCGCTCGATGATGGCGGTTTCGAAAGATACGCCCTTAAGCCGCGGCATGTGGAGCGTGACGTCGCCGGAGGTGGTGGTGAGATTCCGGTCGTAGTGGCCGCTGCGGTAGCCCTGACGGGCCTCGCTGCGCTCGTAGCGGGCCGCCTGCGTCAGCGACTCCGCCTCCTTTTCCAGCAGTTCGTTCAGGGTTTCTTCCACGCTGCCGCGAACCAATTCCTTGATTTGGCCCTTGATAATTTCCTCATTCAGCTGTACAATTTTTTCGGACATAGTTTGCTTGCTCCTTTCGAATGTTTGTGTGGTAACTTCATTCTACCAGAGCCTGCAAGCTATGTCTTCTTTTATGCTTTTTTCAATTTGCGCAACTTATTGTACATTATCTATCGCGGTCCCGTCAAGATTTATGCGCAAAATTGTTTGCAGGCTCCGGCTGAGTGAAGTCAGCCGGCAATAGAGGCGTCATCCAGAGCCGCCTCCAGGTGCTTCATATTCATGTATTTCTTGCAGCCCCACTGGGTACCTGCCACATGGCGAAGGCGGGCACAGACCAGCATCAGGGCGGAGTTGCCGTCAGGGAACGTCCCCACCACGCGGGTTCGGCGGCGGATCTCACGGTTCAGCCGCTCGATCACGTTGTTGGTACGGATGCGCGTCCAATGCTCGCTGGGAAAGTCACAATAGGTCAGCGTTTCCTCAATGCCGTCCTCGACTTTCTTGGCGGCCTCCTTCAGCTTCATGGCGCGCAGCTCGGCGACCACGGCTTTTGCCTTCTCGCGGGAGGCCTTTTTGCTCTCCTGGGCGTGGATCGCCTTGAGCATTTTCGCTACAATTTTGACCTTGGATTTGGGCACAACAGAGAAAACATTGCGGTAGAAATGCACCGTGCAGCGTTGATATTTGGCGTCCGGGAACACCTCGCCCACGGCCTCTAACATACCCAGACACTTGTCCCCGACGATGAGCTTCACGCCGTCCAGTCCGCGTCCACGAAGCCACTGGAAGAAACTGACCCAACTGGCCTTGTCCTCTTTCATGCCCTCGGCAGCGCCTAAAACCTCACGAAAACCGTCCTCATTCACGGCGATCGCCACCAAAACAGCAACATTTTCGTACTCTCCGCCCCAGTTGCGGCGCAGGTAGATGCCGTCCACGTAGACGTATGGATAGTGGCCGCCCCGCAAGGGGCGGTTGCGCCAGTCCTCGATGTGAACGTAGGCTTTCTTGTTCAGTTCGCTGATGGTGGCGGGCGAGACCTTGCTGCCCCACAGTGCCTCCGTGATGTCCTCCACACGGCGCACGGAGACGCCTGCCAGGTACATCTCGATGAGGGCCTCCTCCACGCTGCTCTCCCGGCGGCGATACCGCTCGATGATGGCAGTCTCAAAGGATACGCCCTTGAGCCGGGGTACGTGGAGCGTGACATCGCCAGAAGTGGTGGTAAGATTACGGTCATAGTGGCCGCTGCGGTAGCCCTGACGGGCCTCGCTGCGCTCATAGCGGGCCGCCTGCGTCAGGGACTCCGCCTCCTTTTCCAGCAGCTCGTTCAGGGTTTCCTCCACGCTGCCGCGAACCAATTCCTTGATTTGGCCCTTGATTACTTCCTCGTTTAGCTGTACAATTTTCTCGGACATAGTTTGCTGTCTCCTTTCGAATGTTTGTGTGGTAACTTCATTCTACCAGAGCCTGCAAGCTATGTCTTCTTTTATGCTTTTTCCAATTTGCGCAAGTTATTGTACATTATCCATATCGCAACTGGTTCCGCGAGATTTTGAACTCTATGGATGTACCCTGGTCAAACGGCTTCATCGAAGGCTGCAACAACAAAACGAAAGTCCTGAAACGTGTATGCTTCGGCATGCGTAATTTCCATAATTTCAGAAGACGTATCCTGTTTTGCCACACATAAAAGCAGTGCCGAGAGTACTCCCGGCACCGCTTGAGACGATTTCCTTTTTCTCTACCCCAACTATTGACGTAGAACCATTATATAGGAGCTCACTTAGAAGAACTAAGCAAGTAACTTTGAAACGCTGTTAATGGGGAAAGCGATTGGATTGCTTTCCCCATTCTATTTGAGACAAGATTTGCAAACCGTCTACAACATTGTTGCCCCGATAATGTACAATAAGTTGCGCAAATTGAAAAAAGCATAAAAGAAGACATAGCTTGCAGGCTCTGGTAGAATGAAGTTACCACACAAACATTCGAAAGGAGCAAGCAAACTATGTCCGAGAAAACTATACAGCTAAACGAAGGCGTACTTTCTTTTTTAATAACCTATCATTCTGCGCCACAGCCGATACCCTGCGTAAATAGCAAGATACAGATTCCGCTTCAAGAATCCCGGCTTTGGAAATCTGCTTGCTGCTGCGAATTCTTCCGTTGTAATCGAAACTCCGCATTGAATCGCAGTATTATTTTTACGCCAGATATTTCTCCATGAAATTGCAGCTCCAAACCAGCGTCCCCATTGCTTTGTTTTCGCATTTTTCTGATATGCATATGCCATCAAAAGGTCATCTGCACGGATAAAGTCCAGCAATGTCTGCTTATTTAGCGTTGCATTTTCGTCCCAACGATACCCGCCGATTATACAGTCTGCTGTAACCACATCATAGTTTCTCATGATTTGATAGCACAGTACCGCATCCGCAGACGGCCCAAAATCGTAATTGATCCCACCCGCTTTTATGTACGCTTCCTTTAGAATCGTTGTACCGCAGGTCGGCGCACCTGCACCAGTATGGCCGCAAATCAGTACGCCGAAGCGGGTCAATACTTCCTGAGACTGTCGCGGAAACTCCGTAGAGAGTCGTAACCCAAACTTGTTCTGAAACTCTACTTTGCGCGCACTGAGATAACCCAGTTTTCGCTTCGAATTTCGTTTTGTATTCAGCAATCTTCCAATCTGCTGCAATGCATCGCGACAAAGCACATCGTCATCATGCAGAAAGCACACCCATTCGCCTCGGGCCAGTTCTACACCGCGATTCCAGTTATATCCAGAACCGAGATTTTTTCTGTTGTGGTACAGTTTGACATTCTTTGCAGCCAATTCTTTTATGACAGACAGTGCCGGTGTATTACCACTTTCATCTAAGGGGGTATTATCTACCACAATAATCTCCCAAGGATATGGAACATTCTCCTGAGACAACACACTTTGCAGCGTTTGGTAAAAAAGTTCTTTTCGATTATAGGTAGGAATTACAACGGTCATCCAAGGACTATTCTTTTCTTGATTTATGCCGTAAATCAATTCACTGGAAACATCCGCAATTTTTGCAAAATTGTCCACCTTTTCATCAATGTGAAAAAAGGCGTCTGGGCGCATAGACGCAATATCAGTTCTCTTCGTCAAGGTCCTCTATCTCCCACGAATCAACTCATGCTTACAGAGATGCCCCGCCATCTACAGGTAACACCACACCAGTCAAATATCTCGCCGCATCAGATGCAAGGAAAGCCACAACCTCCGCAACCTCCTCTGGTGGTGCAACATAGCCCAGCGGAATACGCTCCGCATAAATCTTTCGGTCTCTGTCACCCAAAATTGGTGTGTCAATAATACCGGGACAAATACAGTTGACACGGATATGTTCTTCACCATAATTCTTTGCCATCTGGTGGGAAAACTGAATCACCGCTGCCTTCGATGCACTATACGCATAGGAACGTCCCGCCGCATAGTGTTGGAGTCCTGCAATTGATGCGTTGTTGATAATCGTTCCGTGGGACTCTAACAGATATGGTTTGATACTCCGCGTTACATAGAAAATTCCGTTTATATTGATATTAAAAGTCTCCTGCCAGGTTTCTACCGGCATTCGTTCGATTTCCATAGACGGCAGCATAACGCCAGCATTGTTAAATAGGACATCTACTCGTCCAAATGATTTACCGACCTGTGCCGCCATCGTTTCGACTTGTTTGAAATCAGAAACATCACAAGCAATAAATGAGGCGTTTACACTATACTGTTTCAGTTCATTTTCAAGCTGAACTCCGCGCTGCTGATTTCGGCCTATCAATACCACATTTGCACCCAATTTTGCAAATTTTTTGGCTGTCGCCGCTCCAATGCCAGAAGTAGCGCCTGTTACAACCACAACTCTTCCGTTAAAATCTCCCATTGTTGATTCTCCCTTTTATAACAAGCTGTTCAGCTTTTTGGCAATCATCTCCGCCGTTAATCCATAGTGCTCCATCTTCTCGTCGTAGCTTCCGTAGTTTCGGAAAATCTCTCTAGGGAAGGCGACCTGCTCTATTTGTAGTGCGCGGCCTGGGAGTGCTCGCTGAACGTCATACAGCAGAGTCCCTTCATACTCCGGTTCAACGATTAGTATCTTATTGGCAGGGCAATTGTCCGCCAGGTTTTTATGATCAAAGGGTTCCAACGTCGTGTAATACAAAACCGTGACATCCTTGTCTTTGCAGACCTCCATGACCTCGTCCAACATCACGGAAACTGCAATGACTGTTGCCTTGGAACCGCGCTGGATCACATTTGCTTTTCCAAAAACAACGTCTGGGTCATAGTTCTTATTGGGATGGTCACTGACCCGGAAAAAGGTCGGGTGTCCGTTCCGATATGACTGGTCAAACAGCTGGATAAACTGCTTCGCTGTGCCCGGGGCAACAAACTCACACCCCGGAATCATTTTGATCAGCTGGGCATCCTCGGCACAATAGTGAGAATATCCATACTTAGGATAGTCCACAGCAGCACCCGTTCCGACCACATTGACACCTAATTTCTGATAGGCCAGATCCATTTTGATTTGTTCCAAGGTGCGCTCGATCAGATACGGCTGGATGCCAAAAATCGTAGGTACAAGACCTCGTCTGGACATACCGGCGGCAATGCTGAACATTGCATCCTCATAAATACCGACATTGGTGCAGCGTTCTGGGAAATCCCGCAGCACATCGCGAATGGCCCACATACCAATATCCACAGTAAAAAACGTTGTATCCGGCTCATTGCGGATCATATCTGCGACCCGGCTCAAAAAGGCACGTCTCAAAATGCATCCACCTCCCTACAAAGCAGTTCCAGTTCCTCTGCGTTGGGAGCCTTGTGGAACCAAACGTCATGATCTGTCAGCGTCTTGCTTCCGTAGCCGCGCACAGTATGGGCAACAACAGCCTTGGGGCGACCATTTTTCAGCAAACCTATTTCACGGAAGGTCTGCTCCGCTTCCGTCATATCATGTCCATTGATCTCCACAACATCAAAGCCGAAAGCAGACAGCTTGTCCTGAAAACTGCCCATGTCCACCATTGCTCCCACGGAGTCATTATCGTCGATGATGACACAGAGGTTGTCCAGCTTCTTGGCGGAGGCAAAGATACAGGACTCCCACATGGTTCCCTCGCAGAACTCTCCGTCCCCGCACAGAACGTAGACCCGGGACGGTAAATTCTTAATTTTGTTGGCATGTGCGATCCCAACTGCAAAAGGAAGACCGTGCCCCAGAGAACCGGCATTATTTTCAATACCGCCCTCCGGGAATTTCGTCAGGTCGGTCTGAATGCAGTAGCGGCTGTGAAATTGACCGATCCCAGACGCGATCGCTTCCCGGTCAAACATCCCTTTCTGGATGAGCACGGGATACAGCGCCAGTGTGGCCTGTCCCTTACTGATGATGAAGAAATCACGGTCATCTGCTGTTGCGGTTTCTGGACTCCAATTCATGATTTTGTCGTATAGTGTCCAGACGACATCCAGACAAGAAAAAACGCTTTGTAAGTTTCCATCCTGACATTTATGGGATAGGTAGAGGGCGTCTTTTCGTAAAATTTTCGAAATATCTGTCATATAGTTCCTTTCCTATTTTTACTCATGTTGCATCGTCAAAATCTTTTAAGTCCATTTTGCTTCGTCTTTGAGCAGTGTGCGAAATTTTCCTCAGAAGGCGAATAAATATTCTCCTTAACGGATTTGGTACATATACAATCAGTTCATTGCACGTATCCTTTGCTCTGACTGGGTCAAAATTAGAAAATGCTTCTTCTGAAAACTTTGTATGTTCCATCTGAAGAGATTTCTTAAGAATTTTACTCCACCAGTGCTGATTATACATATAGTCTCGCAGTTTATAGTGTCCTTCAATAATTTTATCTAATTTTTTTGCGGTTGTCCCACTTCCCCAACGGTAATCACCAAACGGTGTTAAACTCATATATGCACCGTACTTTTTTGTCACCATACAAGCTAAGTACGCATCATCTACCAATCCAAATCGTTGTTCATTATGACCGTCGAATTCTAAATATGCTTCACGCAAGTATGTACATCCACATGTCGGTACATTAAAAGAATTTTCTCCTGTTACAATATAGTTATCAAATACACGAAACACTTGATAGCGATCTGTTCTCGTTGTGTTGTAGTAACTATTCCAATAGAATTGCAGTTTTCCAACCTCATCCTCAGCAAAGTTATTATAGTAAACTATGTTTTGGTGTCCAAAAATTAAGCCTACACGTCTATCTGAAAGGCCCCTTATCAGTACACCTATTCGTTTTAAAAAATCAGGATATAGTAAATCGTCATCATGCAAAAAAGAAATCCACTTTCCTCGTGCCAGTGTAGCGCCTCGATTCATATTTCCATCTGCACTAAGGTTTCTCTGATTACGATAATAACGAATTTTAGAACAGTTTGTATGTTCTACTACTTTCTGCGAAACATTCTTTTTCCCATCATAGGGTTCGTTATCGACAACTATACACTCCCACTCAAATGGCACTTCTTCTTGCATCACAACGGAATTTAATGCATCTTCCAAATATTCTTCGCGTTGATACGTAGTAACAATTATCGAAATCAACGGTTTTTGATTTACACATTCTTCGCCGTATAATAAATAACTTTTATATTGCTGATTTTGATCAATACAACTTGGAATTCTAGAAATGTCTATCGTAAACTCTTTTTCCTCTTTTCTCACGAAAGGAGCTCTTATGCTATTAAATACTGCCTTAACAATTTTTGATACCCGCTTCAATAAATGCACCGCAGGTCGCGCCGCTCTAATTAGCAAAGAATTTCTATTATCTAAATAGTACGCCACGACATTCGCAGGAATCATCGACATACAAATGAGCATAGGAATTCTTTGCGGAGCACACCTCTTAAGCTCACTTCTGTATTTAACTATATTCTTTAGACTAACATCATGGGCAGCTCGTGCAGCCATAACTAGTGCTTTACTGAAAGGTGGAATTCCCCACCCCTCAAATTGACGAACACACTCTTTTACGTCATTATAGACTTCAGGTAATTCGTCAATCATTTCATTCCATCTTTCTGCAAATAGCCAGAGTAATGTTGAGTTTTTTATCCAAAAAGAGCCTGAATACGGAAGAAAATTAAATGTTCCATCACTAAAAAAGTAAGCTTGAAATGGCCTATATGCTATACAATGAAACAGCGCCATCGGCAACCAAAGTCCATAGTTCGTACTATCCACCGGATAATCGCTCACTAATTCTTCCAATATTTCTCTAGAGAAAATGATTGAACCCAATGACGTCATTTCTCCGCACCAATCTTTGAGCAATTTTCTACAGTCAGTATATAGAGAATTTCCATAGAACTTGGTTTCAATAAAATGCGGATATACTACAGCAAAATCATTTTTATTCTTTGCAATCGATTCAATATGATGCCAGATAGTTGATAAGTTAGGAATACTTCGGTCTCGAATCATCCAAATATATCTATATTCATCAAGTTTCAACGCCATTATTGATGCCGCGTAAATTTTGTTACATAGTACACCCTGCACTTTCTCGCTGCTGTCTACTATTCTAATGTTTGGGAGACTTTCCTTTCTTAGAAAAGTTTTAAAATCACTCTTATGTCTTTCGTCGCTCCCATCATAAAAAACTATATCGCATCCCAATCTATACGCATCTTTCCCTAATACATGGATCCAATGCTTTACCACTTCAATTCGATTGCACGTTGGTACAACAATTGCCAATCCTATTTCTTTTTTTCTAATATCATAGATTGCCTTATCCACTCGTTCAGCGGAAAAAATAACTTTATCTTCAATTGGTAAATACGCCAAGATTTCTTCTGCATAATCATCAATTCCTAGTTTCTTTATGTATCTAGCGTAATTTGGATTACAGTTATATTTTGCAGTTAAGAAAAATAGCTCGGAATATCCCCATTCTTCTTTTCTAAATATATCTTGTATATATTTGCTGTTCACCTTTTCCGCGCAAAGAAGATCATACTTCTTCCCATACTGCTCATTCAAATACTTCGCAATGATCTCCAAATTTAAATTTCCGGCGCCGCGGCCGATTCCGTACACACTGGCATCAATGATCACGTCACGGCTAAAGTTCTCTTTGAGCATCGCCTGGGACACGCCCAACGCCTGCATCATGTTATTGTGTCCGTGGTAGCCCAGTGCAATCTCAGCCGGCATGTTTTCATCAGCCAAATGCATGTAATGCAGCAAACCTTCTGCGTTTTCCGTGCCCCAACTGTCCACCACATAAATGGCCATCGGAGACAGCTTGGAGAACTGCTTTACCATCGACACAAATTCATCGTCAGAGTACTGGCTGACACGGGCCGGCTGAACGCAGAGCCGATACCCCTTTTCGACGATTCCCTTGCAGTATTCATACCCTTCCTGCAGGGCATCCACTTCGATGCCGTCCGCATTATGCTTGGTTTTCCAGACGATCACCCGAATGATGTCCGCACTATCTTCGTTTGCCGGTGCCAGCATGTCCAGAGGGAGAGGATTCACGACCTCGCACATAACTGCATACGCAATACCAGGCTTCTTCTCCGGGATCAACGCCTTTACCTGCTCCATGGAGTTGAACACCGTCCTGTCCTTCTGGTAAGGCTCATTTTTCAAAAAGCCAAGCTCTAAAATGTCGACCTTGGTCTGCTCCAGCTTTTCGATCATCTCGGGAATTTCATCTTCCCCAAAGCGCCAATCGTTGATATAGCCTCCATCCCGCAGGGTACAATCTAACAGCTTTATGTTTCCCATTGATTTACTCCATTATTGTTTAATCTTCAGTGCAGCGTGGACCTGCTCCACAATATCCTCCGCTCTCAAGTGGTACTGTTCCCGCAGAAATGCCTCGGGACCGACCTGACCAAATTGGTCACGCACTCCGATTCGCAGCACCGGCACTGGGTGCCGCTCGGCCAGCAATTCCGCCACAGCACCACCCAAGCCGCCATGGATGCTATGATTTTCCGCCGTCACGATTGCACCAGTCTCCTGGGCACATTGAATCACTAATTCCTCGTCCAGCGGTTTGACGGTGACCGGATCCACCACTCGAACATGAATGCCCTGTTCTGCAAGCTGCTGTGCAGCATCCAAGGCTGTGGCAACCATTACGCCGGAAGCAATGACCGTCACGTCATCACCCTCTGTTAATACGAAGCCCTTTCCAATGGAAAAATGCGTATCGCGTTCGTAGACATCAGGCACATTACGCCTGGCAGTGCGAAAATAGGTGACGCCGTCCCAATCTTTCGTCGTTTCCAACATATTGGTAAGCATCGTGCCATCGGTGACATCCACTATGCAGGCATTCGGGATCGTCCGCATCATCGCAATGTCTTCAAAGCACATATGTGTACCGCCATTGTCCGTTGCCATAATGCCGGCGTCTGAGCCAATTAAATGGACTCGCTTATGCCCATATCCCACGCTTAAAAATACTTGGTCGAATACGCGTCGGGTAATAAATGGGGCAAAACTATGAATATAGGGCTTATACCCGGCCAAATACAGGCCCGCGGCAACACCGACCATATTTGCTTCTTGAATACCGCAATTAAATACCCGGCTCGGATACTTCTCCCAAAGTTCTTGTGTTTTCAGGGAACCCATCAGGTCTGCATCCAGATAGACGACTTTATCATCCGACAAAAAAAGCTTCTCCATCGCCGGGCTAAACAGTTGTGTGATCTCCGCCTCGGGAGTTCCACCGCGATACCGCAATTTCATCTTGCGTCCTCCATTTCCAGCCGTTTCTCCTGCTCATCCAGCTCTTTCAGCGCTTGTTCAGCCAGTTGGTGTGGCAAACCAATACAATGGTTATTGGGAAGGGAGGAGATACAGGAAATATTAGCTCCCTTCACCGTATCCAAGACGATCATGTGGGGTTTTTCTGTGTCCTCCTTGGCCTGCTTGATCGCATGATCGATCGCAATCACATCACTTCCATCTACCACAACTGCATTCCAGCCAAAAGATGAGAACTTTGCCACTGCATCTCCCAATTTCATGACTTTGTCATTAGAACCGTCAATCTGCATCTTGTTCCAATCCAAGAAGGCAATCAAATTTCCCAACTGATAGTGGGCCGCAAATTGAGCGGCTTCCCAATTCTGCCCCTCCGCCAGCTCACCATCACCTAAAATGCAGTAAGTTCTTTGATCGCTGCCGGATAATTTTGCTCCCAGTGAAAGGCCACAGCTGATAGACAGGCCCTGACCCAGACTTCCCGTTGTTGCGTCCACTCCCGGAACTTTCGTCCGGTCACAGTGCCCCGGAAGCGTCGTCCCGCCGCGATTCAGCGTGTTCAGCCGTTCATAAGGAAAGAATCCCTTCAACGCCAGAGCCGTATAAATTGCGGGACCTGCGTGCCCTTTGGAGCACACCAGATAATCCCGTCCGTCCCAATCAGGTTCCTCGGGACGTACTCGAAGTTCTTCATTGTAAAGAACGGCCAGCAACTCTGCCAGGTCTAAAGAACCGCCGATATGCCCGCCGCCCTTGTGCTCAATGGCCTCTACAATTCCACGCCGAATGCGAAGCGCAAACTCGTTCAATTCTTTTTCTGTATGTCTCATAACGTCCCCTCGTTGACTGCGTCCTTAATAACGCTAGCCATATGGTCGATCATCTCATCTGTCATGCCCGGATACACGCCGACCCAGAAAGTATTGTTCATAATAAAATCCGTGTTCGTGAGTTCACCGCAGATGCGATATCCTTCTCCGCCTCGCATCTGGTCAAAGCACGGATGCTTGATCAAATTTCCGCTAAACAGCAATCTGGTCTGAATATTGTGTGCCTCAATGTATTTTGTGACCTGATTCCGGTCTAAGCCGCTGTCTGCCCGGACAGAGATCAAAAAACCGAACCAAGAAGGACGGCTATTCTCTGCTGCCTCCGGCAAAATAACTCGGTCAGAAATGCTTTTCAACGCTTTGTGCAGTCGATCCCAGTTATGTCGTCTCCGCTCAATAAACTGAGGGAATTTTTTCAGCTGCTCACAACCAATTGCCGCCTGCATATCGGTTACCTTCAGGTTATATCCGAAGTGACTGTATACATATTTGTGGTCGTAACCAGCAGGGAGCTGACCATACTGTCCGTCAAAACGATGGCCACAGAAATTATCCTGCCCGGAAGGGCACACGCAATCGCGCCCCCAATCACGATAGCTTTTAATCAGCCGATTTAGCAAAGGACTATTGGTGTAGACACAACCACCTTC
Source organism: Flintibacter sp. SJQ-8 (assembly GCF_054108085.1). NCBI lineage: Bacteria > Bacillati > Bacillota > Clostridia > Eubacteriales > Flintibacter > Flintibacter sp. SJQ-8. The sequence goes on from NZ_JBPJWR010000004.1 coordinate 473,693, forward strand.
ACCCATTGTCATATGATGCGGCGGATAAAAACTGGAGGTACCAATATCGCCCCAGGTCCCAGTAAAACGAGTCTCCCCATCAATGGTGTACTGGCTTCCCAGAGCATCACAGTTGTCCTCTACCAGCCACAGTTGATACTTATCACAAAATGCTTTGACGGCAGACAAGTCAAAGGGATTCCCCAGCGTGTGTGCGATCATGACTGCCTTCGTTCTCTCGCTGCGGGCTTCCTCCAATTTAGACACATCGATGTTGTACTGAGGTACCGTTACATCTACAAATACCGGTTTCGCGCCGTACTGAATAACCGGAGCCACCGTAGTCGGAAATCCACAGGCTACCGTAATCACCTCATCGCCGGGCAAAATCTGACGTTCACCAAGTTCCGGCGCAGTCAAAGCCATAAATGCGATCAAGTTCGCGGAGGAGCCGCTATTCACCAAGTTGGCAAAACGAACACCGATCCATGCCGCAAATTCCCGCTCAAACTCGTCTGCAAACCGTCCCGTGGTCAGCCAAAAATCCAGACATGCATCTGTCAACGCACACATTTCTTTCTCGTCAAATACACGAGACGCATAGCTGATTCGATCTCCAGGCGTAAACTTATTCTTATTTTCCTTGAAATCGTGGTAGTATTCTGCAACCAGAGCCTTGATTCGCTCCCGTGCCTCTGCTTCATTCTTCCAGATAGCCATAACTATTTTTCCCTTCTCCATGGACGTAATATATCATCATAGACGGATTGAATTTTCATAAAGTCATGTGGCAGTTCATCGAACCACTGTAAATACCCGTTCTCGTCACTTGTCTTATCTCCGTTGTCGATGCAATACCCATCTGGCAAATGGCAACGGTAAAGAATCGCAACATTATGTCCCCGTTCTTTAGGGTGAGTCTGCAAGTTATTATCACCACGCAGCACATTGCGTACCGCCAGGGGTTCAACATCAAACTCAACTTCACAACCTAACTCACGTTTCGCCGTTTCTTGTACTCTCACTGTCAGTTCCTCGCCATATCGCAGACAGCCACCAGGAATATGCCAGCTTTTCTCAAAAAAGTCATCGTTGCGTCGGGACAACAGCAGTTGCCCCTTTTCGTTCATAATCAAAAGGTCCACATTTGGAATGGGCACTAAGGCTGAAATCATCCAAAATAATTCCTCCGTCATGCCGTTCCTCGCATCCAGTTCGGCGTTTCGAAGCAATTCCACCGCATCCTCTAGCTCTTTTGACAATTTCATCTGCCGCACTCCAGATAGGCCTTGATCTGGTAGGACATCTCTTCTGGGATATTGCCGTTCTCAAAATAAACCTTCGTCCACTCCACTGTCTTTTCAATTGCCTCTTGAATATGCCAATGTGGCTGCCAATTCAGTGTTTTTTTGATTTTAGAACAGTCCAGCTTCAGAAAATTTGCTTCGTGGGGACCATCGACCCATCGATTTTCCCAAGCAGCTCCATTACCCCAGATATTACAAAACAGGTCGGTCAATTTGCCGGTAGTCACACAATCACATTCATCTGGCCCAACATTATACCAATCCGCCACAGACGAATCTTCATACTGTCGCTGTGCAATCATCAGATAAGCAAATAGGGGTTCCAATACATGTTGATAGGGTCTGGTCGAATACGGATTCCGCACCACAATTGGTTTCTTCTGCTTCGCAGCTCGAACACAATCCGGGATGATCCGGTCACGCGCAAAGTCTCCGCCTCCAATGACGTTGCCAGCTCGCGCCGTAGAAATTGCTACTGAATTATCTGCGAAGAAGCTATTTTTGTAGCTGTGTGTAACTAATTCAGAGCAGGATTTAGAGTTGGAATATGGGTCAAAACCATCCAAGGGTTCATTCTCACGATAGCCCCATTCCCATTCATTATTGTGATAGACCTTATCTGTCGTAACATTTAGGAAACTCTTCACACAAGAACTCCGCCGTACACATTCAAGGATATTAACTGTACCCATCACATTTGTTTCGTAAGTATAAGCAGGTTCCTCATAACTGGTACGGACAATAGGTTGCGCCGCCAAATGAAACACGATTTCTGGTTGTGCTTGGTCAAAAGTTTTTTTCATGGTCTGAAAATCTCGTATATCTCCAATTACTGAAGTCATTGTGTTTTCTATATCTGCCAGAGAAAATAAATTAGGTGTCGTCGGCGGAGCCAGCGAATATCCGGTCACCATTGCCCCGGCATCAATCAATATCTTACACAGCCAGCTCCCTTTAAATCCTGTGTGCCCAGTTACAAAAACACGCTTGTTTTCGTAAAATTTCAAATTTTCCATCAGTCCCACACTTTCCACGGTGCCGTTCCATTAGCCCACAGTGTTTCTAACAATTCCTTTTCCCGCGCGGTATCCATGCACTGCCAAAACCCAGTATGGCGATAGCTCATGAGTTCGCCTTTCTCCACCAGTTTCTGCAGAGGTGTAGTTTCAAATACAGTTTGGTCACCTTCTAAGTAGTCAAACACTGCAGGCTGCAAGACCATAAATCCAGCATTGATTGCCGTGCCATCACTGCCCTGCTTCTCGCGGAAGCTTTTTACGCTTCCCTGTTCGGTAATGTCCAAAACGCCCTTCTGCTGTTTTTGAATAACTGCTGTCAGTGTTGCCAGCTTCCCGTGCTTTTTATGAAATTGAACCAAATCAGAAATGTTGACATCGCACACAGCGTCGCCATAAGTGAGCATAAACGGCTCATTTCCGATATACGGTTGGATTCTCTTAATTCTGCCGCCCGTCATTGTGTTGAGACCAGTGTCTACAACGGTTACCTTCCAGCGCTCTGAATTATTGCGATGAACGATCATTTCGTTCGTACCCTTGGAAAAATCAAATGTAATATCTGATGTATGCAAAAAATACTCTGCAAAATACTCCTTGATGATATGCTGCTTATACCCAGCACAAATTACAAATTCGTTGAACCCATAATGCGAATACAGCTTCATAATATGAAGCAAAATTGGGATACCTCCAATTTCAATCATAGGCTTTGGCTTAAACTGGCTCTCCTCAGAAATTCGTGTTCCAAAGCCACCGGCAAGTAACACCACTTTCATTTTGTATCCTCCTTACATCATCTCAATGCTTAAATTTTCGCGTTACTATTTCGCTATAGACTCTTGCCGGTAACATTCCAACTACAATCGGTTTCAAAACATAAGGAATACCAGCTGGCATTAACCCAAGTCTGCAATATCCTTGGAAACGAACTCTCGCTTCGTCTAGGCGATCATTCATTGGTCGATACTTTTTTCGCCAATCATTTACGACACGATATTGATATAACTCCGTTTGAAGGTTCTCGCCGCGAAAACCCTCGGCGTACATTCGCATAAAAAGATCGTAGTCCTCACACCTGCGTGTCTCGCTGGACTCTCGATACCCATTGAATCGTTTTAAGGCTTCCGTGTGCGCGACAACCGTTGGATGTGCAAATGGATTTGTCCATAAAAAGCTCCGTTTGGTCGGCTTGGCCTCGCACAAATATCTCCCCTGTGCTTGTCCCTGTGCATCAATGACTGTTGCACACGTTCCAAGGAAATCACAAGAGGGGTGTTTCTCCAAATAATCCATTTGTTTCTGAAATCTAGTCGGTTCTGAAATATCGTCATCGTCTTGTCGAGCGATAAATTCTCCCTTTGCCATCAAAAGGCATCGATTTAATGATGCCGCTAATCCGCAGTTCTGATGGTTTTCAATCAGTCGAATTCGTGGGTCGCTCTGTGCAAGCTCATCCAGCCACTTCTGTGTCTCATTGGTCGACCCATCATTGCAGATCAAGAATTCCCAATCACGAAATGTCTGTTGGCAAATGGAACGTACGCTCTGGTATAACCATTCCTTATTCGCACAGTTATACGTCCCCATGATTACGGATAATTTTGGCATCTGACTCACCGTAGTCCTTCCTGCAGTTGGAGATTGTCTCATTTTGGGTGGAACTAACAATCGTATTGTCAGCAACAATCCCATTTACCACACACCCAGCCCCAATCACACAGTGGTCTCCAATCCTTGCCCGCCGCAGAATCACTACATTGCTGCCAATCCAGCAGTGGCTTCCAATCTGCACAGGGCTTGTGACATAGCCTTGCTCCTTGATCGGCGTAGTTGCATCCGAAAAGCGGTGGTTGTGGTCATAGATTCGGACACCTTCTCCGCAAATCGTACCCGTGCCAATTTCGACTTGGTCTAAGCAGTTGATCGAGCAGTCATGGTTAAAAAAACAGTGGTCTCCGATGCGTACTTGCCCTTGCCCCTCTATCATGAGGTGAAAGCCACTGCGAAAGGTCGTTCCAGCTCCCCATGAAATTCGTTTCCCGTATAAAAGACGGTATCCAAACTGCTTTAATATGGCGATGATGTGGTATTTTAACTTTAAAATCAGCACATCCTCACCTTCCTAAATCAACTCTTTTCATACTGATCACAAATTTCTTTTGTCTCTCCCACCATCTGCACCTCCCCATGCTCCAGCCACACGACCCTGTCGCACATCTCCCGGATCTGCTGCAAGCTATGGGACACAAACAGCACCGTCGTGCCGCCGCTCATCAGTTCCAACATCCGCTTGCGGCTTTTTTCCTGAAAGTCCGCATCGCCCACAGACAAAATCTCGTCCACGATCAGAATTTCGGGATTCACCACCGTGGCGATGGAGAAGGCCAGCCGGGCCAGCATACCGGAGGAGTAGTTCCGAATGGGCACCTCGATGAACTGCCCTAGCTCGGAGAAGGCCACGATCTCGTCGTACTTGGACTGCAAAAATTCCTCGCTGTACCCCAGAATGGCACCGTTGAGGAAAATGTTCTCGTGCCCCGTCAGGTCCATATCAAAGCCGGAGCCCAGCTCCAGCATGGGGACGATGTTGCCGTGGCTGGTCACGCTGCCCTCGGTGGGCTTTAAAATGCCGGAAATTACCTTCAAAATGGTGCTTTTCCCGGCCCCGTTGTGGCCGATGATGCCCATGACCTCGCCCTTGTACACGTCAAAGCTGGCGTGCTTCAGCGCCCAGAACTCGTTGGTTTTCAGCTTGCCGCTGAGCTTGCGGGTGACGAACTCCTTTAGGGACAGAATCTTGTCGTCCGTCAGGCGGAAGCGCATGGACACGTCCCGCACCTCGATCATTTTCTTTCGCTGGCGCTCGGCATCCCGGGCCTGCCGCTCCCGCAGTTCTTTTTTCGTTTCTTTCCTCATGCTCGCCACCTGTTACAGATAGAGGACAAACTTGTCCTGGGATTTTTTGAAGACAACTGCGCCGATCACCAGCGTCACCAGCGCAATGACCGCGCACTGAGCGTACATCACCGGTTCCGGGGAGATGCCGTCGATGATGCAGCTGCGGACGAAGGTCACATAGAGGTACAGCGGGTTCAGCTTCACCACAGCCTGCACCCCCTCCGGCAGGGCACTCACAGGATAGAAGATGGGGGTCAAGTACATCCAGATGGTGGTCAGCACGCCCCACAAGAACTGAATGTCCCGGAAGAACACCATGGCCGCCGCCAGCAGCATCCCCAGTCCCAGGCAGAACAGCGCCAGCAGGAGCAACGGAATGGGCAGCAGCAGATACGCCTTGGTGGGGACCAGCCCGGAGATCAGCGCCACGGCAAACAACGGGATCAAGGAAATCAGCAGGTTTACCATGGAGGACATGATGCGGGTCAGAGGGTAAATGTACTTGGGCACATAGACCTTAGTGATCAGCCCCGCATTGCCCACGATGGAGGTCAGCGCCATGCCGCAGGACTCAGAAAAATAGCTGAACACCACGTTGCCGCACAGCAGATACACCGGGAAATTCGGGATATCGAACTTGAACATATTGGAAAACACCACATACTGCACCAGCATATTCAGCAGCGGGTTCAGGAAACTCCAAAACACGCCCAGCACCGAGCGCTTGTACTTGGCCTTAAAATCCCGGTCCACCAGCTGCTTGATGAGAAAGCGATACTTCTGCACCGCCACCAGGGCATTGGCCAGGAAACTGTGCTTGCCCTGGGTCCACTTCCGATAGACCAGCAGCAGATACAGAGCGATGACTGCGCCCAGAGCGGCGGTGAACTCCCAGTAGTGCAGGCCGGTCCAGATGTAGTCCTCGCCGGTGACGGAGAAGCACAGAACCCCCTCGGCGGGCTGGCTGTTCATGGTCAGGGAGAAGGGCGTCTGGCCCTCTTTCAGGTCCTCATTCAAGGCCGCTGCGCCGCTGACGGACATCAGGGGCGAGGCCGCTACGCCGGGGGCGGAGTCGGCGTACACCCGCAGCAGCAGGGGCGTGTTGTACAGCCCCTCAATGGGTTCGTCCGCCGTCATGGTGGTCAGGCCGCCCTCCTGGATCTGGGACACGTCGAAGGTCTTGGACAGCACCAGGGACCCGTCGTTCTGGTTGTACAGCTCCATGGTGGCCGTGCCGCTGTTGGGGCGGTAGTAGGTCCCCCACTGGACGCTGACCTCCTGCAACCGCTGGACCTCCATGGAGAAGGTCTGTTCGATCACCGCCCCCTGCACCAGCTCCACGGTGCCCGCCTCGGCGACGGGCAAAGCAATGTCCCCCCGGGACTCCCGGAAGTGGAGCTGATGGCCCATGAGGAAATACAGTAAAATCACCAGCGCCATGTAAATCACAATGCACAGGGCGCAGATGCGTTTCAGGTTAAAACTTGGCTGTTGTTCGTTTGATTTCATAAAATGCGTTTCCTAATCTGATATTTCTGATATTTTTTGTGGGCCTTATTCCCACCCCACGCTCAACTGCTCCGTCTCCAGCTGCCGCTCATAGGCCTGCCGCACCAGCAAATCAAAGTTCGCCTCAATGCCGGAAATCGTCGTCTTATACAGCTGCCGCAGGGCACGAATGTTGCCCTTCTCGGCGGGCACCTTGGCCTCCTGGGCCAGCTTTTGGATGAACAGGCTGACCTGAGTTCTGGCGATGGCGGAGCCGTCCTTCTTGGTGAAAATCATGCCGGAGGGATGGCCGTTCTCCCGGGCGTAGCGAAGTAAATCTGCCTGCAAGCTGGCCGGGAAACGGATGATCTCCAGTTTCTTGCCCGATTTCAGGACGGCGTGGCCGGTCTGGACGGCCTCCGCCGTCACCGCCGGTAAATCCAGCACGGCGATCCCTGTGGTGGCGAAAAGCTTGGTCAGAACATAGGCCCGCTCGTCCTCCAGAATTTTGGCGGTCTGGAGCATTCGGACGTACTCCTGGCGGGTCAGCGCCGGGGTGTCGAACTCCTCGGCGGGAAGCTGCTTGCTCACCTGGAACTCCCGGCAGCCCATGCTCTCCAACAGGGCGTTGATGGTGGAGACCTTGCTGTTCACGCTGCGGACGGCGTAGTGTTCCGCCAGTAGCTGGTCCCGCCAGGCTTGCAGGGTGTCCTTGCCCACCAGCTTGTCTGCCGAGAGAAAATCATAGAACTGCCTTAAAACCCGCTCGCAGCTGCGGACGCTGTCCTCCCGGCGGCCCTGGGCACGGAGCTTGGCAGCGTAATCCGCCAGAATTTCCGGCGTCAGCACCGCGCCGTCTGCCGTCCGGCGGAGCAGCGCCGAATCAATTTGAATCGTCTCAACGTGTAGCCGTCCCATTGCTCAACCCCGTTCGTTTTGGACGTAATTGTTGTTTAGCAGTCTTACAGAGCTGCACCCACAAAAAGGTGCAAAAACCCACGGTTAGGATACCACTTCCTGCGAAAAAAGGCAAGCATTCTGTAAAATTTTACAATCAAAAACAGAGCCGATTCCTAGGAATTTGAACCGGCTCAATCATTTTTTATCACTTTTCGCCCTGCAAATGTCTTGCAGGGCGTTTTTTGTGCTGTTTTCAGACAAGAATCGCCTGTTGCATTACAAAACAACAATTATGCAAATCATTGGACCAGCCCCAGCTTGTCCAGTTGCCGGAGGTACTCTTTTCCCGTAGACATGAGGTAAATTCGGGTGGTTTCAATGCTGCTGTGCCCCAGCACATCCGCCAGCCGGACCACGTCGTGGCAGGAGCCATAGAAGGACCGGGCGAACAGGCTGCGGAGGTTGTGGGGGAACGCCTTGCTCCGCTCCACGCCTGCCGCTTCGCAGAGGGCCTTCATGCGGGTCCAGATAGATTGTCTTGAAACAGGTAAACCGTCTTGGGTGAGAAATAGCTTGCCCGAGGCGATTTTTTGCTGTTTGGCGTACTTTTGCAGCTTCCGGCATAGGCGGTGGGGGAGCAGGATGGTCCGAATCTTGCCCTTTAGGGCGATTTCTGCCACGCCCGCTCGCACCGCCTCCACGGTGATGTACTTTAGTTCCCCCACCCGAATTCCGGTGGCGCAGATGGTCTCCAAAATCAGCTCCATCCGCAGGTCGCCCTTCTCATGAGCCGCCTGGACCAGGCGCTGGTACTCCTCTTTCGACAGGTCCTTCTCCGATTTGCGGAACATCTGCCGCTGGAGTTTCAGATATTTGACTTTGCAGTCCTCCCGGCCCATGCAGGTGAAGAATTTGTTCACCGCCGCCAGCATGGCGTTTACGGAGATTGGACGATAACCGGCCTCAGCCAGCGCCGTCTTCCACTCCATGGCCAGTTCCTTGGTGACCGCCCGGCCATCCGCCCACTCCGCAAACCGGGTCAGGGAACGGAGGTAGGCCTCGATGGTGCTCTCCTCCCGCTCGTCGTGGCGCAGGTAGTCCTCGAATTGGTCAAACGCTTGCTCCGTCAGCTGCAATTTCTTCTTCATATCTAAATCCTCCCAGAAAATGTGGTGAATCTATTGTAACAGCGACGGGCGGGTTGGGCTGACTCAATTCCTGGTGGCCCCCAGCAGGCGATCCTCCGGCCCCGCATCCGGGTTGGCTACTTCAAGCGCCGTCGGCTCCATGTTTCGCGCCCGCATGGCCATCACAAAAGCGGTGGAGCGCGGAACGCCGAGCATCTCGGAAATCTGTGCGTAAGACACACCTTTGCGGTGCCATTTCAGAATGGACAACAGCAACTCCGTCTGTTCGATTGCCTGGCCCTCCGTCAGCTGGCGGCCCTGGCGATTCTTGAGGCTCGTGCGGCAGACGGAGCAAATGCCGTCTACCGCCGAAGTCTTGCGCTGGCCGCAGCGGATGCAGAGCTTGCAGCCTTTTAACTTACGGCAGCAGCTGCATAGGCCGCTGGGGTGGGTGGTGCGGCGCTGGCCGCAGCGGAGACAGATGGGGGTGGTTTGGGGTAACATGGATGCTCCTCCTCTTCATAACATATTTTCTTGGAAACCGCCATGCCGTGCAGGGAAATCGCTTGCTGTTCGCGGTATGACTTTACTAAAAATTATTGGAGATACTTCTGAATGCTTAGTTTGGCACTTTCCAGCACATCAAAAATGACATGCCGTTCCGCAGTGCTGAACCCGGCGAGGATATTCTCAAACTTTGCCGGTTCGACCGTTTGAGGTCCTAACAGCTCATCGACAGTAACTCCCAACGCTTGACCGATGCGAATCAGTGTTGTCATTTTGGCGTTGGCCTTCCCGCACTCAATCCTGCTCAATTTTGCGGGAGTAATCGGAACCTGAGCCGCTAAATACTCCTGTGACCAGCCCTTTGCACACCGCTCTTTTGCAATCGCAGTTCCTATCAGCCGCAGCAATACCTCGGATTTTTCTGTAGCACTATGATTCATCCGGAAGTTCTCCCCTCTCATTCAGGCTTTTATAAAACAATTTAAAATTGTTTTTCTATAAAATAATACATTACTATTTGTTTGTCAAGTGGAAATACAATTTTGAATTGATTTTTCTCGCATTCCTTGCTATCCTCATTTTAAATCCAAAGTTCTTTTCTTCCTGGAGTGTGATATACATGGACGCAACTCAGAATACCTTCTCTCAAAATTTGAACCATTATCGAAAGGCAAAAGGATTCAAACAAAAGGAGCTGGCAGCAGTGCTTCACATTTCCGCTGCCGCTGTCTCCTCTTGGGAAACCGGAACCAGTACCCCGCACTTAGAAACGCTCTATAAAATCTGCGATGTATTGGACATCTCAATTTCTGATTTGCTTGGCATTGAAGATCACTATTCCGGCGATGAACGCGCTTTAATCAGCGCATATCAAGGGCACCCTGAAATGCAGAAAGCAGTCAAAAAATTGCTGGAGATAGATTGACCGTTTCACAAATCCACAGTCGTTACCTTAAACGATAGCGATAGAAATTTTGTCGGAACATTATCGGAACAAAAAGGAACATATTCATCATTGACTTAGAATTCAACTGTGTTATAATAGTACCATCCAATATTTTAAAAGCCACAGATTACATTATTGACAGCGATTCTGATTTCCGCATCAGAGTCGCTTTTTCATTGTGAAAAGCCATGCCGTACAGGGATTCAATTTGCCCTGTGCGGCATGGCTATATTTATTTCTGACTTCTATAATTTTTTATATTGAATGGAGGTTCTCAAATGAACAGCTTAAAATTTGGAGTATACAAATACCACATCGTATGCGCTGACGGCGCGCTCTTGCGGAAGCAGCTGATTGTCCTTCAGGACGAAGCCGGGGGCATCATCGGCTGGACTGACTTTCACCGATACGCCCGGGGCGGAAAAAGAGCCCTATCCCGAAGCATCGATGCAGGGCAGGATAATCGGTGTGTCTATGTTGCGCAGCTCTTGAACTATGTATTTTTTCAACGCTATCACATCAAACGACTTATTGATATAGAAGCTGTTATGGTCAAGGATTTCCTTCGGGACTACGGCCTGTGCAGGCTCCCGGATGATGGCGCAGATACACATCGGGCAAAGAATACGGTCAATCTCTGCATCTCGGCTGTGATTGATTTTCTTGATCTGGTGATTGCCGATCATCCGTCCTGCAAAATGAAGGTATCCGACCTTTATCGCACCGAAAAGGTGTTTGTCCGAAAATCCAGACGATATGTCGAAAAGAAGGTCCCGGTTTTCGAGATAAATTATCGCCCCAGCAGCAGAGCGATATTCCGGGATATTCCCGAAGGAGCGTTTCAGATTATCATGGACGAGATTGCGCGGAATCATCGGAATATCCTGATGCTTACCGCATGCAGCGCATTTGCTGGGCTGCGTCCGTCGGAATGCTGTAATGTCCGGCGTGCGGATTCGGTGCTGGGTCCCGGTCTCGACTTTGAAGTCATCGATGGGGAAGTCACAAATGTGACCATTGACCTTCGAACCGAGTTCAACCTGCGCTCTGATCTGGTCAGCGTCGGTGGAATCAAGAAACCGAGAAAGCAAAAAGTATATCACGCTTTCTTGAAGGCGTTTGTTGATTGCTACAACACCTATATAAAATATATCGAAGGCAAACCTTATGAATCGGCCTACGGGGCGCTGACTAATACCTCCGTGGGGAAGGCTTACACCTATCCTGCATATCGCGCAGCCTTTCAGAAGGCGGTGAAGGCCTGTATCCCGACGATGCTCGCATCCGACGACCCCCAAGTTGTCAATTATGGCCACCATTTGCAGAAAACCCACATCAGCCCGCACATTCTGAGGCATTGGTACTCTATCAAACTCGTGCTGTACGGCGAAGATGTCGCGGGACTGATGTACTGGAGAGGAGATACCTCCCCGGAGTCGGCACTGCCCTACATCACCGGCAAAAGCGAGCTGGAGAAGCAATATAAGTTGGTCAACAACGAGGCATTTGACTACTTGTTGTGGAGAGCAGGCAAGATTGAGGAGGAAAAGCATGACTGACCTAAAAGAATATATTCTGTCCATTGGCAGCAGCTACGGCATTGTCGATCCGAATTTTTTGTTCCGCGTATCTCAACTTCTGGTAAACAACCAGTGGTACGGGTGTCGTCCGGTCAGCAAAGATGGCAAACTGATGTTGGAAGATGACCAAGCGGAAAAGATAGGGCAAAACATCTCCGCATACTGCGAACGATACCATTTGTCCAGCAAGGGCAAAGCAGATTATCTGGTCGGCGAACTGGCATCCATCCTGCCGAAGACTGCCCGAATGCTGACCCGCTACGCAAAAGAGAAGCAGCTGACCGACAAATCGCTGCACTACCTCTCAGATTTCCTTCTCTCCTACCTGCCTGGGGAACTGCACGAGTCAACCGATGCGGAAGTAAGCGCCTTGATGGAGGATGGATACCAGGTCCTGTCCAAGATATACGGCGATCTGCTTGCCGATTTCGCAAATTGGATGCACAAAAAGGCAAAAACTGTATATAAAAATCTCTACTTCATGGAGAAATATTCCGACGATTCCGATGCCAGCAGCGCCTATGACCCAGATTACTACCTCTCCATCCTGTATCATCTGTATAACAGCGGATACATCGAAAAAACCGATATGTACGCCCGCGCTGCTGCGTCGAAGAACTACGCAGACACTTGGCTTTTTCTATCTCTGCACTTCCTGTGCGCGCTGCGGAACACAGACTTAGAGCGAATTCCCCATCCGAGACTTACCGACACGCCAGAAAAGATACTGGAAGAAATCGAAGATGGTACATTTTCGGATGAATCAGCCCGAGCGGTTCTCTACTCTATCCTCTGGCATCTTGATGTCCTCCGGCTGACCCCGCACAAGACGCAGGGAACATCCGGTGTCGGTACGATCAAATTCTTCGTACCGGAAAGCGTGGAAGTCCATATCGGCATTCTGTTTGCTGCGGCGGAAGCCCATTTTCAAATCGCGCACGAGGAGCAAACCAAGCCGCTGGTCCGCAGGATATCCACCTATGAGGACATTACACGGTACATGGGTGATGAGATTGGGGACCTGTTTCTGGAGGCAAATTTTCATTCACGCGCTGCGAACAAATCGTATCTCCAGATGATTTGCGTCCTGACCGATGAAATTCTGGGGGTCAATGACGATTTTCATGTCAAGGGCTATCTGCTCGCCGCCCTTGCTCGGTCCCATAAGGGCTCATACGGCGATTTCGCCAAGACGACCAGTCTGTATCTGAAAGATGCCAAAATGAGTGGGTACACGCCGGAATTTGTAGCCAGAGAACTGTTTGAGCGCGGCGTGCTGTCGATGAATGTCTCCATGCTCCTCAAAATGCTGCTGGGAGAAGATTATAATCGGCTATCCGTTGAGGGGCAGACAAAGCTTTTGAAGGAGGTCCAGTTGTCCCCCGGAGATGCCGAACGGTGCGTTGCCGTGATGCAGCAGAGTATGCGGAAATCTACAGAGCTTGTCTCCAGCATCTATACCCACTGTTCCAAGGAAGAAATCCTGGAAATCTTGCACCGGATCGGCAACGGGGATGCCACCTCCAAGTGCGGCTCCTGTCTGTGCTTCATGACGGCTTTCGGGAAAGGTTGTCCCCACCCCGAAATCACGAATTGTCCCCAGTGTGAGTATGAAATCAGCACCAAAATGACTATGTATCTGATGGTGCGGGAGGTAAAGCGTCTCAAAAACATATGCCAAACAACGCCTTACGAAATGGAGCGGCAGCGCAGCAGGGCCATTGTCCGGGACATCATCTTGCCCGGAATCGACGGAATGCTGCATAGCATGGACGAAGCCTACGGTCCGCACGCCAGAGAAGCACTGGAGAAAATTATCAAGGAGACCAAATAATGACAAATGAACATTTTTTGACCATTACTGTCATCCCGGAACTCGACGAATTAACAATCAACGATGCAAGAATGCACTTCTTCGCCTATAAAGAGAAAGGCATTGTCAGGACGGGACTGTTTGACGAAGACAAATGGATTTTGTCCGATGAGAGAGACAATCGTGGATTTGATTTTTCGTTGGACGAAGCAAAGTTTCATGATTTTGGCGCGCAGTTCCATTTGACTTCCACCGAATTCAAGCAATATCTGAAAACATTTATCGTGTGCAATCTGGGAAATCTATCTCTCACCTCTCTACAGCATATCATTCTCGCAATTAAAAGGGTGGTTTACGCAGAAAACGGAGAGATTGCATCTTCTCTATCCGAGTCAGAATTGCCGTGGCTGCATTATGTCACAGATTTCCTCTCCATGTTACCCACAGAAGGGCGCAATGAAGCGGTAGATGCTCTGCTCCAGCAATGCGATGACAGATGGGATAGATTCTGCTTCTCCAGGGCCGGAAAACAGCGCACTCTTGCAACCTTCGAGAGCTATTTTCGTTTCCACGACGTTCTAAAGCGCTTCTGGGCCGAGTCGGTGAACGAAGAAGAGAAGCTCTTTTTCTTCCCTGTCTGGCTGTGGTGGAACATTACGGGCGTTGTTCCGATGCGTCCACACGAGTTTGTGTTGACACCACGGGACTGTCTGGAGGTCGCAGACGGGAAATTCTACATCACCCTCCGCAAGAACAAAATCAAGGGGTCTGGCAAGACCAAGGGCTACCGAATCAGCGAGGACTACCAGAACGTCAGGTATCAAATCCCCGCACAGCTTGGCAAAGAAATCCAGTGGTATCTTGCTAAAACCCGTGATTGCAGCGACACGGAAATCGGGACCCTGTTCGCAACCGCCATGCACTACCGGATGTGGCAGCGGAACGCACCCTATACAAGCCGCTATTTCACCTACACGAACTTGAAAACTTGCCTGCGGTATTATTACAAAGATATTTTGCAGGGTCGCTACGGCTATCGTGTACTGATGAATTATGAAGGGACCGTTCTGCCGGAAGATGATGTGATTGAATACATCCGCCTTGGAGATACCCGCCATATCGCACTCATCAATTTGATTGCAGAGGGCGCGTCTCCTGTGACGGCTATGCTTCTCGCAGGTCACGACAATCCAGCCATGTCGGCGCATTATTACTCCAACATCTCCACCCTCGTCGAGTGCAGGGTATACAGACAGTACCGGAAAATGATGAGTGGAGAACAGGTATACGCCCTGAGTGGGCCGCAGAGCAAGCTGTGTGTCGGCCAGGCCACCCCTTGCTCCTACGGCGGGGCCTGTTATTCTTCCAAAGTAGCACATCATGATTACTCGGATTGCTACAGAGTGACCGGGCCGGAGGGCGAGATGGGGTATTGCCCGAATTGTGACTATTACAGGGATAATAACAAAGGGTTTCACGATGCCAAAGACATCTATAAGAGACGGATTGAAACCGAATGCAGCGTCCTGCACGAAATTGTAACTCAGGTCCGCCGTGGGCGCGGCAGCACCGAAGAGATCGCCAGCATCCTAAACCGGCTGAGCAGCGCTGCCTATTCCTATGAGCAATATCTTTTGGAAACGATGGAGGTCAAACATGCCAAAGCAAAAGTCGATTGAAGATAACGAGCTGATCCGGCTACTGGACGAATATCGGCTCAACAATCCAAACATCAAGGTCACGATTCCGGCGTTCGGTACATACATCCGCAGCAGGGGCTATGATGTGCAGGACCACACCATCCGTCGGCAGACCGGATTCCGCGAATATCTTGAAACCGTGAACCAAGGGTCAGAGGAAGTCATCTACTCTGACCTTGTCACCTATCAAACGCTTGACGTAGATGTGTTTCTTTCGGAGCATCGCACACGCGAGAGCCTGAAAGAGGCACTCATGGTCCGGGACAGATACTATGCGCGGATCGCTGCTCATGCAGCCGAGGCGATTTCCGCCCGAAAGAAGGCCGAAAAAAGGGCGCAGGAGCTGGAAGTACACTGTTCTGAGCTGGAAGAACACTGGAGCAAGGTTCAGAGAAAAGCTGTCAACGCCGAATTCAAGCAGAAAGAACAGGCTGTCGTCAAGATGAAAAAGCTGCTCGATGACTACATCTATCCCGATGCGGCAAACGCGATTTTACAGCGGGAGGGAATTCTCGAAGTGGTAAGCAGTGTCGTTCCGCAGAAGCAGATGGAAAAGCATATGATAGGGGCTGACACTGGGATAGGTCCGTTTGAATACGATTCCGTGAACAGTCTGCTGGGTGATTTTGATAACTGATATGGATAAGAACGCAAAAAAGAAGCTAAAAAATGCAAAGCGCAGCAGCATCTCGGCTGTCGATGCCTGCCCCGAGATTCTTGACTGGGTGGACAACGAACAGAACGACGACATTGACATTCATTCCCTCACCACCGGTTCCAATGTCAAAATACATTTCCGATGTCCAAAATGCGGAGCCAAACTATATCGGGAAATGTATCGTTTTCTGATCAAACAGGCAGACGGGAGCTACCGTGTTCCCGTCTGCCAAACCTGCTCACCAACCGTCCCTAAAAGCAGAGTATGGCTCACCGACGCAGTCCCGGATATTGACACATACTGGAACAATGAATTAAACGGCGGGCACAAGCCCTCGGAATACTCCGCCTCGTCCAGCGAAAAGGTGTGGACAAACTGTCCCATCTGCAGAACGCCTGTCAAACGGAATGTGCGGTTTACCTGGGCTCCGGACGAGAATGGAGTTGGTCGCGTTATACACTGCCGCACTTGCGGCAAACGGAAACCGGACAACACTCTGACGGAAGTGTTCCCAAGCATCGTGGATTACTGGGTCTATGACAAAAACCGCCACAAACCCGAGTACTATACCATATCGTCCGGGAAAAAAGAGTACATTCTTTGCCCAGACTGCGGCAAGGAGCGATATATTGCTATCTGTGACGCACTGACGCAGGACAGCGATGGCACATATCGTGTTACTTCCTGCGTGGAATGTGCCCGAAAAAAGCAGCTTGATTTGCGCCGCCAAAAGGACAGTAATATTGTAAAGGCGTGCCCAGAGGTCGATCTGTACTGGGACGAGAAAAATGAGTACGCGCCCAACGAACTGACATTGTATAGCCTGACAAAGGTATACACACATTGTCCCACCTGCGGAAAATTACTGCATCGCAAGGCGGCCAACACATTCCGTGAGATTGACGGTGTCTGGCATGTATTGCGCTGCCAGAGGTGTGCCGCGTCAGAGGCAGACAAGCGCCGCGCCATGCTAAATAATGGTCCTGTCATTTTGGAATGTCCCGAACTCGGGGAGTGGTGGGACAGCAGAAATGAGATTGGACCGGACAAGGTCACCAGAGGCTCCCACTATGAGGCTTACCTCACCTGTCCCGCCTGCCACCTGCACTTACGGAGGGATATTCATACATTCGTCAGCACGCACAGAGATGGCCGTCTCCTCCCCGTTGCCTGCCCTGTGTGCGGATATTCTTCCAAGGGTGACCCGGAAGATAATCTGCTGAAGGTCTGCCCCGAAATTGCAGACTGGTGGGACTACGAAGCCAATGCGCCCTTCCGCCCGGAGCAGTTTACGAAAGGTTCGCAGTTCATGGCTCACTTGAATTGCCCGGACTGCGGCATGGATTTGTACACCGGTATCCATTCCTTGCTGCATACAGATGAAAACGGCAATATTGTCATCTCTCACAAAGGCCGATGCCGGAAATATCGGGCAATGGAAAGTGAGAACAACCTTGTAGCCTGCTACCCGCAGGTGAAAACATGGTGGGATTACGAAGAAAACAACCCCCATCTTCCCGAGGAATATACTCTTTTTTCCGCCAAGCCGGCGCATTTTCAATGCCCATCCTGCGGAACCAAAACACATCGTCGCATTGTGGACGCATTCGTTCTGGATGAGCATGGTGTCCCGGTGTTATTCAAGTGTCCCTATTGTTCCGGCGCAAAGGCAACCCCCGGTGTCAACTCTCTGGCAGCTCTATATCCAGAGCTTGCAGCGGAATGTCTCTCTGCCGATGAACCGGAACGAATCTTGGCATCTTCTTCCTCCCGAATGAAATGGAAGTGCCCGGATTGCGGAGGGCAATGGTTTGACCTTGTGTCCAATCGGGTCAACGGAGCAGGGTGCCCGTATTGTGAGGATCGAAGAGCGCTAACCGGATATAACGATTTATCAACCGTAGACCCAGAGTTATCCCTGGAATGGTCTCCTAACAATGAGTTGGGCCCGGAAGAGGTTCGCAGAAGCAGTCCCGCTCCTGCTCTTTGGAACTGCCCCACATGTCATGGTGAGTATAGCTATATTATCGCCGCTCGTAAGGTTGGGGATGACGCTTGCCCGTATTGCAGGGGCAAGAAAATTCTGACAGGCTACAACGATCTAGTCACCGTGGACCCAGAGTTATCCCTGGAATGGTCCCCCAACAATGAGTTGAGCCCGGAGGAGGTTCGCAGAAGCAGTCCCGCTTCGGCTCTTTGGAACTGCCCCACATGCCATGGTGAGTATAGCTATATTATCGCCGCTCGTAAGGTTGGGGATGACGCTTGCCCGTATTGCAGGGGCAAGAAAATTCTGACAGGCTACAACGATCTAGTCACCGTGGACCCAGAAGTTATCCCTGGAATGGTCTCCTAACAATGAGTTGGGCCCGGAAGAGGTCCGCAGAAACAGTCCCGCTTCGGCTCTTTGGAACTGCCCCACATGCCATGGCGAATATAGTTCTATTATTGCCGTTCGCAAAGTTGGAGACGATTCCTGCCCCTATTGCAGTGAAAGAAAGCCATCCCAAGGCTATAACACACTACAGGCAAAGCATCCTGACCTGATTGCCAAAGAGTGGGCGGTCAACGAAAACACACTGATTGGTCTGGACCCTGACCGTATTCTTGATTCCAGTACCGAGCCAGCGTGGTGGAACTGTCCGCAGTGTCATCATCCCTATATCATGTCCCCAAAGAACCGGCTGCTGAAACTGAAGCGAGGTCACAATCCATGCACTTTCTGTAATGGAAGGCGCATCCCCAGTCCCCGCTTCATTCTATAGTAAAATGACACTTCCAGAACGCAGCAAAACAGACACCAGTTCAAATCTGGTGTCTGTTTTGTTCATTCCTTCGCAAGCTGGATTTTTCAGTTTACTCGGGAATAATGTTCATTTTTTGGTCAAATCCGAAAGAAAAAATTTTTCGGTTATAGTTGTTCGCGATCAAGTTGTCTCTTTACAGTTATAATTTAAACTTACAGATGCAGCACCCGCGCTTTGATCTCCTTGGTCTTGCCCACGTTCCAATAGTTTTCGCCCAGATAGCCGCAGGTGCGGCGGGTGACGTTCATCTTGGCCCGGTCCTTGTTGTGGCAGACGGGGCACTCCCACTGGTTGTCATCGTTGATGATGATCTCCCCGTCGAAGCCGCACACCTGGCAATAGTCGCTCTTGGTGTTGAACTCGGCGTACTGGATGTTGTCATAGATGAAGCGCACCACTTCTTTCAGCGCCTCCAGGTTGTGGCGCATGTTGGGGATCTCCACATAGGAGATGCACCCGCCGGTGGAGATCTTCTGGAACTGGGACTCGAAGGTGAACTTGTGGAAGGCGTCGATGTGCTCCCGCACGTCCACGTGATAACTGTTGGTATAATAACCCTTGTCGGTTACGTCGGGGATCGTGCCGAAGCGCTCCTTGTCGATGCGGGCGAAGCGGTAGCACAGGCTCTCCGCCGGGGTGCCGTACAGGGCAAAGCCGATGTTGGTCTTGGCCTTCCAGTCGTCGCAGGCCTTGCGCAGGCGGTTCATCACCTTCAGGGCAAATTCGGTCCCGCCGGGCTGGGTGTGGCTCACGCCGGTCATCAGCTTGGTCACCTCGTACAGACCGATATAGCCCAGGGAGATGGAGGAGTAGCCGCCGTAGAGCAGGGGCTTGATGGGCGCGCCCTTGGGCAGGCGGGCGATGGCACCATACTGCCAGTGGATGGGGGAGGAGTCGGACCGCACCTGCTTCAGGGCATTGTGGCGGCACATGAGGGCCTGATAGCACAGGTCCAGGCGCTCCTCCAGCAGGGACCAGAACTTGTCCATGTCCCCCCGGGCCAGGATGCCGATCTGGGGCAGGTTCAGGGAGACCACGCCCTGGTTGAAGCGGCCCTCGAACTTATAGTTGCCATTCTCATCCTTCCAGGGGGACAGGAAGGAGCGGCAGCCCATGGGGGAGAACACGTTGCCCTCGTAGTTCTCCCGCATCTTCTTGGCGGAGATATAGTCGGGGTACATCCGCTTGGCGGAGCACTTTACGGCAAGCTCGGTGATGTAGTCATACTTGCCGCCCTTCAGGCAGTTGTGCTCGTCCAGCACATACACCAGCTTGGGGAAGGCGGGGGTGATATAGGCCCCGGCCTCGTTCTTGATGCCCTCCAGGCGTTGGCGCAGCACCTCCTCCACGATCATGGCGTTCTCCTCCAGATAGGGGTCGTCCTCCTGAAGGTTCAGGAATAGGGTGACGAAGGGGGACTGGCCATTGGTGGTCATCAGGGTGTTGATCTGATACTGAATGGTCTGTACGCCGGACTTCAGCTCGTCCCGCACCCGGTCCTCCACCAGCCGCTCCAGCGTCTCCGCATCGGCATGACCGGCGCAGTCGGCCTCGATGTGGCGGCGGAACTTCTCCCGGCTGCGGCGGAGGTATTTGCCCAGGTGGCGCAGGTCCACCGACTGGCCGCCGTACTGGTTGGAGGCCACGCAGGCGATGATCTGGGTCATCACGGTGCAGGCCACCTGAAAGCTTTTGGGGGACTCGATCAGCTTGCCGTTCATCACGGTGCCGTTGTCCAGCATGTCCCCGATGTTGATGAGACAGCAGTTGAAGATGGGCTGGACGAAATAGTCCGCGTCGTGGAAGTGGATGGCTCCCTCGTCGTGGGCCTTGGAGATGAACTCGGGCAGCAGCAGGCGGCGGGTCAGGTCTCGGCTCACCTCACCGGCGATGTAGTCCCGCTGGGTGGCGGCGATCATGGTGTTCTTGTTGGAGTTCTCCTCGGCCAGCTCCTGGTTCTCGTTGCGCAGCAGAGACAGGATGGACTCGTCGGTGGTGTTGGCCTTGCGCACCAGGGCCCGGTTATAGCGATAGATGATATAGGTCTTGGCCAGGTGGAACTTGTTCTCCTCCACCAGCCCCTGCTCCACCTGGTCCTGGATGTCCTCCACCAGCATCCGGGGGCGCTTCAGGGCCTCGATGCGGTCGATCACCGCGTCGATGCGGTCACGGGGCAGCCGCTCCTCGGGGGCTACCTCTGCATTGGCCTTCTCTATGGCACGGACGATCTTGCTCCGGTCGTAATCGACGATCTTTCCATCTCGCTTGATGACTTTCACGGTGCGCACTCCTCTCAAATTCTCTCCTTGGTACAAAAAACACGCGCAAAGTACATGGAAAACGGCGGCAAGGCTGCCGCCGGGAAAATCTGTTGGGACCCACTTGGGGTACCGGAACTGAAGTATACCACGCTTTGCCTCGTTTGTAAATTGTGCGGGTCTACAATATCTTGTGTCCGTCCGCTGTATAAAAACCAAGCAATACAATATGTATTCGGAAAGGCTGTTTTCCTGCAAACGGTTGGGCCTGTGGGGTTTGGCGTGATTTTCCCGGTGGTTGCCGACGGAAAAAAAGTGTGATATACTGCAAAAAGTATTCTCAAGCGGTTGGGCAAAATGACCGTTATCCATTTTGATTTTCCTGATACTGGGCGTTATGTAACCCAGTGCTCCAGAGAGGGGGACGCAGCATGTGCGCAAAGGTGGCCGTTGCCATGAGCGGCGGCGTGGACAGCTCCACGGCGGCCTGGATCTTGAAACAGGCGGGCCACGACCTCATCGGCGTGACCATGAAGCTGTTTGACAACGGAGATGTGGGCGTGGAGGGGGAGAGCAGCTGCTGCTCCCTGGACGATGTGGAGGACGCCCGGGCGGTGGCCCGGCAGCTGGGCTTTCCTTTTTATGTGTTCAACTTCTCCCGCCAGTTCCATCACCAGGTGATGGACCGCTTCGCCTGCGCCTATGAGCGGGGAGAGACCCCCAACCCCTGCATCGACTGCAACCGATATCTCAAATTCGGTGCCCTGCTCCAGCGGGCGAAGGAGCTGGACCGGGACTATGTGGCCACGGGGCACTATGTCCGCCTAAGCTATGATCGAGGCAGCGGCCGGTGGCTGCTGCACAAGGCCCTCCACCCGGAGAAGGACCAGAGCTATGTGCTGTATAACCTGACCCAGGACCAGCTCAGCCACAGCCTGTTCCCCCTGGGCGGGCTGTCCAAGGACGAGATCCGGGCCATCGCCGCCCAGCAGGGACTCATCAACGCGAAAAAGCACGAGAGCCAGGACATCTGCTTCGTCCCCGACGGGGACTATGCCGCCTTTATCCGCCGCCACACGGGAAAGACCTATCCCCACGGGCCGTTTCTGGACCAGGAGGGCCACGTCCTGGGGGAGCACACGGGCATCGTGGGCTATACCGTGGGCCAGCGCCGGGGGCTGGGGGTGTCCTCTAACCACGGGCGGCTGTATGTCAAGCAGGTGCGGCCAGAGGACAACGCCGTGGTCCTGTCGGACAACGCGTCCCTGTTCTCTGATACCCTCACCGCCAGCGACGTGAACTGGATACCTTTTGACCAATTAAACGCCCCCCTGCGTCTCCGGGCCAAGATCCGCTACCGCATGGCCGAGCAGCCCTGCACCGTGGAGCAGATATCCCCGGACCGGGTGCAGGTGGTCTTTGACCAGCCCCAGCGGGCCGTTACCCCCGGCCAGGCCGTGGTCTTTTACGACGGCGACCTGGTGGTGGGCGGCGGCGTCATTGAACGAGAAGGAGCATCACTATGAGCAAATCGAAAAAGCGCCACAACAACTCCAGCGCCGCCGTCCGGGCCCGGGCCCGTGACAGCGCCCTGGCGGACAAACAGGTGCGGGACCGCGCCCGCATGGACCCGGTGGCCCGCAGCCTGCTGCTGGTGGACCTGGTCTTCCTGGCCGCCGGACAGATGCTGTATACCCACGGGATGCTGCCCGACTGGGCCTCCGGCGTGGTCAACATTCTTGGCATCATCATGCTCGTTGTCGCCGTGGCCCGCCAGTTCGGCGGCAAGAAGCACGAGGACAAGCTGCGCCACAAATAATAGCCCCCGAAAAAGCCGGGAAAATATCCGGGAAATGGGTTGGAAACCGGCCCGCCGCCTTGATTTTTTGCCCCGGGGGGTATATCATAAAAACAGCGTCTTAAAATCTGTACCAAAGAAAAAGGAGCGTTCACCGTTCATGGGAAAGAACGTATATCTGCCCGGGCTGGCCTTGCTTAGCGGCATCCTGGGGCTGGGACTGCGCCTGTGGCAGCGGCGGGTCAGCTTTGACCCGGAGACCCTGCTGTTCCCCGCCGGCGGCCCCGCCCCCGTCCTGCTGCTGGCCCTGACGGCGGTGGTGGCGGCGGTGCTGCTGCTGGCCCTGCGGCGGGAGGGTCCGCCGAACACGGCGGAGGAGGCCCTCCCCTGCCCCTCTGCCCTGTATATGACCCTGATGGCCGCCGGGGCCCTGCTCATGCTGGCCGGGGGCGCCCTCACCGCACAGGAGGGCTTTTACCAGCTGACGGTCTGGCGGGCCAACCTCGCGGCAGGGTCTGCCACCTATCCTGTCACCTATCCCATCGCCCTGCTGCTGTGCGCCCTGCTCAGCTTTCTGTCCGGCCCTGCCCTGCTGGTGCTGGGGCGGGAGGGCTATCGGGGGCCCATCACCACAAAGGCCGGTCCCTGGTCCCTGGTCCAGCCGGCGGCGGGCCTGGCCTGGCTGTTCGCCTTCCACTTAAACCACGGCACCGACCCGGTGCTCATGGACTATGGTCCCGCCCTGGCGGCGGTGGCTTTCCTGATGCTGGGCAGCTATGAGCTGGCCGCCCTGCGCTATGCCCACCCCCATCCCCGCCGGGGGCTGTTCTTCTGCCTGTTCGGCGTCTATCTGGGGCTGCTCAGCCTGGGGGACAGTCTGGACCTCTTCCGGCTGGCCCTGGCGGCGGCGTTTATCCTCAGCGATCTGGCCGGGGCCATGGCCCTGCTGAGCCATATGGGTCCGGTGCGCTCCGGAGGAGCGCGGCTGGCCCCCACGAAGGAAATTAACAACGAGGGAGATCACAACAATGGAGAATAAAAAGCGGTTTTATATCACCACCCCCATCTACTACCCCAGCGACAAGCTGCACATCGGCCACACCTACTGCACCGTGGCCACCGACGCCCTGGCCCGGTATAAGCGCCTGGCCGGTTACGACGTGATGTTCCTCACCGGCACCGACGAGCACGGCCAGAAGATCGAGAACAAGGCCAAGGAGGCGGGCATCACCCCCAAGGAGTTTGTGGACCGCATCGTGGAGGGCCCCCGGGGCGTGAAGGACCTGTGGAAGCTGATGAACATCAGCAACGACCGGTTCATCCGCACCACCGACGACTATCACGTCCAGTCCATCCAGCGCATCTTCAAAAAGATGTACGACAAGGGGGACATCTACAAGGGGACCTATAAGGGCAAATACTGCACCCCCTGCGAGTCCTTCTGGACGGAGAGCCAGTTGAAGGACGGCTGCTGTCCCGACTGTGGCCGCCCCGTCACCGACGCGGAGGAGGAGGCCTATTTCTTCCGCCTGTCCAAGTACGCCGATAAGGTCCAGGATCTGCTGGAGAACACCGACTTTCTGGAGCCCCGCAGCCGGGTGAACGAGATGGTAAACAACTTCATCAAGCCCGGCCTGGAGGACCTGTGCGTCTCCCGCACCAGCTTCACCTGGGGCATCCCCGTGGACTTTGACCCCAAGCACGTGGTCTATGTGTGGCTGGACGCCCTGTTCAACTACATCACCGCCCTGGGCTATCAGAACGACCGCTATCATGACTACCAGGCTTACTGGCCCGGCGTGAACATCGTGGGCAAGGAGATCGTCCGTTTCCACTCCATCATCTGGCCCGCCTTCTGCATGAGCCTGGACATCCCCCTGCCCAAGAAAGTTTTCGGCCACGGCTGGCTGCTGCTGGACGGCGGCAAGATGTCCAAGTCCAAGGGCAACGTGGTGGACCCCTATCTGCTGGCGGAGAAGTTCGGCGTGGACGCCCTGCGCTTCTTCCTGCTGCGCACCTTCCCCTTCGGCTCCGACGGCAACTTCTCCAACGAGCTGCTGATCCAGACCATCAACACCGACCTGGCCAACGACCTGGGCAACCTGCTCAGCCGCACCACCGCCATGGTGGGCAAATACTTCGGCGGCCAGCTCCCCGCCGGATGTAAGAGCTGGGAGAACCCCGAGAGCTTTGACACGGAGCTCATCTCCATGGCCTCCGCCCTGCGGGGCGTGTACGAGGGCCACATGGAGGCCTATGCCCCCCACAAGGCTCTGGACGAGGTGTTTAAGGTCATTGCCCGGGCCAATAAGTATATCGACGAGACCATGCCCTGGGCCCTGGCCAAGGATATGGAGGCCAACGGCGCTCGCCTGGCCCACGTGATGTATAACCTGCTGGAGACCACCCGCATCTGCGGCATCCTGCTGACCCCCTTCATGCCCGACAGCATGGCCAAGCTCTTCGCCCAGATCGGCGCGGAGCCTGCCGCCCAGACCTGGGACAGCGCCGCCGCCTGGGGCGGTCTGTCCGAGACCGCCACCGTCACCAAGGGCGAGAATCTGTTCCCCCGCGTGGACACGGAGAAGGCCCTGGCTGAACTGGAGGAGCTGGAGGCCCAGGCCCGCAAGGCCGCCCTGCCTCCCCTGGAGCTGGAGCCCCAGACTGAAGAGAAGGTGGACTTCGACACCTTCTGCAAGTCCGATTTCCGGGCCGTGAAAGTCAAGGACTGCCAGGCGGTCAAGAAGTCCAACAAGCTGCTGCGCTTCACCCTGGACGACGGCACCGGCACGGACCGCCAGATCCTGTCCGGCATCGCCCAGTTCTACAAGCCCGAGGAGCTCATCGGCAAGACCCTGATGGCCATTGTCAACCTGCCCCCCCGGAAGATGATGGGCCTGGAGTCCAACGGCATGCTCATCTCCGCCGTCCACACCGAGCGGGGCGAGGAGCGGCTGAACCTGCTCATGCTGGATGACAAGATCCCCGCCGGCGCCAAGATGTGCTGACACGCGCTGATCCTCCGGCCCCCGAGGTTTCCTCGGGGGCCGGTTTTGTCCCCTCCTGCCCCGTTGTTTTTTAACAAAAGGGTTGACATTTTCAAAGAGCCGTGGTATTATTTATCTCGCGTTGAGCGTATCGCTTCAGCGTGAACCGAATATGGATGCGCGAGTGGTGGAATTGGTAGACTCGCTGGCTTCAGGTGCCAGTGCTCGCAAGGGCGTGCGGGTTCGACTCCCGCCTCGCGCACCAAAATCATAACCACCGGCCGTGCCGGTGGTTTGCACAAGCCCCCCTGGGGCATGTTCCGGGCGGAGCCTATAGGCTCGTCGAACGGTCTGCCAATCGCGCAGATTTCCCGGGCATGCCCCTAAAGGGGCTTTTTTACTTGCCTCCGTTTACCGGCTTACCCGTAAACGGGTCTACGTACTCTGTAATACTCATCTGGTCTGCCGCAATATCTTCCTGCAACTGATTTCGGATGTACTGCTCTACTGCTCGCCGATTTCGTCCAACCGTGCTCACATAATAGCCCCTGCACCAAAAATGCCGGTTCCCATATTTGTACTTTAGATTGGCGTATTTTTCATAGATCTTCAGGCTGCTTTTCCCTTTCAAATATCCCATGATCTGTGCTACACTGTACTTTGGCGGGATACTAATCAACATGTGGATATGGTCCTTACATGCTTCCGCCTCTATGATTTCCACTCCCTTGTATTCACACAGCTTCCGCAACATTTGGCCTATATCCTGCTT
This sequence comes from Flintibacter sp. SJQ-8, assembly GCF_054108085.1. Classification (NCBI taxonomy): domain Bacteria; kingdom Bacillati; phylum Bacillota; class Clostridia; order Eubacteriales; genus Flintibacter; species Flintibacter sp. SJQ-8. The sequence continues at coordinate 500,237 of NZ_JBPJWR010000004.1, forward strand.
GATTTTCCCGTATATAATTTGTCTCCTATACTTGGGGGCAAATACAATATGGTATTTACATTCCCACTTCGTGTGTGCTAAACTCGATACATCAAGTTTCATCTGACTCGATTCCTCCTTTGGTTTTAGCTGGCGGTTGGCAGACCTCCACCATTATACCAAAGGAGGATATTTTTTATCTGTATAGCTAAAGCTTTTTGGAACCACCGGCAGTGCCGGTGGTTTTCTTTCTATAATAAAAAAGGTTCTACGTCAATAGTTGGGGTAGAGAAAAAGGAAATCGTCTCAAGCGGTGCCGGGAGTACTCTCGGCACTGCTTTTATGTGTGGCAAAACAGGATACGTCTTCTGAAATTATGGAAATTACGCATGCCGAAGCATACACGTTTCAGGACTTTCGTTTTGTTGTTGCAGCCTTCGATGAAGCCGTTTGACCAGGGTACATCCATAGAGTTCAAAATCTCGCGGAACCAGTTGCGATATGCTTTGATACAATCAGAAAATTCTGGTAGGCCCATTGTCTCAGCAGACCGCAGCCAATCGATCAGTTTCGGTTTTCCTGCCGCAGATGATTTGGCGCGTATCACGTCAAGAAACTCATTTTTTAGTCGATATGCGTCCGCAAGTCTGGGCGCGATCTCAAACATAAGAGCCAGCCGCTCCATTTCTTCGTTCGAGAGTTTTGCCATTGGTTTCATCAGAAGACATCTGGATCTCTTGAAGTATTTTCGGAATCTGGCGGAGGGTTTCTTCTGCTCCTTCTTTCTGACACGTTCCATCGCCCAATAGACCTGGCGGATCACATGATACCTGTCCGCGACAATGGCAGCGCCGGGAAAACAGGTTTTGGATACCGCTCGAAAATGAGGACTCATGTCACAGACAAAGTATTTTACACCGGTTTTGGATGGGAATTGTGAGAAATATTTGATAAGATCGTTCTCAAAGCGATTTGGTAAAATATCGACCACTTTGTGCTTTTCAGCATCCACGATAATGCTGTTGTACTTTTCTCCCCCGGAGTTGCCCTTGAATTCGTCGATGGAGAGCACTTCCGGCAATTGGGTCGGCTTAAAGGCGACGTATTTGAAATATCGCGCTGCGGTCGCCCCAGAGACGTTGTAGCGTGCGCCAATTTCTGAAGCGGGTACCAATTCATGAAACGCACCGATGATCGCAGCGACCAGCCGGCTGGTGACTCGGTGGTATCTTGGGAGAAAGAAATTTTTCTCAAAGAAGCGCTTGCCGCACATGCAGCGATAACGCCGCTTACGCAGGTGCAGCAGCGTTTTTCTGCCAAAGGGAACATCCTTGACCGTCTGCATTCGGTAGTCGTGTACACGGTCAGTGAGCGCGCCGCAGGCTGGGCACGGGTGCTTTGTTCTGGGTAATTCGAGGAAAATGTGTACCTCTCCAGAAATGTTTTCAACATTTGTAATAATCGCGTCTTCCAAGTTCAGCAGTTTTGCGGTATAATCTTTGTTGAGCATAGAGATCTTTCCTTTGTTGTGATTGGTGGTACTTTTATGATAAGGGATTTTTCCTCTATGCTCAACTTTTTTCATAATTAAGGGGTCAGGTTCTTCACCTGACCCCAACATTTATTATAGAACCATAAAAAAAGGCCGAGGCTTTCGCCGCGACCTTTGAGAAGGAATGTTGGGAGGGTGTGCCCTCAAAAAGTTAGAAAAGCAGCCGCTTTCTTATCGAAAACGGCTGCTTTTATGGTTGCGGGAGCAGGACTCGAACCTGCGACCTCCGGGTTATGAGCCCGACGAGCTACCAACTGCTCTACCCCGCGATATGGTGCCGGAGACCGGGGTCGAACCGGCACGGGATCGCTCCCACGGGATTTTAAGTCCCGGGCGTCTGCCAATTCCGCCACTCCGGCAAACTGTGTACTCCAGTCTCAACCTTTAAGGCTAGGATAGTTTAACACATATCTTTGCCTTTGTCAACAGGAATTTTTCAAATTGTGTTCGTCGGCTTTCCCCAGCGAAAAACACAGAAAATTTTTCCAAAATTTTCTGCCTCGGTGTACAAAAATCGGCACTTCTCTCCCTGTGCCCGCCATATACTGATATGTACCGGCTTTTGCCGGGCGACTACCAATGGAACAGAGACAGGAGGAACCGATTTATGAGACGTTTGAGCGAGACCATTTCCACCCCTATTTTGCAGCCGCCGCCCCAGCCCGCCCCCCGGGACGACCTGGACGATCTGATCTTCCGGGGCGAGGGCTGGTGGGTCAGTGACCGCTGAGGGGGCCGTCTTATCGGTAAGACGGCCCTTTCGTCCGCCCTTTGTGGTCGGCGGCCCAGGTTTTTCTTTACTTTTCCCGGCCCTTCATATATAATAGTTTGGCTTAAATCAACACGTTCCCCGGACTTCCGGGAGTTTTACAAGAGAGAGTGAGGACCCTTATGCTCCAATTCGACGAGTATAAAGTCAAGCTGAACAACCTGGCCCCCGCCCTGGAGGAGCTGGGCCAGGCCCTGGACCTGGAGAGCGCCGAGCGCGAGCTGGATATGCTCCAGGCCGAGTCCGCCGCCGACGGCTTTTGGGATAACCTGGCCAAGGCCCAAAAGGTCCAGCAGCGCATCAAGAACCTGCAGGACAAGGTGGACGGCCAGAAGAAGCGCCAGAGCCAGTGGGACGACATGATGGCCATGTGCGAGATGGGCAACGAGTTCGAGGACGAGTCCCTCCTGCCCGAGCTGGAGGAAAGCTTCCAGACCCTGGAGCACGAGATGGAGGAGGCCCGGCTCCAGACCCTGCTCACCGGGGAGTACGACTCCTCCAACGTCATCCTGACCATCCACCCCGGTGCCGGCGGCACCGAGGCCCAGGACTGGGCCCAGATGCTCTATCGCATGTACACCCGCTGGACCGAACGCCACGGCTTTACCTATCAGATCATGGACTATCAGGAGGGCGACGAGGCGGGCATCAAGTCGGCCACCATTATGATCGAGGGCGAGAACGCCTATGGCTATCTCCGTGGGGAGCACGGCGTCCACCGTCTGGTGCGGGTGTCCCCCTTCGACGCCAACGCCCGGCGGCAGACCTCCTTCGCCTCGGTAGAGGTCATGCCCGACCTGCCTGAGGACGTGGAGATCGAGATCCGGCCCGAGGACATCGAGATGCAGGTCTATCGCGCCAGCGGCGCAGGCGGCCAGCACGTGAACAAGACCTCCTCCGCCGTCCGTCTGATCCACAAGCCCACCGGCGTGGTGGTGGCCTCTCAGCAGGAGCGCAGCCAGTTCCAGAACAAGGACAACTGTATGAAGATGCTGCGGGCCAAGCTGGTGGAGCTGCAAATGCAGGAGAAGGCGGAGAAGATCTCCGACCTGAAGGGCGTGCAGCTGAAGATCGAGTGGGGCAGCCAGATCCGCTCCTATGTCTTCATGCCCTATCAGCTGGTGAAGGACAACCGCACTGCCTATGAGACCAGCAACATCAACGCCGTGATGGACGGCGACCTGGACGGCTTCATCAACGCCTACCTCACCTGCGAGGCCACAGGCACCTGGGCCACCAAGTAAACAAAACCAAAAAAGCATTTGAGATCCGCCGCAGAGCTTTGACCGTTCTGGGGCGGATCTTTTATGCCGCTTTTCTATCTTGGGCTGACACTCCAGGGCGCAAAGTGTAAAAAAATTGTGAACTCCCTTGCATTTTTGCCGGGAACGCGCTATCATATCGTTAGCACTCATATAAACAGAGTGCTAGGTTTGTTTTCAAAACAGCTTTGTTTGATATAGGAGGCATTTACCATGGCAAAGAAGCAATTCAAGGCCGAGTCCAAGCGGCTACTGGACCTGATGATCAACTCGATCTATACCCACAAGGAGATCTTCCTGCGGGAGCTCATCTCCAACGCCAGCGACGCGGAGGACAAGCTGGCCTATAAGTCCCTCACCGACGACTCCATGGGGATCAGCCGGGCGGACCTGAAGATCACCATCGTCCCCGACAAGGAAAAGCGCACCCTCACCGTGTCTGACAACGGCATCGGCATGAGCCGGGAGGATCTGGAGGCCAACCTGGGCACCATCGCCCACAGCGGCTCCGGCCAGTTCAAGGCCGACCTGTCCGCCGACGACAAGGCCGCCGAGGACATCGACGTCATCGGCCAGTTCGGCGTGGGCTTCTACTCCGCCTTTATGGTGGCCGACGCCGTCACCGTCATCACCAAGGCCTGGGGCAGCGACGAGGCCTGGATGTGGCAGTCCGACGGGGCCGACGGCTACACCATCACCGCCTGCGAGAAGGAGCAGCCCGGCACCGACATCATCATGCACCTGAAGGCCAACGCCGACGAGGAGAACTATGACCAGTATCTGGAGACCGCTAAGCTCCAGCAGCTCATCAAGAAATACTCCGACTATATCCGCTACCCCATCACCATGGAGGTGGAGGACTACCGCCAGAAGCCCAAGCCCGCCGACGCCGGGGACGACTATAAGCCCGAGTGGGAGACGGTGAAGGAGTGGAAGACCATCAACTCCCAAATTCCTCTGTGGCAGCGGCAGAAGTCCAAGGTCACCCCTGAGGAATATAACGCCTTCTACAAGGAGAAGTTCAACGACTGGCAGGACCCCCTGGCCGTCATCCACACCAGCGCCGAGGGCGCCGTGACCTATAAGGCCATGCTGTATATCCCCGCCCAGACCCCCTATGACTTCTACACCCGGGAGTATCAGAAGGGCCTGCAGCTCTATTCCTCCGGCGTGATGATCATGGACAAGTGCGCCGATCTGCTGCCCGACTGCTTCCGCTTTGTGAAGGGCGTTGTCGATTCCCCCGACTTCTCCCTGAACATCAGCCGTGAAATCTTGCAGCATGACCGCCAGCTGAAGGTCATCGCCACCGCCCTGGAAAAGAAGATCAAGTCTGAGCTGCTGAAGATGCAGAAGGACGACAAAGAGAAGTATGAGAAGTTCTGGCACGCCTTCGGCACCCAGCTGAAGTATGGCGTGGTGGCCGACTTCGGGGCCAAGAAGGACCTGCTCCAGGACCTGCTGCTGTTCTGGTCCTCCAAGGAGAACACTTACACCACCCTGGCCGCCTATAAGGACCGGATGCCTGAAGACCAGAAGTTCGTCTATTACGCCTGCGGCGAGGCCCCGGAGAAGATCGCCAAGCTGCCCCAGGTGGAGCGCATCCTGGACAAGGGCTATGAGATCCTGTACTGCACCGAGGACGTGGATGACTTTGTGATGAAGGCCATGGCCGAGCTGGACGGCAAGCAGTTCAAGTCTGTGGCCGACGAGGACGCCCTGCCCCAGACCGAGGAGGAGAAGAAGGCCGCCGAGGAGAAGGCCGAGGCCGGAAAGCCCGTGCTGGAGGCCGTGAAGGAGGCTCTGGGCGACAAGGTGAAGGAGGTCCGCATCTCCGCCATCCTCAAGTCCGGCGCCTGCTGCCTCACCGCCGACGGCCCCGTCTCCCTGGAGATGGAGAAGTATATGAACAAGGTGGAGGGCGGCCAGCACATGAAGGCCGACCGGGTGCTGGAGCTCAACGCCGACGCCGCCCCCTTCGCCGCCCTGAAGAAGGCCCTGGACGCCGGGGATAAGGACACTGTGAGCAAGTATTCCACCCTGCTCTATGACCAGGCCCTGCTGCTGGCCGGTCTGCCCCTGGAGGACCCCGCCGGCTTCGCCCAGATGGTCTCGTCGCTGATGGTGTAATGGAACGCGAGATCAAATAGCCTTCCCCCACAAAAAACTGACCCCCGCCTGTCCGAATCGCGCCGGACGGGCGGGGGTCTTGCTGTTTCTGTGCGGATTTACACGCCCTCCCGGGCCTTCAGCTGTTCCAGCTGGGCGCGCCATAGGGTGTTGCAGGCGTCGCTGGGCATTCTCCAGTCCCCACGGGGGGAGAGGGTGACGGAGCCCACCTTGGGGCCGTCGGGCAGGCAGGAGCGCTTGAACTGCTGGGCGAAGAAGCGGCGGTAGAAGTTGTCCAGCCAGCGCAGCAGGGTGGCGTTGTCATAGGTATCCCCCAGGGCGTATTGGGCCAAGCGATAGATCTTCCCGGGGGTAAAGCCCCAGCGCACGGCGTAGTACAGGAAGAAGTCGTGGAGCTCGTAGGGCCCCACCAGCTCCTCGGTGCGCTGGGCGATCTCCCCGTCCTTGGGGGGCAGCAGCTCGGGGGAGACGGGGGTGTCCAGAATGTCCCGCAGGACGGCGGACAGCTTGGGGTCCCGGCTCTCGGCCTCGTCGGCCACATAGGCCACCAGGTGGCGCACCAGGGTCTTGGGGATGCCGGCGTTCACGGCGTACATGGACATGTGGTCCCCGTTATAGGTGGCCCAGCCCAGGGCCAGCTCGCTCAGGTCGCCGGTGCCAATGACCATGCCGCCGGTGCGGTTGGCAAGGTCCATCAAAACCTGGGTCCGCTCCCGGGCCTGGCCGTTTTCAAAGGTGACGGACAGGTCATCCATGGACTGGCCGATGTCCCGGAAGTGGATCTTCACCGCGTCGCCGATGTCCACGGTGTCGAACGTCGTGCCGATGCGCTCGGCCAGGACCTGGGCGTTGGACTTGGTCCGGCTGGTGGTGCCGAAGCAGGGCATGGTCACGGCCAGGATATCCGTCATGGGCCGGTCCAGCATGGCCATGGCCCGGGCGGTGATGAGCAGGGCCAGGGTGGAGTCCAGTCCGCCGGACAGGCCCACCACCGCCGTCTTGGCGTTGGTGTGGGCCAGGCGCTTTTTCAGGCCCAGGGCGGCCAGGGTGAGAATTTCCTGACACCGGGCGGCCCGGTCCCCGTGGTCGGCGGGGACGAAGGGATTTTTGGCCACGGGCCGGGTGAGCGTTGTCTCCTCCACATTCAGTCGGAAATACTGGGGGAACACGTCGGGGGCATCTGCCGGGAAGGTGGACATGCGCTGGCGCTCATGGCAGAGCTTCTCCAGGTCGAGCTCGGTGACGGTGAGCCCCGTCTCAAACCGGCGCTGGGCCAAAATCGTCCCGTTCTCTGCGATGAGACTGTGCCCGGCGTAGATGAGGTCGGTGGAGGACTCCCCCCAGCCCGCGTCGGCATAGATATAACCGCATACTAAACGCCCGGAGGTGGCGGAGAGGAGGGTGCGGCGATAGTCGTCCTTGCACACCGTCTCGTCGCTGGCGGAGGGGTTCAGAATCAAAGTCGCGCCCCCCTGGGCCAGGCGGGTGGAGGGGGTGTCCGCCACCCACAGGTCCTCGCAGATCTCCACGCCGATGCACAGCTGGGGCAGGTCCGCGCAGCGGAAGAGCAGCCCGGGGGAGAACTCCACGTTCTCCTGCCCGGCGAAGGGGACGCAGAAGTCGCTGCCCATCAGTGCCCGGCCGGAGGTGAACCAGCGCCCCTCATAGAACTCGGTGTAGTTGGGCAGGTTCAGCTTGGGCACCAGGCCCAGCAACTCCCCCCGGCACAGGACGGCGGCGCAGTTGAACAGCTTGCCGTGGTAGCGCATGGGCACGCCCACCGCCGCCACCAGGTCCAGGTCCTTGGTTTCGCTGAGAATATGGGCCAGGGCGTCCTCCGCCCCCCGCAGCAGGCTCTCCTGCAAAAACAGGTCGCCGCAGGTATAGCCCGTCAGGCACAGCTCGGGCAGGCACAGGACCTTTACCCCCTGCTCCGCCGCCTGGCGCATCAGCGTCAGGCACTGCTGTGCGTTATGGGTGCAGTCGGCCACCCGGATCTCCGGGGTACCGGCGGCCACCTTGATAAATCCGTCCCGCATGGTCGTTCTCTCTCCTTTGCTGTATGCGGACGCTTACACGTCCAGCTTCTCAGCCACGTCGGCCAGGTAGTTGGTTTCCAGACTCTCCATCTTCCCCGCGTCGAAGGCGGCGGCCACGGTGGGGTCCATGGGCAGGCGGGCCAGAATGGGCACCTCCAGCTGCTGGGCCACCTCGTCCAGGTGACTCTCGCCGAAGATGGCGTGGCGCTTGCCGCAGTCGGGGCACTGGAAATAGCTGTAGTTCTCCACCAGGCCCAGCACGGGCACGCTCATCATCTTGGCCATGTTCACGGCCTTGGCCACGATCATAGACACCAGGTCCTGGGGGGAGGTGACCACCACCGCCCCGTCCACAGGCAGGGACTGGAACACGGTGAGGGGCACGTCGCCGGTGCCCGGGGGCATGTCCACGAACATATAGTCCACGTCGCCCCACACCACGTCCTGCCAGAACTGGGTGACCACCCCGGCGATCACCGGGCCCCGCCAGATGACGGGGGCGGTCTCCTCGGCGGAGAGCAGGTTCAGGGACATGAGCTTGATGCCGCTGGGGGTGACGGCGGGGTCGATGCCCTCGTCGGTGCCGGTGGCCCGCTGGTGGATGCCGAAGGCGGTGGGGATGGAGGGGCCGGTGATGTCCGCATCCAGCACGGCCACCTTTTTGCCCCGGCGGGCCATGGCCACGGCCAGAGAGGCGGTGACGGTGCTCTTGCCCACGCCGCCCTTGCCGCTGACCACGGCGATGACGTGCTTGATGCTGGACTTGGCGTTGGCCGGGACTCTCAGGTCCCGGGAGGAACAGTCGCTTTTGCAGGTGGAACAATCATGGGTACATTCAGACATAGTTAGGCATCTCCTTGAATTTGGAATTTTAACGGTCGTTGCGGGAAGGGCGAAGCCCGACGCAGCAATCCGTTCTTACGTCCATCAGCCTCCCTTGTCAAAGGGAGGTGGCACGGCGCAGCCGTGACGGAAGGATTCCGACCACAGGAAAGCTGTCCTGAAAACGGAATCCCTCAGTCAGCTTCGCTGACAGCCCCCTTTAACAAGGGGGCCAAGGGACGGGGGTTACGGATTCCCACGTCGCTTACGCTCCTCGGAATGACAAGTATGATAGCATGTTATCAACGGGTCAAAGTATTCTCGGTGGGCACCTCGTCCTGGGTCTGCTTGGCGGAGAAGTAATAGGACAGGATATCGGCGGCCATGGCACCCAGTTCCGAGCCGCTGCCGCCGTGCTCCACCACGATGGCCATGGCGATCTCCGGCTTGTCATAGGGGGCAAAGCAGACGAACACGGCGTTGGACTCGGTCTGGGCGCTGATCTGGGCCGAGCCTGTCTTTGCGCCCACCTTTACGCCGAGGTTCTGGAAATAGCGGCTCACCGAGCCGTCGGAGGTCAGGGCCAGCATACCGGCCTTCACCGCCTCCAGATTTTTGGGCTGGATGTCGATGGTGCTGAGCACCTTGGGCTCATAACTGTACTCTACGTTGGTAAAGTCGCTGGCTTTCACCTCTTTCAGCAGGTGGGTGGAGTAGCGGGTGCCCCCGTTGACCAGGGTGGCGATATAGTCGGCCAGCTGGATGGGGGTGAAGGCGCTGTTCTCCTGGCCGATGGCCACGGATAGGGTGTTGCCGTCGTACCACTTCTGGCCCAGGGATTCGGTATACTCCCGGCTGGCCATGACGCCGGAGCGCTCGGTCAGCTCGATGCCTGTCTTCTCTCCCAGGCCGAAGCGGGTGGCGTAGTCCACCAGCCGGTCGATGCCCAGGCGGCGGCCCACGTCGAAGAAGAAGTAGTTGCAGGAGACCTTGATGGCCTCGCTCACATTCACCAGACCGTGGGTGGTGCCGTGCTGGCGGTAGATCCAACATTTGGGGGGCGTGCCGGGGTAATAGGTGTAGGCGCCCTTGTCGAGGATCTTGGTGGAGGGGGTGATGATGCCCTCCTCCAGTCCGGCGATGGCCGTGACCATCTTGAAGGTAGAGCCGGGGGGATAGGTGCCCAGAAGGGCCCGGTTAAACAGGGGGCGCAAAGGGTCAGAACCATTTTTGGCGATGTCCTGGCCGTAAGCGGCCAGGCTGAAGGTGGGGTAGGAGGCGGAGGCCAGCACATCCCCGTTGTTCACGTCCAAGATCACGCAGGCCGCGCCCTGGACCTCTTTACTGGCCAGCTTGGGGATGGAATTGGCCAGCACGTTCTCTACCGTCCCCTGCAGGTCCAGGTCGATGGTGAGGACCACGTTGTTTCCCGGTTTGGGGTCGGTGAGCCAGGTCTCGGACACCACCTTTCCGCTGGTGTTCCGCTCCAGGGCCCGCACGCCGGAGGAGCCCCGGAGATAGTTCTCAAAGGCCCGCTCCGCCCCCTCCTTGCCCACGGTGTCGTTCATCTGATAGTCCGGCTCCCCGTCCCCGTCGATGTCCGCCGTCTTATAGTAGGACGTCCACTCGTCCGGGTCGATGGCGGCCACCCGGCCCAGGAGGTGGGCGGCGTAGGTGGTGTGATACTGGCGGGTGGTGGTGGCCTCGATGGACACGCCGGGGATGGACAGCTCCTTCACCCGGGAGATGAAGTCGATGTTCACATCGGCGGCAAAGCGATAGGCCGTCTGGTTCACGCCCTTGGTGCGCAGCAGCTGCTCATACAGCACCCCAGCCGCGTCCCGCACATGGTCCTGCCCCAGGCCGCCCAGGTCCAGCTGGGACAGAGCGGTGGTCTGGTTGGCGCTCTGGCCTTCCTCCGGCTGCTCGGCCAGGTCGAAGTACAGGCACAGGCGGCCCAGCAGCTGCTCCGCCGTGGGCAGAGAGGTGTCCTCCTCTTTTTCCTGGGGGGCGGACTGATCGGATGCGCTGTTCCCGCCGGAGAAGATCGACTTGAGCTTGTCAAAAAAGCCCGGTTCTTTTTGGACGGTCTCCTCGTCAGAGACGGGCTCCGGGTCTTTCGTCGGGTCCTGAATCCACTTCATCTTCACGCACAGTTTGCCCAGGCGGGTGAGCGTGCGGGACTGGGTGCCGTCCTCATTGTCGGTGAGAGCGTAATAGGGGTTGTCGGTGGTGAAGATGAAGGGGGCCTCATGGGTGATGGGCAGGGTGTCCTCCCACTGAGTGCCCGTGGCCCGGGCCACCTGGAGCAGGGAGAGAATGGAATCATTGCGCTCCTGGGCCTTGCCCATAAGGGAGGTGTTCAGCTTCACCTGATACACCGCCTTGTCCGACACCAGCACCCGGCCGTTCCGGTCCAGGATCTGGCCCCGCCCGGCCTCCACCGTTTCGGTCTCGGCAATTTTATATTGGGATTGACGGCGATAGGCCTCGCCGTTGTTGATCTGAAGGTCATACAGCACCGAGCCCAGCCCGGTGAGCAACAGGGCCATGAGCACCACCACGGCCAGCACCCGCCGCTGAAATTGTTTGGTATCTATGAGGGGGCCTCCTTTCTGAGGCGATAAGAAGAGAAAAGTTGCGGTTTTAATTGACTAAAAGCCTTCCCCTGGGGGAAGGTGCCCCCGACGGGGGCGGATGAGGGGAACGCCGAAGGATTTGAAGCTGTTGCGTGGGAATCCTCCAGTCATCGCCTGGCGGCGATGCCAGCCCCCTTTCACAAGGGGGCCTAATGGTGCGGTATATCAGCCCTCCTTGTTAAAGGGGGGAGGGCCGCGAAGCGGCGGGGGGATTCTGCCGGAGGCGCTCAATGGTCGCCAGCCTTCCCCTCATCCGTCACGGGCTTTGCCCGCGCCACCTTCCCCCGAGGGGAAGGCTTTTGGACGGGGGAACGGATTGCCGCGTTGCTTCGCTCCTCGCAATGACAACAAAAATTACGCCAGCTTATCCCCGCCCACTTTCCGATACACCGCCCGGAACAGCAGATAAATAAACGGCATCCACGCCAGGGACAGCAGGCACTCGGGGACGGCCACCTCCAGCAGGGCGGGCAGGTCGCCCCGGTCAGAGATCAGGGCCCCGGCGATGCGCAGGCCGTCCAGCACGGCCAGCAGCCCCGCCCCGCACAGCATACAGCCGGGGAGAGACTGGGACAGCACATACTGGGAGATGCCGCCGATGGCCGCCCCGGCCAGGGTCATGCCCACCACCGTGCCGCCCCAGCCCAGGGGATAGGACAGGGTCCACACCAGGCCCACCGCCAGGCCGAAGCCGCCCCCGGCCCCGGAGCCCTCCAGCACGGCCACCGCCGTCAGCGCCAGGGGCAGCAGCATGGGCGTGACCCCGAACAGGGGGAACCGGGGCAGGATGCAGCTGTCCAGCAGCCACACGGGCAGCAGGGCCAGGGCATACACCGCCCACTTATGGATCAGGTCTTGTCTTGTCATAATCTACTCCACGGGATCATTCCACAATGTCAAAGTCCTTGATGACGAACACTTCCACCAGGCTGTCCAGCTTCACGTCGGGCAGCACCACGGCGTAGCGGGTCATGCCGGAGGGGTCGGTGAACACGCCCTCCACCTGGCCCACCACCAGCCCGGAGGGGTACACGTCCCCCTTGCCGGAGGTGACCACCTCGTCCCCGGAGACCAGCTGGGCGTCCTCGGGCAGATAGCTCAGCTTCAGGCGGCCCTGGCTCATCAGGTCGAAGCTGCCCTCTAAGATCCCGGCGGAATAGGTGCGGGTGACGATGCCGCCCATCTCGATGTCGGTGTTCAGCACGGTGGAGACGGTGGACCAGTTCAGGCCCACCTGAGAGACCACGCCCACTAAAACCCCCGTCTCGGTGATGACGCAGTTGCCCACCGCCACTCCGGCGGCGGAGCCTTTGGACAGGGTGAGGGTAGACTCCCAATTAGAGGTGGAGCGGGTAGTCACCTGGGCGGACTCGAAAGTGAAGTCCCGGCGCTTGGCCTGGAGCTGGAGCAGCTGGCGCAGCTGTTCGTTCTCACGGCTGGCCTCCTCCCCCTGGCGGACCTGCTCCTCCAGCTGGCTCACTTTTACTTGCAGGTCGCTGAGCTGGTCGTGAAGCTCCTGATAGTGGAACACATAGGTATAGACGCCCTCCGCCCAGTCCATCACAGCGGACACGCCCCCCCGGATGGGGGAGGCCACTGTGTTCACCACGTTGGACAACGGGTCGGTGTTCCCACCCAGCAGGGCCGAACCTACACCGATGAGGACAGACAGCAGCAGGGCGATGAGCACCAGCAGCAGTCCGTTTTGCCGGAAAAAGTTTTTCACTTTATCGCTCCTTTTCGGCGCACTTCTGGGCGCACTGGGCCAGGGCGTCCTCCCCCACCTGAGCCAGCATCCGGCCCAGGCGGCAGATGGGCAGCCCCACCACGTTGAAATAGTCCCCCCGGATGCCCTCCACCAGCAGGGCACCGCAGCCCTGAATGCCATAGCTGCCCGCCTTGTCCATAGGCTCTCCGGTCTGGATATACAGGTCGATCTCCCGCTCCGTCAGGGGGCGGAAGCGGACCTGGGTGGCCTCGTGCTCCACCAGCAGGGTCTCCCCCCGCTTTACGGCCACGCCGGTGTAGACTGTGTGCTCCCTGCCGGACAGGGCGGAGAGCATCTGTGCCGCGTGGACCTTATCGTGGGGCTTGCCCAAGACTTTGCCGTCGATGGCCACCACCGTGTCGGCGGCCACCACCACGTCGTCCGCCTCGGCCTCGGCGGAGACCTCCAGGGCCTTCTGCCGGGCCAGCTCCTCCACCAGCTGGGCGGGGGTCAGCTCCGGGTGGGGCAGCTCCTCCCCCTTGGCGGGCCGGACGGTGAAGGAAAATCCCATCTGCCCCAGCAGCTCCCGCCGCCGGGGGGACTGGGACGCCAGTATCATTGCCATGCTGTCACCTCGTTCGTCTCACGCGCCGGTGGAGCCGAAGCCGCCGGCACCCCGGGCGGTCTCGTCCAGCTCGTCCACCAACTCCACCTGGGCCTGGATCACCGGGGCGATCATCAGCTGGGCGATGCGGTCGGCGGGCTGGATGACATAGTCCTCCTTGCCGGAGTTCTGCAGCCCCACCATGATCTCCCCCCGATAGTCGCTGTCGATGACGCCTACGCAGTTGGCGGGGGCCACGCCGTGCTTCACCCCCAGGCCGCTGCGGGCATACACCAGGGCCACATAGTCGGCACTGGGCAGGGCGATGGCGATGCCCGTGGGGATCATCCGCCGCTCCCCGGCGGGGATGGTCACCGCTTCGTCCATGCAGGCGTGCAGGTCCATGGCCGCCGCCCCGGCACTGGCATAGAAGGGCGCGGGTATCTCCTGCCCGATCTTGGGAGAAAGGGCCTTGATCTTCAGTTTCATGTCGTTGTCCTCGCTTTGATTTTGTAAAATTGCCTCCCCCCTCCCAGGGGGACGGTGCCCCGAAGGGGCGGATGAGGGTGAGTATCGGTGGTGCGCCGGTCATCGCGGGCGGACACAGAGGTCCGCCCCTACGGCGTTGAACGGAAATTTACCCGGTTCTCACTCCACATCCCGGTAATACAGGCCCCGGGTGTAGTCCCCGGGCTGCCAGCCCCGCTGGCCCTGATAGCGGCGGAGGATGCGCACGCAGTCCTCCGGGCTCTCGGTGGTGAACATCAGCCGGGCGCCCCACAGCCCCAGACGGGCATAGTCGGCGGCCTTGTCCGCCAGGAACAGGGTCTTGGCGTTCAGAATTTCGTTCCGGCAGCCCCAGGCCTTGACCACGGGGAAGCGGGCCCCCTTCCGGTCCACCAGGCGCAGGCCGTCGCCGCACACGTGCTGACCGGCGTGGTTATAGACGATGCAGTTTTCCGTGATCATCAGGGGCAGGCGGCCATAGGCGATCAGCTCCATGGGCACCGCCTTGGACAGGTCCCGGATCTGGGCCAGCTTCAGCTCGAAGGAGGCGGTACACCCGGCAAAGCCCAGGCGCTTCAGCTCCTTCAGGCTCTGGCTGTTGTACACCCCCAGGCCATAGTCGCCCCAGACAGTAAAGCCCTGCTCCATGGCCTGCTCTGCCACGCCCAAAGTCCCGGCCATGGCGATGCTCACGCCCTGCTCTTTCAGGGCGGCCAGCTGACCGGCCAGCTTGTCCCGCTCCCGGTCCCAGCACACCCGGGGCAGCAGTACGGCGGGCTCCACGCCGGCCTTTTGGCAGCGCTCTGCCAGCTCCGGGTGGGCCGCCCCCACGTCGGCGGGGAGATAGATCCGGGCGGGCCCGGCTTGCAGCAGCTGGTCCGTCACCTGGTCCGCGTCACTGACGGACAGGGTGAGACAGGGGGGCTGCTTGGGGTTTTCATACCGCACTCCGGTGTGGAAGGGCAGGGTCCGCCGCTCCGACGGGGCCACCCGCTGCTGGCTGAGGGCGGCCAGGGCCTGGCGGCGCAGGTCGTTCAGGGCGGACAGGGGGAGGGACAGGCCCTCCTCCACCCGGGCGGCGGTCATCTCGCAGGAGAAGGGGGTGCCGCCGGTGCGGGAGAGCTGGCCCTCCACCTTCTCCCGGGTGAGGGGCACGTTCCGGGCCGGCTCGGGCACCGGGCCCTCCACCCGGGCCACGTGGCCCTCCTGGTCCTCCACCGCCACTTGGGCGGGCTGGTCCGGGCGGATCATGGCGTACATACGCACAGGCTCCTTCCGGTTCTCCCCATTTTCATAGGTGGCGCGGGCCTGGACGTACAGCTCCCGGGGCTCTTTCCCCTCCTGGCGCACGCCGAACATATCCGGGCCCTTCTGGTCCAGGTAATAGCCCTGGGTAAAGCCCTGGCGGGAGAAGGCCTGCTCCAGCTGCTCCAGCTCCTCCGGCGTGGGCTCCCGGTTTTCCCGCAGGGCCCGGGAGTAGATGCCGGTGACGATGGCCACATACTCGGGCCGCTTCATCCGGCCCTCCAGCTTCAGGCAGGCCACGCCCATGTCCTGCAATTCCTTCAGGTATCCCGCCAGAGAGGCGTCCTTCAGGGACAGGGGATAGCTGTCCGCCCGGTTGCCCCAGCCATATTTCAGGCGGCAGGGCTGGGCGCACAGGCCCCGGTTGCCGCTGCGCCCCCCGATGACGGAGGAGAAGAAGCACTGGCCGGAGTAGCACATGCACAGGGCCCCGTGGCCGAATACCTCGATCTCGATGGGGGAGCGCTGGCAGATGTATTCGATCTGGTCCCGGGACAGCTCCCGGGACAGGACCACCCGGCTGGCCCCCAGGTCGGCGCACCGCTTCACCCCGTCTAAGGAGTGGATGGTCAGCTGGGTGGAGGCGTGGATGGGCAGGTCGGGGACCGTCTGGCGCAGCATACGCATCACGCCCAGGTCCTGGACGATCACCGCGTCCACGCCGATGGCGCTGGCGTGGGCGGCAACTTCCGCGGCCCCGGCCAGCTCCCGGTCGGTGAGCAGGGTGTTCAGGGTCAGGTGGACCTTGCACCCCCGCAGGTGGCAATAAGAAACCGCCGCCGCAGCCTCCTCAGCCGAGAAGTTTTTCGCGTTGCGGCGGGCGTTGAAATCTCCATATCCAAAATAGACCGCGTCCGCTCCGTTTTGAACGGCGGCGGTGATCGACTCCATGGAGCCGGCAGGGGCTAATAGCTCCAGCATGTTTTTTGTTCCTCCCCGGGGCCGTTTTGGGCATACCAGTCCCTTTCCGGCCATGCCCGGCCCGTGTTTTCCCGGCTTACTTCCGGTTTTGCAGCTTGAAGATCTCCCGCTTGGCCTCAGACAGCTCCATCTTCAGCTGGTTGACCTCCTCCAGATTGTCCTTGATCTGGCGGCGCAGATTCTCCGCCGCGTCCTGCTCCCGGAAGTATTGGTCGGCGATGTTCATGGCCGCCAGCACGGCGGCGTCCGCCTGAGAGATGCGGCTGTTGGCGATCTCCCGCAGCTGCTGGTCCACGTGGGCGGCGCACTTGCGCACATAGTTCTCGTCCTCCACGGCCACCATGGTATAATCCCGGTCAGCGATGGTCACGACCACTTTATTTTTCATCAGGTTTCCCTCCCTGTCAGATATCCTCGTTTCGCGGGGGCAAATTTGCCCAACTTTACCCCATATTATAGCACAGGCAGACGGGTTTGAAAAATAAAATATCCATGAATTTTTCCGCCTGTTTTTCCGGCGGCGGCCCGCCCCAAAACAGGCCAATAATAATGCTTGTGTTTTTCCAGAAAATCGAATAAAATATAAGCTGTATATCTGTGATGTTTCCCATCCTCAGCGAAAGGAAGGTATCGACCTATGAAACTGCAAAACGATCTGGGCGAGATCCGCATCAGCAGCGAGGTGTTCACCGCCGTCACCGGCAGCGCCGCCACCAACTGCTATGGCGTGAAGGGCATGGCGGTCCGCTCCACCACCGACGGGCTGGTCCATCTTCTCAAGCGGGAATCCATGGCCAAGGGCGTGAAGGTCTATTATAACGACGACGGCACCGTGGCCATCGAGCTGCACATCATCGTGGAAAACGGCGTGAATCTGACGGCTGTGTGCCACTCCATCATGAGCCAGGTCCGCTATGTGGTCAGCAGCACCACCGGGGTGGATGTGTCCACGGTGGACGTATACGTGGACTCCATGCGGTTTTGATCATCCGTAGAAAGGAACAATGCCAACTATGATTCAGACGATAGACGCGGCGGCATTTCAGCGAATGGTCATCCACGCTTATGCCGCCATCAACGCCCAGAAGCAGGCCATCAACGACCTGAATGTGTTCCCCGTGCCCGACGGGGACACGGGCACCAACATGACCCTGACCATCGGGGCCGCCGCCCAGGACATGAAGAAAAAGCAGCACGAGGGGGTGGGCCAGGCGGCCAACGCCGCCGCCTCCGCCCTGCTGCGGGGCGCCCGGGGCAACTCCGGCGTCATCCTGTCCCTGCTGTTCCGCGGCTTTGCCAAGGCGGTGCGGGACAAGACCACCATGGACGGGGCCGACCTGGCCATGGCCCTGGACTTTGGCGTGGCCGCCGCCTATAAGGCGGTGATGAAGCCCGCCGAGGGCACCATCCTCACCGTCTCCCGCATGGCCGCCGCCCGGGCCGCCGGAGCCGCCCGGGAGAACGCCGGGCTGGAGGCCGTCCTCCAGGCCGCCATCGAAGAGGGCTCCACCGCCCTGGACCACACCATCGACCAGAACCCCGTGCTGAAAAAGGCGGGCGTTGTCGATGCCGGCGGCAAGGGTTTTCTCGTTATCCTCCAGGGTATGCTGGACGAGCTCCAGGGCAAGCCCATGCCGAAGACGGACGAGGACGAGACGTCCGCTCCTGCGGACAAGGCCGACTTTGAGATGATGGCCGCCGAGGAGATCACCTTTGCCTTTGACACGGTGTATATCGTGCGGAAGAAGACCGCCGACGTGGACCTGGAGCCCCTGCGCCGCTATCTCAACAGCATCGGCGACAGCCTGGTCATCGGTGAGGACGACGAGGCCTTTAAGGTCCACGTCCACACCAACATCCCCGGCGAGGCTCTCACCGAGTCTCAGAAATACGGCACCCTGGAGCTGGCCAAGATCGAGAACATGCGCACCCAGGCCGACGACCTGGCCGCGGGCAAGCACGTGCAGAGCACCGACGACCTGGCCGCCATCGAGGAGGAACTGGAGAAGGGCGAGTCCGCCCAGCAGCCGGCCAAGGCCGCGCCGGAGAAGAAGTTCGGCTATGTGGCCGTGTGCGCCGGTCAGGGTCTGGAGGACGTGTTCCGGGACCTGGGCGTGGACGGCCTGGTGGGGGGCGGCCAGACCATGAACCCCTCCACCGAGGACATCCTGAAGGCGGTGGACGCCACCCCGGCGGAGATCGTCTATATCCTGCCCAACAACAAGAACATCATCATGGCCGCCCAGCAGTGCGTCCCCCTGTGCGAGGACAAGAAGGTGGTCATCCTGCCCACCAAGACGGTGCCTCAGGGGGTGGCCGCCATGCTGGTGGCCGACCCGGACGCGGAGGAGGAGGTCAACACCGCCGCCATGACCGAGGCCTTCCAAAAGGTGCGCACCAGCGAGATCACCTATGCCGCCCGGGACTCTGACTTCGACGGCTTTGCCATCCACCAGGGGGACTATCTGGCCCTGGAGGAGCACCAGCTCTTCGGCACCGACCAGGACCTGGACGCCCTGCTGGACCGCCTGGCCCGGTCTGACGCCCACCAGAGCGCGGAGTTCATCTCCATCTTCTATGGCGAGGACGTCACCGAGGAACAGGCCCAAAAGGCCGAGGCCATCTTCACCGCCGCCTGCCCCAACGCGGAGGTCAGCCTCCTGTCCGGCGGCCAGCCCGTGTATTACTACATGATCTCGGCGGAGTAAGGCGCGGGGACAAACCAAAATAACAAAAAGACGAGCAGCCGTTCTGAAAATGAGCGGGCTGCCCGTCTTTTCTCTGCCCCCTCGTTGCCATGGGGCGGGGTTTGGCGTATAATAACGGGGAAATTCCCCGAAACAGGAGGCCCCTATTTTGACGCAGACGCAACTGGAACAACTGCCCATCCCCCTGCTGCTGTGGTATCGGGACAACGCTCGAGTGCTGCCCTGGCGCAGCGACCCCACCCCCTATGGGGTGTGGGTGTCAGAGATCATGCTGCAGCAGACCCGGGTGGCGGCGGTGCTGGACTACTACCGCCGCTTTCTCGATGCCGCCCCCGACCCGGCGGCCCTGGCCGCCCTGCCAGAGGACCAGCTGATGAAGCTGTGGCAGGGGCTGGGCTACTATAGCCGGGCCAGAAACCTGCAAAAGGCCGCCCGGCAGATCATGGACGACTTCGGCGGGGTCTTCCCCAGCACCTATGAGGACATCCATTCCCTGGCCGGGGTGGGGGACTACACCGCTGGGGCCATTGCCTCCATCGCCTTCGGCCTGCCCGTGCCCGCGGTGGATGGAAACGTGCTGCGGGTCACCGCCCGCATCACCGGGGACGAGGGGGACATCACCTCCCCCGCCATGAAGAAAAAGATCACGGCGGCCCTGGCGGAGATCATCCCTGTGGACGCCCCGGGGGCGTTCAACCAGGCCATGATGGAGCTGGGGGCCACCGTCTGTCTGCCCAACGGGGTGCCCCAGTGCCAGCGCTGCCCCGCCGCCTTTCTGTGCCGGGCCCATCGGGAGGGGACCACCGGCCGCATCCCGGTGAAGGCCCCCAAAAAGCCCCGCCGGATAGAGGACCGGAGGGTCTATCTCCTGTTTCATGAAAACGCCGTGGCTCTCCGCCGCCGCAGCCCGAAGGGCCTGCTGGCCGGGCTGTGGGAGTATCCCAACGAGCTTTCAGACAGCCCCGACCCCCTGAAGGAATGGGGCCTGGAGCCGGAGAGTCTAACTTTGGCCGCCGTGGGCAAGCACATCTTCACCCACATCGAGTGGCGCCTCACCGCCCTGGCGGGAGAGCTGCCCGGAGACCGGCTGCCCCCGGGGTGGGTGTGGGCCGATTTGAGCCAGCTGCGGGAAATTTATGCCCTGCCCAACGCCTTTCAGTTTGCCGCCCCGGCGGTGGAGCGGCGGCTGGCAAAGACAGGGCCGGAAGGAGGGACCGCCCCATGATCTGCCGCCTGTGCCCCAGAAACTGCGCTGCGCTGCGCACCGAGACCCAGGGGGCGGGCCTGTGCCGGATGCCGGAGGGGCCGGTGGTGGCCCGGGCCGCCCTGCACATGTGGGAGGAGCCGCCCATCTCGGGCAGCCGGGGCTCTGGGACCATCTTCTTCTCCGGCTGCTCCCTGGGCTGCGTCTTCTGCCAGAACGAGAAGATCAGCCACCGGGACTTTGGCCGCCCCATCACGCTGGAGCGCTTGGCGGACATCTGCCACGAGCTGATCGCCCAGGGGGCCCACAACTTGAATTTCGTCAACCCCACCCACTATGCCCATGTAGTTTCCAAGCTGCTGACGGAGCACCCCATGCCCGTGCCCACGGTGTGGAACTCCGGGGGCTATGACCGGGTGGAGACGCTGAGAGGGCTGGAGGGGAAAATTCAGATCTACCTCCCCGACCTGAAATATTTAGACGCTGAAACTGCCGCCAAATACTCCGCCGCCGCCGACTATCCCCAGGTGGCCCAGGCGGCCATTGAGGAGATGGTCCGCCAGACGGGACCCTGTCAATATGACGAAAAGGGCCTGCTGGTCCGGGGAACGGTGATCCGCCACCTGATCTTACCCGGCCAGGTGAACGGGGCCAAGGCGGTGATGGACTATGTGGCCGGGCGGTTCCCGCCCCACGCGGTGCTCTTCTCCCTCATGAGCCAATACACCCCCTGGGGGGACCTGACGAATACGCCGGAACTGGACCGCCGCCTGCGCCGGGGAGAGATGAACGCCGCCGCAGACTATATGCGCAATCTTGGCCTGGACGGCTTCTGCCAGGAGCGCACCTCCGCCAAGGAGGAGTACACCCCGCCCTTTGATCTGACGGGGGTATAAACGTGAAGGAGGGCATACCCATGACCGACCATGAACAATTAGACCTGTTTTTTGACCGCCGCCGCGCTTCTATGGTGGAGGACATCCGCGCCCTGGTCCGCGTGAACAGCGTGAAGGGGGAAGCCTGTCCCGGCGCGCCCTTCGGCTCCGGCCCCACCGCCGCTTTGGACGCCGCCCTGGCCCTGGCCCGCCGGGAGGGCTTTGCCGCCCGGAACGTGGACGGCTATGTGGGGGTGGTGGACTTGAACGACGCCCCCACGGAGCTTGGCATCCTGGCCCACCTGGACGTGATGCCCCAGGGCACGGGCTGGACCTATCCCCCCTTCGACGTGACGGAGCACGAGGGGAAGCTCTATGGCCGGGGCACGGCGGACGACAAGGGCCCCGCCGTGGCCGCCCTGTACGCCATGATGGCGGTGAAGGCCATCCGGCCCGAGCTTCATAAAAACGTCCGCCTGATCCTGGGCACCGACGAGGAGAGCGGCAGTGCGGACATCGCCTATTACTTCGCCCGTGAGGCCCCGCCGCCCCACGTGTTCTCCCCCGACGGGGACTTTCCCGTCATCAACATCGAGAAGGGCCGCTTCGCCCCGGTGTTCCGGGGGCGCTGGCCCCGGCAGAAGGAGGGGGCGCGGGTGCTGTCCGTGGTAGGCGGACAGCGGCACAACGCCGTGCCCCAGCAGGCCCGGGCGACAATTGCCGGGCTGTCCCCCGCCAAGCTGGCCCCGGTGATCCGCCAGACGGAGCGGGACACGGGGGTGGAGTTCCAGCTGGGGCGCACCCCGGCGGGCCTGACCCTCTACGCTCTGGGGACGGGGGCCCACGGGGCCCAGCCGGAGAAGGGCAACAACGCCCTCACTGCCCTGCTGTCTGTCCTGGCCGCGCTGCCCCTGGCCGACAGCCCCTCCGCCCAAATGATTCGTGGTCTGGCCGCCCTGTTCCCCCACGGGGACACCCAGGGGAAGGCCCTGGGCCTGGCCTGCGCGGACGAGACCTCCGGCCCCCTCACCCTGAATTTCAGCGTGCTGGACTTAAATCAGACGGGCTTCTCCGCCCAGTTTGACTGCCGCTTCCCCCTGTGCGCGAAAGAGGAGGAGCTGCTCTCCCGCCTGTCTGATGCGATTTCTCCCCTGGGGGCGGAGGTGGCCGACCCCGGCCTGGTGCCGCCCCACTGCGTGCCCGAGGATGACCCCTTCGTCCAGACCCTGCTGGGGGTCTATCACGACTACACCGGTCTGCCCGCCCGGTGCCTGGCCATCGGCGGGGGCACCTATGTCCACGACATCCCCGGCGGCGTGGCCTTCGGCTGCGCCATGCCCGGCGTGGACAACCGCATGCACGAGCCGGACGAGTTCGCTATTCTGGATGATCTGGTGCTCAGCGCCAAGATGTTTGCCCAGGTCATTTTGGATGTGTGCGGGTGAACCTGGTTTAGCCTTCCCCATCCCAGGGGGCAGATGAGGGCAGGCCTCGTGGGTGCGGTGGTCATCGACGGGCGGACACGGAGGTCCGCCCCTACACCGACTTACGATGGCTCTTGTAGGGGCCGACCTCCGCGTCGGCCCGCTCGACAACCGATGCACCCACGTTACTCCCCCTCATCCGTCATGGGCTGCGCCCATGCCACCTTCTCCCCTGCGGGGCGAAGGCTGAACCTCATCCCTCCTAACTCCTAACTCATCACTCAAAGGAAGTGTTACCATGACTTATCAGGAAGTATTGAACAACGCCCGGACTTGCAGCGGGCCTTATTGCAAGGTGTGCCCGGTGTGCAACGGCAGGGCCTGCAAGAACGTTATGCCCGGACCTGGCTCCAAGGGGACGGGGACGGTGGCCGCCCGGAACTATGACGCCTGGCAGGACGTGCTGCTGAACATGGACACCATCTGCGAGAACGTGCCCGTGGACACCCGGTTCACCCTGTTCGGCCAGACCTATGACCTGCCTGTGTTCGCCGGGCCGGTGGGGGCGGTAAAGCTCCACTACGGGGACAAGTTCACCGACCAGGAATATAACAGCATCCTGGTCCCCGCCTGCGTGGAGGCGGGCATCGCCGCCTTCACCGGTGACGGGGTGGACCCGGGGGTGTTCGCCGCCGCCTCCAAGGCCATCGGGGAGAACGGGGGCCGGGGCATCCCCACGGTGAAGCCCTGGGACCGGGACACCCTGTTTGCCAAGCTGGACGCCGCCAAGGCCTCCGGCGCGAAAGTCTTCGCCATGGACATCGACGCCGCCGGCCTGCCCTTTTTGAAGGGCCTTACGCCCCCCGCCGGGTCTAAGACGGTGGCCGAGCTGCGGGAGATCATCGAATACGCCGGGGTGCCCTTTATCATCAAGGGCGTTATGACCCCCACCGGGGCCAGAAAGGCCCTGGAGGCCGGGGCGGCGGGCATCGTGGTGTCCAACCACGGGGGCCGGGTGCAAGACGGCGTGCCCGCCACGGCCCAGGTGCTGCCCTCCATCGTCCACGCGGTAAAGGGCAAGATGACCATTCTGGTAGACGGGGGCATCCGCTCCGGCCTGGACGTGCTGCGGGCATTGGCCCTGGGGGCGGACGCCTGCATTCTGGCCCGGCCCTATGTCACCGCCGTGTACGGCGGCGGGGCGGAGGGCGTGCGCCTGCTCACCGAAAAGCTGAAGGCCGAGCTGTCCGACGCCATGGCCATGTGCGGGGTGCACAGCCTGTCTCAGATCACCCACGCCCTGGTCTTTTAAGGCGGATCATTCCGGTCTTCGTCCAAATCCTTAAATTTTCATAAAATTCCGCCCGCCCTCTTGCCGGGGCGGGCGGAAACCGTTATACTTGGGAAAGCAGTCCGTATTTATGGAAACCAACGGGGAGGGGAACGACCTGGAAGAGAGATATATCAGCGTCCGCAGGGGCGGCAAGCGCCAGGCCCCTCCGGCCAAGAAGCCCCAGGGCCGCTCCCGCCGGGGTTATGAAGATGACGAGTTTTACGACGATCCATATTACGACGACTATGACCGGGGCGGCTATTATGATGATCGCGGCGATGACTACGACGATGACCCGCCGCCCCGGAAAAAATCGGGGCGCGGCTCCGGCCATCGTTCCGGTCCCCCCAAGCGCCCGGGCAAACGCCCCCGCTCCCCCCTGGGGCGGCTGTGCAGCTGGCTCTATCGCCTGGTGGTGGTGCTGTCGGCCATGATCGTGGTGGGCTATGGGGTGGCCAGGTTCGCCATCCGTCCCCCGGAGGTACCGTCTGCCCCCGACCAGAGCACAACGGCGCCGGATGGCAGCACAGACGTCTCTGCCGATATCTCCACCCCCACAGACCCCAACGCCCTGGTCCGCCGGGATGGGGTATACAACATCCTGCTGGCGGGCACAGACCGAGACGGCTTCCGCACGGACACCATGATGGTGTTCAGCTATGACGTGCCCAACCAAAAAGTCGGTGTGGTCTCCGTCCCCCGGGATACTATCGTGGATCGGGGCTCCGGGAAGAACCCCAAGCTGGTCTATGGCTCCGGCGGGGTGGAGCAGCGGATGAAAGAAATCTCTGAGATCCTGGGCGTCCCCGTGGACCACTACATCAAAGTAAATTTAAAGGGCTTTATCGCCCTGGTGGACTATATGGG
Source organism: Flintibacter sp. SJQ-8 (assembly GCF_054108085.1). Lineage (NCBI taxonomy): Bacteria > Bacillati > Bacillota > Clostridia > Eubacteriales > Flintibacter > Flintibacter sp. SJQ-8. Next base: position 524,885 of record NZ_JBPJWR010000004.1, read on the forward strand.
CGGAGTGGACTTTTATGTTCCCTGCGACATGAACTATGACGACCCCTATCAGAACCTGTCCATCCACTTTAAAGAGGGCATGAAGCACTTAAACGGCCAGCAGACCATGGAGGTGGCCCGTTTCCGCAAGAACAACGACGGCTCTGGCTATACCGACGTGGGCCGCACCCAGACCCAGCAGGCCCTGCTGGTGGCTCTGGCCAAGAAGGCCCTGGCCTGGAACAGTCTGACCAAGCTCAACGGCTTTGTGGACATTTTTGACCAGTATGTGGACACCGACCTGTCGGTGACGGAGATGCTCTATTTCGCCTCTCAGGCCATCCACGTGGACCCCTCCTCCAGCGTGGAGACCTGCACCCTTCAGGGCAACGGAGAGGCCCACTACCGGGGCTATTCCTACTGCTATGCTCTGGACCCCACCACCACTCTGGAGGCAGTGAACCGCCTGATCAACCCCTATACCCGCGACCTGACGCTGGAGGACATGAACCTGCTCCAGGGCAGCTGAACATCCACCCGCCCCACGGCTTTCCACATGCCGCGGGGCGGGTTTTGTCACATTTTTGGTCACGTCTGTGGAAAACTTCTGGCCCGCCGGGTCGGCTTCGACGTTTTTTGTGGGGAAACGCGGGGATTTTTCCACCGTTGTCTCTTTCTTTTTGCATCGGGGTATAGTATAATATATTAGTTAAATTTGTCTGCAAAGGTTGGGGACGCACTGTGAAAAATGTGGTTCTGATCGGGATGCCCGGTTCGGGCAAGAGCACGGTGGGGGTCCTGCTGGCCAAGGCCCTGGGCTATGACTTTCTGGACATCGACCTGGTGATCCAAAAGCGGGAGCACGCCCTGCTCCAGGAGATCCTGGACCAGCGGGGCCTGGATGCCTTTTTGCAGGCGGAGGAGGACGCCGTCTGCTCCATCGCCTGTCAGAACACCGTGGTCGCCCCCGGGGGCAGCGCCGTGTGCCGGGAGAAGGCCGCAGAGCATCTGAAAAGCCTGGGCCCCGTGGTCTATCTGAAGGTCCCTCTGGAGGAGCTGAGCGGGCGCATCCAGAACCTGAGCACCCGGGGCATCGCCATGCAGCCCGGCCAAACCCTGGCCGACGTGATGGCCTATCGCGCCCCCCTGTATGACAAATACGCCGACCTGGTCATCGACTGCGGCGGCGGACAGACGCTGGCTCAGACCGCCCGGCTGGTGCTGGAGCGGCTGCGTGAGCTTTCGCGCTGACAACACCCCAGCCCACAGGGAAAACGTGGGCCGGGCGGAGCAAAAATTCTCCGCCTGAATGAGCGCGCCCGGAGCGTGTCCGGGACGAGCAGAAAAGGAAGTATCGCATGACTTTTGAACAGCTGGGGCTGAACGCCCCCATTTTAAACGCACTGCGGGAGATGGGCTATCACGCCCCCTCCCCCATCCAGGAGAAAGCCATCCCCCCCGCCCTGGCGGGCCGGGACGTGCTGGGCTGCGCCCAGACGGGCACGGGCAAGACCTGCGCCTTCGCAACCCCCATTCTCCAGCGGCTCTCCGCCCAGACCGTCTCCGGCCACCCCATCCGGGCATTGGTGCTCACCCCCACCCGGGAGCTGGCCATCCAGATCGGCGAGAGCTTTGAGGCCTATGGCAAGTATCTGTCCCTGCGCCACGCCGTCATCTTCGGCGGCGTGGGCCAGAACCCCCAGGTGGAGGCCTTGCGCCGGGGCGTGGACATCCTTGTCGCCACCCCCGGGCGGCTGATGGACCTCCACGACCAGGGCTTTGTCAGTCTGGACGATCTGGACATCTTCGTCCTGGACGAGGCGGACCGGATGCTGGACATGGGCTTTATCCACGACGTGAAGAAGATCTTGAAGTGGCTGCCCCGGCAGAAGCAGACCCTGTTCTTCTCCGCCACCATGCCCCCGGAGATCGGGGACCTGGTGAACTCCCTGCTCCACGACCCCGCCCGGGTAGCGGTGGACCCCATCTCCTCCCCGGTGGAGGCCATTGAGCAGAGCGTGTATTTTGTGGACAAGAACAACAAGACCCGTCTGCTGGCCCACCTGATGGGGCAGCTGGGGGTGAAGAACGCCCTGGTGTTCACCCGCACCAAACACGGGGCCAACAAAGTGGCCCGGGACCTGGAGAAAGCGGGGGTGTCCGCCGCCGCCATCCACGGCAACAAGAGCCAGACCGCCCGGCAGCAGGCCCTGTCCGACTTTAAGGCGGGGAACATCCGCTGCTTAGTGGCCACCGACATCGCCGCCCGGGGCCTGGACATTGAAGAGCTGTCCCACGTGTTCAACTATAACCTGCCCGAGGTGCCCGAGACCTATGTCCACCGCATTGGCCGCACCGGCCGGGCCGGACGGGGGGGCCAGGCCATCGCCTTCTGCGACTTTGGAGAGAAGCCCCTGCTGCGGGACATTGAAAAGCTGATCGGAAAGCAGCTGCCCGTGGTGGAGGACCACCCCTATCCCATGGAGGTGTTCGAGGCCCCCAAGCGGGACAAGCATGGCCGCATCGTCAACGAGGAGGACCAGGAGGCCCGGGCCGCCGCCCGGGAGAAGCGCCGAGCCCGGGACGAGGCCGCCAAGGCCGCGGCCAAGGAGAAGCGCCAGGCCCAGCAGGAGCAGCAGGCCCAGGCTGTAGAAGTCCTGGAGCAGGCCCAGCCCAGCACGAAAAAGCGCCGCCGCAGAGGCCGGGGCAAGGCCCAGGCCCAGGTGGAGAGCGCCAAGACCGTTCAGGTGATGGAGCCCGAGGTCGAAGCGCGCCAGCCCGTCCGGGAGAAGCGGCCCCGCCGGGGCGTGCGCTCCGGGACGCTGATGGACACCGGGGACGCCATGCCCCGCACCGAGTTCCACCGCCCCAACCCCCTGGACAGCGACGTGATCATGGACGCCACCGCCCGCCTGCTGGCCCCCCGGCCCCTGACCCTGGGCGGCCAGGAGCAAAGCCGCCGCAGCAAGCGCAAAAAGCCCGCCCACAAGAGCCAGGAGCGTTCCGCCCAGACCCAGCGCGCCCCCAAGCAGCAGCCCGCCGCCCAGGAGGACCAGAACGGCAAGGCTGGCAAGAATGGCAAGAGCGCAAAGGCCGCCAAGGGCGAGAAAAATGCCCGCCAGGGCCGGAAGGACCGCACCGCCCCCCGTGAAAAGCGCAGCCGGGGCGGCTATCAGCGGGGCCTGCCCCCGGAGCCCCACCGCCAGCAGAAGGACTCCACCGAGCAGCCCAGCCTGATGAAGCCCTTCTATATCAACGTGGGCCGTTAAAAAATAAGCAGATCACAAAATTTTGATTCAGATACGGAGGATACGAACATGGACTATCAGGCACTGTATCAGCAGAAGCTGACCACCGCCGACCAGGCGGTAAAGGTCATCAAGTCCGGCGACTGGGTGGACTACGGCTGGTGTACCAACCACCCCGTGGCCCTGGACAAGGCCCTGGCCGCCCGGAAGGATGAGCTGCACGACGTGAAGGTGCGCGGCGGCGTGACCATGTGGATGCCCGAGATCGCCAAGGCCAAGGACGCCGGGGACCACTTCACCTGGAACAGCTGGCATTGCAGCGGCATTGACCGGAAGATCATCTCCAAGGGCATGGGCTTCTTCGCCCCCATGCGCTATTCCGAGCTGCCCCGGTTCTATCGGGACAACCTGACCGTGGACGTGGCCATGATCCAGGTGACCCCCATGGACAAGCACGGCAACTTCAGCTATGGTCTGGCCGCCTCTCACCTGGCCGATATGCTGGACCGGGCTAAAGTCATCATCCTGGAGGTCAACGAGAACCTGCCCTGGGTCTATGGCCTGAACGGCTGCGAGATCAACATCAAGGACGTGGACATGGTGGTGGAGGGCGAGAATCCCCCCGTGGCCCAGCTGGGCGGTGGCGGCGAGCCCACCGACGTGGACCGGGCCGTGGCCAACCTGGTGGTGCCCCAGATCCCCAACGGGGCCTGTTTGCAGCTGGGCATCGGCGGGATGCCCAACACCATCGGCTCTATGATCGCCCAGTCTGACCTGAAGGACCTGTCCGTCCACACCGAGATGTATGTGGATGGCTTTGTGGACATGGCCATGGCGGGCAAGATCACCGGACGCCACAAGCAGCTGGACAAGGGCCGCCAGGTGTTCGCCTTTGCCGCCGGCACCCAAAAGCTGTATGACTATATGGACCACAACCCCGACGTGATGGGCGCCCCTGTGGACTATACCAACGACGTCCACGTCATCAGCCAGATCGACAACTTCATCTCCATCAACAACGCCATCGACATGGATCTGTTCGGCCAGGTGAACGCCAAGTCCGCCGGTCTGAAGCACATCTCCGGCACCGGCGGCCAGTTGGACTTTGCCATGGGCGCCTATCAGTCCAAGGGCGGCAAGAGCTTTATCTGCATGTCCTCCACCGTCACCGGCAAGGACGGCACCGTGAAGAGCCGCATCGTCCCCACCCTGACCCCCGGCTCCATCGTCACCGACCCCCGTTCCTGCGTCCACTATATCGTCACCGAGTATGGCATGATCAACCTGAAGGGCCTGTCCACCTGGGAGCGGGCCGAGGCCATCATCTCCATCGCCCACCCCGACTTCCGGGAGCAGCTTATCGCCGACGCCGAGAAGATGCACATCTGGCGCCGGAGCAACAAGTAAGAGAACAAAAAAATCCTGTGTCCAAGTCGGACACAGGATTTTTTATGCTGTTTTATGCTTCCAGCACAGTCCGGCAGTCCGGTTTATGGGACAGCGCCCCCGGTATACTGATACCATCAAGACCGGAAAGGGGAACGGGAGCATGGAATACGAACTGGTTTGGGTGCGGGAGCACATCGAGGTATACGACGGCGCGGGCCGCTTCTGCTTTTCCGCCGACAACGAGCGGGAGGTCCGGGAGGAGCTTGGCCTGGTCCACTGACGCGTCTTATCTGCTTACAGAAATACTCAGGAGTCGATGAAGCTGCGGATGCGCAGCTTGACCCCCAGGTCCCGGGCGATGTCCTTACAGGTCTGGATCTCCTCCGGGGTCTTGTCCTTGTCCACAATGGTCAGGATGACGTGGGGGACATACTGCTTGCTCTCCCGGGCAAAGTCCAGCATGGCCTGATAGGCGGCCTCCCCCTGGACGGGGTGGCACAGGGCCACATACTCCTGGGCGGTGATGGCGTTGAGGGAGATGGACACGGTGTCGATGCGGCCCTTCAGCTCCGGGCACACGTCCCGGCCTAAGATCAGGTTGGCGTGGCCGTTGGTATTGATGCGCACCGGGGGCAGCTTGTCCCCGAAGCGGGCCTTCAGCTGGTCCACCAGCCACAGGATGTCGTCTAAGCGATAAGTGGGTTCACCATAGCCGCAGAAGACGATCTCCCGATAGGAGCACACGTCCCGGCTGAGGAAGCTGTCCATGGCCTCCTGGCGGGAGGGCTCGTGCTCCAGCCACAGGGAATCTTCGGTGTAGATGGAGCCCTGGGCCTTGCCGTGGCGCAGGCAGAACTCGCAGTTGCAGTTGCAGCGGTTGGTCAGGTTAACATAGAGGGCATCCTCGTATTCATAGGTGATGGTCATGGATATCCTTCCTTTATGCAAATATGTAGGGCCGTCCGGGCGGCAAAAATTCAGATGCGGAAAAATCGTCTGCCGTTTCCCAGGGTGATCCGGGCGACCTCTTCGGGGTCCAGGCCCTTGCGCCGGGCGATGGCCTCGGCCACCAAGTGGACCCGGCCCGAGTCGTTCCGGCGGCCCCGGAAGGGCTCCGGGGACATATAGGGGGAGTCGGTCTCGATCATCATCCGGTCCAGGGGCAGCAGGTCGATGACCTCCAGGGCCCGGCGGGCGTTCTTAAACGTAATGCTGCCGGTGAAGGAGATCATCCAGCCCAGCTTCATCAGGGTCTTGGCGTCCTCCACCCCGCCGGAGTAGCAGTGATAGACCCCGGTGACGTTGGGGTGGGCCCGGACGATGTCCAGACAGTCGTGGTGGGCATCCCGGTCATGGACGATGACGGGCAGGTCTAATTTTTCCGCCAGCTCCAGCTGGGCGTGGAACGCCTGCTGCTGAAGCTCCCGGGGCGGATTCTCCGCCCAGTGATAGTCCAGGCCGATCTCCCCGATGGCCCGCACCTTGGGGTTCTGAGCCAGGGCCTCTAACACAGGAATATCATGTTCCGCGTTCCAGTCGGCGCACTCCTCCGGGTGGACTCCCACGGCGGCATAGACAAAGGGAAAACGCTCCGCCAGCTCCACCGCCGTCTGAGAGCTTTTCAGGTCGCAGCCGGGGTTTAAGATCAGCTCCACCCCCTGGCCGGGCATGGAAGAAAGAACCTCCATCCGGTCCGCATCAAAGGCGTCGGCATCATAGTGGGCGTGGGTATCAAACAGGCGCATGAGCATCCCCTCCAAAGCCCGGCCCCGCCGGGCGACATTGCCTATATCATAGCCTGTTCCAGGCAAAAAAGCAAGGCACGGCAGACAAGCCGTGCCTTGAAATTTATTTTAAGATGGCCGTGAAGGTGATCGTGTCCCCCTCCAGCTTGGCGGAGATGGAGCCGTGGTGGCCCTCGGCGATGCTGCGGGCGATGGACAGGCCGATGCCGAAGCCGCCGGTGCTGCTGCGGGCGGGGTCGGCCCGATAGAAGCGGTCAAACAGCTTGCCGGGGTCCAGCTCCGGGGCGGGGTCGCACCGGTTGGCGGCGGTGAGCACCACCCCCCGGCGGCCCTTGGCCAGGGTGAGGGAGATGGGCGCGCCGGGCAGGGCATATTTGATGGCGTTGTCCAGGAGGATGGACACCAGCTGCCGCAGGGCGTATTCGTCCCCGGTGTAGATAAGGCCGGGGGCGATGGACAGGGAGAGTTCATGGCCCTTGGACTGGGCTAAGTCCCGGAAGGACTCCGCCGTCTCCTCCACTGCCTCGCTGATGGGGAAGGGCTCGGGCTTTAGGGGGGAGTCCTCCTCGTCCATGCGGGACAGGGTGACCAGGGAGGAGACCAGACTGGTGAGCTTTTCCGTCTGGCCCAGGGCCTTGTCGATCCACTTCTGTTTCCCCACCTCCATCTCCAGGACTTTCAGACTGGTGGCGATGACGGTGATGGGGGTCTTTAATTCGTGGCTGGCGTCGGTGATGAACTGCTTCTGCCGCTGGGCGCTGCGCACCACCGGGTCGATGGCCCGCCGGGACAGCAGTACCACCAGCCCCAGCACCAGCAGAATGCAGGCCCCGTCCGCCGCCAGGGACCACAGCAGCACCGTTTTCATGGAGCGCTGGGCCTGATAGCAGTCCAGGAAGATGGCCATGTTCCGCCCCTGGCCATTGTGGACCACCAGAAAGCGATAGGAGCCATAGTAGCCATAGCCCGGGCCGTGCTTTACGGCGGCGGCCAGATATTCCCCCGTGTCCTCCTGAGAGACCGAGGCGATCTTGCTCAGGTCGGCCATGGTCAGCTCCCCGTCGTCCCCATAGCGCAGGACGAAATAGCGGGTGGAGTAGGGGGTCTCGGCGGTGAAGGGCCCCCGGGGCCGGTCATTGGGACGGGCGCTCTGGGGCGCGTCGGACGGGGGCGTGCCCGGGTCCTGGGGAGGCTGGGCGTCGCCGGGGGCTGCGCCGGACGTGTCGCCAGTCGGGTCTGTCGCTGCACTGGTATCCGTGTCTGAGGACGGAGCGGCGCTGCCTGTGTGGGCGGAGAGGGGGATGGTCCCCTCGTTCTCCTGGATCAGGGTCAGGGTGTCCCGCAGGTCGCCGTCGGTGGAGATGAAGTTGGCCGTGTTCAGGATGACGGTGAGCAGCAGCATCACCGCCGCCACAGACAGGGTGGCGATGCGGATGAACCGGTTGCGCAGGCGGCGGATCATGGTTCGGCCTCCAGCAGATAGCCCAGGCCACGGTTGGCCCGCAGGGCGGTGTGGGAGCCCAGAGCTTTCAGCTTCTTTCTCAAGTTAGAGATGTTCACCCACACCACGTTGATCTCCGCCTCGTTGTCCCAGCCCCACACCTGCTCCATGATGCGGTCAGCGGAGAACACCTGGCGGGGGGCGCGGAGAAACAGCTCCATGATCTGAAACTCCCGCCCGCCCAGGCGGACGGTCTTGTCCCCGCAGGACAGGTCCCCGGTGGCCGGGTCCAGGGTCAGGTCGCCATAGGTCAGGGCGGCGGGGCGATAGGTCTGCCCCCGGCGGAGCATGGCCCGCACCCCTTTTCTTGCTGTGTTTTTGCGTTTTCTGCCTTGTAGTATAATGGCCCTTTCAGGGAAATGCAAGGGTCCAGAGGGCTTACAGGGCCTCACGGGTGGCGGGGCGGCCGCAGACGATGTTCAGGTTGCCGTTGCGGCAGCGCAGGGCGTCCAGGAACTCTTTGGAGGGCTGCTCCCCGGGCAGGGTGACGCGATACTCCAGCTCGTACAGGGTGCCCATGTTGGCGGTCTTCACCCGCTCCAGGGTGTGGGACCGGGTGTACTGGTCAAACAGATCGTCGAACAGACCGTCATAGTCCAGGCTCTCGGGAATGGTGATCTTCAGCACCCGCTCGCTCTCAGACCGCTGACCGAAGTTCACGGCGGTGAGCAGGGCCAGGGCGGCGGCCCGCCAGCGCAGGCCGGTGTCGAAGGTGATGCGCAGCTCCGGGTCCTCCCGCCCGGCAAAGGCCGTGCGGTCATAGCCGATGAATACCTTGGGCTGGGTGTGGTAGAAGGACTGGAACCAGCCGATCTCCCGCCCGATCTGGCCGAAGCGGTCCGGCTCCAGCTGTCCCGTCAGTAGGGGACTGACCAGAGGGGCGGGGGCGGTGATGCGCCGCTTATAGACCACGCCGTCGAACTTCTTTTTGATCTCTACAAAGACCTTGCCGTCCGGGGCGGCCACGCCATAGCTGCGCACCCGCAGCTTCTCCTTATATACGGGCTTTTCCAGGCTGGCCCGGATGAGCCGCCAGTCGGGGGTGTCGTAATAGATGTTGCAGATGGTGTATTTCCCGTATTGGTCGGGGACCATATGGGCCTTCATGCCCGTCAGCATCACCCGCAGCTGGGCGGGGGTGAGCATGTATTTCTTTTCATACCGCTCAAAGCAGCTTTGGATCTGGTTTGCCATGTGGGATACCTCCTTTGTGTCCCTGATGATACGCCGGGAACCTAAAGCCAGCCTAAAGAAATTTTTTTGTTTTCTTTAACTGGCCTTTAGGTTGCCGGTCTATGCTGTGGACATCCCGAGAGGGAGCGCACAAAACCGCACACAGATCATCTGGATCGTCAGAAAGGATGTTTTTTATGAAGATGAATATGACGCCCCGGGCGAAAAAGCTGCTGGCCGGACTGACCGCCGCAGCCCTCACCTTATCTATGCTGCCTGCCACCGCCCTGGCGGCAAAGGACTATGCCACCGGCGGGGAGACGGCGCTGCGCTTCTCCAACAGCGGCATCACCGTTCAGGAGGGGGACTATGACGGATATAAGATCGACGGCACGGAGCTGACCATCAACGCCGCCGGGACCTATGTCCTGTCGGGCAGCTGCGCCGACGGCTCCGTCACCGTGAAGAAGGGCACCACCGGCGTGGTGCTGGTGCTGGACGGCCTGACGTTGACCTGTGGAGACAGCGCCGCCATCGCCTGCAACAAATCCACCGAAGTGACCATCGTGGCCGCCGACGGCACGGTGAACACCCTGGCGGACACGGAGCAGAACAACGACGAGACCTACCCGGACAACGACAGCGCGGAGAACGCCGTCATCAAATGTAAGGACGGCTCTCAGGTCACCCTGTGCGGCTCCGGCACTCTGAACGTGACGGCCAACGGCAAAAACGGCGTCAAGTCCGGGGCCACCACCGACGAGGAGGGGGCGGCCAGCCTGACCATCCGGGAGCTGACCCTGAACATCGACGCCCCGGTGAACGACGCCGTGAACGCCGAGCAGCAGCTGAACATTGAAAGCGGCAGCCTGACCATCTCCGCCGGGGACGACGCCCTCCACTGCGACCTGTCCCTCACCGTGGGTGCGTCGGGCACCGCCGGGCCGGACATCGACATCACCGGCTGTTATGAGGGTATCGAGGCGGCCAATTTGGCCATCCGCTCCGGCGACATCGATATCACCGCCACCGACGACTGCCTGAACGCCGCCAACTCTGACCTGACGGGCTATAGCTTCACCATGGACATCTCCGGCAGCACCATCAATGCCTATACCTTCGGGGGCGACGGCTTTGACTCCAACGGCAGTCTGACCATCTCCGGCGGCGTGATCGCCGTGTGGACGGCCAACACGGCGGACAACCAGCCCCTGGACGCCGACGGGACCATCACCGTCAGCGGCGGCACGGTGCTGGCCGCCGGGGGCAGCAGCGGCATGGGCATGGACCTGAGCGCCAGCCAGCCCTATGTGCTCTATGGCTCCACCGGGGGCATGGGCGGCGGCAGAGGCCAGGGCCAGCAGTCCGCCCTGGCGGCCAAGGGCAGCACCCTGACCATTCAGGACGCCAGCGGAAACAGCGTATACAGCGCCGCCGCCCCCTGCAACGTGAACTTTGCCTTCTTCTCCTCACCCAAGCTGACCCTCGGCAGCAGCTACACTCTGACCGGCGGCAGCACCACCACCACCGCCACAGCCCAGACGGGGACCACCACCTCCAGCCAGCCCACGCCCCTCGACGGCACCCAGCAGCCCGCCGACGGCACCCAGCAGCCCGCCGACGGCACTACGCCCCCTGAAAAGCCTGACGGCAGCGGCGACAATGGCGCAAGCGGCGGCAATGCTCAGCAGCCCGGCCCCGGCGGCTTTAACGACGTGTCCCGGGACGACTGGTTCGCTGGCGGCGTGGACTATGTGTCCCAAAAGGGCCTGATGAGCGGCACGGGCACGGGGACCTTTGCCCCCAACACGGCCCTCACCCGGGGGATGCTGGTGACCATCCTCTAGGCGCGCCGGAGGTGACGGGCACCTGTCCCTTCCGGGACGTGGCCGCGGGCAGCTATTATGAGAAGGCGGCCATCTGGGCGGCGGAAAACGGCCTGGTCAGCGGCTATGAAAACGGCTGCTTCGGCCCCAACGACCCCGTGACCCGGGAGCAGCTGGCGGCCATCCTCTATCGCTATGCCCAGTACCGGGGCCTGGACGTGAGCCAGACGGGCAGCATCGGCGGCTTTGCCGATAATTCCTCCGTGTCCGGCTACGCCAGAACGGCCATGGCCTGGGCCAATGGCGCGGGTCTCATCAGCGGCATGGGGGACAACACCCTGGCCCCCCGGGGCACGGCCACCCGGGGCCAGGCGGCAGTGATCCTGATGGGCCTTGATAAGCTGGCCGGGCTGTAAAAAATTTCAGCAAATTTCCCAAACCGGGCCATTCCCCCGTTGAATCCGGGGCGAAAGACTGGTATAATATGCGGCAAAGGCAGTATTCCGCATCCCGTATTTCTCAGGTTTCAGTTTGATATGGGCCGCGGAGCCATCTAGGCCCCGTCTGCTGCGCCGCAACGCTCACGCGGAAGAGCGCCGGAACATTGGATAATCAGGAGGAAACTCACCATGGAAGAGATCAAAATCACCCGCGCCGCCAAACTGAAGGAAAAGCCGGACTCCTCCACTCTGGTCTTTGGCAAGAACATGACCGACCATATGTTCATCGTGGACTATGACGAGGGCAAGGGCTGGCACGATCCCCGCATCGTCCCCTATGGCCCCCTGCAGATCGACCCCGCCGCCAAGGTGCTGCACTATGCCGAGGAGATCTTCGAGGGTCTGAAGGCCTATCGCACCGCCGACGGCTCTATCCAGCTGTTCCGCCCCGACTGCAACATCGAGCGCATGAACAACTCCGCCGAGCGTATGTGCCTGCCCCAGATCCCCGCCGAGCTGGCCATGGCCGGCATCACCGAGCTGGTGAAGCTGGAGCGGGACTGGGTGCCCACCGAGAAGGACACCTCTCTGTATATCCGTCCCTTTATGATCGGCCTGGACCCCGCCCTGGGCGTTCACGCCTCTCACCACGTGCAGTTCATCATCGTCGTCTGCCCCGTGGGCGCTTACTATCCCGAGGGCCTGGCTCCCGTGAAGATCTATGTGGAGCAGGAGGACGTCCGCGCCGTCAAGGGCGGCACCGGCATGGCCAAGACCGGCGGCAACTACGCCGCTTCCCTGCGGGCCGGTGACCGGGCGGAGAAGGCCGGTTACAGCCAGGTGCTGTGGCTGGACGGCGTCCACCGCAAGTATATCGAGGAGGTCGGCGCCATGAACGTGATGTTCAAGGTCAACGGCAAGATCCTCACTCCCGACCTGAACGGCTCTGTGCTGCCCGGCGTGACCCGCCGCTCCTGCATCCAGCTGCTGAAGGACTGGGGCTATGAGGTGGAGGAGCGCCGCATCTCCGCCGAGGAGCTGTTCGAGGCCGCCAAGAACGGCACCATGGAAGAGGCCTGGGGCACCGGCACCGCCGCCGTGGTCTCCCCCATCGGCGAGCTGGCCGAGGGCGACGAGAAGGTCATCATCAGCGGCAACAAGATCGGCCCCGTCACCCAGCGCCTGTATGACGAGCTGACCGGCATCCAGTGGGGCCGCCTGCCCGATACCCACGGCTGGACCGTGAAGGTCTGCTAAAGCAATTCAAAAAAGTGACTTTGTCACTTTTTTGAGAAAGCTGCGCCCGGTGCGCGCACTCGCTGCGCTCGCACACTTACCGGGCGAGAAGTGTTTTTCGCCACGCGCATGTCGCGGCGAAAAACGGATCTCAATTTATTTCGCGGCGTGCGCGCCGCGAAACTCTGCGAGGCTCTCTTGAATTTTTGCAAAACCAACTAAAAACCCGGCCTGCGAGTGTTCACAGGCCGGGTTTTCAAACTCTTTGTGGGCTTTTGGAGGAGGAGACCAGTATGATCGACGCGTCGCAGCCATTTTTAGAGGACAAGAAACAGACCTTGGCCCTGGACGGCGGGGACGACCCGGTCCGGCTGATCCTGGCGTATTTTTCCACGGACAACGAGAATATCGACGAGCTGGAAAAGCTGAAATACAATCAAACGATGTACCGCCGCCTTGGGTGGCAGGACGAGGCGTATTTCGACTATTGTTTCATTTTCCAAGGGCAATTCTTTCACTTCTGTTCCATTCACCGGGACAGGGAAGTTGAAGATAATCTTCCTAATCCAGTTGCCATCCGGCTGCTTTTCCGGGAATAACTCAATCCGCTCAATAAACGCCCGCATGAACTCCTTCCGCTCCACTTCGGAGGCTGCTTCATAGACCTGATCGAATGCCAGCAACAGGCGGTAGATATTATCACCCGAAATCTTCTCCTGCCGGATACTCCGTATCTGGCTTTGCACATCGTCAATCTGGACTTCAATCTCATCTATTGCGCCATATTGCTCGTCATATCGGCGCTGCAAATCAGAAATTTTCCGGTCATAATACGGGTCATTCACATCTAAACCGTCCATCTGCCGTTCCAGTCGGGCCTTTGTGCCTAATGTCTGCCGAAGCTGCGCCTGTAATGCTTCCAGCTGCTTCTCCAAATCGTTCGTATCGACAGCGGAGCCGATTTTCGCCTTGATTGCATCCGCAAACCGTGGGTCACTGACCATAGCAGAGATGATTGACGCTACCATGCGGTTCATTTCCATCTGCTCAATATTCAGCCGGAAGGTACACTCGTGGCCTGTTGGCGTCACCGTATTCTTGCAGTAATAGTAATAGCGGGTCTTTTTGTCCTTGCTGTGGGCTTTCGCAATATTCCCGTACAGGCTTTTGCCGCAGCAGGGGCATTTCAGAATACCGGACAAGATATGTGCGTGGGTAGGGTCATTGACTTTCTCACGCCGGTAAGCATTGATTTTCCGTTTTTCCTGCGCGAGGTTCCAATCTTCTTCTGAAATGATAGCCTCATGCTTCCCCTCGTACACAGGGAACTCCGATTGCTCAACTACGTGCATCTCATTCCGTGTGCCGATCTTCTTCTCTGTCCGGCGTCTGCCATAGGCGATTTTTCCCATATATACCGGATTATCAATGATACTCTTCACAAAGCTGGCAGAAAAACCGGGAATGGTGCCGTTCTGCCTTAACTTCTTCACAAAGCCCTGCCGGTTCAGATATTTTGCCACGCCACTGACACCATCGTTGGTGTGAATATAGCGGTCAAAGATGGTGCGGATCACGTCCACTTCATCCTCAGCAATCAACAGTTCGCCTTTTTCAAGGCGGTATCCATAAGGGGCAAAGCCACCGTTCCATTTTCCTTCACGGGCTTTCTGCTCCCGTCCGGCCATCGTCTGTGTCCGAATATTTTCACGCTCTATCTCTGCCACCGCAGAAAGGACAGAAATCATCAGCTTGCCGGAATCTTTGGAACTGTCAATGCCGTCTTCCACACAAATCAGATTGACACCGAAATCCTGCATCAGCTGCAAGGAATTCAGAACGTCAGCGGCATTCCTGCCAAACCGGGACAGCTTGAACACCAGCACATATTCCACACCGTCTTTGCAGTCCTGAATGTCTTGCAGCATCCGCTGAAATTCGTGCCTGCCCTGAATATTCTTGCCGGAAAAGCCTTCATCAGAATATTCACCAGCCACTACCATATCTTCGTATTCAGCGTATTTCCGCAGTTTGTCTCGCTGAGCATCCAGACTATATCCGTCCACCTGCATGGATGTAGATACCCGTGTGTAGAGATAACATTTTGTTTTAGTTTTCTTCATGCAGGCCGCCCCTTTCTTCCAGCTCTAAACATTCATCCGTTACTTTCTTCTTCGCCAGACCTTCATTCTGAATGTAGTACTCCAACAAACGGAGTACATATTCCGGCGCATGGCGGTTATCCAGTTCCCATTCTGTCACAGTCCGATAGGGAATCTGAAAATATTTACAAAATTCCTTGCGATTCATGCCAGTGCTTTCCCGCAATTCTTTTATTTTGGTTTTGCAGTCCATTTCATTTACCCCATAAAGCAAAAATACACGTTGCGTATTTATTATAGCATACGCCAAACAAATACGCAACGTGTAAATTTAATTTATATCAAGCGGCTTTGTCAAATTCCTGATACACAGGAACGGGTTGCTTTCCTGATGCCGCAGACTGTGTACGGCCATCCTTCTCAGTCTCCTGCATCTGCCCCAACAGCTGTGGCCCGTACTTCTGCAACAGCCGCGCCATCACATCAACACAGCGGTCAAATGCCGCATTATATTTCGGATCATCATAAACTTTGCTCAATAGGCCGCTCCTTTCCTCTATGGCTGCTCTGCGCATAGATGTTCAAAACTTCTGCCGGTATCTGTTCCAAAATCGCCACGGCACTGTCATAGTCGCGCCGCAGCTTGAGGTCTTCGATCTGCTTTAGGGTGCTGACCTTCTGCGCCGATGCAAGAGATTCTTCCAGTTCGGCATTTTTCGTTTTCAACTTTTTGTTTTCGGATGCTGTTTTCGTGAAGGCTACGCCATATTTCCGCAGCAGTGTGTCCATCTTCTCCACGCTGGGAATATAGGTATCCAGAATCTTGCAGATTTCCTCCGCCCGGCTTTTGGCGTTAAAGGGATTGATTCCAGTGAGCAGATCCTCCAGTTTGCTTTTCTGTTTGGTCAGTCTGGTCATCTCCTTAAATACGCGGGGCGGGATATGGTCGCGCCCGGTCAGGCTGGCGCTCTCGCCACGCTCCAAATCTGGAAACTTCTTGACCATGTGTTTCCAAAACTCATCCTGCCACCAGGTCAGCTTCTTTTTATTGCCCATGATGTCTTTGGCGCTGAGCCTGCCATCCTCCGTCAAAGGGACAAAACAAAGGTGCATATGGGGCGTTTTCTCGTCCATATGCACCACGGCGGATATAATTGTCTCTTTGGACTGATGCTGTTCCAAAAAGTGCAGAGCTTCCTCGAAAAATACCCGAATTTCCGCCCGTTTCTTTCCCTTAAAGAACTCCGGGCTGGCTGTGAACAGCGTCTCGATCATACGGATACTGTCTTTCCGGGTACGGCATCCGGCAGCGGCAATTTGCCTCTCTGACTCGGCCCGGTACTTGCCGGGCGGTTTGACCAGATGGAAGTTGTACTTGCTTCGGCTGGTATCCACATCGGGATTACTGGCGTACTTTTCCTTTGTGCGCTCGTTATGGGCCTCGATATTGCCGATTTCAGGCCCCTTATATTTGGCAAATCGCATAATCGCGTATTGTGCTTTTTCCATACTCAATCCCTCCGTTTCTGCCAGACAATGTCATATCCCAGCACGTCAGCCAACTCCACGGCCTCCCGATACCGCAGCGATTCCCGCTGCAATTTTCCGGAAAGATTGGATACGCTGTCGCTCCACCCATACTCATCGTGCAGCTGGTCAACGACTTCCTGCATGGTGTAACCGGCGCGGATGATCTGCGCCTTGATTTCGTTTCGGATACTTGACTTCATAAAATATATTCCTCCATTTTCGCAAGTGAAGCCCTTTGTCACTTGATAGATAAAACATGATTTTCGGTTGCGTCATAAAAAGAACCGGCTACGCTGGGGAGCGCACCGGCTTTGGTCAATGGTGAAATTTGTGCAAATGCTGTTTTGCGATAGAAATGATTCCCTGCATATCGTTGGTCAACGGCGGAATATTCGACTTCACAGAAATGCGGGACTTTTCACTGTTCGGGCTGTATTGTCACAAAATGCTGCAATCTGTACGTCGTTCCGTGAGCCGCCATCCGGCGAACTGTATACGGATAAAAGAGAAACATTTCGCTGTTTTGAGATTGCTCTAAAATATGCCTGCAAAATCACCGCTTTTACTGACCGCTTCAGGTGTGGTCAAAATGACCACACCTACTTCACAGCACAAAAGCGCGAAGAATTTCACGGTTCTGGTGGTGGACAAAATATCCATAACCACTTTTACACATCAAAATAGGTGTACCCAAAATGGGCACGACCACTTTATCCAAATGAAGCGCCTCTACAATATATGAGGTAACAGGGTCAATCGCTGCGTACATACGTACCGGCGACCAGATCGGAAATCAATCCCGCCAGTCTTCCGGTACGTACGTACACTGTGAAGCGTCCGTAAACTCGTTTATATGCGGCCTTGCCACTGCCTCGATCCCCATAAAGCCCCATACCCGGCGTCCTGCCGAATTGGTAATCGTGTTGCAGTGTTCCAGATTGTACTTACCGCAGGCTGCCACCAGCGCATCGCTGAAGCTGCGGCGTTTGAGTGCAGTCAGGCTATTTTCCTCGCACCACATCCGGTAAATGTCGTAGCAATCCTTTGAACTGATGGACGCATCCGCTTTCAGCCGGATATAGCCCTCGGATTCCAGAAAATCAAACACGTTATTGTTGTCCCGCTTGACGGCCTCCCGGTTCTCTTTGGTGCGCTGGCTCTCGGTGAACTTGAAGTTGTTCGCTACCAACCGCTGCAATCCCGCAAAAGCCCACAGCAGAATGCCCTCCACCTCGGCCTTCATCTTCTCTGCCAGGTCGGGATCATCCACACGGTCGGCAGGTTTCTCTTTGGCGGTCAGCACCAACTGCCGCCGATAAAAGCCATCACTGCGGTCAAAGAGAGCCTGCAAGTCGCCATTGCTGAATGCCAGCAGCCGGGCGCACATCCATCCCTGATAGCTCTGCTTGCCTTTACGCTCCAAATCCATTTTACCCTGTGCGGTGACGATGGATTTGACATAGTTGGTCTGCCGCAGGGCCTCCATCCGCATATCATCATCGACACACAGCAGAATGTGTTCCAGATCAGCGCGGGCAAAACGGTTCTCGGAAATTTTGCCGATGCTGCCGTCCTTCATGTTGCTGCCGAACAGGGCGGACAGCACCGCGCCGATCTGGCTCTTACCCTCGCCGCCATTGCCCTTAATGACCATCATGCGCTGTCCCTTGTTGCTGGGGATCAGGCAGTAGCCGATATATTCCTGCAAAGTGGGAATGTCCTCCGGGTAAAGAAGCCCATCCAGAAAAGCCAGCCAGCGGGTCGGCGTGGGCGCATCGGGATTATAGGCCACCGGCAGGCGGCAACGCACGATGTCCGGTTTTCCCTCCGTAAAGGAGCCATCCAGAAACAACGTGCCGTTTGCCAGATGAATGCGGTCAGCCTCCGGCGGGAAATCCTCTACCAGCGCCGCCAGCTTCATCAGCTCCACGATATTGCTGATTTTGCGGGGGATATTGCTGACCGCACAGCATTTCAGTTCCTCAAAAATTTCTCCACGCAGTGGCAGCTCATCGGTCACGCGGCCATCAGGCGTGAAAAAAGCCCCGTTTGTGTAGATGATTTTGTGTCTGCCGAGAAAATCATCACAAAACAGGGCTTCATTGATACTCTTGCCGTCAAACCAGATGGGCTGGTTGGCCTCACGCGATTGCTCGTTCTTCGCCACGGTGCTGCACCTCCTTTTCCAGACGTCTGAGCCGCTGCTCCAGCGCGGTGATAGTGCCGTCCTTCAGCAGCATATCCACCGCTTTCACACGCTGCTTCAGTTCCGCAAACATGAGAACGTCCAACAAATCATTTACATACTCGATCATATGACAGGCTTCCACAAAGCGGTCATCCAGTTCATCCTCCGGCGATTGCGGGGCATATTCGACCTTCCAGCGTTCCAGCAGATGCAGATAATCGCAGAGCACCCGCTGGCAGTGTATCTCATCGTTGCGGAAAGCCCGCGCCAGCGGATAGGGCTTTTTCAAAGCCATCGCTGCCGGGGGCTTGTCCGGGTCGATGCCAAAGTCATAGGCCAGCTTCTTTGCGGCCTCGTAGCTGCTCAGGCCGAACAGCCGCGCCACAAAATCGATCACATCCCCGGTAGCCCCGCAGCCAAAGCAATAGAAATAATCCCTGTTCAGCTTCATGCTGGGATGCCGGTCATCGTGGAAGGGGCAGCAGATCATATCGCCCCGGTTGACCTTACAGCCGTAGTATTCGGCGGCCTGCTTCACGGTGACAGCGGATTTTACAGTTTCAAATAAATTCATAGGCTTTGTCCTCCATTATTTATTGACGGTATCTGCCCGTCTGCCTGAATATACGGGGAAAAAGCCTATAAACCGAAAAATCCGCTAAAAGTGCAAGAAATGAAAAAACGCCGCCCTGAAATCTTGCAAAAATGCAAGACCTCAGAGCGGCGAAGCCAGCGGAAAGCATTTGCCCGCGCTGGTTTTATCAGGTATAATGGATAAAGAGAGTTTTCAGAAGAGAGGTGCGTCACATGGAGGGAGCCTATCTGCCCGGCAATATCCGGCAGCGGATGCAGGAGCTTATGAAGGAACATAAAATTACCCAGGCACAGCTGGCGACCCGCATCGGCAGCACCGAGAGCGCCATCAGCCGGTTTGTCAGCGGTAAGACTGATAAGATCAGCACAGAACATTTGCTCCGCATTGCGAAAGTGTTTGAAGTCTCCACAGATTTCCTGCTGGGGGAAGTCAACACGCCCGACCGGACAAATTTTGATATTGAAGAACTGGGCCTGTCGGTGCAGGCGGCGCGGAATCTGTACACCGGAAAAGCCAATGCAGAGATCGTCAACCGCCTTTTGGAAAGCCCTCGCTTTGCAGAAGTCACCTATATGATTGAGCAATATTTTGACGATACGCTGGCCGCCGGTTTCGCCGGACAGAACCAGATGCTTACTACTCTCAGCGCCATGCTGCGCCGAAACAATAAAACAGACGCTGCGGTGCAGGCGGCCAGAACTGTCAACCGGCAGAAAGTTCCCGTATATCAGGCAGACCTGACGATGATACAGAACACATTTATGGCGGCGCTGCGGGAAGTGAAGAAAGAGATCGGCAACGATTTCACAGCAGCGCAGTCCTTGACCAAGGGCATCACTCAGCAGATGTTTACCGAACTCACCAAAGGGGCGGATGTTCATACTCCGACCATCACGCCCGAAATGATTTCCGCCGCCGTCACCCAGAGCGCAGCGGGGATGGACGGTGTGCAAAAGGAAGCATTAGACAAGTTCGGTCAGGCGCTGACGGAATTTCTCCAATCCACCTTAGACCACGCGCAGGAGAAGCAAAATGCCGACCCGGAGCAATGAGCAGCTGTGCAGACTGGCACAGAAAGGGGATACGGCTGCCCGTGACATTCTGCTGGAAAAGAATCTGGGATTCATCCGAAAAATTGCGCTGGAGCAATACCGAAACATGGGGCTGGATGAAAATGATATTGGAATTGATTTGGATGATTTGATGCAGGAGGGAAGTATCGGCCTGCTGAACGCGATCCCTTTGTTTGATGCCGGACGGGGCATGAAATTTCTGACCTATGCAGCACCGGCGCTCCGCAACGCCATGACGGACTGCATCCGCGCCGCCCTCGGTTTATTTGAGCAACGGATGGTGGATAAGAAAGACGGCCCCGGCTTCCAGAGAGTATATCTGGATGACGTTCTCTCAGAGGATGAACGGATGCTGCGGATCGAAGCCATAGCCGACCCTCACACCCAAACGCCGGAGCAAATCTATATCCAAAAAGAGCAGCTGATAGAATTGTATGCGGCGCTGGACAAGCTGACAGCCAGAGAGCAGACCTATCTGCTGTACCGCTATGGCTTTACCGATGGAATCGAGCACCCGCTGATCGGCGCGGCGCTCCATTTCCATCTCAGCGAGAGCTGGACAAAGAAGGTGGAGGGCGAGGCGATGGACAGCCTGCGCGGAAAGCTGCCGTGGTGGTTCTGATACGATGGGAAGCAGCGGCTGACGGGGGCTTTGATATACCTTTGTTCCGCAAATGACACGGCTGACAGACAGTGCTTGCCCGCACCGCCTGCCAGCCTTTTTCTGTCGCTTATGCTGCCCCGCAAGGGGCAACCTTTCCCGCCAGAACGCCGCAACTGTGGCCACACTTTTCAGGGTGTGCTACAATTCCGGCTGCCATCTGCTCCACAAAGGTATAACACACTAGACTTTCCTACGGAAAATCGTGTGCCACGAAACCGCCGGTTTCTTTGGATTCTTCCGGTCAAAGGGGAACACTATCCCCTCTGAACACCCCAGACAAAGGAGAACGCTGTTCCCTTTTGGAATCCCCTTGCCAATAGGGATGCTACCGCCCTATTGAATGATTTAGATAAAAAACAAAATAAAGCATAGTTCGCCAGCACACCGCTATTCTGTCATTACCTTACACAGACATCTTGTAACTTTTTCGTTAAGCCTATTGACTCTGATACTTCGGAAGAGATATAATATAGTTGCTACTTAGCGAGCCTAAATAGCAAAGCTAAAGAGAGGCGACGATATGAATAACAAATATGTCCAGCAATTCAAAAAAGGCTCTCTGGAAATGATACTTTTATGCCTAATCGGACGCAAGGAGACTTATGGATATGAAATTATAACTGAATTGAACAATAGTGCGTCTGTTTTGGGATATGCGAAAGAGGGAACCATTTACCCCATTTTGTATCGTTTGCAGGAAGCAGAACTAATCAAATGCCGATTGGCTCCGGCTGCGGCAAATGGCGGCTCAAAAAAGTATTATTCTTTAACGGATAAAGGCAGGAATGTACTTGATGAACTAATCTTATTTTGGTCAAGCTATGAAAACTGCGTAAACGGCTTTATAGAAAGTTATCAACAAGCGAGGGTATCCAAATGAAAGAACAATATATCAAACAGGTTGAAAAGGAACTATCTTTACCACGCAAAATGAAAAAAGAGGTTGTACGTGACTTGAATGAAGTTTTTGCGTCTGCTATGGAGCATGGAGAAACAGAGCAGCAGATTATCCAGCGTTTGGGGACGCCAAAAGAATTTGCAGACAGCACCGCAGAACAGTTTGGCATTGATAACACCAAATCGAAAAAAAGGAACGGTATCATTTCTACTCTTGCTGCGCTTGTTATCGCGGTTGCCGCCTTTTCGGTATATGCTGTTACGCAATCAGGAAAAGTACCAGAAGGAGCAATCGGACAAGCAGACGCGACAACAAATATACAGATTGAGGGCGCGTTTGCCTTTGATATTTCGCAAATCCTTTTGGCTATTGGGTTTGCAGCAACAGCTATTGCTGTTTTGTTAATTATCCGAACCATACACAAAAACAGGAGGTAACTAATGAAAAAGTATATTTCTGTATTCACAATCATGGTTATGATTTTTTTGGCTGCGTGTTCTAATCAAAATACATCATCTACACCGACAAGCAATGAGAACAATACGCAATCTAATAGTGTTACAAAATTGGACGAGGGTGTTTGGCCTGAGAATGAGTACACAGAGGGGCTTCCTGTTGCGCCTGGTACGGTTGCATGGGCTACACTTGATACAGAACATGAGAATTGTAATATCAACCTTACCGGTATTAGCGAAAACGACTATAACGAGTATATGGAGCTTTTGAACCAAGAAGGCTTTTCCGTAATTGAAAATGTGTCAGAGGAAATCGAGGGAGAAAACTATGTTTCTATCGGGACACTTTTATCAAACGACGAAAAGTGGTTAAGTGTCAGCTACATACCCAATAGTCTAACTATCTACATTTCCTTTGACAATAACTGAAAGAGATCACGGAATAGCAAAGCCAGCCGAGCCAGTCAACGGTCAAGATGAACGGCGCAAGCGCCGCCGTTGACAGCCCCGCCCGCCTTTGCAGATAGGCAATCAAGGGGCGACAGCAAGGAGTGCTGCCGCCCCCAGTATTATCAGAGAGGGAGAATTCTATGAGAAATCGGATTGTAAAAGTGACAGAAGTTGTAGTCAGAAGCGCTTTTTACATCATCTCAAACTATGTATTTGTTAGCATGGGACTATCATTTCATACTCAATGGATTTCAATTCTATTTTTGCTTTCAATGGTATGGTCTACTATTGATTACGGAAAGTCCATAAATGAAATAATCGAAAAAAAGGTAATTGCTGAAATACTATGTATATGTTGCATTGCACTGAGTATAGCGATGGCATATTTTGTGGGATATATTCAAGGAGCATTCGTTTCCCTCTGAAAATACAGGGCCACAACTTTCCGCTTAATATATCAGTATGGAACAAGTTATCAAAAAGTCATGAATGCTCGTAGCTCACCGGCCCGGCCAGCAAAAGCAGTAAATCTGAAATTGATTTACTGCTTTTTTGCTCAATAGACTCTTAAATCATCTGAAAATATTTCAACGCATCCCTGATCGCCGCTTCCTTCTCCGGCGGACATTTTGGCACTTTGGCATCTTCCTTCTTTGACAGGTTATAATTTTGCCCCACATCCAGCCCGCACTTGCGCTTTATCTGTGAGATGTACAGGGAAGATACCTTCAAACCGGTATGCTCCAACACATACGCCTTGATCTGTTCATAAGTCGCGCCCTTCTGGAAGCCGGACATATCCATATCTTCCAGCGAGAACTCCACCCGCACCTTCTTCGAGTCGATTTCTCCCTTGGAAAGCAAAACAACCGTCTCGACGTGATCAGTTCCTTTTACCAGGTCTATTGCTGCGGCCTGGCGTGGGTGTGTTCAGGCAAGACCTGCAACGACTATGGGGCCGACTGGTCTGACCTGGACGGGGGAGATCTGCCTCCGTTCCGCCTGGAGCAGGACGGCTCGTTCAAGGCCCTGTTCCGGCTGCCGGACCCCCAATATAAGTTTGTGAAAAAGAAGACGCTGGCGGGCAAGATGCTCAGACCCGCCACCATCTACAGCGCGGTCAGCAGGGAGCTGCTGGCCCGAAAGAGCCAGTATCGGGAGCTGGCGGCGCTGACCCACACCGTGGCCAACTTTATGCCCTGCCCCTGCTTCTCCTACAACGCCCTGAAGGGCTGCAAAGAGCAGGTGCGGGATTTTCTGCCCCTGATGGTAGACTATGCGGAACGGCAGGGAAATCAGGAGTGGAAGGACTGGTTCATTCTGAATCGGGAGAAGTATTGTCTGGAGGACTATTACTATATTGATACCGGAGAAGACCACGCGGCGCACATCAAGGGCATCCCGTTTTTCCGCTCCCAGAGCCTGGACCATCCCCTTCCCCGGACGGAGGAGGAGCTCACAGAGTGTCTGGACGAGATGATAACGCGCATCCGGGCCAGGGCGTGCAGACTGTCCGGCATCCTGAACTGACGAAATCACGAGAGCGGGGGACGAGTTATGGTCTACGCAGCGTCGGATATTCACGGGCGGTGGGAGAAATACCGCGCTTTGCTTGAGCGGCTCTCCCGGGAGGACCCGGACTATACCCTGTATCTGCTGGGGGACAGCATCGACAGGAACAAGGGCGGCTGCCGCATCCTGCTGGACGCCATGAAGCGGCCCAACGTGATCTCCCTCCTGGGGAACCACGAATTCAGCGCCGCCGTCTGCCTGCCCTGGCTGCTCCAGGAGGTGACGGAGGAAACTCTGTCCGCGGTGGACCAGGAGCGGATCACCTCGGTCCAGGAGTGGATATTTAATGGCGGCGCGCCCACCCTGGAGGAGCTGCGGGAGCTGAGCCGCCAGGAGAAGGCGGCCATCCTGGACTACATCCGGGACATGGACGTCTATGCCGAAGTGGAGACCGGGGGGCGGTCCTTTTTGCTGACCCATGCGGGGCTGGACCACTTTCAGCCGGAGAAGGACCTGGAGGACTATGCCCTGCCGGACTTTCTCTTTGGCCGCGCCTTTGCCGAGCAGCGGTTTTATGAGGGGGAGTTCCTGGTCTTCGGCCACACGCCCACCCGGGAGATCCACCGGCAGTTGGGGCAATCGCCGGTGGACAACGTGATCTTTGGTGAGAACAAGATCGCCATCGACTGCGCCTGCGGCTATGACGGCGGGCGGCTGGGCTGCCTGAATCTGAACACCCTGGCGGTGTTTTACCTCTGAGCCAGGGCCGCCTGATACTCCGCCAGCACCTGGGCCACGGTGGACATCTCGTTCACCTGGCCCACCTCTGCCCCGCAGAAGAACAGGCCCTCCTCCCAGTCGCCCTCTACGGCCCGGATGAGGGCGTGGGTGATGCAGTAGGGGGTCTGGGCGGGGTCGCAGGTCTTGATGCACCCGGCGCACCACTGAGGGGCCTGACGCTCTCCCGCCTCCATGCGGGCGATGAGGGGGCTGTAGATGGCCCGCCCGGGCATACCCACCGGGCTGTGGATGATGCGCACGTCCTCGGCCCTAGCCCGGAGGATGGCGTCTTTATAGGCCTGGGAGGCGTCGCACTCCTCCGTGGCGATGAGACGGGTGGCGATCTGCACCCCGGAGGCCCCCAGGCCCCGGAACCGAGTTAAATCGGCTCCGGTCAGGCCGCCCCCCGCCACAAAGACGGGGATGTCCCGGCCATATTTCTCCCTGTAGGGGGCCAGCTCCGTCAGCACCTGGGGCAGGATGTCCTCTAACGGCTGGGCCGTACCGGCCAGCAGGTCGCCCTCGTGAAAGCCCAGGTGTCCCCCGGCCTTGCAGCCCTCGATGACCAGAAAGTCCGGGGTCACGCCATAGCGCTTGTCCCAGGTCTTCAGAATGAGCTTGGCCGCCCGGGCGCTGGACACGATGGGGGCGAGAGCCACGTCCGCCTTCCCCACCAGGCCGGGCAGTTCTAAAGGCAGGCCCGCCCCGGAGATGATGGCGTCCGCCCCCGCCTCCACCGCCGCCCGGACCAGGGGGGCGTACTGCTTCATGGCTACCATCAGGTTCACCGCCACCAGACCACGGCCATTGGACAGACGCCGGGCGCGGTCGATCTCCTGCTTCAGGCCCCGCAGATCGGCTTCCTGGGGATTCTGGCGGAAATCGGCTTCCCGATAGCCCGCGTGGGCCGCGCTGACGCACCCCATCCCCCCGCAGGCGGCCACCGCCCCGGCTAGGCCGCCCAAAGACACTCCAACGCCCATGCCCCCCTGGATCACAGGCAGGGGCAGACGCTTGTTTCTGATTTGAATCATGGTATATCAAACTCCATATAATATAATTTTTAAAACTAGATTATATGATATCATAGAATTGATTTTTGTCAATGGCAAGATACTTTTCGTCATTCCCCGATTGGAATGCGGGGCGGACTGTGGTAAAATACCGGTATCATAGAGCGAAAGGGGCGGCGGCCATGCGATACACACTGATGCACAAGGAGATACCGGTTTTGGACATGGACCTGGACGAGGCCACCAGCTCCGTACAGAAGATCGCCGCCGTGTATCAGCCCCGGCACCTGCCCCTGGGGACGGGGACAAAAAAGGACGGGGTAGACCGGGCAGCGCTGAACGCCTGGTGGATCGACCGGAGCATCCCGGCCAGCCGCTCCGGCGTGCGCCGGGCCCTGGAGACCCTGGATCTGCCCAACACCCAGATGCTGCTCACCCGCTGCTTCGGCCTGAGCCTGTCTGACCAATACTGGGTGCGGCCTGAATACAGTGGGCTGGAGTGGAAGCAGATCAACTTCTTTGAAGATCCTTTTTCCGAGAACGTGGGCGACGTGCTCCTGGGAAAGGCGGCGGACGCCGCCGGGTTCGACCTCCGTTCGCCGGACAACACGTCAGACGGCTATCTGAAAAAGCGCTGGAAGATCATCGGCGGGAAGCGCTGCCTGCTGAAGGCCGGGAGCAACCCCTTTATGCAGCAGCCCTTCAACGAGGCGGCGGCCAGCCTGGTGGCCCAGCGGCTG
The DNA here is from genome assembly GCF_054108085.1 of Flintibacter sp. SJQ-8. Taxonomy (NCBI): domain Bacteria; kingdom Bacillati; phylum Bacillota; class Clostridia; order Eubacteriales; genus Flintibacter; species Flintibacter sp. SJQ-8. The sequence continues at coordinate 551,422 of NZ_JBPJWR010000004.1, forward strand.
GGCATCCCCCACGTGCCCTATACCCTGCTGTGGGACGAGGGCGTCCCCTACAGCGTCTGTGAGGATTTCATCACACCGGACACGGAACTGGTCAGCGCGCGGCGGGTGATGCAGACGGTGAAAAAGGACAACAGCACCTCGGTCTATCAGCATTACCTTAATTGCTGCCGGGCCCTGGGCGTGGCCGATATCGCCCTGGCCGTGGACCAGATGATCGTGCTGGACTATCTCATCGCCAACGAGGACCGGCACCAGAACAACTTCGGCCTGATCCGGGACGCCAACACCCTGGAGTGGCTGGGGGCCGCCCCCATCTTCGACAGCGGCTCCTCTCTGGGCTATGACAAACTGCCGCCCCAGATCCTCTCCCCCCGCATGACCGAGTGCAAGCCCTTTAAGCGGACCCACGACGAGCAGATCAAGCTGGTCCGGTCCTTCGCCTGGATCGACTTTGACCAGCTGGACGGCATCGAACAGGACCTCCGCCGCATCTTTGACCAGGCGGGGGACTATATGGACGAGAACAGAAAATCCGCCATCCTCGCCGCCTTCTCCGCCCGATCAGACAATTTGAAGGCCCTGGCCAAGACCCAGCACCCCATAGACGACCAGACCCAAGACGTGGAGCAGGATGTGGCGGAGGATTATGTTAATTGAAATCAACGAGGTGAGACCATGGCGGAAGCGAAGAGCATTGTGACCTATCAGACCAGGGAATACGGCGTGGTGAAGGTCAAGCTGGCCGCGCTGATGGACCGGCGGGGGATCACCCGAAACCGGCTGCGGACGCTGACGGGCATCAAATACGACGTGATAGACCGCTATTATAAAAACGAGGTGGTCTCCATGGTGGACATGGACTTTCTGGCAAAGGTCTGCTATGTCCTGGACTGCCGGGTGGAGGACGTCCTGGAATATGAAAAACCGGCGGAGTCCGCGCCGTGACAGGGCGATTTTTGTGATATAGACCATTCAAAGCCGACGGGGCGCGTCTTCCGTCGGCTTTTCTTCTGCATAAAACTCCCTATAACCAAACGCTTATACAAGACATAGCACATTTGGGAATGGCCTTTTTCGGGAAAGCATGGTAAATTGCTTAACAGAAACAAGAGTTAAATATTTAACAAGGTCGGCCCGCTCAAGCCGAACCTGACAGGTAGCTTTTGTTTTCTATTCCTTTTTTCATTTTTCATCCATCCTTCCAGAACAACCAGCAGGGGGCGTCCAGAACGGACGTCCCCTTGTTGGTTTTTAAATTTTTAAACGCCGATACCAGAACCGTGCTATACTGGGCTTATCTGTTGAAGCAAACGAGAAAGAGGGAGCTTATCATGTGGCTGATGTTTGCCGTGGGGTCGACGCTGTTTGCCGGTCTCACCTCCATCTTGGCCAAGTGCGGCATCCGCAAAACGGACTCCACCGTGGCCACCGCCATCCGCACTATCGTGGTGCTGCTCTTCTCCTGGGCCATGGTGTTTCTGGTGGGGGGAACGCTGGTGATGCTGGTGTAACGCCACGACGAGCCGCCAAAAAGACGGCTTGTTTTTTTGTAAAAGTTCCGGTAAAATCGTCTTGAGAAAAGATATCCGCCCGATTTCGTTCAGACAGGAGGTTCCCCATGAAGAAAAGACGGTTAGCAGCTTTATTTCTTGCCGCCGCATCTCTGCTGGCCCTGTGTGCCCTGGCCGGGTGCGCCGGTCGGGGGGAGAGCCGGACAGAGGAGGACGTCCCCCTGGATCTTTTGGCTTACTCCGTGTGGGCGCGCCTGGACCGGCAGAACGACGTATATTTCCAGGCGGCCCGGTTAGCAGACGACTATCTGTCGTCGGAGGAGCGGGACACTGCGGAGGCCCGGTTCCAGGGGTTCTGCCGGGGCGTGAACGTCATGGCCCAGGACCAGATCATCTATAACCAGGTCAACGCCATTTTCCAGGGGCAGGATACCCTGAAAAAGGCGGTGAAACAGCTGGTCACCGCCACCCTGACCTGTAAGCTGGACGAACTGCCCCTCTCCCGGCTGTCGGACGAGGAAGTGACCCAGCTGCGGGACACCCTCCAGACCCTGGCCGAGTGCTGTGACCGGGGAGAAGAAAGCTCCCTGGCCCACTGCATCGAAAACCGGACGGAGGGCGACGATTTGACCGCCGCCATCGCCCGGGTGACGGAGGCGGTACAGGGGCTGGAGAGACTGACTGCCGAATAATATCCATCGACCTGCGGGCCGCCCATGGGGCGGCCCATTTTTTGTCCCCGCCCAATCTTAAACAAATCTTCAGACTTTCTTTGTCTGGCGCTAAAACTTCTCTGCTATGCTGTGCAATACATCAAGCGTCACAGCAAAAGGAGAGAAGCATATGGCATCTGCACAGGAGCTGCTGCAAGAACAGTCTGACCTCCCGGCCGCTCAGCCGGGGGAGGGCCCCAAGAAGAGGGGGCGGATCAAATTCCCCAAGCTGAAAAGAAAGCTGCCGGTGAAGCGGCTCATCGCCCTGGCCCTGGCGGCGGGGGCCGTGTATTGGCTGTTTCTCCGCCCGGGGGGCGGGGGGCAGGTCATCCAGGCCAGCTATACCGCCGCCCCGGTGACCATGCGGGATATCGTAGTGTCTGTTTCGGGCACGGGGACGGTGACTCCCGCCGACTCCTACAAAGTGGGGGCTTTGGTGACGGGGGAGATCTTAGAGGCTCCCTTTGCCGAGGGGGACCGGGTGGAGAAGGGGGCCCTGCTCTATCGGGTGGACCCCGGCGCGGCCCAGACCGCCCTGGACCAGGCCCAGCTGAACGTGCGTCAGGCCCAGCTGGCCTATGACGACCTGGCCGCCGCCCAGCGCCCCGCCGCCAGCCTGGCGGGAGTGGTGCAGCAGGTCCACGTCCAGCGGGGGGACCAGGTGTCCCCTGGTTCGCCCATCGCGGACATCGCCGACCTGTCGGTGATGACCCTCACCCTGCCCTTTCAGTCCGCTGACGCCGCCCGCCTGACCCTGGGCCAGAGCGCCGCCGTCACCCTGGACGGGACCATGGAGACCCTGAGCGCCACGGTGGAGTCGGTGTCCACCGCCGATCTGGTGGGCAATGGCGGGAGCCTGGTGCGCCAGGTGAAGCTGCGGCTGCACAACCCCGGGGCCCTGTCCCCGGACCAGAGCGCCACCGCCCGGGTGGGGGATATCGCCTGCGCCGCCGGGGGCAGGCTCCAGGCCAACTCCCGCCAGACCATCACCGCCCAGACCAGCGGCGAGGTGAGCCAGGTGCTGGTCACCGCCGGGAGCCGGGTGGCCGCCGGGGATGCCCTGGCCGTGCTGGGCGGCTCCGCCGCCGCCAGCGCTTTGGAGAACGCCGCCATCACGTTAGAGAACGCCCGCCTGAGCCTGCAAAGCGCCCAGGACGCCCTGAACAACTATGTCATCACTGCGCCGATCTCGGGCACGGTGGTGGAGAAGAGCTTTAAGGCCGGGGACAAGATCGAGACCGAGGCCCTGTCCGCCGCCAATGGCACCCTGGCCACCCTGTATGACATGTCTCAGCTCACCTTCCGCATGGCGGTGAACGAGCTGGACATCAATAAGGTGGCCGTGGGCCAGCGGGTGGAGATCACCACCGAGGCCCTGTCCGGCCAGATCTTCACCGGCACAGTGGACAAAGTGAACATCAACGGGACCACCACCAACGGCTTTACCACCTATCCCATCACCATCCGCCTGGACGGGGACGGGACGGAGCTGGCCCGGCAGGGTTTAAGACCGGGCATGAACGTGTCCGCCACCATCATCGGCCAGTCGGTGGAGAACGCCCTGTGCGTCCCCGTGGGGGCGGTAAGCCGGGGGAACAAGCTGCTGGTGGCCGCGCCCGGCGCTCTGGCCGAGGACGGGACCACGGTGCTCGACCCCACCAAGACGGAGGAGCGCCAGGTGGTGCTGGGGGCCAGCGACGACAGCTATGTGCAGATCTTGTCCGGCCTGTCCCAGGGGGAGACGGTGCTGGTGCCTGGCCAGGACCAGGTCCAGACAGACGGCAGTGTCGTGATGACCGACTCCGGCGGGGAGGGCTGAGCCTATGGCAGAGCACCTGATCGAACTGCGGGACATCTATAAGATCTACCCCATGGGAGAGGAGACGGTCCATGCCTTGGATGGCATCAGCCTGACCATTGACCGGGGGGAGTTCGTGGCCATTGTGGGCCAGTCCGGCTCGGGCAAGTCCACCGCCATGAACATCATCGGCTGTCTGGACGTGCCAACCTCGGGCACCTATCGCCTGGGAGGCGTGGACGTGTCCACCATGGGGGACGACCAGCAGGCGGACATCCGAAACAAGATGCTGGGCTTTATCTTTCAGCAATATAATCTGATCCCCAAGCTCACCGTGGAGGAGAACGTGGAGCTGCCCCTGCTGTATGCCGGGGTGGCCCCGGAGGAGCGCCGCCGCCGGGCCAAGAGATCACTGGAGCGGGTGGGCCTGGGGGACAAGGGGCGGCATCTGCCCGCCCAGCTCTCCGGCGGCCAGCAGCAGCGGGTGTCCATCGCCCGGGCCCTGGCGGGGGACCCCTCCGTCATCCTGGCCGACGAGCCAACGGGGGCGCTGGACTCCCGTACCGGGCGGGAGGTGCTGCACTTTCTCCAGCAGCTCAACGACGAGGGGAACACGGTGGTCCTCATCACCCACGACAACTCCATCGCCGTGAAGGCCAAGCGCATCGTCCGCCTGCAGGACGGGCACATCATCTATGACGGGGACGCCCACGACCCCCGGGCGGTGGTCCAGCCCGACGAGAACCGAGAGGAGGCCGCGCCGTGAACGTCACCCAATCTTTCAAGCTGGCCCTGAAATCTCTGCGCACCAGCAAAATGCGGGCCTTTCTCACCATGCTGGGCATTATCATCGGCGTGGCCGCCGTCATTATCATCATCTCCCTGGGCAACGGCCTGACGCGCATGGTGGAGCAGCGGGTGGAAAAGCTGGGGGTGACCCAGATCATGGCCTATACCTTTGGCATGGGGGACGGCACCACCGGCAACGTGACCCCACAGGAAATATACGACCTGGTGGAGGGCCACCCGGACGTGTTCAGCGGCGTGACTCCCTGGGTCAGCGCCGGGACAGGGGTGCGCCGGGGGGACACCCAACTGAAAAAGACGGCCATCACCGGGGTGAGCGAGGCCATGTACCGCCCGGAGACGGGCACCACCCTGGACGGCGACGCTTTGGGCCGTGGGCGGTTTTTGCAGTATGTAGACGTGCAGCAGCGGAAAAACGTGTGCGTCATCGGGGCATACGTGGAACGGGAGGCCTTTCAGGGGGACGCCCTGGGCCGGGAGCTGCTCGTCGGCGGCGTGCCCTATACGGTGGTGGGGGTGATGGCCCAGTCCCAGACCACCATGGAGGAGGGGGGCGGGGACGACCTGGTCTATGTCCCCTATGAAAACGCCATGCAGCTGTCCGGCAGCGGCTTTGTCTCCCTCTACCAGCTAACCGCCCGCACCCGGGACACGGTGGAGCAGGCCCGGGAACTGCTGCGGGACCTGATGGTGCAGAAATTCCCCGACCCGGACGCGGAATACAACGAATATATGATCACCACCATGCTGGAGCAGGTGCAGCAGATCAACGCCATGATGGGGGTGGCCATGGCTGTGCTGGTGGCCATCGCCGCCATCAGTCTGCTGGTGGGGGGCATCGGCATCATGAACATCATGCTGGTCTCCGTCACCGAGCGCACCCGGGAGATCGGCATCCGCAAGTCTCTGGGGGCCAAGCGCCGGGACATCCGGTGGCAGTTCATCATCGAGGCGGGCACCACCTCCGCCGCCGGCGGCCTGCTGGGCATCGGCCTGGGCTGTTTAGTCGCCAGCGGCATCGGCTCTGTTCTAGGCGGGACTCTGGCCCAGAGCATGGGCGGCGGCATCACCTTCTCCGCCACCCCCACCCCCATGGCCGTGGCCGTCAGCTTCGGCGTGTCCGTGGGCATCGGCGTGCTGTTCGGATATTTACCGGCCAACAAGGCGGCGAAATTGAATCCCATTGATGCGCTGAGATATGATTGAGGACGGCCCTCTCAGTCACGGCTATCGCCGTGCCAGCTCCCCCACAGGGGGAGCCAAGTTCCCAGCCCTGTCATTGCGAGGAGGGCAACGCCCGATGTGGCAATCCGTTCCTCGTCTTACTTGCCTCCCCCTTTGGGGGAGGTGCCCAGTGCGTACACTGGGCGGAGAGGGCCAGCGGCCTTTGGCCGCCCGCAGATATGATCCCTTCTGAAAGGAGCACTTCCTATGAAAAACCGACTTTCCTCCCTGGCGCTGGCCGGGGTGTTGTCTCTCTCTTTGATCCTGCCGGTGGGGGCGGCCAGTGCCGCGGCCCCGGAGGACCAGGCCATCCAGACGGTGAACGCCCTGGGGATCATGGTGGGGGACCGCACCGGGTCCATGGACCTGTCCCGCTCCGTCACCCGGGCGGAGTTTGTCACCATGGCGCTAAAGGCCATGGGCCGCCAGATCGGCCAGGCGGCCTCCTCCCCCTATCCCGACGTGCCCTGGAGCCACTGGGCGGCGGGCTATGTGGAGGCGGGGGTGGCCGCCGGGCTGGTGTCCGGCTATTCCGACGGGCGCTTTCGCCCCTCCAGCACCATCACCCTGGCCGAGGGGGTGACCATCGCCCTGCGGCTGCTGGACTATGGCCCCGACGACTTTACCGGGGCCTATCCCACCGGCCAGCTGGCCCAGTACCACAGCCTGAAGCTGGACCGGGGCGTCACCGCCCAAAGCGCCGCCAGCCCCATGACCCGGCGGGACGCCATGTTCCTCTTCTATAACCTGATGACCGCTAAGAATAAGAGCGGGACCGTCTATCTGGAGACCCTGGGCCACAAATTAAATGCCGCCGGGGAGATCGACCTGGTGGCCCTGGTCAGCGACGCCATGGAGGGCCCCCTGGTGGTCGGCGGGGGCTGGAAAAATGACCTGCCCATGGCCGTATCCGGGGCGCTGGTCTATCGCCAGGGGAAGCTGTCCGCCCTGTCCACGGTGAAGGACGGGGACGTGATCTATTGGAACCGGGCCATGAACGCCATCTGGGCCTATAGCGACCGGGTCACCGGGACCATTCAGGCCATTCAGAACCCGGACAGCCCCACCGCCGTGACGGTGGCGGGGCGCACCTGCGCCATCGAGAGCGCCGCCGCAGCCTATGCCCTGTCCGACCTGGGGGAATATCGCCTGGGGGACACGGTGACGCTGCTGCTGGGCCGGAACGGGGCGGTGGCCGCCGTGACGGGCACCCCCTCGGGCACCGGCTCCGCCGCCTATACCAGCCAGCGCGTCGGCGTGGTGACGGCCATTGAGAGCGCCCAGTATTCCGACGGCAAGGGGGGCACCTACACCTCCCGCACCGCCGTGGTCCTGGCCACCGACGGCCAGACCTATCGCTATGAGAATCAGGCCGGCCTGTCCGCCGGGAGCCTGGTCCAGGCGGAGGCCGCCGCCGATAAAGTCACTCTGCGGCCTTTGCCCGCCGCCTCCCTGTCCGGGTCGGTGGACCGCTCCGCCGCCCGCCTGGGCCGCTATCCCTTTGCCGGCGACGTGGAGATCCTGGACGTGAGCGGCAGCGCCGCCGTGCGCGTCTACCCCCAGCGCCTGGCGGGGATGAGCCTCGCTGAAGGGAACGTGTCCTATTATCACCTGAACGGCGCGGGGGAAATTGACCGCCTGGTGCTGAAGGACGCCACCGGGGACATGTACGCCTATGGCGTGGTCACCCGCATCTCCTCCTCCAAGGACGGCAGCATGAAGGGCTATGACTATGACATCGGCGGCACAGCGGGGTCCATCCCCCTGTCCTCCACCCGCCTGCCCGTGGACGGCGTGGGCGGCGTGCGGTGCAAGGGCGACCCCAGCGCCCCAGAGGGGCTGTACTCCCTCACCGCTCTGCGGGGCGGCACGGTGGAGGGCAACACCCTTCGGGCCGGGGGCAAGACCTATACCCTGCCGGACAACGTGGCCGTGTACCGGGTGAAGAACGGGAGCTATTACCGGATCACCCTGGCCCAGCTGGGGCAGGGCGACACCCTCACCGCCTGGTATGACCGCCCGGATGAGCAGGGCGGCCGCATCCGGGTCATCACCGCCGCAGAAAATTAAAACAGACAAAAAGAACCCGCTCCGGGACCTGATTCCAAGTCCCGGAGCGAGTTTTGTTTAGCCCTCCACCAGATTTTCCAGGGGCTGGCCCGCCAGATAGCGCTTTAGGTTGTCCTGGGCCATCTCAATGCAGGTGCGGCGGGTGATCTCCAGCCGCATCCCCCCGGCCACGTGGGGGGTGATGAGCAGATTTGGAATATCCCACAGGGGGCTGTCCTGGGGGAGCGGCTCGGGCGTGGTCACGTCCAGAGCGGCCCCCCACAGGCGGCCCTCCCCCATGACATGGGCCAGGGCGTTTTGATCCAGCACGCTGCCCCGGCCCGCGCTGACGAGGATGGCCCCCTCCTTCATCCGGCGCAGCCGGTCCTCGTTCATCAGACCCACCGTTTGGGGGGAGTGGGGCACCACCAGCACCACCACGTCCGCCTGGGGAAGCAGGTCGTCCAGCCGCTCCATGGGGAACACCTGGTCAAAGCCCTCCACTGTTCCCCGCACCGTGCGCTTCAGCCCTAAGGTGTGAGCGCCCAGGCCCTGGCACATGGCGGCGAAGGTGCTGCCGATGTGTCCGGCCCCCACCACCAGAACGGTGCTGCCCCGGACGCACTTCATCCGGCCCCGGTCCTTCCACTCATGGGCCCGCTGGCTGTCCCGATAGACGGGCAGGCGGCGGCACACCGCCAGGAGACTTGCCAGAATGTGCTCGGCCACACTGACCCGGTTGGACCCGCTGGAGGAGGTGAACTTCACCCCCGCCGGGATGTGCCCAGCATAGTCGTCCGTCCCCGCCCACATGGTCTGGAACCACCGCAGGGATTTGGCCTCGGCCAGGCGCTCCGGCTTGGGCCAGCCGAAGATCACCGTGGCCCGGGCCAGCTCCTCCTCTGTCACGGCGCTCCCTTTGGTGTAGATGTGCTCCGCCTGGGGGGCGATGGCGGCAAACTCCCCCTTCTCCTTCTCCGTCACCGGGAGAAGGTTCAAAATGACCTCCGGCATAAACGTGCTCCTCTCTTGCATGTTCTGATCTGGCCTGCCCCGCCCTGTAGGCGGGGCGTTTTCGTCTATTATACCCGGCAGAGGCCCCCGCTGGCAAGGCCCCGGCTTTACTCCCCGGGGCGGCTGTGGTAAAATAAATCATCTATTCTTGTTTGTGTTCTAAACCCCTGCAGGGTTGGAACACAGGATATTCGATCCGGGGAGAGGAGGCGCCGCCATGGTCGTGAAACCGGATACCCCCCTGACCCAGTTCCCCGGTGTGGGGGAGGTGCGGGCCAAGAAGCTGGCCCACCTGGGGCTGAACACCGCCGGGGACCTGCTGACCTATTACCCCCGGGACTATGAGGACCGGCGGCAGGTCTATGCCATCCGCCAGGCCCCGGAGGGGGTGCGGGTGTGCGTGCGGGCCATGGTGGCCCAGCACCCCCGGCTCGCCCGCATCCGAAAGGGGCTGGATCTGGTCCAGGTGCCCGTGGTGGACCAGGGGGGCACCCTGCACCTGACCTTTTTCAACCAGAGCTATGTGGAGCGGGCCCTGCTGCCCGGGGAGGACTATGTCTTCTATGGCCAGGTGGAGCGCCAGGGCAACCGCCTGTCCATGACCAACCCGGTGTTCGAGCGGGCGGACCGCCAGGACGTCACCGGGCGCATCGTCCCCGTCTATCCCCTCACCGCCGGGATATCCAGCCACCTTCTCTCCAGTCTGGTGCGCCAGGCCCTGCCCTGCGCCAGGGGGATGGCGGACACCCTGCCCCAGGGGGTGCGCCAGGCCCACCACCTGGCGGCGGCGGAGTTTGCCCTCACCGCCATCCACTTTCCCCCGGACGACCAGGCATTGGACCTGGCCCGGCGGCGGCTGGCCTTTGAGGAGCTGTTCTACCTGGCGGTGGGTCTGGCCTTTCTCAAGCGCCGCCGCATGACGGGCGCGCCCGGCTGCCGGGTCCCCGCCCTGCCGGTGGACCAGTTTGCCGCCCTGCTGCCCTTCTCCCCCACCGATGCCCAGCGCCGGACCATGGAGGAGGCCGCCCGGGACATGGCCTCCGGCAGGCCCATGAACCGCCTGGTCCAGGGGGATGTTGGCTCGGGCAAGACGGTGGTGGCCGCCTACGCCGGGTGGCTGGCGGTGCAGGGGGGCTTTCAGGCGGCCATGATGGCCCCCACCGAGGTGCTGGCCGAGCAGCACTTCCGCACCCTGTCCGCCCTGCTCTCCCCCGCCGGGGTGCGGGTGGGTCTGCTCACCGGGGCCATGACCGCCGCCCAAAAGCGCAAGGTCCACGCCGCCCTGGCCCAGGGGGACATCGACTTTGTGGTGGGCACCCACGCTCTGCTGTCCCAGGGGGTGGCATTCCGGCGACTGGCTCTCATCGTCACCGACGAGCAGCACCGCTTCGGCGTGGAGCAGCGCTCCGCTCTGGCGGAGAAGTCCGCCGCCGGAGGGATGCCCTCCCCCCACGTGCTGGTCATGTCCGCCACGCCCATCCCCCGCACATTGGCCCTGATCCTGTACGGCGATTTAGACGTGTCCGTCATCGACCAGCTGCCCCCCGGACGCACCCCCATCTCCACCTATGTCATCCGGGAGGACAAGCGCCAGCGGATGTATAACTTCGTCCGCCGTCAAGTCGGGGAGGGCCGCCAGGTGTATATCGTCTGCCCCGCGGTGGAGGAGGACCCGGAGGCCGCCCTGCCCGGGGAGGAGTCCCCCGCCATGACGCTGAAGGCGGTGAAGAGCTACGCCCAGCGCCTTCAGCGGGAGGTGTTCCCCGACCTGACGGTGGACATCCTCCATGGGAAGATGCGCCCCAAGGAGAAGGACGCGGCCATGCGGGCCTTTTCTGAGGGGAAAACGCAGGTGCTGGTGGCCACCACGGTGATCGAGGTGGGGGTGGACGTGCCAAACGCCACGCTCATCATCATCGAGAACGCGGACCGCTTTGGCTTAAGCCAGCTCCACCAGCTGCGGGGCCGGGTGGGCCGGGGGGAGCACCTCTCCTTCTGCGTCCTGCTCACCGCCACCCGGAACCCGGACTCTATGGCCCGGCTGCGCACCCTAGCCTCCACCACCGACGGCTTTCAGATCTCCCGGGAGGACCTGAAGCTGCGGGGGCCGGGGGACTTCTTCGGGCGGCGGCAGCACGGCCTGCCCCAGATGAAGCTGTCTGATCTGGCCGCCGACATGCCCCTCCTCCACGAGGCCCAGGCCGCAGCGGAGGAGCTGCTGTCCCAAGACCCGGAGCTGCGCGCGCCGGAAAACCGCCCCGTCCTGGCCCGCGTGCGGCGGCTATTTGAGGATACGGGGAATAGTTTGAACTAAATTACCCCGGGCGGATGATATCCGCCCCTACGAAAAACCTGCAACACTTGGTGTAGGGGCGGCTATTAGCCGCCCGGAAAAATCCCACAAAAACGAAAACGTGAGGTAAAATTATGTTGACTTTCCGTGACATCACCCTGGCCGACCGGGAGCTGGTCATGCCCATGGTCCAGGCCTTTTATCAGACCGACGCGGTGGACCACCCGGTGGACCAAGCCATTCTGGACCGGTCCTTTCTGGCCGCCGCCGACCACGCCGAGCCCCTGCTGCGGGGGGTGCTGCTGTTTCAGGATGACCAGCCCGTGGGCTATATCTACCTGACCCAGTGCTACTCCGCCGAGGTGGGGGGCCGGTGCGTGTTCATCGAGGAGATCTTCCTGCTGGAACCCTACCGGGGCATGGGCCTGGGCCACCAGATCATGGCCTGGATCGAGAGCCAGTACCCCTCCGCCCGCCGCTTCCGCCTGGAGGTGACGGAGGTGAACCAGCGGGCCGCCGCCCTGTATGAAAAGAGCGGATACCAGTACCTCCACTATGACCAGATGGTGCTGGACAAGATCAGCGGGGGAATTGACGAGCATATTTGAGAAAAGCCTTCCCCCAGGGGAAGGCATATAAACGTGAGGAGGAAACATTTATGACCAACCACATGGAGACGGCCCGACAGTTGCGGGCCAGAACGGACGTACATTTCAACTGCTGCCAGTCTGTGCTGGTGTCCTTTGCCGCCGACCTGGGGCTGACGGAGGAGCAGGCCTTCGCCCTGGGCAGCAACTTTGGGGCGGGGATGCGCATGGGCTCGGCCTGCGGGGCCCTCACCGGGGCGCTGATGGCCCTGGGCCTGATGGGCTGCGACGAGAAAAAGGCCATCGAACTGCTGCGCCGGTTCCGAGCCGACCACGGGGCCACCGACTGCGCCGTGCTCCTGCGCGCCTCGAAAGACCGGGGCGAGGAGAAAAAGGCCCACTGCGACGGCCTGGTCTATGAGATGGTCCAGGCGGTGGAGGAGCTGGCCGAAAAATAAGACCACGCGGCAATACGTGTCCCTCGTCCCTTGCCCGTGTCAACAGAAAATTTATCAAGAATTTATGTAAGAAACACGCCTCCTTCTGCGTCTATACAACAGGAGAATAAAACTTCTGTCATAACACGTGGAAGGAGATGTGTTTTATGAGAAAGCGTACCTTTGCGTTAGCAGTTCCGGTTGTATTGGTCGTGCTGGGTGCCATATCTTTTTTCTCTTTCAGGCACAGTGAAATTCAAACATACACTGATCAAGATCATGGCTTTAGCATTGATCTGATGGAAAATCAATTTGCGGTTGAGACAACCTCTGATCCAGAAACAACGGAAATATCGTTCCTGGATAAAAATATTCAAAGTAATTACCCAGAATGGACAGGCACGGTATTTACCATTCTCGTATATGACAGAGATGTTGCCGGGGAAAATCCATTCAATCGTTTGGATGGACCAAACTATTTGGGGGAGAGCGACAGATTTTATTACGGGATCTATTTCCCAACAGATGTGAACTATCCACCAGATGAAGCGGAAGCGGCAGATCACTATGAAGAACTCAGCCGCTTTGCCCGTGACCGTGTTGCAGAGAGTTTTTCCATATTGCCTTGAAGCGTTCCCGCGCAATGACAACAAAACGACAAACGGCCCTGACCGGGGATGTGGTCAGGGCCGTTTGCCTGTGTGTGTTTGTAAAGGAGAGAGAGTAATAGGAGAAATATCTTGATTTCTTTCTTGGTACGCGTATAGAATACCGGATAATTGCGGCAGAATCGTGACGGCGGGATGAATTTTTTGTGAACATTGCAGAATCTTTTCCACTGTGGCCCCCTTGCGAAAGGCCGATTCCCCTTGTCAAGGGGAAATGTCCCGAAGGGACAAAAGGGATAGGGCTAGCTGGCAGCGAAGCTGACTGAGGGATTCCGTTTCCAAGATAGCTTTCCTGTGGTCGGAATCCTTCCGTCACGGGCTGCGCCCGTGCCACCTCCCTTTGACAAGGGAGGCTGATGGACGCAGAAACGAACTGCTTGGCGCAAGACGACAGAAGACCCTGACCGGGGTGGGGTCAGGGTCTTCTGCCTGTGTGTGTTTGAAAAAAGGAGAGGGAGAAAAAAGAGGTAGGTCATTTCGTTTGGTACAAGCATAGGATAAAGGATAATTGCGGCAAAATCGTGACCTTCCCGTGAACTTTTTGTGAATAAAACGACGCCCGCCGTCATAGGCTCCCGGAACTGCAAACTTTCTTGACGGACCTTCCCGTTGTATGGGATAATACAAGGCGTGCAGCGGGGCATTTTTTCCCCCTCTCACAGAAAGCGAGGCGCACATGCTGAAAAAATTGATTGGTCTCTGTCTTCGGGGCGGCGACCCCAAGGACCCAGGCATCCGCCGCCGCTGCGGGGCCATCTCCGGCGGCATGGGCATCGGCCTGAATCTGCTGCTGTTTGCCGGAAAACTGCTGGCGGGCATTTTGTCCGGTTCGGTGGCCATGGTCGCCGACGCAGTGAACAACCTGTCTGACGCGGCCACGTCGGTGGTCACGCTGGTGGGTTTCCGCCTGGCGGGGCAACAGGCCGACGCCGACCACCCCTTCGGCCACGGCCGCATCGAATACATCACCGGCCTGCTGGTGTCCCTGGCGGTGCTGCTCATGGGGGTGGAGATCGGCAGGTCGTCTGTCCAGGCCCTGCTCCAGCCCCAAAAAGTCCAGTTGAGCCTGCTGACCCTGGTCATTCTGGCGGCGGCCATCCTCATTAAATTGTGGATATTTGTGTTCAACCGGGCCCTGGGCCGGGCCATCGACTCTCAGGCCATGGCGGCCACGGCGGCGGACGCCCTGTCGGACATGGCCTCCACCGGGGCGGTGCTGCTGTCTGCCATCGTCGGCCAGTGGACCCGGCTGCCCATCGACGGGGCGGCGGGCCTTCTCGTCGCGGTGCTGATCTTAAAGACCGGGTGGGAGGCCGCCCAGGCCACCCTGGCCCCCCTGCTGGGCCGGCCCATGGACCCGGAGCTGGCCGCTGACATTGACCGCATCGTCCTGGGCCACGACAAAATTCTGGGCATCCACGACCTGGTCTATCACGACTATGGCCCGGGCCGGGCCATGATGTCCTTCCACGCGGAGGTGCCCGCCGACGAGAACCTGCTGGAGATCCACGACATTATCGACCACATCGAGCGGGAGCTGAAGGCCCGCCACGGCATCGACACAGTGATCCACATGGACCCGGTGGTGTGCGATGCGCGCACCACCAAGCTGCGCTCACAGGTGGAGCAGGTGGTCCATGACCTGGACCCCGCCCTGTCCATCCACGACTTCCGCATGACCCCCGGCCCCATCCACACCAACCTGATCTTCGACATCGAGGTGCCCTATGGCTTCCGCCTGACGGACCGGCAGGTGACCACCGAGGTGGGCTGGCAGCTGAAAAAGCTCTCCCCCCGGTATTACCCGGTGATCCAGATCGACCACCCCTATATCAAGTCCCCCGACCCGGAGCAGACAAGGGCCATCTGGCGGGGGCGGGGCTGATTTTTACAAAATGTTCACCCAAGCGCCCCGGTTCGTGTTACAATAAATAGCGTACATGAAACAGCGCAAGCGCATAAGATCTGTTCCTCCCGGACACGGGAGTTCCCATCTGCCTGAAAAACGACAAACGAGACAAACGAGAAATGGAGGAGACCTTCATGGCAAAGAAAGTCTTGATCGTAGAGGACGACGGCAACATTGCCGAGCTGCTGCACCTCTATCTGGAGAAGGAGGGCTTTGAGACCCAGGTGGCCGGCGACGGCGGCAAGGGGGTGGAGCTGTTCCGCTCCTTCCAGCCCGATTTAGTTCTGCTGGATATCATGCTGCCGGTGATGGACGGCTGGGGCGTGCTGAAGAAGATCCGGGAGCACGACAAGACCCCCGTCATCATGCTCACCGCCAAGGGCGAGACCGAGGACAAGGTCACCGGATTAGAGGGGGGCGCGGACGACTATATCGTCAAGCCCTTTGAGATGAAGGAGGTCCTGGCCCGCATCCACGCCGTCCTCCGCCGTACCGGCGGTGAGGAGGAGCAGACGGAGAAAAAGCTGTCCTTTGACAAGCTGGTCATCAATCTGGACTCCTATGAGCTGCTGGTAGACGGCAAGCGGGTGGACACGCCCCCCAAGGAGCTGGAGCTGCTCTATCACCTGGCCTCCGCCCCCAACCGGGTGTTCACCCGGAACCAGCTGCTGGACGAGGTGTGGGGCTTTGACTACTTCGGCGACAGCCGCACCGTGGACGTGCACATCAAGCGCCTGCGGGAGAAGCTGGAGGGCGTCAGCGACCAGTGGCGGCTGAAGACCGTGTGGGGCGTGGGCTATAAGTTCGAGGTGGGCGGCGGGACCTGACCTCCCGCTCCCCTGACCCGATCCTTAACACCAGGAGGCGATCCCTATGCGATCCCTTTATAAACGCCAGCTGACCATGATGGTGGGGGTGATGGTGCTGTCCTTCACCCTGCTGTCCACCGCCTTCATGCTGCTGTCTTACCGCTATATCATCTCGGAAAAGCGGGACGCCATGGCCCGCAACGCCAGCTATATCGCCACGTTCACCGCGTCCTATTACCAGCAGTATGACAGCATCCAGGACAAGATCTACAGCAACTATGTGGCCTCCATCGCCCGCATCTCCGACTCCTATGTCATCGTCACCAACCCCGACGGGGAGATCATCTATGCCACCGACGGGGACCACCTCTATGACTATGAGAACACCTGTCTGCCCAAGGCGGTGGTGGACCAGGTGCTCCACGACGGGGACTACACCGGCATGACCAATTTAGACGGGGTCTATCCCGAGCGGCGCTATGTGGCCGCCCTGCCCGTGGCCGCCATGACCCTGTCCGGGCGGACGGTGGTGGAGGGCCTGGTACTGGTGTCGGCAGACGCCTCCAGCCTGGCAGAGATGTGGTCGGCCATGGCCACCATCTTCTTCTTCTCCGCCGTGGTGGTGCTCATCATCTCTGTCATCGCCAGCACCCTCACCTCCGCCCACCAGGCCCGGCCCTTAAATGAGATGGCCGAGGCCGCCCGAAAGTTTGGCCGGGGGGAGTTCGACGTGCGGGTCACCGGCTATGAGGGCCGGTGCGACGAGATCAGCACCCTGGCCGAGTCCTTCAACACCATGGCAAACTCCCTGGCCAAGGTGGAGAGCCAGCGGTCAGAGTTCATCGCCAACGTGTCCCACGAGCTGAAGACCCCCATGACCACCATCTCCGGCTTTGCCGAGGGCATTCTGGACGGGACCATCCCCCCGGAGCGGGAGCGGGAGTCTCTCCAAATCATCGTGTCAGAGACCCGGCGGCTGTCCCGTCTGGTGCGGCGGATGCTGGACCTGTCCCGGCTGAACGCCCTGGCGGAGGACACCGTCACCGCCCAGGAACAGTTTGACCTGACCGAGGTGGTCAGCCAGGTGCTCATCAGCCTGGAGACCAAGATCACCGGGCGGAAGCTGGACGTGGACGTGCAGATGCCCGACGACAAGCTGATGGTGTGGGGCGACCCGGACTCCATCACCCAGGTCTGCTATAACCTGGTGGACAACGCCGCCAAGTTTGCCCCGGAGGGCAGCACCATCACCGTGCAGATATCCAAAAAGGACGGCAAGGCATACACCACCGTGCAGAACCTGGGGGCGACGATCCCCCCGGACGAGCTGCCATTGCTGTTTGACCGCTTCCACAAGGCGGACTACTCCCGCTCCATGGACCGGGAGGGCGTGGGCCTGGGCCTGTATATCGTCAAGACCATTCTGAATAAACTGAAGGAGAACATCACCGTCACCAGCGAGGACGGCGTGACCCGGTTCACCTTTACCCTCACCCTGGCCTGAGGGCCAGAAAACAAAAAGCCGAAAGGAGGCGCGCGCCATGGACGAGCGAGAAGAGCAAAACCGCGACCTGTGGCAGGGCGGCCCCTGGGAGCGCTCCGGCCCCCAGCCCGGTTCTCCCGGAGCCATGCCGCCCCGGTATGTCCCGCCCCGCCCGGTGCTCCGCCCCCGGCGGCGGAAGCGGCGGTTCTCTCTGCCCATCTGCATGGGCCTGGCCGCCCTGCTCATCTCTCTGGTGGCCATCAGCGCCGTGATGGAGTCCTTGTGGCCGGTGCAGCTGCTGCCCAGCGATGACGGGGACTACTCCTATCACCAGGACTATGACCAGGAGGAGCTGGACACCACGCCCCCGTCCATCCCCCGGGCCGCAACGGGCGCCGGCGTGACGGTGGAGCTGCGCCCGGACACGGGAGAGACGCTGACCTATACCCAGATCTATGACAAGAACCTGCCCTCTATGGTGTCCATCCAGGCGGAGGACGCCAAGTCCTATTCCACCGGCACCGGCGTGGTCCTCACTTCCGACGGCTATATCATCACCAACGCCCACGTGGTGGCCGGGGCGGACAAGGTCCAGGTGGTCTGCTCAGACAACCGGGTGCTGGATGCCGCCTTGGTGGGCTTCGACGCAAACGAGGACCTGGCCGTCTTAAAAGTGGAAGCCACTGACCTGACCCCGGCGGAGTTTGGGGACTCCTTCGCCCTGCGCTGCGGCGACCCCGTGGCCGCCATCGGGGACCCCCTGGGCTATCGCTCCACCATCACCGACGGAATCGTCTCCGCCCTGGACCGGGACGTGGACGTGGACGGGGTGTCTATGGTTCTCATCCAGACCAGCGCCGCCATCAACATGGGCAACTCCGGCGGGGCCCTCATCAATCAATATGGCCAGGTGGTGGGCATCACCACCGTGAAGATCGTCACCGACGACGGCTCGGCAGAGGCCCTTGGCTTTGCCATCCCCTCCCGCCGGGTGAAGTATGTGGCCGACACCCTCATCGCCGGAAAGACCGTCCGCCGGGGCATCTTCGGCTTCACCGTGCTCACCCGTCCGGCCCAGGGGGGCGGTCTGACATTGGACAGCGTGGACAAGGCCAGCGACGCCTATGCCCAGGGCCTGCGGGCCGGGGACGTGCTCATTGCCGCCAACGGCCAGAGCCTGAACGCGGTGGAGGACCTGGTGCGGTTAAAGCAATCCCTGGGCGCGGGGGACGCCGTGTCCCTCACCTATGTGCGGGACGGGCAAAGCTACACGGCATCCGTGGCCCTCATCGACCCGGATGACTGAACGATTAGAGACAGAAACATAAGAGGAGACCGAAAGCCATGGCATATGACGTAAAGTCGGTGAACACCACCCTGTGCTACCTCCGCCGGGGGGAGGACTATCTCATGCTCCACCGGGTGAAGAAGCAGAACGACGTAAACCAGGACAAGTGGATCGGCGTGGGCGGCAAGTTCGAGGCGGACGAGAGCCCGGAGGACTGCCTCCTGCGGGAGGTCCGGGAGGAGACCGGCCTGAACCTGACCCGGTATCAATACCGGGGCATCGTCACCTTTGTCTCCGAGCGTTGGGTGACGGAGTATATGCACCTGTTCACCGCCGACGGCTGGACGGGGGAGATCGGGGAGTGCAGCGAGGGCGTGCTGGAGTGGGTCCCCCGCTCCCGCCTGCTGGAGCTGCCCCACTGGGAGGGGGACGCCATCTTCCTGGACCTGCTGGCCCGGGACGTGCCCTTCTTCTCCCTGAAGCTGCGCTATGACAAGGATGACCAGCTGGTGGAGGCCGTTTTGAACGGGGAGAAAATTCGATAAAGAAAAGTAGAACGGGTCGCCGGGATGTTTTTCCCAGCGACCCGCTTTTTCGATTGACATTTCCTGTCCCGTGTGCTACCATCTGTTTTGTCTCAAATAAAACAATTTGGAGGCGATCACCCTGACGCTGGAGCAACAGGATAGGAACTATCTGGGCCGGTGCCCGCTGCTGCGGGGGGTGCCGGAGGACGGGATAGCCCGGGTGCTGGACGAGCCGGGGGCGGAGCTGGCCCGCTTCTCCGGGGGACAGGTGGTATACAGTCCCCAGCACTTCTCCCGCCGCCTGGGGGTGCTGCTGTCGGGCAGCCTTCAGGTGACCAAGGGGGAGCTGACCGTCAGCTGTCTGGAGCCGGGGGAGCTGTTCGGCGCCGCCGCCCTGTACTGCGACACCCCCCAGTATGCCACCACCATCACCGCCCGCAAGCCCAGCCGCTGTCTCATGCTGGACCAGGCCCTCATCGACCGGATGCTGGAACAACAGCCCAAGATCCGGGAAAACTATCTGCGCTATCTCACCGGACGCATCCGGTTTTTGTCCAGCCGCCTGCAATCCCTGGCCCAGGCCGGGGCGGAGGGCAAACTGGCCCGCTATCTGCTGGCCAACGGCCAGGGGGGCAGCGTCACCTGCACCGCCTCCGGGCTGGCCCAGCGGCTGGGCATCAGCCGGGCCTCCCTCTATCGGGCCTTCGAGGCGCTGGAGAAAAGCGCCCTCATCGTCCGCCGGGGCAAAACCATCCTGATCCCCGACCTGGCCGCCCTGGAGTCCGTCCTGTGAGAGAAAGCACCCATCAAGACCATCGAGAAAGGAACATGAACATGAAAAAGACTCTGTCTCTGCTGCTGGCCGCCGCCATGACCCTGTCCCTGCTGGCCGGCTGCGGCAGCAAAACCAACGACAGCTCCTCTCAGCCTGTCGACAACACCTCCGCCTCCGCCAGCCAGTCTCAGCAGCCGGTGGATAAGACCGACGTGAACTTTATGGCCCTGTCCGGCCCCACCGGGGTGGGCGCGGCCTATCTGATGAAGTATTACAGCGCCGAGACCTCCCCCGCCGACTGCCCCGTGGCCCTGAACTCCACCGTGGTGGCCGACAATAAGGAGGTCACCGACGCCCTGGTCAACGGCACCGCCGATATCGCCGCTGTGGCCACCAACGTGGCCGCCAACCTGGCCGCCAAGACGGACGGCGGCATCCAGGTGCTGGCCGTGAACACCCTGGGCGTGCTGTATATCCTGGAGAAGGGGGACTCCGTCCAGTCCATGGCCGACCTGGCGGGCAAGACGGTGTACGCCACCGGCCAGGGCGCCAACCCCGAGTATGTCCTCAACTATCTGCTGACCCAGAACGGCGTGGACCCCAGCCAGGTGGACATCCAGTGGATGACCGCCCAGGAGGTCACCGCCCAGATGGCCTCCAGCGACAGCGCCATCTGTATGCTCCCCGTCCCCGCCGCCACCGCCCTGATGATGAAGGACCAGGGTGTGCGCCAGGCCCTGTCCCTGTCCGACGAGTGGGACAAGCTGGGCCAGGGCTCCCTGGCCATGGGCTGCGTGGTGGGCCGCACCCAGTTTATTGAGGAGCACCCCGAGACGGTGGATGCCTTCCTGGACCTGTACGGCGACTCCATCACCTTTATGAGCGACGAGCATGGAGTCGCCGGTGCCGCCGCCTTGGTGGGCGAGCTGGGCATCACCGCCAACGAGCAGATCGCCCAAAAGGCCATCCCCCAGTGCAACCTGACCTTTATCACCGGGGCGGACATGAAGGCCACCCTGGAGGAGTATTACCAGGTGCTGTTCCAGGCCGACCCCGCTTCCATCGGCGGCTCCATGCCCTACGACGCCTTCTATTATGGGGCGGAGTAAATCCCTGAAAAACAAAATAGCCCTGCTGCTGCCCCCGGCCTTCTGGCTGGGGGTTTGGCAGCTTGGGGCCTTTTTGGTGGACCGCCGGGTGGGGGGCCGAGGAAACGAGCTGCTGCTGCCCTATCCCGTCACCGTGGCCCGCGCCCTCATCCGCCTGGGGCAGACGGGAGAATTCTGGCAGACGGTGCTGGTGTCCCTGGGCCGCATTCTGGCGGGCATGGGGGCGGGGACCCTGCTGGGGGCGGTTTTAGCCGCGGCGGCCTGCGCCTCCCCCTGGGCCGGGCGGCTCATCGCCCTGCCGGTGCGGGTGATCCGGGCCACGCCGGTGGCCTCCTTCATTCTGCTGATCCTGCTGTGGACAGACCGGACCTTTGTCCCCGGGGTCATCGCCGGGCTGATGGTGCTGCCCGTGGTGTGGGGCAATCTGTGCCGGGGTATCCGGGAGACCGACCCCAAGCTGCTGGAACTGGCGGCGGCCTATCGCTTTTCCCGGTGGAAGCGGGTGCGGCTTATTTATCTGCCCAGCCTGCGGCCCTATTTCCTGGCCGCCGTGACCACCGCCATGGGCCTGGCCTGGAAGTCGGGGGTGGCCGCCGAGGTACTGTGTATCCCACGCCCGGCCATCGGCACTCAGATCTATAACAGCAAGCTCTATCTGGACATCCCCGATCTCTTCGCCTGGACGGTGGCGGTGGTGGCCCTGTCCCTGCTGCTGGAGGGCCTGCTGCGGCGGCTGCTGGAGCGGGACAAGAGAAGGGGGGGCGGCGCATGATCTGCCTTGAAAACGTGACCCTGCGCTATGGCCAGCGGACGGTGCTGGACCGCTTCTCCCTGGTCCTGCCCGAAACCGGGATAACGATCCTGCGGGGACCATCCGGCTGCGGCAAGACCACGCTGCTGCGTCTGCTGGCGGGGCTGGAGCAGCCCGAAGAGGGCAGCATCTCCGGCGTCGCCCCCGGGGAGACGGCCTTTCTCTTTCAGGAGGACCGGCTGTTCCCCTGGCGCACCGCCCGGCAGCAGCTCACCGACGTGCTGCCCCGGCAGCGGCGGGGGGAGTGGCAAAAGTGGCTGTCTCTGACGGAGCTGGAGGGGGAGGGGGAGCGCTATCCCGCCCAGCTCTCCGGCGGCATGGCCCGGCGGCTGGCCCTGGCCCGGTGCCTGGCCCTGGGCGGGCGGCTCTATTTGATGGACGAGCCCTTCTCCGGCGTGGACACAGACCGGGCCCGGCGCATTTTAACGCGCATCCGGGAGCTGCACCTGCCCACCATCCTCACCTGCCACGACCAGACGCTGCTGCCCCTGGCAGATCAGGTGGTGGAGCTGGACGGGCCGCCGTTAAAGCTGATCTGTGGTGACCTGTCCTAACGGCGGTTCTCCGCCCGGGCAGCTGTCCCCTCCCCCCTGAATGATTTTAAGATTTTCCCCCAGAAATCTGTCTGGATATGCCTTGCAAATCTTGGCGAAACCAACTACAATGGGTAATAGCAAGTAAATCGCGCCCGGGTATCCGGCGCGTGACATAGACAGTAGGAGGAACATCACTATGATCGCAATCGCTTCTGATCACGGCGGGTATCCCTTGAAGGAGCACATCAAGGCCTATCTGGCCGCCAAGGGCATCACCTGTCAGGACTTCGGCACCGACAGCACCGAGAGCTGCGACTACCCCGCCTTTGGCAAGGCCGCCGCCCAGGCCGTGGCCTCCGGCCAGTGTGAGTGGGGCATCGTCATCTGCACCACCGGCATCGGCATCTCCATCGCCGCCAACAAGGTCCGGGGCATCCGCTGCGCCCTGTGCGGCGACCCCCTGTCCGCCTCCCTCACCCGGCGGCACAACAACGCCAACATGCTGGCCATGGGCGCGGGCATCGTGGGCAAGAATCTGGCCGAGAACATCGTGGACACCTTCCTGAACACCCAGTTCGAGGGCGGCCGCCACGAGCGCCGGGTCAACGCCCTAATGGCCATTGAAAACGACTGGTAATTGATCGGAACGCAAAAACAGCGGGTATTCGGTTCTGCGCCGAATACCCGCTGTTTTCTTGTCTGCCTCAGGCGAGAGACGCCCGCTCCCGACCCTTCCGGGTCCACCAGAGATAGAACCCCACGTTCAGCACGATGCCCACCGCTGTAGACGTGGGGGCGGCCAGGCCGATCATGGTCAGGCTGGCGTTGGGCTGGATGCTCATGAAATAGGCCATGGGCAGGCGGACCAGCAGGGTCTGCACCAGCCCCTGGACCATGACCCACAGGGTCTGGTCGTTGCCGTTGAAATAGCCCACCATGCTGAACAGCACGGCGGTGGCGATGGTCTCCGGAGCAAAGCCTTTCAGATACTCAAAGCCCTTTTGAATGACCTCCGGGTCGGGGGTGAAGACGCCCGCCAGGGCGTCGCCCTTCAGCAGGATCAGGGCGAACACCCCGCAGCCGAAGGCCAGGCCGACGCCGATGCCGGTGACCATGGCCCGCCGGGCCCGTTTCTGGTCCCCCGCCCCCACGTTCTGGGCCACGAAGGAGGCCATAGACTGCATCAGGGAACTGGGGATGAGCATGGCGAAGTTCACGATCTTACAGGCCACGCCATAGCCGGAGGAGGCCGCCAGCCCCAGGCGGTTCACAAAGGCGCACAGGGCCAGGAAAGACAGCTGGGTCAGAAACTCCTGGAGGGCCAGGGGCAGGCCGATGGACAGGAACTTTTTACACTGGACATTCAGGCGGAAATCCCCCCGCCGGATGGAAAAGGGCAGCTTCTTTTTCACCAGCATCCCCACCGCCAGCGCCACGCTGACAGCCTGGGCCAACACCGTGGCCATGGCCGCCCCGGCGGCGTCCAGCCCCAGCCCAGCCACCAGGGCCAGGTCCCCCACGATGTTGACCACGCAGGCCACCAGCACGAAGATCAGGGGGGAGCGGCTGTCCCCCAGCCCCCGGAAGATGGCCGACAGCAGGTTATAGCACACGATGAAGAAGATGCCGCAGCCGCAGATGCGCACATAGCTGGTGGTGAGCCCGACAGCCGCCTCCGGGGCCTGCATCAGGACGGAGATGGGCCGGGCAAAGCCCGCCAGCAGCACGAATATCAAAAAGGACAAAATGGTGAACACCACCGCCGCCCCGCCGATGACCGCGCCGATCTGCTCATGCCGCTTCTCCCCCAGATACCGGGCGATGAGCACCGTCACGCCCATGGCCAGCTGGGTCACCACGAACGTCACCAGATTCAATACCTGGCTGCCCGTGGACACGGCGGACAGTCCCGCGGTGGAGCCGAACTGCCCCACCACCAACAGGTCCACCGCGCCATAGGCCGCCTGCAAAACTAACGCCCCCAGCACGGGGAGCATGAACAGGGACAGCTTTTTCAGGATGCTGCCCTGGGTAAAATCAGCGTTCATAAAGAGATCCTCCTCTCGGCCATGACTCTGTACAGCTTTTCGATGGTGCGGATGGTGCAGGCCGCGTCCTCCTCGGAGATGTCATCCAGCTGGGGGGCCAGCTGGGCGAAGAACCGGGCGTTATAGGTCTGGGACAGGGCTCTCCCCGCTTCGGTGATGGAGAGATAGGTGATGCGGCCGTCCCGGTCGGAGGCGGTCTTTTTCAGATAGCCCCCGTCCTCCATCTCCTTCACCGTCCGGGTCACTCCGGGGCGGGGCAGGTCCAGGGCGTCACTGATATCAGAAATTTTCACCCGGACGCCCTTGCTCTCCAGGCCCTCGATCACGTCCAGATACTGAATGAAGGAGGGGGAGACCCCGTTGGGCAGGGCCGGCAGCAGCTCCCGCACCCGCTTGGCCTGATAGCAGGCGTCCAGCAGGGCCTTGATCGTTTTGATCGTCATGTTCGTATCCTCCCTTTAATAATTACTCAAGATAATTAACATGGGTAATTATAAGAAGATACGCGGGAAATGTCAAGAGCCGGACATACAAAAAGAGCGCGACCTCGGTCGCGCTCTTTTGGGTTACTTGTGATAACTGGAGCCCTCGTTGATCTTAAAGGCCCGATAGATCTGCTCCAGCACCATGACCCGGGCCAGGTGGTGGGGAAAGGTCATGGGGGACATGGACAGGCGCACCTTGGCCTCCTTTTTCAGGCTCTCCGCCAGACCGAAGGAGCCGCCGATGACAAAGACCAGGTGCCGGGCGGCGCTGTCCTGCCAGCTGCGCACCAGCCGGGCCAGCTCCTCGCTGGAGTGGGGCTTGCCCTCCACGCACAGGGCCACCAGGCAGGAGTTCGGGGGGATCTTCCCCCGGATGGCCGCCGCCTCCCGCTCCAGGGCGGCGTCGATCTGGGCCCGGGAGGGGTTCTGGGGCAGGCGCTCCTCAGATAGCTCCGTCAGCTCTAATTTGCAATAGGCCCCCAGGCGCTTTTGATATTCGGCACAGGCGGCCAGATAGAACTTCTCCTTCAGCTTGCCCACACAGATGAGATGTACGCTCAGCACAGGCCGCCCTCCTTCTCTCCCGCCGCGGCCAGCCGCCGCTCCAGGCGATAGGTGGGGCCTACCTCTTTACGGGGGGCCACGGCCAGGGTGATGTCCTCCTCCGGGTCACAGCCCATGGCCCGCAGGCGGCGGCTCACCGTCTCCAGCGCCCGGGCGGGGGTGTTGTTCTCCGCCGACAGATGGGCCAAGATCACGATGCTGGCCCCGGACTGCACACTCATAGCGGCCAGCTCCGCCCCGTCCTGGTTGGACAGGTGGCCGTGGTCGCCCATGATGCGCTGCTTCAGGACATAGGGATAGGGCCCGGTGCGCATCCAGTCCGGGTCATAGTTGGTCTCGCACACCAGCAAGTCGCACCCGGCCACCGCCTGGCGCACCTGGTCGGTGACGTGGCCCAGGTCGGTACAAAGGGCCATGGTCCGCCCGCCGCCGGACAGGACATAGCCCACGCTGCCCGCCGCGTCGTGGGGGGTGGCGAAGGGCTCGATCCACAGCTCGCCCACAGCAAAGCCAGCCCCCGGCAGTCGGCTTTGCAGCAGCTCCGCCCCGTGGGGGAGCTGATCTGCCAGCTGGCCGCAGGTGGCTGGGGTGGCATAGATGGGGGGCCTTATTTTCTTGGTGAGCACCGCCAGACCGCTGACGTGGTCCTGGTGCTCGTGGGTGATCAGAATGGCCGACAGGTCCGCCGGGTCCACCCCCAGGCTCTTCAGCCCGGTGGTGATGCGTCTGGCGGATATCCCGGCGTCCAGCAGCACGTGGGTGTCTCCACAGGAGACCAGCGCCGCGTTTCCGCTGGAGCCGCTGGCCAGGGTGGTAAAGGTCAGCAAGGGTCTCTATCTCCTCTTACAAGCCTCAGGCGGGTCAGCCCACCTGGGCGGGGGCCTCCTCGTCGGGGACCACAATGGTGCGGATGTCCGCGCCCACGGCGGACAGCTTCTCCACCAGGGTCTCATAGCCCCGCTCGATGTGATAGATGCCGTCCACCTCGGTCACACCCTTGGCAGACAGCCCGGCGATGACCATGGCCGCGCCGGCCCGCAGGTCGCAGGCGTGGACCGGCGCCCCGGTAAGCTGCTCCACGCCCTCGATGACGGCCACCTTGCCGTCCACCTGGATGTGGGCCCCCATGCGGCGGAACTCGTCCACATAGCGATAGCGGTTCTCCCAAACGCCCTCGGTGAGCACGCTGGTCCCCTGGGCCAGGCAGAGCACCGCGGCGATCTGGGGCTGCATGTCGGTGGGGAAGCCGGGATAGGGCATAGTCTTCACGTTCACCCGGCTGATGGGGCCGTCCCGGCGGACCAGCACGGCGTCGTCCTGCTCCTCCACATCCACGCCCATCTCCACCAGCTTGGCGGTGATGCAGTCCAGGTGCTTGGGGATGACGTTTTTGATGAGCACCTCGCCCCCGGCGGCGGCCACGGCGGCCATATAGGTGCCCGCCTCGATCTGGTCGGGGATGATGGAATAGGTCCCGCCGCTCAGCCGCTCCACGCCGCGGATCTTAATGACGTCGGTGCCCGCGCCCATGATGTCCGCGCCCATAGAGTTCAGGAAGTTGGCCAGGTCCACGATGTGGGGCTCCTTGGCCGCGTTCTCGATGACGGTCATGCCGTTGGCCAGGGTGGCGGCCAGCATAATGTTCATGGTGGCACCCACAGAGACCATGTCCAGATACACCTGGCCGCCAGCCAGCCGTCCGCCGCCGGGGACCTGGGCGCAGATCAGGCCGTTGCGCACGTCCACGTCGGCCCCCATGGCCACAAAGCCCTTGATGTGCTGGTCGATGGGCCGTCCGCCCAGGTCGCAGCCCCCGGGCAGGGGGACCTCCGCCCAGCCGAAGCGGCCCAGCAGGGCCCCCACCAGGTAATAGCTGGCGCGGATCTTCCGGGCCAGCTCATAGGGCACCTGGCGGTTGCGGATGTGGGAGCAGTCCACGTCCACCGTGTTCTTGTTCACCGTCTTCACGTCGGCGCCCAGCTCACGCAAAATCTGTAAGATCAGCGTCACGTCGCTGATCTGGGGAATATTTTCAATGCGGCACACCCCGTCCACCATCAAAGCGGCGGGGATAATGGCCACAGCGGCATTCTTCGCGCCGCTGATCTCAATGGTCCCGTGGAGGGGGCGACCCCCATGGATTTGATACTTCGTCAAATCTTGCACCTTCCTCACGCCATAAAAGGCAGTCATATCAAAAAACATGGCAGAGCCATATGTAAATATCCAAATTTCAGGCGATCCTCCGCCCCGTCCAAACCCCTGGGCATAACAGGGCAGAATAAATCTTATACATTATAGCATCTTCTGATTCCGGTGGCAATAAATTTTGTCCGGGCAAATGCAAATCGTCAATTTGAATGGCGGGCCTTTCATTTTCCAGGCTTTACAGAAAGTCCCCCTGTCAAAATGACGGTTTTATGTCGCCCTGTCAGCCCTCCTCCGGTCCCCGTGCGGCATAGTGTTCCCGCACCCGCACCAGCACGTCAGACAGCTGGGCCTGCTCCTGCCGGTCCAGCAGGTCGCCGATGAGCTGGTTAGACACCAAAAAGCCCTTGGGGGTAAAGCGCCAGCGGCCCTCCGCCGTCTTCTCCGCCCAGCCCTGGGCCTGAAACTCCTCCAGCCGCCGCTCCAGGGGGGCAAAGTCCATGAAATAGTTCCGGCGATACTCCCACTCCTCGATGCCCAGGGCGGTGCGCAGGCGGAGCATGAGATACTCCCCGCACCGCTCCTGCCGGGGGATCAGCTCCTCGCTGTCCAGAATGTTGCCCCCCTCCAGCACGCCCTTGATATAGGCGTCCAGGTCCCGGACGAAGGAATACCGCCGCCCGCCAAAGTCAGAGTGGGCCCCGGGGCCAAAGCCGATATAGGGCCGGGTGAGCCAATAGCGCAGGTTGTGCCTGGACTCGTGCCCCGGCTTTGCGAAGTTGGAGATCTCATACTGGGCAAAGCCCGCCCGCGCCAAGCGGCCCACCGTCCACAGATAGCGGTCCGCCTGGGCGTCGTCGTCGGGGAGCACCTCCCCCTCCTCCACCCGCTGGGCCAGAGGGGTGCCCTCCTCCACCTTCAGGCCATAGCAGGACAGGTGCTGGGGGATCAGGGACAGAGCGTGCTCCACGGTGGCGCGCCAGCTCTCCTCCGTCTGGCCGGGCAGGCCGTAGATCAGGTCCAGGGACAGGTTTTTAAAGCCCGCCTTCTTCGCCATGGTCACGGCCTGGTCCGTCTGCTGCACGGTGTGGGGGCGGTGGACGGCCTCCAGCTCTGCCGGGTCAGCCGACTGCATCCCCAGGGAGATGCGGTTAAAGCCCGCCCGCCGCAGCCGCCGCAGAGAGCGCAGGTCCACGCTGTCGGGGTTGGCCTCCAGGGTGATCTCCGCGTCCTTGTCCACGGGCAGCTGCTTTTTCAGGGCGGTCAAAATTTCCTTCAGCCGCTTCTCCCCATACAGGCTGGGGGTGCCGCCGCCGAAATAGATGGTGTCCACCGGCACCTGGGCCATGGGGGCCGTCTCCGCGATGTGGGAGAGCAGCGCCTTCTGATACCGGTCCATCTGGTCCTCCCGCCCGGCCAGGGAGTAGAAGTCGCAGTAGTCGCACTTGCTCTTGCAGAAGGGGATGTGAATATAAACGCCCAGCTTATCCCCGCCGGGGGCGGCGAGAGGGCGGTCAGTCTTTTTTTCTTTCTTGTGTCCGAACATGGGGCCGTTCCTCCTTGTTTTCACCTCCGATTATATCGAAAAATTCAGGCGCTGCATAGGGGGCGGGAGGAAATATTGTCAACTCAATAACAGCTCCAGCTCCTCCAGCCCCAATCCGGGCTGGAGGGCCATGCTGATGGCATAGCCCAATATTTTGGACAGGTCGGCCACCTGGCGGTCAATGTCCCTTGGGGTGACCAGAATGTCCCGGCCCGGGGCGGACTGGGGCAGGCGGTCACATCCCAGCAGGTCGGCGGCCAGGGTGGCCCCCTCCACCACCGTGGGCACGCCGATGGCCAGCACGGGCACCCCCAGGCTCTCTTCATCCAGGGCCGCCCGGTGATTGCCCACGCCGGAGCCGGGGGAGATGCCCGTGTCCGCCAGCTGCACCGTGCGGCACAGCCGGTCTAAGCTGCGGGAGGCCAGGGCGTCCACCGCGATGACGCAGCAGGGCCGGATGCTTTGGCAGACAGAGGCCACCAGTTCCTGACTCTCCAGCCCCGTGCTGCCCATCACCTCCGCCGACACCGACGCCACCGGGCGCAGGTGGCCGAACTGCTCCGGCATCCGCCCCACCAGATGGCGGGTGACCAGGGTGCAGTCGTGGACCCGGGGGCCGACGGCGTCGGGGGTGATGGCCCGGTTGCCCAGACCGGCCACCAGCACCGGGCCCTTTTTCAGGTCGATCTGCTCCAGCAGTTCCCCCAGCTCGGCGGCCACCGCCTCCACCGCCCGGGGAAAGGCCCCGTCCGCACGGGTCTCCACCCCCTCCAGGGTCAGGGTGACATAGGTCCCCCGGGGCTTGCCCAGGGCCTGCTCCCCCCGCTCATCCAGCACCTGCACCACCGTGACGGGCATACCCGCCCGCTTTCGCTCCTCTGCCCGCACCCCGGGCAATTGGGCGGTCTGTCCCGCCCGCTCCTGCCACAGCTCCCGGGCCTCCATGGCCAGGTCGGTCCGTCTCAGGTCCAAAGTGTCCCGCTCCCTTCCTGTTTTTCGTGTTTTTTGCCGGATTTTCCCCAGGAATCCGTGTCTAATTTCAGTCTATCCAAAATTCTAAAAAAAATTGAAAAAAACAGTTGCAATTTCTAGGGACGGGTGTTAAAATACATATCTGCACAGGCATATTGTGTCTAATTTAACGATGAAAATCGGAGGAGGTGTTTGGTTTGCCGAATATCAAGTCTGCCAAGAAGCGCGTCCTGGTATCCCAGACCAAGGCTGCCCAGAACAAGGCTGCTAAGTCCGCGCTGAAGACCGAGCTGAAGAAGTTTGACACCGCTGTGGCGGAAGGCAACCGCAGCGAGGCCGATGTCGCTTACAAGGTGGCCGTCAAGGCCGTGGATCAGGCCGCTGCCAAGGGGCTGCTGCACAAGAAGAACGCTGCCAACAAGAAGAGCAGCATGACCATCAAGCTGAACAAGCTGGCCTGAGGTCTGCAACGTCGAAAGCCGTCTGTTTTACAGGCGGCTTTTTTCGTACCTAATTCAGATGTGGAATCCCTCAGTCATCGCGAGGAGCGAAGCGACGTGGCGATCCGTATTCTGTAGAAAGGAGTCCCCGCCATGCTGGAACGCCTGATCTCCCTGCCCCCGGTCTCCTTCTGTCTGGAGGTGTGGGACACCTATGCCCGGGCGGGGATATCCCGCTCCGCCGCCGCCCTGGCCTATTACCTGGTGCTGACCCTGTTCCCCCTGGTCATGTGCGTGAACTATTTCATCGGCCTGTTCCACTTTGATTTAGAGCAGGTCCTCCGGGCCGCCGACGCCCTCCTCCCCGCCGGGGTAACGGGGGTGCTGGGGGACTATCTGACCTATGTGGCCGGGGTCCGCTCCCCGGCCCTGCTGTGGGCCAGCGTGTTCACCATTCTGGTCTCCGCCTCCGCCGGGCTGCGCACCTTATTTCTGGCCCTGGACGAGCTGTATGAGGTCCGGCGGCCCATGGGCGTGAAGACCACCCTGCTCAGCGTGGCCCTGTCCGCCCTGTTTCTGGTCACCATCTATTTTTCCGTGGTGGTCATCTTCACCGGGGACTGGTTCTTCCGTCTGCTGGAGCGATATCTGCCCCGGCCCTTAAAGCAGCTGCTCTCCCTGGCCCGGGTGTCCGGCCTGTGGGGCTGGCTGCGGTATCTGGTGCTGTTCTGCGCGGTGCTGCTGCTGGTGTTGGCCCTCTATCGGGCGGGCACGCCGCCCCGGGCCATGCCCCGGCGCACCCTGCGCTTTGCGGCCTTGCTCACCGCTCTGGCCATGGCGGTGTGCTCCGGGGTGTTCTCCTGGTTCATCGGCATGTCCTCCCGCTATGCCCTGGTCTACGGCTCCTTGGCCTCCCTCATCATCCTGCTGGTGTGGCTGTATCTGTGCGGCAACATCCTCCTGCTGGGTGCCGCCGTCAGCCGCACCTGGGTGATACGGCGGACGAGGTGAAAACCGGATCGCCGCATCGGGCTGTGCCCTTTTCGCAATGACAGGCTTTTTTGACCGTCTGTGTGAGCCGTCTGTTGTGGCAGACGGCTCACTTCTTTCTATCATGCTTATCGCACAAATACAGCACGAGGGACGCGACGCTCCACTTTTCTTCCCCCTGTATTTGTGATAAAATTTCCCTGACGTTTCATCTGTCATTTTCTATCTTCAACCCCCTCCCCAAGAAAGGTGGTCCCCTATGCACGAAAAGATGATCCGACAGTTCAACAGCGACGTGGCCGAGGCCCTCTCCGCCCGGCGGGCGGCGGGGCTTACCAGCCGAAAGGCCGCCCTTGCCCTGCTGAAGGCCCCGGGCTGGACCGAGACCCTGGAGGGGCTGCTGCCCATCCGCCAGCGGCTCACCTGCGCCCAGGCCCTGGAGCTGTGCCGCCAGCTGCCCGATCTGTTCTCCCCCGCCCCGGAGCAGGGCTGGCTGGCCTTCTGCTATGACTATATCCGCACCCGTATGTTCCCGGACGGGCATTTCGTGCCCAGCCCCTCCCCATTCGATGCCGGAGCGGAGACCTATCTCACCGTGCTTCAGGTCCTGCTGGACCACGAGCGGGCGGCCCTGCCCTTTGACCCGCTCATCGACTTTCAGTTTTTGTCCCAGGAGGAGTATGCCCTGTGCGACGCCGGGCGGGAGTATGGCCGCTTTCTGGCCGCCTGGCGGCAGGAGTTCGTCTATGAGCTGCTGCGCCTGGGGGACGAGGTGACTCTCTTCCGCACCCTGGGCCACATTGCCGGGGTCCACTACATCGCCATGACCGCCGCCCAGGGACTGGCCGGGGCGGGGGTGGAGGTGGACCTGGCCCTCATCTCCGCCGCGGCTGCCGCCCACGACGTGGGCAAGTTCGGCTGCCGGGCCGGGGAGCGGGTGCCCTATCTCCACTACTACTACACCGACCAGTGGCTCACCGCCCGGAAGCTGGAGGGCGTCAGCCACATCGCCGCCAACCACTCCGTGTGGGACCTGGAACTGGAGTCGTTGTCGGTGGAATCCCTGCTGCTCATCTATGCCGACTTCCGCTCCAAACAGGACCGGGATGACCAGGGCCGGGAGATCACCGTGCTCTATCCCCTGGACCAGTCCTTCCAGGTCATCCTGTCCAAGCTGGACGGGGTGGACTCCACCAAGCGCCGCCGGTATCAGCTGGTGTATGGTCGCCTCCACGACTTTGAGGACTATATGCGCCGCCTGGGGGTGGACGTGGCCCTGTCCGGCCACCCCCAGCCCCCCGTCCCCCACAAGGACGCCGCTCTCATGGGCCCGGAGGAGACCCTGGACAACTTAATTGGCCTGTCGGTGGACCACAACCTGCGGCTGATGCACATGCTGTCTAACGAGCAGAAGTTCGGCAACATCATCGAGTCCGCCCGCTCCACCAAGAGCTGGCAGCAGCTGCGGGCCTATCTGAACATCTTTGAGGAGTATTTCACCTATCTGTCCGTGCGGCAGAAGACCCAGGCCCTGTCCTTCCTGTACGAGCTGCTGGTCCACCGCGAGGGCGACATCCGCCGCCAGGCGGGCAGCCTGATCGGTCAGATCATCGCCCGGTTCCACCTGGTCTATCAGAAGGAGGTCCCCGCCCACGCCGCCCACGACCCGGCGGAGGAGGTCCCCTTCCAGCTGTGGGCGCAGTATTTAAAGCTCATCATCTACCCCGACCACAAGACCACCCCCCAGCAGCGCTCCCACATCGGCTATACCCTGAAGCTGGTGGTGGGCTCTATGCTCCAGCACGCCCGGCCCCAGGACATCCCCCGCTTTCTGGGCGCCCTGCTGGACTACTATAAAGACCCCGCCGCCCTGTCGGCGGACACCGCCTTCACCCTGCTGGACGCCATCCGCTATCTGCCCCAGCAGTATTACGGGGAGAAGACCCGGGGGGCGCTCATCGAATTCGCCGCCTATTTTGTCGCCCAGGGGGAGCTTCGCCTGACCATCGCCGCGCTGGAGTTCCTGCGGGAGGCCCAGCGCTCCCTGCCCAAGGGGCACCCCCAGATGGGCCGCATCGTGGCCATCGTCCGCTCTATGCAGCCCGAGGCCCTGACGGCCATCTTCCTGAAATATAAGATCCTCAGCCGGGCCGGGGTGAAGGACCCCGCTTTAGAGCAGACCCTCTATCACATGGACATCACCAGCGAGGTGTTCCTGGACAACCTGAAGACGGCCACCCCCTGGATCGTCAAGGTGGCCGGGGTGGAGCTGCTGCGGGACCAGGTGGAGCACGGGCTGGACGCCCACATCCTGCACATCGCCGCCCACTTCTCCAACCTGGTCAAGGTGTCGGAGCGGGTGGTGGTGCGGCACACCGCAGGCGACGCTCTGGTGCGCACCCTGTCCCTGCTGCGCCGGGACCAGCGCAACGAGGTGGTGGTGGAGCTGGGCAAGGGCCTGGAGATGGGCCAGTACGAGATCTCCAAGTATATCCCCCAGTATCTGGGCCAGGCCGCCCTGTATCTCCACCCCAGCGAGCTGGACGAGCAGGTGCTGTGGCTGCGGGGGCTGCTGGCCTCCCCCAGCGACTCCGCCGTGTCCGGGGCGCTGAACACCATCGGCGTGCTGCTGGAGAACTACCCCGCCTATTTAGAGCGCTTCCCCCAGCCCTACTCCGCCTTTGAGCACCGGCGGCAGGAGCTGCTGGGGCTGCTCCTCCAGGGCCTTGCCCACTACCGGGAAGCCGTGCGGCAGGAGGCCCTGCTGGTCATCGGCAAGCTGCTGTTCGAGTCTCGGGAGCTGTCCCTGGGGGAGAAGAGCCGCCTGTTTGCCCTGTGCTATCGCAAGCTGCTGTTCCTCATTCTGGAGTCGGCGGACCAGAGCCGCCTGACCTTTTTCTATCGGGCCGCCGCCTTGGCCCACATCAACCGGTTCATCGCCCTGCATCGGCTGGACCACGGCCCCTTCTCCTTCCCGCCCCCCCGGAAGATCGCCTTCTTCCCCGGCACCTTCGACCCCTTCACCCTGTCCCACAAGGGCATCGTCCAGGCCATCCGGGACCTGGGGTTCGAGGTCTATCTGGCGGTGGACGAGTTCTCCTGGTCCAAAAAGGCCCAGCCCCATCTGATCCGGCGGCAGATCGTCAACCTGTCCGTGGCGGGGGACTTCCACGTCCACCTGTTCCCCGATGACATCCCGGTGAACATCGCCAACCCCGACGACCTGCACCGGCTGAGCCAGCTGTTCCCCGATCAGGAGCTGTATATCGTGGCGGGCAGCGACGTGGTGGCCAACGCCTCCTGCTATAAGGCGCCCCCCCGGCCCTGGTCCATCCACGGGATGAACCACGTGATCTTCCGCCGGGCGGGGGAGAAGCCCCTGCCCAAAAAGCTGCCCATCACCGGCCAGGTGCTCCATCTTCAGCTGCCCCCCCACCTGGAGGACATCAGCTCCACCCGCATCCGGGAGAACGTGGACCTGAACCGGGACATCTCCACTTTGGTGGCCCCGGTGATCCAGGACTTTATCTATCAAAACGGCCTGTACCTCCGGGACACCCCGGACAAGCCCCTGCTGTACGCCGGGGATTTGGAGTTCCAGTGGGAGGAATCTCCCACCCAGGAACAGGTGGCAGAGCTCACCGCCGGGCTTCCCGGGGGCGAGGCCCTGGGCCAGGCCATCCTCCGCTGCCATGACCGGGTGCTGCTGCTGCGCCGCACGGGGGCGGACCGGTCCCTGGGCTTTGTGAGCTATCGCCTGCTGCCCACCTCCCAGCTGTTCGACGCCCTGGGGGACAGCGACCTGGCCAACCGGGTGCGCCTGCGGGCGGCGGGCAACGTCCTCTTCCTCACCGCCCTGGCGGCGGATACCGCCCACAAGCACAAGGACTATGCCCAGCTGCTGCTCAGCGAACTGCTGGCCCGGGCCCTGGAGAAGGAATATGTCTACGCCGTCTTCGCCCCTCACGACGGGCTGCTGCCCCCCGCTCTGGAGGACACCCTGGCCCGCTCCGGCTTTGTCCCCCGGGAGGGGGAGGCCCCCATCCGGGAGGTGGACATGCGGGCCCCCACGGTGCTCCTCCAGAACCTGGAGACCACCATTCAAGAGCCTCTGTGCCGCAACAGCCGGGTGCTCACCGCCATCCGCCGCAGCCACGAGCGGCTGCAGCGCTCCATCGCCGCCTTGTACCCCGGCTCTCTGGTGCTGACCCTGTCGGCGGACATCATCCACCACCGGCTGCTGGAGAAGATCACTGCCTGGAACAACGTGCCCTCCACCCCCACCAACCCCAGAGTGCTGGGGGAGAACATGTGCGTCCCCTTCGGCAAGCTCCTCCGGGGCAAGATCGTCCCCAACACCGTCACCAAGACGGTCCACACTGATAAAGTTTACTCCCCCGATCTGCAGGAGAGCAGCATCGAGGCCTTCCCCTACTACAGCTCCATCCCCAACCAGATCCGCACCATCAAGTCCTTTGGCCGCCCGGTGATCTTAGTGGACGACCTGATGCACCCCGGCTTCCGCCTCCACGCCCTGGACCCCATCCTGCGGCAGGAGGACGTGCCCATCCGCATGGTGCTGGTGGGCATCCTGTCCGGCTATGGCCGGGACCTGATGCGCTCCTGGGACCGGCCTGTGGACGGGGTCTACTTCCTGCCCCAGCTGCGGCAATGGTTTATCGAGGCCACCCTGTACCCCTTCATCGGCGGCAACACCGTCCGCCGACCCAAGTCCCCGGTGCCCGGTCTGCTGCCCGGAGTGAACCACATCCTGCCCTACGCCGCCCCACCTTGTCAGACCGAGTGTGGGCGGGAAGCCGCCCTCCAGCTCTCCCGCACCTGTCTGGAGTGCGCCCGGGACGTGCTGTCCACCCTGGAGCAGGAGTATCTGGCCCTGTATGGCCGCAACCTGACCCTGTCCCGTCTGCCCGAGGCGGTCATCCTCCCCCTGTGCCCCGACAAGGGCACCTGCCTGGGCTACGACCCCAACCTGTCCGCGTCGGTCTATCTGGAAAATGATTTAGAGCAGCTGCTGCGGCAGATGTGAAAAAAGAGACGGATCGCCACGTCGTTTTGCTCCTCGCAATGACAGTGAATGGAGGCCAGCACGCTTTATTTGACGATCGTTCTAAATTTGGTCGTCATTGCGAGGAGGGGCGCAGGCTCCTTACCAACTCCTAACTCCTAACTCCTAACTCCTAACTCCTAACTCCTAACTCCTAACTCCTAACTCCTAACTCCTAACTTTAACAAAAAGGTGATGGTTTCCATGTATTATTACAACCACAACGGTCACGCCCTGGTCTCCCTCTCCCCCCTGTCGGGCTTCGGCCCGGCGGTGCCCCCGGTGACGGAGGGCCGTCTGTTCGCCCCGGTGGCGGGGGACCCGGTGCTGGGCCGTGGGTCTTTTAAGGTAAACTGCCCCGGCCAGCTCTCCGCCCCCCACGGTCTGGAGGTGCTGGACGCCTCCCGCCTGCCCCAGGTGGAGGTGGACGGGGCCTGCTCTGCCGCCATTCAGGAGGGCCGTCTCACCGCCGTGAATATGTCCCGCCCCGGGTGGGAGAGCCTGCTGGACACCCAGCCCTCCCCCAAGAAGAAGCGGGTGAACGTGCTGGCCATCGGGGACGTGGGCTCCACCCTGCTCATGGGGCTGAAGCTGCTGGGGGGCGACGTGATCGACTCCATCGGCATCTGCGACCTGTCCGACCAGATCACCGCCCGGTGGGAGTTTGAGCTGGGCCAGATCGCCCTGCCCTGGAACTACGACGCCATGCCCGAGGTGGAGGTCATCCCCCCGGAAAAGCTGTTCGACGGGGACCTGTTCGTCTTTGTGGCCTCCAAGGGCATCCCCCCGGTTGGCTCCCAGGTGCAGGACGTGCGCATGGCCCAGTTCCAGGCCAACGCCGGCATCGTCAAGCACTATGCCCGCATGGCCAGGGAAGCCCACTATCAGGGCCTGTGGTGCGCCGTGTCCGACCCGGTGGACCCCCTGGCCAAGACCGCCTATCTGGAGAGCAACAAGGACGAGAACGGCGTGTGGGACGGCAAGGGCCTGCGGCCTGAGCAGGTCCAGGGCTTCGGCCTGGGGGTGATGAACGCCCGGGCGGCCTATTACGCCAAGCGGGACGAGAAATTCGCCAGCTTTCTCACCGAGGGCCGCGCCTTCGGCCCCCACGGCACCGGACTGACCATCGCCAACTCCATCGACCACTATGACGACGCCCTGTCCCAGGAGCTGACTCAGCTCACCGTGACGGCCAACCTGAAGATGCGGGCGCTGGGCTTCAAGCCCTATGTGGCCCCCGCCATGTCCTCCGGGGCGCTGTCCCTGCTGCTCACCCTGCGGGGGGAGTGGCACTGCGGCTCCGTCTTTTTAGACGGCGTCTACATGGGCGTGAAGAACCGGTTCACCCCCGCCGGGGTGGAGACCGAGCTGCTGCCCCACATCCCGGACCCCCTGTTCGCCCACATCCGGGCGGCGGCGGACCACCTGAAGACCATTCTGTAAAGAGGGTGACGGTATGTCCCTGGTTCTCATCCATCCCGCCCCGGACGAGGGGTGGGCGGACATGCGCCTGGACGGGGTGCTGTCCCACGCTCTGGCCGGGCGGCAGGTGCGGGTCATCCGCCGGGCGGAGGAGCTGAAAGATTTAACCGGGCAGCGGCTGCTCTTCGCCGCCGCCCTTGGGGAATACGGCGTGAATCTGGAGCTGACCCGGATACTCTCCGCCCTCCGCCGCACGCCCAATTTGCTGGATGGCGCTACGGCGGGTATTATCATCGATGGGCTGTCCCCTCTGTATACCAAATCTGCCGCTGCGGAGCTGGCCCTGGCGGCCAATTTAGCCGGGTGCGCCTTTGTGGGCCGCCCATTGGTAGAGGGGGCCGGGCAGCTGCACAACTTCCGCATCCAGGCCAAAAACGCCGGGACCGACCTGATGGGGGCCTATCGCGCCGCCGCCGCCGACCTGGCCCGGCGGGTAGAGACCGAGGGCTTTCCCGCCCGGGAGAAGCCCGAGCTGCTGGTGCTCCACGCCTCCAGCCACCACACCTCCAACACCATGGCCCTGTGGGAGCAGACCAAGTCCCGCCTGGGGGAGGACATCGTCTGCACCGAGATCGGCCTGCGCAACGGCACCCTGTCCGACTGCTCCGGCTGCCCCTATACCATGTGCCTGCACTTTGGGGAGCGAGGGGGCTGCTTCTATGGCGGCGTGATGCAGGAGGAGGTCTATCCCGCCATGCGCCGGTGCGCCGGGGTGATGATGCTCTGCCCCAACTATAACGACGCCCTGTCCGCCAACCTCACCGCCTGCGTCAACCGTCTCACCGCCCTGTTCCGCCAGCAGCGGTTTTATGACAACGCCCTGTTCGCCATCGTGGTCTCCGGCTACTCCGGCGGGGACATCGTGGCCCGGCAGCTCATCGACGGGCTGAACATGAACAAGTCCTTCTATCTCCCCGCCCGCTTCGCCATGATCGAAACGGCCAACGACCCCGGCGAGGCCCTGTCCCTCCCCGGCGTACAGGAAAGAGTGGACGATTTTGCCGCCCGGGTGAAGAAGACTCTGCTGAGCGGGGCGGAATAAAGCCGTTTTCTGTGAAAAAGTACAACTATCTTTTTTGGTGCGGCTATGATAAGATGTTAGGCAAGCTGTTTTATAAAGAAATGCCAAAAGCCTTCCCCTCGGGGGAAGGTGGACCCGAAGGGGACGGATGAGGGTGGGTCTCGTGGGTGCGCCGGTCATCGAACGGGCGGACACGGAGGTCCGCCCCTACGGCAGGTCACGATGGCTCTTGTAGGGGCGGACCTCTGTGTCCGCCCACGACGGCGTATGCACCTCCGCAAGTCCCCCTCAGCCTTCCCCCCTGCGTGGGGAAGGCTTTATATCGAATACAAAACGAATAAAATAAGGAGCGAATTACACCGATATGATCACTGTCACCGACCTGAGCCTCAGCTACAGCGGCACTCCCCTGTTCTCCCATGTGGACCTGCAATTTCTGCGGGGCAACTGCTATGGCATCATCGGCGCCAACGGCGCCGGCAAGTCCACCTTTCTGAAGATCCTGTCCGGCGACCTGGACTCCACCAGCGGCGAGGTGTCTATTCTGCCCAACACCCGCATGTCCGTGCTGAAGCAGGACCAGAACGCCTACGACGCCTATAACGTCATGGACACGGTCATCATGGGCAACCAGCGCCTCTATGACATCGGCAAGCAGAAGGAGGCCCTGTATGCCAAGGAGGAGATGACCGACGAGGACGGCATGCTGGCCTGCCAGCTGGAGGAGGAGTATGCCGAGCTGGGGGGCTGGGAGGCCGAGAGCGACGCCAGCCGCATCCTCCAGGGCCTTGGCATCGGCACGGAGCTGCACTATAACGACATGGCCACCCTGGACGCCCGCCTGAAGGTGAAGGTGCTGCTGGCCCAGGCCCTGTTCGGCAACCCCGACCTGCTGATGATGGACGAGCCCACCAACAACCTGGACATCGACGCGGTGAACTGGCTGGAGGATTTCCTGCTGGACTTTGAGGGCACCGTCATCGTGGTCAGCCACGACCGCCACTTCCTGAACACCGTGTGTACCCACATCGTGGACATCGACTATGGCAAGATCAAGATGTACGTGGGCAACTATGACTTCTGGTACGAGTCCAGCCAGCTGGTGCAGCAGCTGATCAAGAACCAGAACAAGCGCAACGAGGAGAAGATCAAGGAGCTGCAGGACTTTATCTCCCGCTTCTCCGCCAACAAGTCCAAGAGCAAGCAGGCCACCGCCCGGCGCAAGCTGCTGGACAAGCTGACCGTGGAGGAGATGCCCGCCTCCTCCCGCCGCTATCCCTTTGTGGGCTTTACCCCTGACCGCGAGGTGGGCAAGGACATCCTGTTCGTCACCGACGTGTCCAAGACCATCGACGGGGTGAAGGTCCTGGACAAGGTCTCCTTCATCGTGGGCCACGGGGACAAGATCGCCTTTGTGGGCGACAACGAGAACGCCCACACCGCCCTGTTCAAGATCCTGGCCGGGGAGATGGAGCCCGACGAGGGCACCGTGAAGTGGGGCCAGACGGCCACCTTCTCCTATTTCCCCAAGGACAACACCCCCTATTTCCTGGACAACGAGGACAACCTGGTCCAGTGGCTGCGCCAGTTCTCCCCCGACCCCCAGGAGCAGTACCTCCGTGGATTTTTAGGCCGGATGCTCTTCTCCGGGGACGAGGTCTATAAGCCCGTCAAGGTCCTCTCCGGCGGCGAGAAGGTCCGGTGTATGCTGTCCCGGATGATGCTGTCCGGGGCCAACGTGCTCATGCTGGACCAGCCCACCAACCACCTGGACCTGGAGTCCATCGCCGCCCTGAACAAGGGGCTGGAGGCCGTGAAGTGCAACGTGCTGGTGGCCTCCCACGACCATCAGCTGATCCAGACCGTGTGTAACCGCGTCTTCGACTTCTCCACCGACGGCAAGCTGACTGACCGCCGCATGACCTATGACGAGTATCTGGAGAAGCAGAAAGAGGCCGAGTAAGTCTCCCTCTCTCCCGCTCCAAAGCACAAAGCGCCGCCCTGGCCGGGCGGCGCTTTTTTCAGCCCCGGGGCCGGTTTTCCGTGTTTTGAAAAGAATATGTTAAACCTGCGTAAAATCTGTTGACGGCAGGAAAGTCCGCCGCATATAATGGATGCTGGAATCGTTTCGAGCATCTATGGAAGAAGGCGGCGCGTCCCGTTTTTTTACAGGGGACCTTGCAGGGCCGCCAAGGAAGGAAAGAGAATATGGGCATCACAGATATTCTGTCCCTGCTGGGCGGTCTGGCGCTGTTCCTCTATGGTATGCAGATGACCAGCTCCGGCCTGGAGGCGGCGGCGGGCGCCAAGATGAAAATTCTTCTGGAGCGCCTGACGGCCAACCGATTCATGGGCGTTCTGGTGGGCGCGGCCATCACGGCGGCCATCCAGTCCTCCTCCGCCACCACCGTCATGGTGGTGGGCTTTGTCAACGCCGGCATGATGACGCTGAACCAGGCCGTTTGGATCATCATGGGCGCCAACATCGGCACCACCATCACCGGCATGCTCATCGCCCTGGACGTGGGAGCCCTGGCCCCCCTGTTCGCCTTTGTGGGCGTGGTGCTCATGGTCTTTGTCAAGGACACGAAAATGCAGCACATCGGCCAGATCCTGGCCGGTCTGGGCGTGCTGTTCATCGGCATGGGCATGATGAGCACCGCCATGTCCCCCCTGCGGGACTCCCCGGAGTTTGTGGAGCTGGTCTCCACCTTCTCTAACCCCCTGGTGGGCATCCTGGTGGGCGCGGGCTTCACCGCCATCATCCAGTCCTCCGCCGCCGCGGTAGGCATCGTCCAGACCCTGGCCAACGCGGGCATCATCCCCCTGGCCAGCGGGGCCTTTGTCCTGTTCGGCACCAACATCGGCACCTGCATCACCGCCGTGCTGGCCTCCATCGGCACCAGCCGCAACGCCAAGCGGGCCACCATCATCCACCTGCTGTTCAACATCATCGGCACGGTGATCTTCACCCTGCTGTTTTTGATCTTCCCCATCGCCCACATCATCGACGGGACCCTGGTCCTGCCCGGCGGGCTGGGGACCTCCCTGGCCGCGGTGCTGCCCAAAACGGCGGCCGGCCGGGTGGCTTTGATCCACACCTGCTTCAACATCGGCACCACCCTCATCCTGCTGCCCCTGGGCACCTATCTGGCCCGGCTGGCGGTGCGCATCCTGCCCGAGCTGCCCGTCTCTGACACAGACACCGGCGAGGGCATGCGCCTGAACTACCTCAAGCCCATCACCGCCAATGGCAAGGAGGGCGGCCTGGGCGTGTCCGCCATCGTCATCGACCAGCTGCGGCACGAGCTGCACCGGATGCTGTCCATGGCCCGGGACAACGTGGCCAAGAGTTTCCGGTCCGTTCTGGACCGGGACCCCGCCAGCCTGGAGGACATCGAGCAGCGGGAGGAGTATATCGACTTTTTGAACCGGGAGATCTCCCGCTACGTCTCTAAGCTCATCTCCATCGAGACCAACGAGCAGGGCTCCGCCGTGGTCAGCAGCTTCTTCGCCATCTCGGGCAACATCGAGCGCATCGGCGACCACGCCGACAACCTGGCGGGCTATACCCGGCTGCTGGTGAATAAAGACATCCGCTTCTCCCCGGCGGCCCTCAGCGCCGTGGGCGACATGCGGGACGTGGCCCTGGAGGCCATCTCCTCCCTGCTCCACCACGAGGCGGGGGACCCGGTGTGGCTGGCCGACGTGGCCCAGATGGAGCAGCGCATCGACGACATGACCGACCAGTTCCGCCGGGACCAGCTGGATCGGATGCGCAGCGGCGTGTGCAACGAGGAGGCCTGCATCATCTACTCCGAGCTGCTCACCGACTTTGAGCGTATCGGCGACCACGTCCTGAACATCGCCCAGGAACTCACCAAGGCCCAGACGGGGCTGTGAGACCTCAGCTTC
The DNA here is from genome assembly GCF_054108085.1 of Flintibacter sp. SJQ-8. Lineage (NCBI taxonomy): Bacteria > Bacillati > Bacillota > Clostridia > Eubacteriales > Flintibacter > Flintibacter sp. SJQ-8. The sequence continues at coordinate 594,446 of NZ_JBPJWR010000004.1, forward strand.
AACCGCAAAAGCGCGCCACCCAAGGTTCCTTTGGGTGGCGCGCTTCTTCATTTTATTTCTGCGCTCGCAACTGCTCTGTACGCTGGACATCCACTTCCCACTTACCGGGGGCACCGGACAGGGCCACACCATAGTCCTGCTCTGCCGACTGGGGGGATACATCCCCCTCCATCACATCTCGGAGCACCTTCTCCGGGTTACGGAGCCTGGCATCGCCCCAGCCGCCTGCGCCGGGAGTCAGCACTTGGACCACGTCGCCCTTCTGCAGCACTAGGCCGGTGCACTTCGAGGTCAGCCGCTCCTGCTGGTTGCTCCCCGCCCGGGTGAGGAAATAGCGCCCTCCGGCCCCGTTCTGGCCGCCGCACAATCCCCAGGGTTCAAACCGCTGGCGATCACCCAGACCAGTATAGATCACGTCGTCTTCCACGGCCTCATACACCCGCTCAATGCCCAGACCGCCCCGGAACTCGCCCGGGCCGCCGCTGTCCGGCCGCAGGCCGTATTTTTGCACCAGGATCAGAGGAAACTCCATCTCCAGCGCCTCCACCGGCAGGTTGGAGGTGTTGGTCATGTGGATCTGAACGCCGCTCTGGCCGTCCATATCCCGGTGGGCCCCCGCACCTCCGGCGATGGTCTCCATATACACATGGTACCGTTCCGGGTCTTTGGGGTCATAACCGCTGAACAGGGCGGTAGTGCAGCTGCCGTTGCTGCCCGCCATCGACCGCTCTCCGGCTGCCGGAGCCAGGGCTCCAAACACCACGTCGGCGATGCGCATGGCTGTGTCGATCCGCTCACCCACGGCGGCAGGATTTTTGGCGTTTAAGATCATGCCCGGCTCGGCCTCTACAGAGAAAGCCCGGTAGATGCCCGCATTGGAGGGAGAGCCCGGATCGATAAGGGCCTTCAGCGAATAGAACACCGCCGCCAGCATTCCGTTCCAGGTGATATTGATGGGACCGGCCACCTGGCCCTGAGTGCCGGCAAAGTCCACATGCAGGTCGTCCCCCTTGATGGTGATCTTTACGCTGATTTTCACCGGGTCAGGGGAGGCCACGCCAGCGTCATCCATATAGTCCACAAAGGAGTATTCTCCATCGGGCAGCTTCTGGATACCCGCCCGCAGACGGCGCTCAGCATAGCGCTGCAATTCGTGCATACAGTCCACCAGCAAATCGCCATACCGGGCATAGGCATCCAACAGCCGCCGGGCACCCACCCGGTTCGCAGCGATCTGAGCCTGCAGATCGCCGTACCGCTCCCCGGGGATGCGGGAATTCGCCAGTACAAAGTCCAGAATGTCCGCCAGAGGCTCCCCATTGCTGCACACCCGCACCAAGGGGATCTTCAGTCCCTCCTGGAAAATGTTGATGGCATCACCACAGGTGGAACCAGGCTCCTTGCCTCCGATGTCGCTGTGGTGGGCCAGGTTAGCCGCCCAGCCGATGAGCTTGCCGTTGGGGGCAAAAATAGGAGCGGCGATGGTGATGTCGTTTAAGTGGGTGCCGCCGCCGTTATAGGGGTCGTTGCCGATGAACATATCCCCGGGGCGAATGTCCTCCTTGGAAAACTTTTTATACACCTCGCCGATGATGCCCAGCAAAGAGCCCAGGTGCATGGGCACATGCTCTGCCTGGGCCACCATGTTGCCCTCCGGGTCGAACATAGCAGTGGAGATATCCCGGCGCTCCTTGATGTTGTTGGAATAGGCGCTTTTGATGATGGCCACTCCCATCTCCTCTGCAATGGACAACAGCAGGTTGCCCACGATCTCCAGCATGACGGCATCGGTCTGTCCGCTCATTTCTCTTCCCCTCCCTTATACAAAGCGATAATGTTGTAATAGGCATCGGTATAGGCACTCCACTGGGGCGGGATGACGCAGGTGGAGTCCATCTGCTCCAGAATGGCCGGTCCCTCCAGCGTGGTCCCGGGCTTGAGCTGGGTGCGATGGTATACCTTTGTATCCACGAACTCGCTCTCCCGGTCAAACAGAACCTGCCGCACCTCCATGGGCTGGGGCAGGGCCGCCTGGGGCTCCAAAGCCGCAGCGGACAAGTCCGGCTTTTCCATCACGCCGATGGCGCTGAGACGGAAGTTCACCATCTGCACCGGCATCTCCCGGCTGCAATAGCCATAGGCCCGCTCGTGCTCCTGGTGAAAACGCTCGATCATGTCCTCCAGCGCCGCCTGGTCAAAGGGAGCAGCGACCTGAATGGCAATCTCGTAGTTCTGGCGCATGTAGCGGCAGTCCACAGTGTAGGTATACTCCCGCTTATCCCGCTCCACATGCTCCTTGTCCAGCAACGCATCACCATCGGCCAACAGGCCACGGAAAATATCCTGCGCCTTGTCCAGATAGGCAGGCTCGGCGGGGGTCAGGTTGGAACAGCTCAGGTCAAACTTGGTGTCAGCCATCAGCAGTCCCAAGGAGCACAGGGTGCCGGGGGACGGGGGAATGAGCACCTGGCGGATGCCCATGTCCTGGGCCACCTCGCAGGCGTGGAGGGGACCCGCTCCGCCAAAGGCCATCAGGGTGAACTCCCGGGGATCATAACCCCGCTCCACGCTGACCACCCGGATGGCCCGCACCATATTGGAGTTGACCACCGACACGATTCCGGCGGCCGCCCGCTCCAAGGTCAGACCGGCCTTGTCACAGATGTGGGTGCGGATGGCCTGCTCGGCCAGACTCCGGTCCACATCCATCTTGCCGCCCAGAATCTTCGTCGCATTCAGCTTGCCCAGCACGATGTTGGCATCAGTGACACAGGGCAGCTGACCGCCTCGCATATAGCAGGCCGGGCCCGGGGTGGCTCCGGCACTGCGGGGGCCCACTTTCAATGCGCCACCCTCGTCGATGTGGGCAATGGAACCGCCGCCGGCGCCCACGGTGACGATGTCGATCATGGGGATGCGGGCGGGATAGCCCTCCACCGTGCGGTCGTTGGACAGCTGAGCCTTGCCGTCTTCGATCAGGCTCACATCGATACTGGTGCCGCCCATGTCAAAGGTGATGATCTTGTCCAGTCCCACCTGCTGGCCGATGTAAATGGCACCGATCACACCGGCAGACGGACCGGACACCGCCGTCTTAATGGGACAGTCTACCGTCTCTGCAATGGAGATGATCGAGCCGTTGGACTGGGTGACATAGGGAGCCACCCGAATGCCCGTCTCCTGGACGGAACGCTCGAAGTTGTGGACGTACTTCTTCATCACCGGCCCCAGATAGGCATTGAGCATGGTGGTACTCATGCGGGAGTACTCCCGGAACTCGGCTACCAGATCGTGAGAGGCGGAGACGTATACGCCGGGATACTCCTCCTGAATGATCTCCTTGATCCGGTCTTCATGAGCGGGATTGATGAAGGAGAACAAGGTACACACTGCAATGGTCTCTGCACCCATGGCCTTCAGGCAGCGCACCGCATTTCTCACGCTGTCCTCATCTAAGGGGGTGCGCACACTGCCGTCGTGGAGGATGCGCTCCTGCACCTCCTGCCGCATTCCAGCGGGGATCAGGCTCTCCGGCTTGGGCTTGCGCAGGTCATATAGAGATGGGCGGCGCTGCCAGCCGATCTCCATCAGGTCTTTAAAGCCCTGAGTGGTGATCAGGCCCATGCGGGCCCCCTTCTTTTCGATCAAAGCGTTGGTGGCCACCGTGGTCCCGTGGGCCAGATAGCTCACATCCATGGGGTCAATGTGCTGCTCGGCCAGGATCTCCTGGATGCCCCCCATAATGGCCTTAGAGGGGTCCTCCGGCGTGGAGCTGCGCTTATAGTGGCTCAGCTGGCCGCTCTGCGTATCAAACAGGGAGAAGTCGGTAAAGGTTCCTCCCACGTCTACACCGATCATATAACTCATAATATTTCTCCTCGATCCAGTTTCTCGTATAAAGTGCGGCAGGAGAAAGGGGCTGCGGCCCGCTCCTCCTGCCGCCGGATACATTCAGGGTGAGAACGCTCTGTCAAACGGAACGATACTTGAACGATACTTTTTGTTTAGTGGGGAAGGGCCTGGACGGAGTCATACAGGCCGGGGGTGGCCCAATAACCTTCGCTCTCCAGCTGGGCGGCCAGGGGAGCCATGGCATCGATAAAGGACTGCTTATCAAAGTCCACAAAGGTGCCGCCGCCGTCAATAATGGTCTGCTTGTCCTCTTCCCAGTCTTTTTTCACCTCTTCAGTAAACCACTGGGCCACCTCGTCGGCGCAGTCCTCGATGACCTGCTTTTCCTCGTCGGTCAGCTTGTTCCAAGTGGCGGTATTGATGGCGATGCTCTCCAGGGGGAAGGCATAGTCCACCAGGGAGATGTAGGGGGCATACTTGTACAGGTCCAGGGCCACGATGGACTCATAGGAGCACTCGCCCGCATCCACAACACCCTGCATCATGGCCATGGTGTAGTCGGCCCAGGACACAATGGTGGGCACCGCACCCATGGTGCTGAAGTTCTTCTGGAAGATGTCGATATTGGGTACGCGGAACTTCACGCCCTGCAGGTCGGATACGTTGGCCAGGGGCTTCTTGCCGAAGATGGCCCGGGGGTTCTTCTGCATCTTATAGGAGACGATGTGGATGCCGGAATCCTCCAGAGTCTGGAAGGCGTTGTCCGCCAGATCAGACTCCAGGAAGGCGTATACATGCTCGATGCTGTCAAAGGCGAAGGCCATGGACATGATATTCAGGTCTTTGGCAATGCTGGTATAGTTGTCGAAGGAGAACATCACGCCCTGCTGCAGGTCCACCTGCATGTTCTCCACTTCCTCCATGGCGGGGCCCAGCTGCTCGCCGGGATAGAACTCCACCTTCACTTTACCGGCCAGCTTCTCGTTCACCAGGTCGGCAAACTTCTGTCCGGCAATGCCGGTGGGCTCGGTCTGGGAGGAGGACGCACCCAGCTTGATCAGAATCTCGCCATGGGCGGGAGCAGAGGTGTCGGAGCCGGCTTCGGAACCGGCCGATCCGGCGGAGGAGGCGGGCTTAGAGCCGCACCCGGCGCACACGGACAGCAGCAGGACCAAAGCAAGAGACAATGCGGTCAATTTCTTCATCATGTTGTTTTCCTCCATATCATTTTTATTGTTCTGTTTGACGCTGGAATTTTATCTCATCCCCAAACGGAATGTGCTCACATCAGGCCTGGCAGAAGCAGGGTGACCGCCGGGATAAAGGTCACCATCAGCAGGGCCGCCACCAGGGGCACGATCATGGGCAGGGTGTGCTTCAGCGCCTGCTCGAAGGGGACGTTGGCCGTCTTGGCCGCCACAAACAGGGCGGGGGCCATAGGCGGGGTGATCAGGCCGATGGTCAGATTCAGCACCGCCATCACGCCCATCGTCACATAGCTCATGGAGAAGGCATCCGCAATATTCAGCAGCACCGGGGCCATCATGATCAGAACGGGCAGCGAGCCCATAAAACAGCCCATAAACAGCAGCATCAGGTTCAGCAGGAGCAGCACCGCTACTTTGCTGGGGATATCCAGCAGCAGACTGGACAGGCGGGCGGTAAGGCCGCTGTTGATGATCATCCAGTTGAACACCGAGCCGGTGGCACACAGCCACATGGTCATGGCCGTGGTAGACATGGTGTTTTTCAAAATGGTCAGCATGGTCTTGCCGGACAGGCGGCGGTAGCACAGGCCCAGCAGAATGATATAGGCACAGGCCACAGAGCCGGTCTCTGTAGAGGTGAATACACCGGAGCTCACGCCGCCCAGCAGGATGATGGGCGCGCCCAGGGCGGGCAGCCCCCGCCAAAGGGCACGGAGGAACTCCCGGAAAGTAGCTCTGGGGGTGGTGGGTGCCTGCACATGGAACCGGGTCACAGCGATGTAAATGTAGAGCATCAGGCAAAGGCCCATCAATACACCGGGGACAATTCCCGCCATGAAGAGTTCAATGGTGGAGGCTCCGGCCAAAAATCCCCATACCACCAGGTTGATGCTGGGCGGGATGATGGGACCGATGCCAGAGGAGGCGGCGGTGATGGCCACCGAGAACCCCCGGTCATATCCCGCATCGTCCATGGCCTTGATCTCAATCGCACCCAAACCGCCGGCATCGGCCATGGCCGAGCCGGACATCCCGGCAAAGATCATACTGGCCAGCACATTGGCGTGGCCCAGGCCGCCGGGGATATGGCCCACTGCCTTCTCTGCCACACCGAATATTCGGTCACTGAATCCGATCTCGTTCATTGCACATCCCACAAACACAAAGGCCGGGACCGCAAGCAGGGAATAACTGGCAAAAGAGGCGGCCGTTTTCTGTGCGAACATCACAAAGCTCTGGCCATTCTGTACAATGTACAGCAGACTGGACAGCACCATGGCCGAACCGATGGGTACCTCCAGCAGGATCATCACGATAAACAGAGCGAAATAGATCCAGACAAAAATCTCCTCACTCAATGATCATCCCTCCTTCGTCCTGCAGTTTCTGGAAGCGGTCCAGAAATACATGCTTAGGGGTAACAATGTACTCCACCACCCGGTAGATAGCGCACAGGGTAAGCATCACGCCCATAACCATCATGGGCAGGGCATAGTAATAGGCCCGGGAGAAGGGCAGTCCTCCCTGGGGCAGCTGGTTCAGCTGCAGAGCAAACAGCAGTTTGCCGCCGATGATAAATGCCACCGATGTCACCGCCACGATGACGTGGGGGGCAAACATCAGAAAGATTTTTCCTGCCCTGGGGAAAAACTTTACAAAAAAGTTGATCACCGCATGCTCATTGGTCCAATAGCACACCACCGTACCCAAAGCGGAATACCATACCAGCAGGGCAATGATCATCTCGTCAAACCAAAAAATCGGGTTACTAAAGACATATCGCATGATCACGTTGATAAACATTGCCCCCAGGAACACGGCAGACATGATCGCCCCCGCCAGGGTGATCATGCTGATCACGCCCTGATAGATCCGCCAGACCTTGCCCAGCGCTCCCGGCGGAATATAAGTGCCTTCCATTTTCAAAACCTCCTTTTCTCGTCGTTCACTCTATGCAGTCGAGTTGGTGCATCAGCTCCTTTGTCTGGCGGTAAAGCTGTCCGTACATTTGAAAATAGGGTTCATATTTCTGATGCTGTTCCATATCCGGCTGATAAGTCCGCTCTGTGGCGATATACTTCGACAACTGGGAAAAATCCTGAAACCGGCCTGCACCCAGGGCGGCCATCAGTGCATCGCCATAGGCTGCACCTACAGAGACCGCCGCCACTTGGATGGGCTCTCCGGTGATGTCGGCCACCAACTGCATCCATGTCCCGTTCTGGGCCCCGCCGCCCACCGCCATGATCTTCTTCAGCGGCAGCCGATGATCCCGGATCACGTCCAGATGCTGGCGCACGGAGTAGCCCACCGCCTCCAGAGCAGAGCGATACAGGTGCCGCCGGGTGTGGGTCAGCTTCAGACCAAACACCACGCCCTTGGCCGCCGGGTCGTTGATGGGAGTGCGCTCCCCGGCAAAGTACGGCAGGGTGATAAGTCCGCCGCTGCCCGGGGGGATCTTCTCCAGCCCCTCCGGCATTCTGGAAAAGGCGTTGGGGCCGCCCGCCTCCTGCTCCCGCAGCAAGTCCGGGAAGAGCACATCCCGATACCATTTGGTCAGGGTCCCGCAGGTGTTGGTGCCCCCGGCCAGACTATACGTCCCGGGGATGAGGAAGTTGTTCCCCCGCACCCGGTCATCCAGTACCGGCCGGTCTGCACAGTAATAAAGAAACAGGGTAGAGCCAAACTGCAGCATCATATCCCCGGGTTCCAGCACACCTGTGCTGATGGCCTCCGCCGACGAGTCCCCTGTGCCCACGATCACCGGGGTGCCGGGCTCCAGCCCCGTCTCCCGAGCCGCCGCCTGGGTCACTGTCCCGGCGATGCCGTGAACCGGACGGGCCTGGGCCAACTGATCCGGCCTGCAGTACAGGCCGCACTCCTGCTGATTCACCGTGCCGTCCGTCCGGTACAGGGGCCGGAAAGAGGCCTGCCCCAAAAATTGGTCCACTACATAGTTCCCTGTCAGCTTGGCCGTTACATAGGACGAGCCCGTCAGGAATTTATAGGTCCTGTGATAGACCTCCGGCTCGTGGTGCTTCAGCCACAGGATCTTCGGCGCTACGTCGCCGGAGCAGATGGGACGGCCAAACAGGGTATGTACTTTCTCCGGGCCGTAGTGTTCCGTCAGCCAGGCTATCTCCTCTCCGGCCCGGGCATCAATGCCGTACAGGATGGCCCGGCGCAGAGGACGGCACTGTTCGTCCACCGGGAGGCAGTCAGAGCCCAATGTACTGGTTCCAACGGCTGCGATCTGTCCGGCGGGAATCCCGGAACTGCGAAGCAGCTCCCGGCTCACCTGGCACACATCGTGCCACCAGACACCTTCCGCATCATGTTCATACCAGCCGGGCCTGGGATTTTCCATCCCGTGTTCCGTGCTGCACTGGGCCACCACACGGCACTGCCCGTCTATGATCACGCCCTTAGTGGCCGCTGTCCCCACGTCAATACCCATGAAATAGGCCCGCTCCCAGTCCAATCTGTCCGTCTCCCTTCCCATTTTTCTCTCCCGCACCGTTACAGCGCAGCCCGTACTTCCTTTACCCGCTGCATAAATTGGACTACCCGTTCCGGGTCCACCTGGTTCTGGAACTTTCCGTCCACTTTAAAGGCAGTGCCAACGCACACACCGTCTGCTGTCTCCATCTTCTGGGCCACGTTTTGGGCTGTGCAGCCGGTGTTGCAGAATACGGGGACCTGTCCGGCAACCGCCTTTACCTGCTGCATCAGGCCGTCGTCCGTCTCGTTTCCGGCGCTTCCTCCTGAAACACACAGTCCATCAGGGAAACAGTGGAATATGACCGACTTCGTGATTTTCTGAATATCCCGGGGGGCCAGATATACGTCTGACTCCGGGTTGACCTTATACAGCATTTTAATATTGGGGCTGTCCAGCTGTATTCTCCGGCGCACCGTCTGGGCCACGTCGGTAGTCGTCACGCCTGCTTCCCCCAGATAGGCCCCGGTAAAGGCCGCCCGGACAAAGTTGGCATCTGTGGCCACCGCCAGCTCCAACGCCGCCAGAGGATTCGCTGCGATGTTCACCCCATAGGGCACCCGCAGTTCCCCGCGCAGCTCTCCGATGATGCGGGCCATGGCAGCCACCGTAACATAGTCCGCCCGGGGCTGATAAGGCAGACTGAATTCGTTGGCAAATAGGATGCCGTCCACCCCGCCGTCCTGCAGAGCGTGCAGCTCCCGCCGTGCAATGTCCACCACCTGTTTCAGCCCGCCCTCCCGGTCATACAGGGGGTCGCCAGGCAGGGCACGCAGATGCAACAGGGCGATCACTGGTTTTTTCACTTGGAACAGTTCTTCTGTCCACATTCCTCTTCCCACCTTTTCGGTTTAGCTTACAGAACTATTTGTATTGTGTTGTATTGCTTTATGTGGCTGATTATATAGCCTTAATAGTACAATGTCAATACGTTTCCCTTTTCTTTTTCTCCCATTTTCAAAAGATTGTTTATTTTATAGAAATCCCCGCTCTCATTTTGGCAGACCGTCACAGTATTTCTTCATTTTATATAGTATTTTCTTCCGAAATATCTGTTTTGTGCGAGTTTTGTGTTTTTATGATTCATGTTTAATTTGTACTATATGGTATCTTTTTTCTTTTCTTTTTGTCCCAGATCGCGTATACTTATGTTATACTCTTTTACCACACCAAAAAACAACATTTTAAAAGGAGGGCGTGTACATGCTGACAAGCGGCACGGGCGAGCCCCTTTACCTTCAACTGAAAAACCAATTACTGGACGACATCAGCGCAGGAGTATACACCAAGGGGCAGCGGATCCCCACCGAAAACGAGCTGGCCCAGACCTTTTCCGTCAGCCGCATCACCGTGCGCAAGGCGCTGAAGGAGCTGGAGCAAGAGGGCCTGTTGGTCCGCCGCCAGGGAAAGGGAACTTTTGTGGCCGATCACTCCCTGCGGCGGGACATTCTCCATAACTCCACCTTTACCGAGATCTGCCGCTCTGCCGGACTGACTCCCGGGGCCCGGACCATCAAATCTGTCATTGAGGATGCCACCTCTTCCGATGTGGCTGAGTTAGGCATTGCCCCCGACTCGAAGGTCATCGCCCTGGAGCGCATCCGGTATGCCGACGGCATCCCCGTGGCCATCGAATTTTCCCGCCTTCCCGAACGCTTCTCATTTCTTATTGAGGAGGACCTGAACGATGCCTCTCTCATCCAGGTGCTGGCGGACAAATACAACATCCGCTTCACCAGCACCGGCCCCAAGACGCTGAAGCTGGTCTACGCCACCTATGAGCAGGCCAAGTATCTGTCTCTCAGCAAGGGCTACCCCCTCATCTCCATCGCCTGCGTCTCCTTCGACGCCGCCGGTACCCCCTGCCACCGCTCCCTCCAGCTGATCGTGGGGGACAAATTCGAGCTGTACGTCTGACTTCTTTTGTCCGTTTTGGAGAGACAGCCAACCAAGCGCTGACCACCCCGCCCCGTCCTGCAGACCGAAAAAATTTTGTCTGCGAGGCGGGGCGTTGTATTTTCTGCACAAATTCTCTCCGATTCTTGCAGGATTCTTCCGGTCGGGGCGTGCGGTTTGGCGGGGAGGGACTTGCTTGTCACTGCCTTTGCTAAAAAAACAGGTTGACAAGTCGTGGTTCTGCGGATTAAAATAGCGGCATGTTATTTGCAAACTAGCGCTTTAGTTTGTGAAATTTCCTCTTGATTTTAACGAAATCTAAGCTTGCGCATTCATTTGATTTGGCAAAGCGCTGTGATATTATGTTGAATTATATGCAGCCTACACAAAACACAGGTTGACTATCTCCGCCTTTTTATATATACTGTACGTAATCTGGATGTCCCTGCCGGACGTTCAGCTGCAGCTCCCTATCCCCGCATCAAATCAAAATTGAATGGAGGACCAGAACTGTGAAAAAATTTTCCCTGAAGAAATTAGTGACTGCTGTGGCAGTCACTACCTCACTGGTGGCAGCAGCGACCATCAGCGCCTCGGCCTGCACCACTATCTATGTGGGTGCGGAAAAGACCGTGGAAAAGACCCCCTTTGTGGCCCGTACCGAGGACTATGGCTGGAACTATAACAAGCAGTGGTTCGTGATGCCCGAGGGCAAGTGGGCCAAGGGTGACACCTTCCTGGGCTGCCCCGGCTACGGCGAGTTTGAGTGGAAGTTCACCCACGACAGCTACCGCTTCACCTATTTCACCAACGACCAGTATCAGGGCACCTGCCCTGAGTGCGGCCAGGAGAACGCCACCCACCCCTCTTACACCGAGTTCGGCACTAACGAGAAGGGCGTGTCCGTCTCCGCCACTGAGACCATTTACGGCAACGATGCCATTGGCGGCAACACCAAGCAGAACATCACCGGCGTGGACCCCTTCGTGAAAGTGAAGGTGGACGGCAAGGTGGGCATTGAGGAGACCGACATCCCCACCATCATCCTGTCCGAGGCCGACTCCGCCAAGGCCGGCGTGGACCTGCTGCTGAACATCTATAAGGACTACGGCGCTTATTTCGCCTCCGGCGTGTTCATCTGCGACCAGAATGAGACCTGGTACATTGAGAACTGCTCCGGCACCCAGTATGTGGCCATCAAGGTGCCCGACGACATGATCTTCCTGGAGCCCAACATGGCGGTCATCGGCCGTGTGGACCTGGACGACAAGAACATCATCGCCTCCGACAAGCTGATCGAGATGGCCCAGAAGGGCGGAACCTTTGTGGGCGATGCCGACAAGAACATCATTGACTTCCGCGCCTCCTACGCCGGCCGCCTGGACCGGGTGGATCAGCGCATGGTGGACGGTCTGAACTACCTGAACAAGAACTATAACTATACCGCCGAGCAGCTGCTGGCCGACAACACCCGCTTCACCATCTCCAACGTGAACGACAAGGACGAGCAGGTGGGCCTGTACACCAACATCAAGGCCGACCGCACCCTGGACAAGAACGACGTGTTCGGTTACTACAAGCTCAGCTCCATCGGCAAGCCCAGCAACCAGGACATCGAGATCTTCCAGCTGTTCAAGGACAAGGACATCACCACCGGCACCGTGGGCTGGGTGGGCGTTGGCAACATGTCCAACAACGTCTTCGTCCCCTACTACCCCATGCTGCTGACTGACAGCAAGGATATGTACGAGGGTTATCAGGCAACTCTGCCCGCCGTGCAGAAGGTCGCCGAGCGTCCCGCTGATGCCAGCGCCTTCTTTGTCAACGACAAGAAGGGCGGCTTCGCCGTGTACCCCGAGGGCTGGCGCAACTCCTACTACTTCAGCTTTGAGGGCCTGGGCGGCTACATTGCCGACGCTGAGGCCATCACCGGCACCGCCGTTTCCGCTGCGGACAAGCAGTATGTGCAGGACAAGATGACTGCCCTGCAGAACGAGTTCAACGAGACCTTCGCCAAGGTGGAGCTGAAGAACGCCACCGAGACCAGCCGCCAGATGGCCGCCAAGGCTCACGCCACTGCACTGGCCATGATCGACTATCTCACCGAGGGTTCCTTCAACGACGTGGCCGCCGGCAGCTGGTATGCCGATGCGGTGAAGAACGTGGTGAACAAGGGCCTGATGGCCGGCACCGACAAGGACACCTTCGCCCCCGATAACCAGGTGACCCGTGCCATGATGTGGACCGTGCTGGCCCGCCTAGATGGCAAGGACGTGTCCGGTGCCTCCACCTGGTACGCCAAGGCCATGACCTGGGCCATCGAGAAGGGCGTGTCCGACGGCACCTTCCCCGCCAACTCCATCACCCGTGAGCAGCTGGCCACCATGCTGTGGCGTGCCGCCGGCAGCCCCGAGGCCAAGGGCGCGCTGACCAACTTTAACGATGCCGCCTCCGTCAGCTCCTGGGCCACTCAGGCCATGACCTGGGCCGTGGAGCAGGGCCTGATCTCCGGCATGGGCGACGGCGCTCTGAATCCCCAGGGCAACGCCACCCGTGCTCAGCTGGCCGTCATCCTGACCGCCTACGCGAAGTAAGTTTTTCCCCATTACGCACAACAGCCGGACCGCTTTCGCGGTCCGGCTGGTTTTTATTTCGACGAGAGAACAGATCGCCGCGTCGGCCCTTCTGGCCTCTTCGCAATGACGATAAATCGGCTTTTGATGTCTGTCATTGCGAGGAGCGAAGCGACGCGGCAATCCGTTCTTTGCCGCGCTTAACCGATCACCCCATACTTCTCCGCCAGGGGCTTCAGCTCCTCTTCGCTCAGCCCGCCCTCGTACAGGGCGCGGCCCTGGTAGATCCGCAGGGCGGCCTCCAGCAGGTCGGCCTGGTCGCACACCAGGCACAGGGGCTTGGAGATCATATACTGGCAGTCGGCCAGGGCGTCCACGTCCTCCCAGCTGTTGATAGCCACCGCCGCCATGGGGAAGCCGTCCTCCAGGGCGTCGGTGAGACCGTCCTCCATGTGCTCCGCCCCGGAGACCACCGGGCCGTGGCCCGCGTCCACAGGGAGATAGCGCACGTCCTTCTCGGTGGCAGCGGGGAGCAGGTCGGGATACTTGGGGGCGGGGCGGACGAACTCCGCGCCCTTCAGGGCTTTTGCCAGGGCGGCGATATAGTCCTCGTCCGTGCCGCAGCAGCCGCCGAAGATGGCCGTGCCCGCCTGGAGCATATCGGGCACCCAGCGGACAAACTCCTCCGGGGTGCAGTCATAGGTGGTCTTGCCGTCTACGGTGACGGGCATTCCGGCGTTGGGCTTGGCGATGAGGGGCACCCGGGCATAGTCCCGCAGGCGGCGCAGCTGCACCAGCATCTGCTCCGGGCCGGTGGAGCAGTTCAGGCCGAAGGCGCTGACCCCCATGCCCTGGAGCACCACCAGCGCGGCGGCCACGTCGGTGCCCGACAGGCAGCGCCCGCTCTCGTCGCAGGTGAAGGTGACGAAGATGGGCCTGTCGCTGACGCTGCGGATGGCCAGCACGGCGGCCCGGGCGTCGGCCAGGGTCATCATGGTCTCCACCACGAACAGGTCCACCCCCGCCTGCTCCAGCCCGGCGGCCTGCTCGGCATAGATGTCCACCAGCTCCTCGAAGGAGGCCTCCCCCAGGGGGGACAGGAACAGGCCCGTGGGGGAGATGTCCCCGGCCACCCAGGCCCGCGTGTCCACCGCCTGCCGGGACAGGGCCACCAGGCGGTGGTTATACTCCGCCGTCTGGTTGAAAATGCCCCGCTCCTCCAGCTTCTGCCGGTTGGCCCCAAAGGTGGGGGCATAGACCACCCGGCTGCCCGCCTGGACATAGCGGCGCTGGATATCCTGGATGCTGTCCGGGTGGTCCAGCACCCACTGCTCGGCGCTCACGTCGCCTTGATAGCCCCGCTTCTGCAGCTGGGTCCCGGTGGCTCCGTCTAAGATCAGGGGAAAGCGCATCTCCATATTGTCGTCCTCCATTTGTATATTGGTGTGTTAGTTAAAAAGCCTTCTCCTGGGAGAAGGTGCCCCAGCGGGCACACTGGGGCGGATGAGGGGAACGCCGCCGATGTTTGAGCGTTCCCGTCAAAACGGCATAGCCTTCGCCCCGCAGGGGGGAAGGCTATAGGACGAGGGAACGGAATCCTTCCGTCACGGCTTCGCCGTGCCACCTCCCTTTAACAAGGGAGGCTGATGTCCTGCACCAATAGGCCCCCTTGTGAAAGGGGGCTGGCATCGCCGCTAGGCGATGACTGGAGGATTCCCACGCAACAGCCCCCAACCCTTGGGCGTTCCCCTCATCCGGCCCTGCGGACCACCTTCCCCCAGGGGAAGGCTATAAATCGGAGGGGTTCTCAAAACCCCATATTCCCCGTAAACGCCTGGGTGAAATCCGGCTGGCCGGACAGCTCGATGTAGGCGCAAGAGCGGGCGGTATCCTCAACTTTGGGCCACAGGCGGCTGTCCAGGGCCAGGGCGGCGGCTCCGGCCAGGGCGGTGTTGCCCAGGGGGCGGACCTTCCCCGCCAGCACCGGCGGCAGCATTCCGATGGCCATGGCGCTGCCCGGGTCGATATAGGTCCCAAAGCCCCCGGCCAGGTACAGGCCGTCCACCTGCTCCAGCAGCACCCCCCGGCGCTGGGACAGGACTTCTATCCCCGCCGCCACGGCGGCCTTGGCCAGCTGGAGATTCCGCACGTCCCCGGCGGTGAGATATACCTGGGGGGTGAGATGGAACAGGCCGTTGCCGTCCCCGTCCCGCTCCACATAGCGCCGCAGCTCCGGGGCGACCTCCTCCGGGGGCAGCAGCCGCCCGCCGGGGGCGATGATCCCCAGCTTCAGCAGCACCGCCGCCAGGTCCACCAGGCCGGAGCCGCACAGGCCCCGGGCGGGGCCGTCCCCGATGACGTCATAGAGAAAGCCCCGGTCATAGCGCACGTGGCTCACCGCCCCGGCCACGCCGGGCATACCGCACTGGATGCCAGCCCCCTCAAAGGCGGGACCGGAGGCCACGGCGCAGCAGGAGAAGCCGTTTTGGCCCCCCATGGCCATCTCGCCGTTGGTGCCTACGTCTAAAAAGAGGTGCTCCCCGGGCTGCTCCCCCAGGCCGGAGGCCATCAGTCCGGCGGTGATGTCGCCCCCCACATAGCCCGCCACGCAGGGGAGGAGCCGGACGGGCACACCGTTTAGCTCGCCCATTCCCTCCGGGCCGAAAAACAGACTGTCCGGATGAAATGGTGCGGCGGCCATTCCGGCCACGGACCGGCCCGCGAACAGGCTCTCCATCACCGTGTTTCCCGCCACGACGATCTCGTTCAGCGCTTCCGGCGGACGGTTCGCGGCGGACAGGGCGGCCTCCAGCAGCGTCCAGATCTGCTCCCGGATGCGCCCGGACAGCTCCTTCAGCCCTTCGGGCGTATCCATCGTGTGCTGGATGCGGCTGATCACGTCCGCCCCATAGGGGGCCTGGGCGTTCCAGGCCCGCTGGGCGGCCAGCTCTTTCCCGTCGGCGCAGTCATACAGCTTGACCACCACCGTGGTGGTGCCCAGGTCCACCGCCGCGGACAGGCCCGTCCGCCCCGGCTGACAGGGGGGCGGAGGGAGGGTGTCCCCTAAGATCACCCCGGAGACCGTCTCGGGCAGGGCTACCTGCTCCCCGCCCCGGGGAAATACTTTGCAGGCCAGCCTGGGCGCGCCGTTTACCTGGACCCGGCACTTGCCGCACCGGCCCCGGCCCCCGCAGGCCGCCGGGAGGGAGAAACCCGCCCGCCGCAGGGCGGACAGCAGACTCTCCCCGGGCTGGACGGCGATCTCATAGATTTTTTCTCCCTGCCGGACCCGGACCCTTGACACAGGCGCCGCCTCCCCAATATAATAAATATAATATATTAAATATATTTTATTTTAGGCAACATAGGTTTGCTTTGTCAAGGGGCTTTGCAGCAATGACCGATCTTATTTCCCTGGCCCGACAAAATGGGTTTACTCATGTGGCTCCGGTGAATTTGTCCGCCGCCGTCCCCCTGGATGAGGTGCGGGATATGTGCCGTGCGGACCGGTGCGGCTGCTTCGGCAAGAACTGGGCCTGTCCCCCCCACTGCGGCACGGTGGAGCAGGCCGCACGGCGGCTGGCTCAGTATCATGCCGGGCTGCTGGTCCAGACCACCGGGGAACTGGCCGACCAGTTTGACTATGACGGCATGACCGTCCTGTCCCGCCTCCACCGCAAGCGCTTTCTCAACTTCGCCCGCCAGGCCCGGTTAGTTTCCCCCGGCTGTCTGCCCCTCAGCGCCGGGCCATGCACCCTGTGCGCCCGGTGTACCTGCCCGGACAAGCCCTGCCGCCACCCCAAGCAGCGCCTGTCCTCGATGGAGGCCTATGGCCTGTTCGTCAGCGACGTGTGCGTCCGCTCGGGGCTGGCCTATAACTACGGCCCCAATACCCTGACCTATACCGCCTGTGTGTTTTATGATTCCGAGGAGTGATTGTCATGTCTACGCCCAAAGAGATATTCCTGGAGCTGCTCCGTCCCGACGGACAGCCGGAGCGCCAGCTGCGCCAGTATGAGGCCCTGGCCATGTATCTGGCTGACCCCATCAACGTCTTCCTCCGGGGCAACCGGAAGCGGGGCACCACCTCGGTGGACCGGTGGGGCGTGACCATCGATTTCCCAGAGGACGCCCCCGGCCCCATCCCCGTCCACACCGGCGGGCTCACCGTCTGCCCCGACGTGACGCGTTGGCGGGAGGTGGTCCACGCCCCCGATCTTCAGGCCAACTGCGCCCAGGGGTGGGAGGAGGCCCGGGCCGCCGCCCGGGAGGCCGCCGGGAACGACCGCCTGGTCACCGGCTTTATGGGCACCGGCATCTTCGAGCAGTGCCACTTCCTCATGGATTTTGAAAACACCCTCACCTCTCTCTATGAGCACCCGGACGAGATGCACGAGCTGATCGAGTACATCACCCAGTTCCGGCTGACCTATGCCAAAATGCTCATCGACGGCCTTCAGCCCGACGTGCTGTTCACCCACGACGACTGGGGCACCAAAAACGCCCTATTCATGAAGCCGGAGATGTGGCGGGACTTCTTCAAGGAGCCCTATCGCCGCTTCTATGGCTATATCCGCTCCCGGGGCATCATCGCCATCCACCACGCCGACTCCTATCTGGTGCCCATTGTGGACGACATGGCGGAGATCGGCATTCAAGTGTGGCAGGGCACCCTGCCGGAGAACGACATCCCCGCCCTTCAGAAGCACCTCCACGGCAAGCTGGTGCTCATGGGCGGCCTGGGGGCCGCCATTGACCGCTCGGACGCCCAGCCGGAGGAGATCCTGGACTATACCCGCAAGGCTCTGAAGGCCTATTGCCCCGGCGGGCACTATATCCCCTCCATCACCTATGGTCTGGCGGGCACCGTCTTCCCCCACGTGGACCAGTATCTGGACCAGGCCATTGACGAATATAACGCCCAGCTCCACGTGCCCGACATGGACCTGCCCGCCGAGCCCCGCCGGAAGCTGGACGGGGCGGGACAGGCCGCCCCCGTGGAGCAGGCCGCCCAGGAGGAGGCCCCCACCGATCTGCTCTCCGCCATCGCCTCCGCCCTGGAGCACGGCCAGCAGAAAAAGCTGCTCTCCCTGTGCCAGCAGGCCCTGGACCAGGGCTATTCCCCCGACGACATCCTGTCAAAGGGCATGGTGAAAGGCATGAGCGACCTGGGCGACGCCTTCTCCGCCAACCGGGCCTTTGTGCCCGAGATGCTCATCGCCGCCCGGTGCATGACGGCGGCCATGGATCTGCTCAAGCCCTATATGGCCGCCAGCGGCCACGAGCCGGTGGGCAGCGCCTGCCTTGGCACCGTCCAGGGGGACATGCACGACATCGGCAAGAACCTGGTGAAGATCATGATGGAGGGCAGCGGCATCCAGGTCATTGACCTGGGGGTGGACGTGTCCCCCCAGCAGTTCATCGACGCCGCCCAGCAGCACCACTGCGGCATCATCGCCTGCTCCTCCCTGCTCACCACCACCATGCAGGGGATGCGCCAGGTGGTGGAGTTGGCCCAGGCCCGGGGCATCCGAGACCAGGTGAAGATCATGGTGGGGGGTGCCCCCATCAGCCAAGAGTTCTGCGACGAGATCGGCGCCGATGCCTATACCCCCGACGCAGGCTCCGCCGCCCGCACCGCCGTGGCCCTGCTCCAGGCCCTGAAGCACTAAAATAGCACTAAAATTTCAGCCCGCCCCCTTTTCTCAAGGGGGCGGGCGTTTTCACAGACAAAAAGCGCCCCCGCCTGACAGGTTTTCAGCTGTCGGGCGGGGGCGCGGTGTTTCGCTTTTCAGCGGCTCAGGCTCAGCCCAGGTTCAGGGCTTCCTTCACCTTGGCGATGATGTGCTGGCCGATGTCGCGGGAGGCGTCCACGGTCTGAGCGCCGATGTGGGGGGAGACCACAAAGTTGTCCAGGTCGAACAGGGGGGAGTAGAACCGGGAGTCCTCGGTCAGGCCGTCGCCGGCGACCTCGTTCTCCAGCACGTCGGTGGCATAGCCGCCGATCTTGCCGGCCTTCAGAGCCTCGTACATGTCCTTCTCGTTGACGATGCCGCCGCGGGCCATGTTCAGCACAACGGCGTCGCTCTTCATCTCGGCGATGGAGGTGGCGTTGAACAGGTTGCGGGTCTCGTCGTTCAGGGGCATGTGGATGGTGACGAAGTCGGCGACCTCGCACACCTCGGCAATGCTCATAGAGGTGGCCTCGTTCTTGGTGAAGATCTCAGCGGGCAGATAGGGGTCATAGGCCACGACCTTCATGCCGAACACACGGGCGATCTCGCCCACGCGCTGGCCGATGCGGCCAAAGCCCAGCACGCCCAGGGTCTTGCCCCGCAGCTCGCGGCCCACGAAAGCGTACTTGTCCCACTTCTGGTTCACGGTCACGTCCCGGTGAGCGGGGATGGTGTGGCGGGACAGCTCCAGCATCTTGCAGATGGTCAGCTCGGCCACGGCGTTGCCGTTCAGGCCGGGGGCGTTGAAGACCTTGATGCCCTTCTCCTCGGCATACTTGGTGTCGATGTGGTTCAGACCCACGGAGCACACGCCGATGACCTTCAGGTTCTTGGCGGCGTCCAGGACCTCCTTGTCGATCATGGGATCGACGCGCATGATCAGCACGTCCACGTCCCCGATCATAGCCTTCAGCTCGTCCTTAGCGGGGGGCAGCTTCTCGCTGACCTTGACCTCCATGTACTTGCCCAGCTCCTGGGCAATGGCCTCGTGGACGACGTCGATGATAAGGCACTTCATAGTGAAAACATCCTTCCTTATTAAAATATGATCCAGCTATGTTTTGTGCATACAAGCGCCGGTTTCGGCGCAATGATCCATGGTCTTATTATGCCACGGATATTCTTTTGGGAACACCAGCTTTTTACCGTGGGTTGCCACAGGCTTTTGATTGTGGTACAATGCCAGTAACAGCCCCTCCGGGCCCGCTCATGCCGGAGGGGAGCCGGTCCACCCTTTGCTGCAACAAGGAGGCATCCGTGAACTTTTTACATCTGAAATACTTCCTCATGGTGGCCGAGGAGCTGAACATCACCCGGGCCGCCGAGCGGCTTTACATCTCTCAGCAGTCCCTGTCCAGCCACATCAGCAACATGGAACGGGAGCTGAACGTGAAGCTGTTCACCCGCTCCCCCAAGCTGGCCCTCACCTATGCCGGGGACCAGCTGGTGCAGACGGCCACCCAGATCATCGACCTGTACAGCCAGTATCTCAGCAAGGTGGGGGACATCAACCGCCACTATCTGGGCGTGCTGCGGGTGGGCATCTCCCACACCTGCGGCCTGGCCCTGCTGCCCGACATCCTGCCCCGCTTCCGGGAGGAGTTCCCCATGGTGGACTTCTCCCTGTACGAGGGCAACTCCAACCAACTGGAGGACGAGCTGTCCCACGGCAGGGTGGACCTGGTGATCTGCTTTCAGCCCATCATGCTGGACGGGGTGGAGACCGTCCACCTCACCCAGCAGCGGCTGGTGATGGTGGTGCCCCGCTCCTTCACCGACCAGCTCTTCGGGGACCAGGCGGAAGTGATCCGGGAGCAGTTTTCCAACGGGGCGGACATCGGGGCCTTTCAGTCCATGCCCTTTGTGCTCATCAAACGGGGCAACCGCACCCGCAGCATTGTGGACCAATATTTCAGCCGGTATTACTTCAAGCCCAAGCTGATCTTAGAGACGGAGAACACCGTCACCACCCTGGCCATGGCCCAGGCGGGGGTGGGCATCACCATCTGCCCGGAGCTGTTCCTGCGGGCCATCCCCGCCGCCTCCGCCTCCTCCGCCGGGGTGGACTTCTTCCCCCTCACCGACCCGTCCACCTTCAGCCGCCTCATCGCGGGCTATCGCCTGGACCGCCCCCTGTCCCACTTCGGCGAACGCTTCATCGCCATCGCCCAACAGGCCACGGCGGATGATTAAAAAATAATATATCTTTCACGCTTTTTGAAAATAATGCGTGTCGTTTTCATGATGGCCAACGCCGGGGGATTGACAAATCCTCTTTCTGACAGTAGAATAAAGACAAGAGGAAGGCGCTGCCGGTAGACGGGCCCCTTCTCAGTTACAGACGAGGTAACCGGACAGTTGGGGAACTAGGGCGGTTACTTCGTTTTTTTGTTTACCTGGATGACCAGGGTAATGATGTTTACGATCAGGATCCCAAGCTGAAACAGATCAGAATAAGTGACCATTTCCATCACCCCCTCCCATGTAGTGGAGGAGGAAACAACATATGAAGTTCGGCCTCCTCCCTAATGAAGGGGCCCCCGCCTACCGCTACTGGCAGCGCCAGCGCATTTCCATGCGCCACGGTCAGTATACCACATTATCCAAAATATAGCAAGAAAAACCGTGACTCTCCTTTTTTCGGGAGAGCCACGGTTTTTATCACACCTCCATGATAACAGGCAGGATCATGGGGGAGCGCTTGGTCTTCTTGTACAGGTAGTTGGACAGGTCGCCCTTGATGGCGCTCTTGATGGCGGACCAGTCGGTGGCGTAGCGGGTGTCCACGCCCTGGATGGCCTCCATGGCCACCTGGCGCAGCTCCTCCATCAGGCCCTCCGACTCCTTCACATACACAAAGCCCCGGGTGATGATGTCCGGGCCGGAGACCAGGGCGCCGTCCTCCCCGGACATGGACAGCACCACCACGATCATGCCGTCCTGGGCCAGGTGGCGGCGGTCCCGCAGGACCACGCTGCCCACGTCGCCCACGCCGTAGCCGTCCACAAAGACCTGCCCGGCGGTGACGGTGCCCGCCAGACGGGCGGAGTTGGGGGTGAGCTCCATCACCCGGCCAATGTCGCTGACCAGCACGTGGCTGGGGTCCATGCCCATGCCCTGGGCCAGGCGGGCGTGGATCTGAAGCATCCGCTGCTCGCCGTGGACGGGGATGAAGAACTTGGGCTTGACCAGGGCGTGGACGATCTTCAGCTCCTCCTGGCAGGCGTGGCCGGAGACGTGGAGGGCCAGCTCCCGCTCGTTCATCACCTCGGCCCCCTTGCGATAGAGCTCGTTGACCACGTTGCCGATGGCGTTCTCGTTGCCGGGGATGGCGGAGGCGGAGATGATCACCCGGTCCCCGGGCATCAGGTCCACCTGGCGGTGGGTGTTAAAGGCCATGCGGGTCAGGGCGGACATGGTCTCGCCCTGGCTGCCGGTGGTGATGATGCACACCTTGTTCTTGGGCAGGGACTTGATGTGATTCAAATCCATCAGCACCCCGTCGGGCACGTTCATATAGCCCAGCTCGGTGGACACCTTCATGATGTTCTCCATGGAGCGGCCGGTGACGGCGACTTTCCGGCCATAGCGGGCGGCCACGTCGATGATCTGCTGGATGCGGTCCACGTTAGAGGCGAAGGTGGTGACGATGATGCGCTCCTCGCAGCCCCGGAACAGGGCGTCGAAGGAGGCCCCAACGCTGCGCTCGCTGCGGGTGAAGCCGGGACGCTCCACGTTGGTGGAGTCGGCCAGCAGGGCCAGCACCCCCTCCTTGCCCAGCTCGCCCAGGCGGGCCAGGTCCATCATGCCCCCCTGGATGGGGGTGGAGTCGATCTTAAAGTCGCCGGTGTGGACGCAGGTGCCCACGGGGCACTTGATGGCAAAGGCCACCGCGTCGGCGATGGAGTGGTTCACGTGGATGAACTCCACGCTGAACTTGCCCGCCTTCACCACGTCCCCGGCCTCGCAGGTGATGAGCTTGGTCTTGGACAGCAGGCGGTGCTCCTCCAGCTTCAGGCGGATCAGGCCCATGCTCATGCGGGTGGCATAGATGGGGGCGTTGATGGACCGCAGCACATAGGGCAGGGCCCCGATGTGGTCCTCGTGTCCGTGGGTGATGAAGATGCCCCGGATCTTGCTCTGGTTCTTGATGAGATAGCTCACGTCGGGGATGACCACGTCGATACCGTACATATCGTCATCCGGGAAGCCCATGCCGCAGTCCACCACGATGATGTCGCCGCCGTACTCATAGACCGTCAGGTTCTTCCCGATCTCATTCAGTCCGCCCAGGGAAATAATTTTCAGTTTTTCTGCCATAATAGCTCCTTTTCTATCAAAATTATTATAAAACGTCGTGATACTTCAGACCTGGTGTTTCCCGCCCCCTGCGGGGGCGGGAAACACATGATATTAAAATGGTCCGCAGTCTGCGCAGAAAAGCCCATGCCAAAACAGCCGTGCTCCTGGCACGGCTTTCAGACCCTGGTCAGACGTCTCACCGGCCCTGCCTCGCCGGGGAGAGGGTCCGTCCTGGGTCCTCTTGGTCTGGTCTTTTCCGCTGTGCTCCGTCCGCCGTCCCCGCCTGTGATCGCGGCTTTGGCAAACGGAATATTTAAACGCCGGAGGGGCAAAAGGTCGCGTCAGCCACCCCCGTGCGCATAAATCCTGATGAATCGATATGGACAGTATAACACACTCACAGATAAAAGTATACCACCAGTTTCAGAAAAGAACGTCGTTTCGTGGGGGAGGCAAGGCGGATTGCCGCGTCGCTTCGCTCCTCGCAATGACAGACAGGACGATCTTGGCTCTCCCTGTGGGAGAGCTGGCACGGCGTTAGCCGTGCCTGAGAGGGTGGGCGGACACAAATCCCCCTCATCCGCCCGAACCCTCCCCCACCAGCCCCGCCAGCGTGCTCAACCTCTCCCCCGAGGCGGCCATTCTGGCGCAGATGCGGCCTGCGGCGGCGGGGGCGGACCACAGCCAGGGGCGGGCGGCGTACAGTCTGCGGGCCCGCTCCCCGTCCCGCTCCAGGGTGAGCACCTGACCCCCACAGCCCGCCGCCGCCAGGGCGGCCCCGGCGGCGCGGCAGGCGGGCAGAGCGATCACTCCCCCGCCGTTTTCCATCTCGATCAGGGCCACCAGAGCCAGCAGGCGCTCCGGGGGGATGGGCGCTCCCGTCTCGTCCTGGGCCAGCAGGCAAAAGCCGCCCCGGGCGGTGAAAAAAGCGGGAATGCCGGGCCGCCACCGCGCCTCCACCTGCCAGCCCAGGGCGGAGAGCACCCGGCCCAAGTCCCGGTCCGCCCCCCGGTCTCCGGGCACCGCCGCCTGCCGATGCCGCCAGGGAGGGCCGCTCCGCCCCAGGGCCAGCTGCCGGGCGGTCTCCCCCGCCCACAGGCCCGGCGGAACACAGCGGACGGTCCACGCTCCCCCCTCCGCCCCGCCTGTCGCTGGCTGGGAGAGGGCCTCCTTCAGCCGGCTCAAAGCGTCCGGGGCGAAGGGCAGCCCCAGCCGGTCAAACAGGTGGAGCCGGGGCGGGCCCTCCGTGTCAAAAAACAAAAAAGCGGGCAGGCCCCACCGCCGGGCCGCCCAGCTCCCCTCCACCGGGCTGTTCAAATTGGGGAAAAGCTCCGCCCGGCCCCCCGCCGCCGTCACGCCCCCGGCGCAGACTCTCACCAGTTCCTCCCCCGCCCCGTCCGGCGTCCAGGCCAGGCCCACTCTCCCCCGGCGGGCCAAGATAAACCCCAGCTGCGCCAATTTTTCCACAATTTCGCCCCCTCTTGTGGATAACCTGAACTTAGTATGGCTGAAAACAGCCTTGTCCCTGGGAGAAAAACCTGGTATCATAGGGGAAAACAGACGGTGCGGGAGGACGGATATGAACATTCAGATCTTTGGTGTGAAAAAGTGCTTTGATACGAAAAAAGCCCAGCGCTATTTCAAAGAGCGCCGGGTGAAATTTCAGGATATCGACTTGAAGAAGATCGGCATCAGCCGGGGGGAGCTGACCAGCGTCATCTCCGCCGTGGGTCTGGACAACTTGGTGGACCCAGATCACCCGGACGCCGCTCTGCTGGGCTATCTGGCCGACAACCAGGCAAAGATCGAGCACATTCTGGAGGACCCCACCCTTCTGCGCACCCCCATCGTCCGCAACGGGCGGCAGGCAACGGTTGGGTATTGCCCGGATGTGTGGGAGAGTTGGACATAAAAGATACGGATTGCCACGTCGCTTCGCTCCTCGCAATGACAAGTTCCTGTTCCCTGTCATTGCGAGGAACCCCGAAGGGGTGACGTGGCAATCCGTTCTTTCTGTACGAAAACCCCCGCCGGGTGTCCGGCGGGGGTTTTCGCTTACTTCAGGGGCCCGGTGACGGACTCGGCGGCGCGGATCAGGGCGCCGGAGTGGATAAAGTCCTTCAGATACTGGATATAGGGGAACAAAAAGTCGTCCTGCTTCAGCACGGGCACGTGCTTGGCGATCTCGTCCAGCACCGCCTGGGTGGCGGGGCTGCGCTTCACGTCCGGGTCCACGAACTGCTGCACCTGATAGGCGGACAGCAGCTCGATGGCCAGCACCGACTCCAGCTTCTCCGCCATGGGGCCGGACTTTTTGCAGGCGGGATAGCCCATGGCCACATAGTCCTCCTGGTTGCCGCAGGTGGGGGTGTTGTCGATGGTGGAGGGGGTGGCCAGGCCGCGCATCTCGTTGATCAGGCCCGCCTGGGTGTACTGGGGGATCATCAGGCCGGAGTTCAGGCCGGGGTTGGCGATGCAGAAGCTGGGATAGCCGGACAGGGACTCGTCGATCATCCGGTTGTTCCGCCGCTCCGACATCTTGGCCAGGGAGACGGCGGCGATGCAGGCGGAGTCCATCTCCATGCCCACATAGGCCGAGTCGGGGTTGCAGGCGGAGATCACGTCCTGGTTGCCCTCCTCGGGCCACAGGATGGGGTTGTCACAGCAGGAGTTCATCTCGATCTCGATGGTCTTCTCGGCGTCCCGGAAGGTCTTTTTGGCCGCGCCGTGGAGCTGGGGGATGCACCGCAGGGACAGGGCGTCCTGCACCCGGTGGCCCCGATACTTCTCGATGATGCCGGACCCGGCCAGGATGCGGCGGACGTTCTCGGCGGTGTCCCCCTGGTCAGTGTGGGGGCGCACCTGCATGACCCGCGCATCAAAGGCGTTCATCACGCCCTTCAGGGCCTCCAGAGACATGGCCCCGATGATGTCGGCGGACTTGGCGGCCTTCTGGAAGTCATAGAGCCCCAGGGCGGCCATGGCGGTGGCGGAGGTGGTGCCGGACACCAGGGCCAGGCCCTCTTTAGAGCTGAGGGTGATGGGCTCCAGCCCGGCCTTCTTCAGGGCCTGGTCGCCGGGCAGCAGCTCCCCCTGGTAATAGGCCTTGCCCCGGCCAATGAGCACCAGGGCCATGTGGGCCTCGGGGGAGAGATAGCCCACGCTGCCGTCCCCGGGGGCCCAGGGGGTCACGCCCCGGTTCAGGAACTGGCGATACTGCTCCAGCAGCTCCAGCCGCACGCCGCTATAGCCCTGGCCCAGGTTCTGCAGGATCATCAGCATCACGCCCCGCACCCGCTCGATGCTCAGCGGCTCGCCCAGGGAGACGGAGTGGGACAGGATGATGTTCTCCTGGAGCTTGGCCGTCTCCTCCTTGCTGATGGCCTTGGTACACAGCGAGCCGAAGCCGGTGGTGACGCCGTACATCACTTTTCCCTCGTCCACCCAGCGCTCCACCAGCTGGCGGGACTTGCGCACCCGCTGGCAATAGTCGTCGGAGAACTCCACCTGTGCGCCAAAGCGGCACACGGCGATAAACTGCTCCATGGTGATGGGCTGACCCAGCACCACAGTCTGTTGTTCCTTTTTCATGGTCAATACCTGCCTTGCACTCCGGTGAGATCCCCAGGCGATAGCTGGAGGATTCTTCCTAATTTTTTCATGAAAATGCCGGTCCCGGAACGAGGGGTCTGCTCCAGGACCGGCGCTTAGAAGGGGATATACTATGAACTTTGATCGATCTTACATGATCGCGTCTTCGTCGAAGTCGCAGATCAGGTCCTTGTCCACCACGGAATTCTCGGGGTGGTCCACGGTGTCATACTTGTGATAGTTCTTCAGCATCAGCACGCCGCTGATCAGGATGAGGATCATCACGAACATCAGGGGGAAGGCGGTGGAGATGGCCAGCTGCTTGGTGGCGTCGATGCCGCTGACATTGCCCACGGTGCTGGCGGTGGCCAGGTTCACGAAGCAGACCAGAGACACGGTGATGCCCCAGAAGATCTTGATCTTGGCGGGGGGCTCGGCCACGGCGGCGTTCTTGGCGTTGATGGACAGGGAGGAAATGGTGGTGGTCATGGAGTCGCACAGGGTGACGATGGACAGGAATGCCGTGAACAGGAACACCACGTCAAGGACGGCGGAAATGGGCATGTTCTTGAAGAAGGCGAACACGGCGGACTCGGTGCCCAGCTCCTGCATGCTCTGATAGATGCCGCCGCCATTGGTCTCATAGAAGATGGCGGAGGAACCAAAGATGCCGAACCACACAATGCCGAACAGGCCGGGCAGCAGGAAGTTATAGATGGTGAACTCACGCAGGGTGCGGCCACGGGCGATCTTGGCCAGGAAGATGCCCATCAGGGGGGCATAGGCGATCATCCAGCTCCAGTAGTTGATGGTCCACCAGGTGGGCCACATCTCGCCGTCAAAGCCGGACAGATAGGTGGACTGGGTGAAGAAGTGCTCAATGTGGAAGCCAAAGGCCTGGGTAGCGTTGTTCAGGATGTAGGAGGTAGGCCCAAACAGGATGACGAACAGCATCAGACCCATATACAGCTTGGCGTTCTTATCGGACAGGAAGCGCACGCCCTTGCCGATGCCGGTGTAGCTGGAGATCAGGAAGGTGATGACCACGGCCACCAGCAGGATGATCCACATCATGCGGCCGGGGGTCATGCCAGTCAGGATGCCGATGCCGGCGCCCAGCTGAAGGGCGCCCTCGCACAGGGAGGCGGACACGCCGCCGGCCAGGCCGAACACGCACAGGATGTCGATGATGGTACCGATGACGCCCATGGCCTTCTTGCCCAGGATGGGATACAGGCAGGCGCTGACGCGGTAGGGGAGCTTCATGTTATACACGGCCACGCCGATGGCGATGCCGGCCACGCAGTAATAAGCATACTCAGAAATGCCCCAGTGCAGGTAGGTGGTAGCCAGGGCCAGGGTGGCACCCAGCTCGCTCTCGGGGGGATACAGGCTGGCGAAACCGGGGATGCCCTCGATGAAGTGGGTGATGGGCTCGGCAATGCTCCAGAACACGATGCCGGTGGCGATGCCGCCGCACAGGGAGATGACGAACCAGCTCCACTTGCTCATAATGGGCTTGGCGTCCTTGCCGCCGATCTTAATGCTGCCAACTTTGTTGGAGAACATGACCCACACACAGAAGGCCACCAGACCCAGCGTCAGCAGATCATACAGGGCGCCGAACTTTCGGCAGGTGAATTCCACGATAGCGGCCTCACCGGCGGAGAACCACTCCGGGGCAGCCAGGCCGAGGACGATGATCGCGATGTACAAAACAGCCATCGTAATGAAGACTGGTTTGCGAATCGTAATTTTTTCGCTCTTCATAATTTGCATCTCCTATTTTTCAATTTGCGTTCACACAGGCACCTACCTTGCCTTACGCTTTAATTATAAAGCAAGGGCCGTGCCAAACTTTATAATTCGCGTGTATTTTCTTTTCTTTATTTATTTTGTATAGGTTTCATGGGCTTCACTCGTGCAAAGTGCCGGTTTTTGCCTGGATGGTCGCCCTCTCACTCCCTGTTTTTCCCATCTGTCCGGCAGCTCCGTTTCTCCAAATGGCCGCATCTGTGCAATTTATTTTTGCATATAGCAAAATATCATTGCGTTTTTTCTTGACAGCCCAGTGGGGACATGGGTATAATCATGCTGTATCCATCTCTTTGAAGCGAAAAAAGGAGGCCCCGCCGTGTCTTTGTTCGACGTTTTATTCACCATCGGTCCCCGGCAGGAGTTTTTGGCCCTCACCTGGGGCGGGAACGATGCCGCCCTGCCCTATCGCCCCATGTGCGAGCACTGGGTGGAGCACGGCCACACCATCCCCGAGGTGCTTCCCCTGCCCGACCAGCGCCCGGGGGGCAGCTTTGTGTGGGACGGGGAGCAGCTGAGCTATCTGGTGCTGCCCGCCCCGGAGGAGGGGCGGCAATATCTGCTGCTGTCCTGGGGACCCAACCGGGAATACTTATATACCCGCTCGTTGGACCAGATCCCCTTCGGCGTACAGGTCTATGACAAAAACGCCCACGTGGTCTATTTCAACAAGGCCAGCCGCCAGATCGCCAACATCCCCAGCGGCGTGCGGGTGAAGGGCCGCCACCTGCTGGACCTATATGACCTGGACGAGAACATCAGCACCACCATGACCGCCCTGCGCACCCAGTCCCCTGTCATTGACCGGGTGGACAAGTTCTCTGTGGAAAACGGCACCACCATCGCCAGCTCCAACACCTCCTATCCCATCTTTCAGGGGGGGCAGTTGGCAGGAGCCGTGTCCTTTGAGCACACGGAGGTGACCATCCCCAAATATCTCAAGAGCATTCAGGACACCCAAAACGCCCTAAAGCGCTATGCTTACGACACCACCACCGTCCGCTTCTCCGGCTATACCTTTGAAAACGTCGTCGGCGGCAGTCCAAAGCTCCGCTCCGCCGCAGAGCTGGCCCAGCGGGTGGCCCCCCAGAACAGCCCCGTCATGCTGGTGGGAGAGACGGGCACGGGGAAAGAGATCTTTGCCCAGAGCATCCACCGCTCCAGCCCCCGGGCGGGGAAAAAATTCGTGGCCATCAACTGCGCCGCCATCCCGGAGACGCTGATCGAAAGTCTGCTCTTCGGCACGGCCAAGGGCAGCTTTACCGGCAGCGAGGACAAGGCCGGTTACTTTGAGGAGGCCAACGGGGGCACCCTGTTCCTGGACGAGCTGAACTCCATGAGCCTGACCATGCAGTCCAAGCTGCTGCGGGTGCTGCAAGAGCGCACCTTCCGCCGGGTGGGCGGCAAGAAAGATCTGGAGCTGGACGTGCGCATCATCTCCTCCTGCAACGAGGACCCCTTCCAGACGGTGGAGGAAAACAAGTTCCGCCGGGACCTGTTCTATCGCCTGTCCTCCGTCATCATCGAGCTGCCCCCCCTGCGGGAGCATCTGGAGGATCTGGAGCAGCTGACCCAGTATCACCTGGAGCAGACCGCCTTTCAATATGTCCACCGCATCACCGACATCCAGCCTCAGGTCTATCAGCTCCTGCGGGCCTATCGCTGGCCGGGCAACGTGCGGGAGCTGTTCCATGTGCTGGACTACGCCCAGAACGTGGCCGACAGCAACGTGATGACGGTGGAGCATCTGCCCGCCTATCTCCGCAAGAACCAGGCCCCCGCCCCCCGGCAGAGCGCCGCTCCGGCCCTCTCCGCCGGCATCGACTTCTCCCACACCTCCCTCCAGGCCCTGATGGACGACTATGAAAAGCAGATCATCACCCAGGCCCTGGACCGCTGCGGCTATAACATCTCCCAGACCGCCCAGGCCCTGGGCATCCTGCGCCAAAGCCTGCAATACCGCATCCGAAAATATGGGATCATCTTCTGATGTACCTTATAATAAAAGAATAAAACAGACAAAAACGCCCCGGCTGTGCAAGCCCACACAGCCGGGACGCGCCCACAGAACATAAGGAAGGCCGCCTGGGGCGTTTGGCTCCAGGCGGCCTTTGGGGACTTGGGATCATCCGGGGTCCCACAGTTTACTTAAATTCGCGCCGCAGTTGTCATCCTCGCAGGAAAGTCGCGGTTTGATCTGCAATCAGATCACAGGATCATGCAGCCGACAAAGCCGGCGACGACCAGAGGGATGTTGTAGAACAGGAAGGTAGGTACGCAGGTGTCCCAGATGTGATCGTGCTGTCCGTCGGCGTTCAGACCTGCGGTGGGACCCAGGGTGGAGTCGGAAGCGGGAGAACCGGCGTCGCCCAGAACGGCGGCACAGGCGATCAGACAGGTGGTGGCACCCAGGCTGATGCCCAGACGCTGACACATGGGGACGTACAGCAGCGCAATGACGGGGATGGTGCCGAAGGAGGTTCCGATGCCCATGGTGATCAGCAGACCGATCAGGATCAGAACCATGATGGCCACGGAGCGGCTGTCACCCAGAACGCCCAGGGTGGCATCGATCAGAGTGTCAACAGCGCCGGTATTGCGGACCACGTTGGCATAGCCGCCGGCGATCAACATCACGAAGGAGATCATGCCCATCAGGCGGATGCCCTCGGCCACGGTGCCGTCGCTGTTGCGGATCTTCACGGCGCCGCCCAGGAACAGGATGGCCAGACCGGCCATAGCGCCCAGAGGCATGGAGTCCATGGTCAGCTGGACGACCAGCACGGCCACGATGGAGACCAGACCCACGATGTGGTCCTTGGTCAGCTTCAGGTCGTCAGCGGTGATCTCGTGGCCATCAATGGCGATGTCCTTATACTCACGGGGCTTGCGATAGAACCACCAGGAGCTGATCAGGCCGACCAGCATGCCCACGCCCAGGATGATGGTATAGGGCCAGACCTCCATCAGCTCGATGGGCATGCCGTTGGCGGTCATGTTGTCGGCGATGATGCCCTGGAAAATGGAACCATAAGCGATGGGGATGGTGACGTACATGGCGACCAGGCCACACTCAGTGACACAGGCGGCCTGACGGCGGTCCATCTTCATCTTATTCATCATATGCAGCAGGGGGGGATACAGGATGGGGATGTAAGCGATGTGGATGGGGACCAGGGTGCCGGAGATGCAGGCGCACAGCAGGAAGGTGAGCAGCAGCACCCACTTGCGCTCCTTGACCGCAGAGGCGATCCACTTACCCAGCAGAGTAGCCAGACCAGTGTCAGTCAGAGCGGCGGCGAAGGTGCCCAGCAGCAGGTAAGCCAACGCGTTGGTACCGTTGCCGTTCAGGCCGTCGATGACAAAGCCCATGATAACGTCCAGGTCCAGTCCGGCGGTAAGACCGGCGACCATAGCTGCGACCAGCAGGGAAAGGATCACGTTGAGTTTGAACAAACAGAGAACACACATGACAATAACGGATAGTGTGACTGGATTACTGATAATCTCCAACATTCGATTTTTCTCCTTTCTTTTGGTTGCATGGATAGACCTAAGATTTCTCCCTCTTCTAAAGCACCTCCCGTCTGGACGACATTTGCGTCTGCGCGATATCTTCGCAGATGTCACAAAAAGAAGCAAGGGTATCCCGGATTCAACTGTCACTTATTATAGTAGCGTACTGACGAAAAAGCGACGAATCCCATTTTGAAAAAAAGAAAAAAAGAAATGCCTACCGACGAATCCCCGGAAAAATAATCGACGATTCATCGACAGTTTTCCGGTACTCTTTAGACACATGCAATGTAGAAAGTGTACAACCTTTCTCCGGCGCACATTTTGATTTCGCATACATTTATAAAATTTATAAATTTTGGAGGAGATCGCACATGGAAAAGACAGTTTATCTGGACGGTAACAGCCTCACCCTGGAAGACGTGGTAGCTATCTGCCGCCATGGCGCAAAGGTCGCCCTGACTGAAGAGGCCAAAAAGGCCATTCAAATCTCCCGCGACATCGTGGAGAAGAACATCGCCGAGGAGAAGGTCGTCTATGGCCTGAACACCGGCTTTGGCAAGTTCGTCAACGTGGCCATCCCCGAGGCCGAGCTGGACCAGCTCCAGTACAACCTGATCGTCTCCGACGCCTGCGGCGTGGGCGATCCCTTTAAGGAGGACGTGACCCGGGCCATCATGCTGCTGCGGGCCAACGCCCTGGCCAAGGGCTTCTCCGGCATCCGCCTGTCCACCGTAGAGACCCTGCTGGAGATGCTCAACCGCGGCGTCCACCCCGTCATCCCCGAGAAGGGCTCCGTGGGCTCCAGCGGCGACCTGTGCCCCCTGGCTCACATGGTCATGCCCATGATCGGCGAGGGCGAGGCCGTCTATCAGGGCAAGGTAATGTCCGGCAAGGAGGCCATGGAGGCCGCCGGTATCCCCATCGTCCGCCTGAAGGCCAAGGAGGGCCTGGCCCTCATCAACGGCACCTGCGCCATGATGGGCGTGGCCAGCCTGGCCGTGTATGACGCCGGCATCATCATCAAGACCGCCGACATCTCCGCCTCCCTCACCGTGGACGCCCTGGAAGGCATCGTGGACCCCTATGATCCCCGCATCCAGGAGATCCGTCCCCACAGCGGCCAGATCAACGTGGCGGCCAACTTCCGCAAGCTGCTGGAGGGCAGCCAGCTCACCGTTCACCAGGGCCGCGTCCGCGTGCAGGACGCCTATACCCTGCGCTGCCTGCCTCAGATCCACGGCGCCAGCCGCATGGCCTATGACTATGTGAAGCAGGTCATCGAGACCGAGATCAACTCCGTCACCGACAACCCCCTGATCTTCCCCGACAACGGCGACATCTTCTCCGGCGGCAACTTCCACGGTCAGCCCGTGGCCGTGGCCATGGACACCCTGGGCATCGCCATCGCCGAGTATGCCAACGTGGCCGAGCGCCGCGTGGAGCGCCTGGTCAATCCTCAGCTGAGCGGTCTGCCCGGCTTCCTGACCCCCGTGGAGGGCATCAACGACGGCTTCATGGTCGCCCAGTATGCCGCCGCCGCCCTGGTCTCCGAGAACAAGGTGCTGGCTCACCCCGCCTGCGTGGACTCCATCCCCACCTCCGCCAACCAGGAGGACCACGTGTCCATGGGCACCATCGCCTCCAGAAAGGCCGCCACCATCATCAGCCACGTGCAGATGGTCCTAGCCATCGAGCTGCTGTGCGCCGCCCAGGCCGCCGACTTCAAGGACAGCAACAAGCTGGGCAAGGGCTCTAAGGCCGCCTATGACCTGGTCCGCAGCGAGGTCACCTTCATGGACAAGGACCGCGCCATCTATCTGGACATGAACAAGGTCGCCGCCATGATCCGCTCCGGCAAGATCGTGGACGCCGTGGAGCAGGCCATCGGCGAGCTGAAGTAATTCGCTCCCCCTGATCTGACACAAAAGAAGATACCGGGCACTCGGCGCGACTGGAACACCGGCCAAAGATCACCAGAGTTCAAACGCGGCTGTCCTCTCCACCCCAGAGAACAGCCGCGGCCCCTTCTTCCTCTCCCTCCCTGAAACCCCCAGGGAGGGAGAGCTTTTTTGTGTTTTGAGGGCGGCCCTCTCCGCCCCTGCGGGGCACCTCCCCCACAGGGGGAGGCAAGGTCTCAGCCGCCGCACCAGACGCGTCTTGGCTCCCCCCTCGGGGGAGCTGGCACGGCGAAGCCGTGACTGAGAGGGAAGCCTTCCCCTGGGGGAAGGTGGCGCGCAGCGCCGGATGAGGGGAACGCCGAAGGGATGGAAGCGGTTGCGTCAGAACGGATATAGCCTTCCCCCTCCCAGGGGGAAGGTGGCATGGCGAAGCCGTGACGGATGAGGGTGGGCATCGTGGGTGCATACGTTATCGGCGGGCGGACAAAGGCCGCCCCTACGCATATTATGGTAAACCGGTGTAGGGGCGGCTATTAGCCGCCCGCGATACCAGTACGCCAACGACGGAATCCTTCCGTCACGGCTTCGCCGTGCCACCTCCCTTTAACAAGGGAGGCTGATGTGCTGCACCAATAGGCCCCCTTGTGAAAGGGGGCTGGCATCGCCGTAAGGCGATGACTGGAGGATTCCCACGCAGCAGCTCCCGGTCCTTCGGCCTTCCCCTCATCCGTCACGGCTGCGCCGCGCCACCTTCCCCCAGGGGAAGGCTTTTTTCTTCCACCTATTGAAAGACAAAAACCCAACCGGGCGGACACTTTCGTGTCCGCCCGGCTGAGTGTTATTATGAAGGAACTTATGAATAAGACTGTGTAGATTACCGGACGAAGCGGCCCTCGGGACCGAAGGTGACCTTGTCGGCGGGCTCCCACCACAGGGGGATCTTGATGCTCTCGCCGCCGGCGATCTTGCCCTTGCCGTTGCAGACGTCCTTGGCGATCTGGTAACCAGCCTGAGCGTGACGCACCACGCCGATTCCGGAGTCGGTGGTCATGCAGGCGGCCAGACGGAAGTCGGCCTCCTCAGTGCCGTCGGCGATCATGGTAACGCCGGTGTGCACGGCCTCGCCCATGGAGTAGTTGGCCTGGATGGCGATCAGGTCGCACATGGCAGCGCAGTCCAGCAGACCGTTCAGCATGGGCCAATCGGAGATGTAGTCGCCGCCGTCGGGCATGTTCTCAGACTCGAAGGTGGGGTTCACGATGGAGCCGGAGTCCAGGTTGTCGCGGGAGAAGGCCACGGGGCCCTTGATCTCGCCCTTCTTGATCAGGTCGTTCACGGCCAGACCGAAGCGCTTGCGCTCGCCAAAGCCCATGTAGCAGATACGGGCGGGCAGAGCCTCGATGGGCAGGCACTTGCGGGCCAGACCGATCCACCGCTCCACCAGGTGATCGCCCTTGCAGATCTCCAGAGCCAGGTCGTCCAGACGAGCCAGGTCGGCGGGATCGCCGGAGATGCAGGTCCAGCGGAAGGGACCACGGCCCTCGCAGAACAGGGGACGGATGTAACCGGCCACAAAGCCCTCGATCTGCTTGGCCTCGGCCTCGGGCATACCGGCGTCCATGCACTCCTTGCGGATGCTGGTGCCATACTCAAAGGCCTCGACGCCGCGCTTCTTGAACTCGATCATGGCGCGCAGCTGGCGCTTCATGGTCTCGCGGGCGTCGTGCAGATACTGCTCGCGGTGCTCGCCGCGGTAGATATCAGCCTGCTCGCCGGTGTAGCCGGAGGGGATGTAGGAGATGGGGTCGTGGCAGGGGCACATCTCGGTGACCACGGCGGGCAGATAGTTCTTCGCCAGGGCCTCCTCGTAGATGTCGGCGGCGTTGCCGACCACGCCGATGGAGATGGGCTCGTCCTTGGCCACGTGCTCCTGAGCGATCTTCCAGGCCTCGTCCAGGGAGTGGACCTTCATGTCCATGTAGTCCTTGGAGATACGGCGGTCGATGACGCGCTCGTCAGCGTCGGCCAGGATGACCACGGCGCCGTGCATCTTGCCGGCCCAGGTCTGGTTGCCGCCCATGCCGCCGGCGCCGGCGGTCAGGAAGATCTTGCCGTGCATATCGTTGTCCCAGCCCTTCTTCAGGACGATGGCGGACAGGGTCTCGAAGGTACCCTCGATAACGCCCTGGGTGCCGATGTACTCCCAAGGAGCGGCGGTGTACTGGGCAAAGATGGTCAGGTTCTTGTCCTGCAGGTCATAGAACCGCTCCCAGGTGGCCTTCATGATGTTGGTGGTGGCCATCACAACACGGGGGGCCAGGTTGTGGGTCTTGAACACGGCCACGGGCATGCCGGACTGGATGACCAGAGTCTCGTCGTTCTCCAGGTTCTTCAGAGACTCGATGATGGCGTAGTAAGACTCCCAGTTACGGGCGCACTTGCCGTTGCCGCCGTAGATGACCAGCATCTCGGGGATCTCGGCGTTCTCCATGTTGTTCTCCAGCATCCGCAGGATGGTCTCCTGCTTCCAACCCTTGCAGCGCAGGGTGTCGGGCTTGTCAAAGCCACCGCGCTGGGCCTTTACCTCATACAGGACCTCGGGCTTCTCCGCCTTGGCGGGGAACATGTTACCACCATTCTGAGACATAACTATTTTCCTCCATTCAAGCAAAAATTTTAATAGCGTTTTTGTTTGTCAGGGTTTATTGACTGTCGGGGGTTCGTAGCTTTCAAGTACGCGTTTATCATACCAGCCAACTGTCGATAGACCATCGATAAATTTGCCCTCTCCATTTTTTCTTACAGCTTTTTTCGTCGATAATCCACTTTTTATCGTCGATTCAGCGAAAATACAGGTGGTTCCCCCGCCTCTTCCGGTCAAAAACCCTATTTTTATCCAAATCATGTAAATTTTATTTTCACGTGATAAATCATTGAATCCCTCTGGACAAAGCAAAAAATGCTGGTAAAATAGAACACACTGAAAATCTAGGACAGGAGGCTACCGATCTTATGGAAGTCCAGGTATTTCTGTTAGGCAACCCCCGGGTTTTGCTGGACCATACCGAGGTCATCTTCCCTTATCGCAAGGTAGAAGGACTGTTTTATTATCTGTGTATCAAGGGCGTCGTCTCCCGGGACGAGGCCATCGGCATCTTCTGGGCCGACTGCACCGAGGGGTCTGCCCGCAAAAATCTGCGGGACGCCCTCTATCATTTAAAAAAGCTCTTCGGCGAGGAGCTCATCAGCGCCGAGGGGAACAACCGCATCACCTTAAAGAAGGAGTGCATCGCCTCTATCGACTTTGACCAGGTGACGGAGGAGAACATCTTCCAGCGCTACACCGGCGACTTTTTGGGCTATTTCTACATTAAGAATTGTATCGAGTTTGAAAATTGGGCCACCGGCATCCGAGAGGACCTGCTGCGGCAATATCGCAAGGCCGCCAACAGCCGGGTGAACGCCGTCAGCCAGGGGGATGACCTGGCCGCCATGGAGGACTGCGCCGTGGCCCTGCTGGGCAAGAGCATCCTGGAGGAGGAGCTGTTCCAGACCCTGCTCAGCGGGATGCTCCGCCTGGGCGGCGTGGTCGAGGCCGAGCGCACCTATCAAAAGCTGCGCAAGGCCCTGGCCAGTGAATTAGAGGTGGGGCCCGAGGAGCGCACCGAGGAGATCATGGCCGAGGCGGCCCAGCTGCGCCGCTGCGGCGCCCCCAAGCCCAGCGGCCAGAAACCGGCGGAATACTTCTTTGGCCGGGAGCAGGAGATGCTGCTGCTGCTGTCCAGTATCCAGCGGTTCCGCCAGGGCAAGGGCTCCAGCTCCATCCTCCTCAGCGGCGAGGCCGGCATCGGCAAGAGCGCCATCATGAGCCACCTTCAGTCCTCCCTGGACAGCGAGCTGTTCATCCCCATCTATTATCAGTGCGTGCAGACCGAGGAGGAGCTGTATCTCAAGCCCTGGAACGACGTCCTCTCCCAGGCGGAGAAGCTGTGCAAGGAGCACCGCATCCCCTATACCCCCGCCCCCGATTTCTACTCCCACCAGCAGGTGGACGTGTCCGTGTTTTCCACACAGTACGAGCTTTTTGTGGAAAACATCTTCCAGACCCTGTCCGACGCCCTGCCGGAGAAGAAAGTGATCCTCTTCATCGACGACATCCAGTGGATGGACGCCGCCAGCCGCCGCCTGCTGAGCAATCTGCTGTTCTGGTCCCGGCAGCAAAAGGTGATGGCCGTGCTCACCAGCCGCAGCGACAGCAGCTCTAACCTCACCGCCCTGAAGGCCCCCCTGCTGGCCAACGGCCTTCTCCAGGAGGTGGTCATCTCCCGCTTTACCGAGCAGGAGATCAAAAAGCTGATCCAGGAGCGCAAGCCCGAGCTACTGAGCATCCCCGGCGCGTTGGAGCGCATCTGTCACAACACCGACGGAAACGCCCTGTTTCTGTTTGAATACTTAAAGGAACTGGAGCACGGCGGCGAGTGGAACCAGCTCTCCCCCAAGACCACGGGCATGATCCAAAGCCGCCTGATGAACCTCACCCCGGAGGAGCGCACCCTGCTGGAGCACATCTCCCTCTATCCCCGCTTTGCCACCATGGAGGAGCTTCAGGCCCTGACCACCGACAGCACCATCCAGATCCTGAAGAGCCTGGAGTCCCTGCTGTCCAAACAGCTCATCTGTGTGCGGAGCACCTATAACTTCACGGGCTATGGCTTCTCCCACCAGTTGATCCGGGACTATGTCTATAACAGTCTGCTGAAGGACAAGCGCATCCTGCTCCACCGCATGGCCGCCGAGGCCTGCGAGGCCAAGTTCCTGCGCACCGGGGACATCAACCTGTGCCCCATGCTCATCAACCACTTCCAGCAGTGCAACGACATCTGCAAGGCCTATACCTATCGCCTGGAATATCTCAAAGCCTTCTACGCCGTGCAGCACGAGATCTATCCCACCGCCCTGACCAACAGCAGCGCCGAGTCGGAGCACAGTCTGCCCCGCCTGGCCGCCGCCGACGAGCTGGTGTCCCTGGCCGACCAGATCCGCTCCCTCAGCAAAAACTCCAGTGAGATGGAGCCCCTGCGGATGAAGCTGGAGTTTTTGATCGGCCGCTATGACCTGTACTCCGGCAACTACGAGGTGGGCCTGAAGAACATCCAGACCAGCATCGCCCTGGCGGAAAAGCTCCACGACTGGCAATATGAGCTGGAAAACCACCTGCAGCTCATCTTCCACGCCATCCAGATCGACGACCTGAAGATGTACTATCAAAATCTGCTGGTGTGCGAGCAGCTGGTGAAAGAGCACGAATACTCCGAGGCGGACAACTGCACCGTCATGCGCCTGCGGGGGCTGTTCTGCATGAAGAGCTCTCAATATGCCCAGGCGGAGTCGGTGCTCCAGCAGGTCATCCGGCGGATGGAGGCCCTGTGCAAGACCAACTCTGACTATCGCATGGGGCTGGCCGCCTGCTATAACTATCTGGGCGAGAGCCGCCAGGCCCGCAAGCTGTGGAAGGAGGCCCTGGAGTATTACCAGAAGGCCATCCAGTGCTGCGACAACGAGATGGTCAGCGGCGTGGCCGTCTTCCAGGCCAACGCCGGGTATGCCCTGCTCCAGCTGGGCCTGCTGGACGAGGCCCAGGAGCACATCGACAAGGCCAACCGCTGCTTCGAGACCCTGGGCGCCATGTGGGGCCGCTCCCGGGCCCAGTCCTATGCCGCCCTGCTGGCCATGAAAAAGGGCGACTGGGACGAGGCCAAGCGCCGCTATGAGCTGGCCAAGCAGAGCAGCCAAAAGGGCGGCAACCCCGCCTCCATCATCCTGGTCAGCCAAGTGGGCGACCAGCTCCAGGCCCACGAAAACGCGGGGTGAACTGTTGCCTTCCCCTGGGGGAAGGTGCCCCGAAGGGCCGGATGAGGGTGGGTATCGTTAGGTGCGGTGGTCATCGCGGGCGGACACGGAGGTCCGCCCGCCGACGGCGAATGCATTTTCGACGGAATCCTCCAGTCATCGCCTTGCGGCGATGCCAGCCCCCTTTGACAAGGGGGCCTAACGGTGCAGAACATCAGCCTCCCTTGTGAAAGGGAGGTGGCACGGCGAAGCCGTGACGGAAGGATTCCGTCCCCTCGTCCCTATTTCTTCTTCCAACTAAAGCGCTTCTTTAAAAAAGAAAGTAATTGTGCAAAATTCTTAAATAAAAAATTTCTGCCACTGACTCACTTGAAAATCCCTCCAAAATCTGATATGGTTTGACCATAAGGCACTGAATGTAGCTTTACAAGTACGCGACAGTTGAACAACTTTCTTTTCTCTCTGGCTCCGGCCAGGGGGTCGGGTCGTTGTTGTCCCTGTCCGCGGACCTGTAGAGCTTTTTTCGTGCCTTTTTCGTTTATCCAGCGCATATCCAAGTCAGCATGATATGAAAGGGGATAATTCCAATGAATTCCAAGGTTTACGAAGTTCTGGACAAGATCACCGATTCCGACGACACCACCGTTGGCGGCGGCTGCGCCTCCGCCCTGTCCGGCGCTATGGCCGCCGGTATGCTCTCC
Source organism: Flintibacter sp. SJQ-8 (assembly GCF_054108085.1). Classification (NCBI taxonomy): domain Bacteria; kingdom Bacillati; phylum Bacillota; class Clostridia; order Eubacteriales; genus Flintibacter; species Flintibacter sp. SJQ-8. The sequence continues at coordinate 634,885 of NZ_JBPJWR010000004.1, forward strand.
ATGGTGGCCAAGCTGTCCAAGAAGAAGCCCGTCAACTTCACCGAGGAGCAGTATGACGCCATCATCAACGAGCTGGAGCAGCTGAACCAGCAGCTTCAGGAGGGCTGTGTCCACGACACCGAGGCCTATTGCATGATTGTGGACGCCTTTAAGCTGCCCAAGGGCACCGACGAGGAGAAGGCCGCCCGCCGCGCCGCCGTGGAGGCCGCCGCCACCCGGGCCGCCGAGGTCCCCCTGGAGAACGGCCGTCTGAACGCCCGTGTGTACGAGCTGGGCGTTCAGCTGCGGGGCAACTCCAACCCCGCCTGCCTGTCTGACCTGACCAGCGCCCTGTATCTGGCTCAGGGCGGCGTGAAGGACTGCGTGCTGAACATCAACGCCAACCTGGGTCTCATCAAGAAGGAAGAGACCATCGCCAGCCTGAAGGAGGCCATGCTGGAGCTGCTGCTTCAGGCCATCTGCTACTAAGCCTTTCCCCTCCCCCCTGGGGCCGCAGGCCCCGCGACAATGTTGTTCCTTTTAAATTTTTATCATAGAATAGGAGTCGATCATCATGAAGTGTTTAATGGCAGAAGTGAATTTCAGCGAGGGCAGAGACCAGGGTCTGATCGACCAGGTCCGCGACGCCATGCTGGCCGGCGACCCCATCGACCTGATGGAGATCTCCTCTGACGGCGACCACAACCGCACCGTGTTCACCTTTAAGGGCGAGCCCCGTGCCGTTCTGGAGGCCTCTAAGCGCCTGTCCGCCAAGGCCGTGGAGCTGATTGACATGACCAAGCACTCCGGCGCGCACCCCCGCATCGGCGCCGTGGACGTGGTCCCCTTCATCCCCGTGAAGGACGTCACCATCGACGAGGCCCTGGAGATCTGCCGCGAGTATGGCAAGTTCATGGGCGAGCTGGGCGTGCCCGTCTATTACTATGAGGACGCCGCCACCAGCGAGGAGCGCAAGAGCCTGCCCAAGATCCGCAAGGGTCAGTATGAGGGTCTGGAGGAGAAGATGAAGGACCCCGCCTGGAAGCCCGACGAGGGCCCCTCCTCTTTCAACGCCAAGAGCGGCGCCACCGTCACCGGCGTGCGCTTCCCCCTGGTGGCCTTCAACGTGAACCTTCAGACCAAGGACCTGGACATCGGCAAGAAGATCGTCAAGGCCGTCCGCGCCGTCACCGGCGGCTATCAGTATGTCCGCGCCATCGCCCTGGTCCTGGAGGACCGGGACGGCATCGTTCAGGTGTCCATGAACCTGACCAACTATGAGAAGACCCCCATCCACCGCGTGTTCGAGACCATCAAGAGCGAGGCCTCTCAGTATGGCGTTGGCGTTGTGGACTGCGACCTGGTGGGTCCCGTGCCCGTGTACGCCCTGCAGGACGTGCTGAAGTTCTATCTGCGCACCCACAACTTCAAGATCGAGCAGCTGTACATGTAATTTTTCATTTCTTTGTCATTTCTCAACAGCAGGACCCCGGCGGCAAAAGCCGCCGGGGTCCTGCTGTTCAGATGTAAAAAACGGGCTGGGCCGTCCGCGCATGACTGCGCGGACGGCGTTTGGCTTGTTTGATATCCGCTCCTTTGCTTCAAAAGGAGGAACTTACTTTGTTGCACGGACCGGTTCACTCCGGTCAATTTTCGCCATTACTCCAGCACCAGGTCCTCCAGATCGCCGGAGAGGGAGTCCATCACCTTATATTTCTCCTCGTCCAGGTCCCGGTTATAAAACCGCATGAGATACATGGGCTTATACACCAGCTCCGTCTTGTGGTCCTCCAGCTCCGGGGGAGCGTAGAGACACTTGAACTTGCGCACCACCCACAGCTTGTTATAGTCCCAGGCCTGTTTCAATGCCTGGTCCTCCGTCAGGCGGCTGGGCAGGATGGCCTGCTCGGCCACCTCCACCGGATGGGACCCGGGCAGACGGGACAGCTTTCCCGGCGTCATCGTCGACTCCTCAAAGCCCGCGTAATAGCCCGCGTAGCGCTTGACGGACTTTGTCACCGGGATGGCCACCCGCAGCTGGAACACCCAGCAGGGGCTGTAAAGGGTGTCCACATAGGAAAAGTCGATGTAAGAGAACTTTTTCGACTTTTTCATGTGCTGGAGAAAGTGCTCCGGCTGGAACCGGACGCCGGTCAGGACAGAAATGGACTTCATGATGGCTCCCTCCCAATGGCCGCTCAGCAGGCCGCGGGGGCGGCCTCCTTGCTGGCGCGGATGATCTTGCTGAAGTTCTCCTGGGAGATCTGCACCCCGGCCTTCACGGCGGTGTTGGTGGCCTCGGCGTCCTCAAAACGCTTGGCATAGTCCACCATGTCCTCGATCTCCTTGGGGGGTTCTTTGGTCAGCAGGCTCACCACCACATAGGCCACGGTGGCCAGAACGATGGCGGCGAAGAAGGTGTGGATGTTGGTGCTCTCCTGCAGCAGGTAGTACCAGGCAAAGCCGGTGACAGAGCCCACGATCAGAGAGGCGTAAGCGCCCTCTTTGGTGCCCCGCTTCCAATACAGACCGCCGATGATCAGGGGGATAAAGGCGGGGGACAGCACGGACCAGGCGATCCAGGTGACCTGATAGATGCCCACCTGGAAGATGGGGGCGAAGCACAGCACGGCGGAGATCAGGCCCAGCACATAGGTGGACACCTGGGTCACCCGCATGACCTGCTTCTCGCTGGCCTTGGGGTTGATAAAACCGTGATACAGGTCGCTGCCCGCGCCGGAGCCGATGACCAGCAGCAGAGCGCTGGCGGTGGACATGATGGCGGAGAAGGCACAGGCCAGCAGGAAACCGGCCATGATGGGGGACAGCTTGGTCAGGGCCAGCACGGGCATGATATACTCCGCGCTGCCGCCGGGCAGGGCAGCGGCGTCGGGGAAGATCACGCGGCCGGCCATACCGAGAATGTACACGCCGAAGGACAGGAAGAAGCCGAAGATGCCGCCGATCAGGGGGACCAGACGGATGGACTTCTCATCCTTGATGGCCACGGTCTTGATGACCAGGTGGGGCTGGCCCATATAGCCCACGAAATAGACCAGGGCGATACCGGCGATCATCAGGGGCGCGCCCTTCAGATAGAAATCCTCGCCCCACAGGGTGGGCAGGCCGGGGTTGATGGCATACAGGCTCTGGGTGATGCCGGAGAAGCCGCCGGCGGCGGAGATACACACGGGGATCAGCACAGCCAGGCCGATGAGCATCAGGATGGACTGCACAAAGTCGGTGTAGGCCACGGCCAGATAGCCGCCTGCGCCGGTGTAGATCAGCACCACCACGCAGCCCACCAGCATGGACATCTCAAAGCTCCAGCCGGTGATGCAGGACAGCAGCACGCCGATGGCCAGATATTCCACGATCAGGCTGATGACCATGGCCACCAGCATGATGATGACGGACAGCAGCTTCACGCCCCGGCTGTAATACCGGTGGCCGAAGAAATCGGGGATGGTCAGGGACTTGGTTTTTTCCGTATACCGGCGCATCCGCCGGGCAATGATGCCAAAGTTCAGCAGCGGGCCGAACACGTCGCCGGGGGCGGCCCACAGGGAGGACGCGCCCGCTTCCCAGCCATACTGGGGGCCGGCGATATACATGCCGCCGCCCACCGAGCTGGAGCCGTGGGCCAGGGCGGTGATCCAGGGGCCCATTTCACGGCCTCCCACGAACCAGTCCTCGGAACTCTTTACCCGCTTGGCCGCCCACAGACCGATGAGCAGCATCAGGGCCATATAGGCGATCAGGATGATGGGAACCTCCATCGGGATGGCTTTACCGATTGCTCTTTCCAGTTCAGCAATACTCACAGATATTTCCCCCTCTCTTTGTCGTTACAGGTCGGTCATAGCTTCCACTTGCCAAGATAGAACGATCCGGCTGCGATCAGGTCGATGATGATGGTGGCCAGGATGAAAATGCCGGTGTCCATGGAAAAGCCCATAAAGATCTGCATACATACCCTCCTTCCTGTTCAATTCGTCAGCTCAGCTTGAACAACACTTTTGCCACGCTCTTGTCCCGGGAGTTCAGCAGTTGGAACGCCTGGGCGCACTCCTCGATGTCAAACACCCGGGAGATCAGCGGCCCCACGTCCACTTTATTCGAGGCGATGGCCGCCACGGCGTCCTCCAGATTCTTGCGGGTATAGACGTTGCAGCCCACCAGCGTGATCTGGGCGGCCACCAGGGCGTTGATGTCGAAGTGGAACTCCTTTTCAAAGATGCTCACCACATACAGGTGGCCATTGGCCCGGGTGTGAGCGATGGCGGTGTTCAGGGTGATGGGCTGCCCGGCGGCATCGATGACCTTGTCAAATTTCAGGTCAGCGGGCAGCTCCTTAAAGGTCTCGTCCGCCCCAACCTTTTCCGCCAGGCCCAGCCGCACGTCGGACACGTCCACGGCGGTGATGTGCTCCACGCCGTAAAGGGCCTTGGCCGACAGGATGGTCAGCAGGCCGATGGGGCCCACGCCGATGAGGGCCACCCGGTCCTCCGGCTTGAACTGGGCCCGGTCACAGATGTTCAGGGCCACCGCCAGGGGCTCGGACAGGGCGATCTTCTCCTGGTCGGCCTGGGGCGGGACCTTGATCAGGGTCTCCTGGTCCATGGCGATGTACTCGGCAAAGCAGCCCTGGCGGACCTCGCCGATAAAGCCCAGGCCCTCGCAGGTGTTATAGCTGCCCGCCTGGCAGCTGGGGCAATGCATACAGGGCACCATGGGGTTGGCGATGACCACGTCGCCGGGGGCAAAGCCCTTCACCCGGTCCCCCACCTGACGGATCACGCCCACAAACTCGTGGCCCATGGTCTCCGGGATGTTCTGGATGAACATCCCTTTGTTATAGATGTGCAGGTCCGAGCCGCAGATCCCCGCGTAGGACACCTGGATCAGCGCGTCGGTGGGGCCGCAGGCGGGCTTTTCCACCGTCTCGAACCGCACGTCCTGAATTCCGTAGTATCGGGCAGCTTTCATGTTGTCCCTCCATTCCCGTCTGGGGCGGCTGGCCTTAGCTGGCCAGCCACCCTCCGTCTACCTTAATTGTCTCGCCGGTGACATAGTCGCTGGCCGCCGAGGCCAGGAACAGCACCGGACCGGCCAGGTCCAGGTCGGTCCCCCACTCGTGGAGGGGGATGCGGCTCTCGATCCAGGCCCGGTGCTTGGGGTCGTCATAGAAGGGCTGGGTCATGGGAGTGATGAAATAGCCGGGGGCCAGGCAGTTCACCTGGATGTGATAGGGCCCCAGCTCGATGGCCATGGTCTTGGACAGCTGGATCACCCCGCCCTTGGTGGAGCAGTACACGCTGGACTCCTCCAGACCGATGTAGCTGCCCAAGGAGCCGATGTTGATGATCTTGCCGCCGCCGTGCTCCTTCATCACCTTGGCCACCTCCTGGGCCATGAAGAACACGCCCTTCATGTTCACCGCCATGATGTGGTCATAGGCCTCGGGAGTCACCTCGGTAAAGGGCTGGATCTGCTCGTACCCGGCGTTGTTCACCAGCACGTCGATGCGGCCAAAGTCCCGGACCACCGCCTGGACCAGCGCGTGAATGGAGTCCAGCTGGGTCACGTCCACGGAATAGGCCCTGGCCTTTCCGCCGCCATCCTGGATGGCCTGGACCGTCTGCCCCAGCCGCTCCATGTTTCTGCCCGCGCAGATCACCGTGGAGCCCGCCTCCCCAAAGGTCTGGGCATAGCCCTTTCCCAGGCCGGACCCGGCTCCCGTGACCAGAACGACCTTTCCGGAGACGTCAAACAGGTTCTTTCCATTCATCACGCCCATATTGTTCAATCCTCCAATCTCAGCTTCACAGAATCTCTGTGGGCCTGAAGACCCTCCACCTCCGCAAATCTCATGCAGTGCTTGGCCAGGTTGTGGCAGCCCTCTTTCGACACGAACTGGTGGAAGGGGGTCTTGATAAAGGTGCCGACCCACACGCCGTTGGAATACCGGGCGGTGCGCATGGTGGGCAGGGTGTGGTTGGGGCCGGAGACAAAGTCGCCAAAGGCCACCGGCGCATAGTGTCCCACGAACATAGAGCCATAGTGCAGCAGCTTTTTGGCCACCTCCCGCTCATCCTTCACCTGGACCTCCAGGTGCTCGGGGGCGATGTCGTTGGAGATATCGATGGCCTCGTCCATAGAGTCGGCCAGATAGATGGCCCCGTTGTCCTTCCAGGCCTGGGCGGCCACGTCCTGGGTCTCCAGGGTGGGCAGCAGGCGCTGGAGCTCCACCATGGCCTCGTCGATCACCTTTTCGCTGGTGCAGACCAGGATGGGCTTGGCGTTGGGGTCGTGCTCGGCCTGGCCCAGCAGGTCGATGGCCACATAGGTGGGGTTGGCCGTCTCGTCGGCCAGCACCAGCACCTCGCTGGGTCCGGCCAGGCTGTCGATGCCCACGGTGCCGAACACCTGGCGCTTGGCCTCGGCCACAAAGCGGTTGCCCGGTCCGGCGATCAGGTCCACGGGCTTCACCGTCTCGGTGCCAAAGGCCAGGGCCGCGATGGCCTGGGCGCCGCCCATGCAATAGATCTCGTCCGCCCCAGCGATGTCCATGGCCACCAGCACGGCGGGGTGGATCATGTTAAAGCCGTGGAAGGGAGGGGAGCAGGCCGCCACTTCCTTCACCCCGGCCACCTTGGCGGTGATGATGCCCATCAGGGCGGAGCTGGGCAGGGGGTGCCGCCCGGCGGGGACATAACAGCCCACCCGCTCGATGGGTACCATGCGGTGGCCGATCTCCAGGCCGGGGACCTTGCTCTGGATGTCCAGGTCCTTCAGACAGGTGCGCTGCTGCTCGGCAAAGAAGCGGATCTGGTCGGCGGAGAAGCGGATGGCCTCCAGCGTGGCCTCGTCCACCTGGTGATAGGCGGCCTTCACCAGCTCCGGGTCCACCCGGACGGTCTTGATGTCCATCTTGTCGAACTTGGCGGCATACTCGATCAGGGCCTTGTCCCCGTTCTCCCGGACGTTGTCCAGAATGTCCATCACAGTACGGGTCAGGTTCTCGTCCCGCTCATAGGTCTTCTTCTCCGGCTGCTTGATGATTTTCACGGTTCCCACTCCTTCATTTTATACTGTTCGGAAGGCGGGCTTTTTCCCCGTCCTCCCGGCTTTCTTTCTTTGGGTTCCTTGGCTACAGTATAAAACTGACCGCTGCGGATAGGTCAAGAAAACAATTTTCCCAATTTCTTTTTTTCATTCTTGTTGGATTTGCACACAGGTTTTTGGGTTTCTCCGGTCCCCTCCCCTTTTCTGCCAGCACCATCGTTTTGTTAAACCCAGCCCCAGGGGCCGACTTTATTTTTTCAAGTTTTGTCCCATGAAACTTTCATTTTTCCGCCCTCGCCCCGGAAGGGGATCATAATGCGGATGACCCACAGCTCCTTGTTATAGGTGATCATGGGGCTGATGAGCCACTCCTCCAGGGAGCAATTTTCCAGCTCATACCCCTGCCCCTTGGCCCAGTCCATCAGCCGCATGTAGGAGGCGCACAGCCGGGTGTCCTTGGGGTCCCCAATGTGCAGGGTAGACACCCCCCGGAATGCAGGGATGCTGTCGTAATGGTCGCAGGGCAGCCGCCGGTCCGCCACGGGGATGGCGATCTTAAAGTCGTGTATCCTGTGGTCAAAGGAGCAGGCGTCGCTGTCGAAGTGCCCCGCGGTGGTGTACAGCAATGAGCCGATGGACACGGCGTTCACCTGCTGGGCGATGTTCTGGATCTTGGGCAGGTGCTCCACGTCCAAACACAGGTCGTCCTCAAAGGTGGCCCGATAGGGCAATGACACCACGTCCTGGCCCGGATAGTCCACCACCTCCATCAGCCCCTCCTTGTCCAGGGTGTGGTGCAGCTTTAAAAAGGACAGGGCCTCGGCCAGCTTGGCATAGGCGGCCATGCTCTGCTCATAGTGGCGCAGGCTGATCTCCAGGGCCTCCTTGGCCGAGTCCATCTGCTGCTGAAGGGAATTCTGGATGCTGGCCACGTTCCGGCCATAGATGATGTCCTTCATCTCCCCCAGGGGCATGTCGATGTCCCGCATGGCCTTGGCCGCCACGATCTCATAGATGTGCTCGTGGGTGTAATAGCGATAGTTGTTGCCGCTGTGCCGGGGGACCTGGCTGAGCAGGCCCTTCTCCTCGTAATAGCGCAGCTGCTTGCGGCTGACCTGGCACAGCTCACAGATCTCGTTGGTGCTGAACGTCTGCACGGCGCACTCCCCCCTCTGTTTCGTTATCTAACAGTATAGCGTGTGAAAGTAAATTTGAAAAGCCTATTCTTCTAAAAATACAGGCGGATATTTCGGGCAGAAAATGGCCCCATTTTGGAGCATGTTCCAAAACGGGGCCATTTCGTCTGTTTTTGTTTACGCGCCCTTTCCCAGCAGCACCACGGCCACGTCGTTCACGT